>NZ_JBSEDY010000007.1:0-303876 GCF_053570945.1 Paenibacillus sp. CMM36
GACCGGGATGGACGTACCGCTGGTGTACCAGTTGTTCCGCCAGGAGCACCGCTGGGTAGCTATGTACGGAAGGGATAAGCGCTGAAAGCATCTAAGCGTGAAGCCCCCCTCAAGATGAGATTTCCCAGTATGTAAGACCCCTTGAAGACGACGAGGTAGATAGGTTGGGGGTGGAAGTGCAGTAATGCATGGAGCTGACCAATACTAATCGGTCGAGGGCTTATCCTAAGATAAGACGCAATGAGTTTCGGATCCAGTTTTCAGGGTGTAACCTTGAAGGTATGTACAAGTGACATACAACAAGCGCATGGCTATTCATTCACACGATAAGTGATGAACTGAATAGCCGTACGGAAGAATTTGCGTAGCAAATTCATGTTTGGTGGCGATAGCGGAGGGGTTCCACACGTACCCATCCCGAACACGACCGTTAAGCCCTCCAGCGCCGATGGTACTTGGACCGCAGGGTCCTGGGAGAGTAGGACGTCGCCAAGCAGAGCTTTATGATTATTATTCCCTGATAGCTCAGTTGGTAGAGCACTCGACTGTTAATCGAGTTGTCACAGGTTCGAGTCCTGTTCGGGGAGCCATATGGAGAGGTGTCCGAGTTGGCCGAAGGAGCACGATTGGAAATCGTGTAGGCGCCAAAAGCGTCTCGAGGGTTCGAATCCCTCTCTCTCCGCCATAATTATTTTATTGTATGGCCCGTTGGTCAAGGGGTTAAGACACCTCCCTTTCACGGAGGTAACAGGGGTTCGAATCCCCTACGGGTCATAAGTAGTATGGAGGCTTAGCTCAGCTGGGAGAGCATCTGCCTTACAAGCAGAGGGTCGGGGGTTCGAGCCCCTCAGCCTCCACCATTTATTTAAATAGCAGTCCCTAATATTATCGCGGGGTGGAGCAGTTCGGTAGCTCGTCGGGCTCATAACCCGAAGGTCGCAGGTTCAAATCCTGCCCCCGCAACCAATTAACTTTTGAATGTAAACTGCTATGGAACTGTGGTGTAGAGGCCTAACATGCCTGCCTGTCACGCAGGAGATCGCGGGTTCGAATCCCGTCAGTTCCGCCATTTTCACAAAGTTATGTTACCCTGTTGGGAGCCATTAGCTCAGTTGGTAGAGCACCTGACTTTTAATCAGGGTGTCGAAGGTTCGAGTCCTTCATGGCTCACCATTCATGCACTTATATGTCATGGATATAATGATATTGCGGACGTGGCTCAGCGGTAGAGCATCGCCTTGCCAAGGCGAGGGTCGCGGGTTCGATTCCCGTCGTCCGCTCCATATTTGCGCCCTTAGCTCAGCTGGATAGAGCGTTTGACTACGAATCAAAAGGCCGGGAGTTCGAATCTCTCAGGGCGCGCCATTAACTTCATAAGCCGGTGTGGCGGAATTGGCAGACGCGCGCGACTCAAAATCGTGAGGGAAACCGTGGAGGTTCGAGTCCTCTCACCGGCATGTATTTCGGGATGTAGCTCAGCTTGGTAGAGCACCTGGTTTGGGACCAGGGGGTCGCATGTTCAAATCGTGTCATCCCGATTCAAAAGGAAAGTCGCTGGAAGCAGCGGCTTTTTTGTTATATTAATTATCTTTTTGTATAAATCAGTAATCGCCAGGTCACACTAACACAAAAAGTGGGACGGAAGGGATTACTGTGAAGCGATTAAGTTGGAAAAAACAGATGAAACGGCGCTGGAAACAGTGGAGAAGAACAGTGTGGGCCTGTAGCATTTTGGGCGCGGCTTGTTTGCTGGCAGGGTTGGGTATTCTGTTATCGAATTATATGCAGGCTATGTTGTCACAGCCACTCGCTACTACCGTCATGGCAGAGGAGGGCATGGAGGAGGCTTCACATCTGGGTCCAACTGAAGATCACTCCTCACATATGCAACTATTACAAAGTATTCGTGCTTCCGGTATAAGCAGGAAGACCCGTCTGTTAACCACCTACGTATGTGGTACGGAAACACTTTCCTTGGGAACGCTAAGTTCACAGCAGCTAGAGACCTTACTGAAGCAACATCCCGATTGGAAGGGACGACTTAATACCAAAGGAGAGGTGTGGCTGGAACGCAGGGTGGAAGACTTGTCAGAGTCATGCAAAGAGCGTGGATACATGGGTTTGAGCACTGACGGCCAGCTTACATTGTATGAAGGGCTGCCTAAAAGAGAAAAAGTAATCCGCACTTTTTTTCAATTGGATGTGGGTTCCATGGAGACGGCCTTGCCAGAAGGGGTGTATAAACAACTTCAGCAGGGAATCCGTGTACAGGATATAAATGAGTATAACAGTGTAATTTCCACTTTTAGTGACTTTGCCGTGGAGCGAACACAGAGGGTATTAAAACAGCACTATTGATTACAACTGCGAGACGTTAGGCTTTGCCCATGAGGTAAGGCTTGAAGCGTCTCTTTTTATGTTTTTACTCATGTTTAAATTTTTTCCTCTATTAGATACAAAGTTTTGTTATAATGAAAAGAACGACACATATGTTCGCTTTATATGGTATTTGACCGTGAGTATATTCAGGATAACGCTGGCTATTGATTAGTTACGCCATGATTGAGCGATAGGGGAGAGATTTTTTTGCGTTTTCTAGGAATTGATCCGGGTATTGCTATTGTGGGCTTCGGGTTTGTAGACAAGATTGGCAGTAAAGTGGTGCCTGTGCAGTATGGCTGCATCCAGACGGAGGCTCATACACCGGAAGAAGAAAGGCTGCTTCATGTGTATGAAGGCATGTTGCAATTAATAGATAAATATAAGCCTGATGCGGTAGCACTGGAAAAGCTCTTTTTTAATCGCAACGTTACAACCGCTATGTCTGTAAGTCAGGCACGTGGGGTGCTGGTGCTGGCTGCAAAACAACGTAATTTGCCTATAGGTGAATACACGCCGATGCAGGTAAAGCAGGCTATTGTAGGGTATGGTAAGGCTGAGAAGAAACAGGTACAAGAAATGGTTAGAATGTTTCTAAAGCTTCAAACTGTGCCGAAACCGGACGATGTAGCGGATGCTTTGGCGGTGGCTATTTGTCATGCGCACTCCTATGGACTAAATTCAAAATTAAATGAGGTATTGCGAAAATGATAGATTTCTTGCGTGGTTCTGTGGCCCATTTGGAAAATGAATATGTCGTTTTAGATGTACAGGGTGTAGGGTACCGGGTATTTTGTCCGAATCCTTACGCGTTCGCCAAAACTGAAGGTTCAGTGGTTATTTATATTCACCATCATGTAAGGGAAGATGCTATTTTACTGTTCGGTTTTGCGACCCGTGAGGAGCAGCAGCTATTCCGTAAACTGATTGATGTATCTGGTATTGGACCGCGTGTTGCGCTTGGTATTTTAGGAGGCGGTACGCCTGCTCATGTGGTAACGGCGATTTATCAGGAGAATATCACATTTCTCACCAAGTTACCGGGGATCGGTAAAAAGACGGCACAACGTATGATTCTGGATTTGAAAGACAAGCTGGACGGTATTGGCTCGTTAGGGATGGCAACCGGATTGTTTGCTGAGCCTGTCGTAGAAGAAGGCGAAGGTTCATATTGGGGCGAGGCCCGTGAGGCGCTCAAGGCCCTCGGTTATACTGATACTGAGTTGGATAAGGTATGGAGCAGAATGAAGAAAGATGCAAAACCTGATGAATCTGCCGATATTTTGATGAAGCGGGCTTTGCAACTGTTGTTTGCCGGATAGGACGCGGATGTCCGTTAACAAGTGTCTGGTGAAAAGAGGAGCGATGGAATATGGATGACCGGATTATTTCCGCCAATTTGATGATGGAAGACCAGACGGCGGAGCTAAGCCTTCGCCCCCGTTATCTAAATGAATATATCGGGCAAAATCAGGTTAAGGAAAATCTGAAAGTATATATTGAAGCGGCCAAAATGCGTAAAGAAGCGTTGGATCATGTACTGTTGTACGGACCGCCTGGGTTGGGTAAAACTACTCTTGCTAACATTATCGCCAATGAGTTGGGGGTTAATCTTCGTACGACTTCAGGTCCTGCAATTGAAAGACCGGGAGATTTGGCAGCATTGCTGACCAATCTTCAAGAGGGTGATGTTTTGTTCATTGATGAGATTCATCGCCTTCATCGTACGGTGGAAGAAGTCATGTATCCGGCGATGGAGGATTTTGCGCTGGACATTATGATTGGTAAAGGCCCGAGTGCGCGTTCGGTCCGCCTGGATTTGCCACCCTTTACCCTTATAGGGGCCACTACGCGTGCTGGACTGCTCTCTGCGCCATTGCGTGACCGGTTTGGTGTTATTAGTCGATTAGAGTTTTATACGACAGACGAGCTGGCTTACATCGTGTCCAGAAATGCGGATATTATGGAGATTGAGATTGTTGGGGATGCGGCGGAGGAAATCGCATTGCGTTCACGGGGGACCCCGCGTATTGCTAACCGGCTGTTAAAAAGGGTGCGTGATTTTGCCCAGGTTGCCGGAGACGGTATTATTCATTCTGAGTTAGCTGCAGAGGCGCTAAAGAGACTTCAAATAGATCCACTCGGGCTGGATGAAATTGATCATAAAATGCTTAAGGCCATGATTCATTCTTTCCGGGGTGGGCCTGTAGGATTGGACACAATTGCTGCAACCATTGGTGAAGAGAGTCAGACTATTGAGGACGTGTATGAACCCTATTTGTTACAAATTGGTCTTTTACAAAGAACACCTCGGGGACGAACAGTGACTCCGGCGGCATATGCCCACCTTGGAATCCCCATGCCAACGGATCCACGGTGATTAGGAAACATGATGCACTTTTTTTAAAAAATTATTGCATGGTTACATGCAGTATGGTGAATACGATATCGGCTGACGGATGACTGAGGGAATGAGAGTATAAGTAAGATTTTGGCGGGTTTATATTTTGGTTTATTCCGCCGATGTATTTAAAGGGACAGACAAGGATCGAGAGCCCGATAAATTACGCAAATATAAGTGCTAGGCAGCTAGATTGGGGGAGCCAGAAATGAGTGGAAAAGCATTTAACCGAGAAAGTATTTTCGGTGCATGGATGGGCCGGGCCAAACGAGCAGCAGCGATTATGGTATTAGCTACAGTGTGCATACCTTGGTCTTCAGGCGTTCACGCTGCCGCTGCCCAAGAGGATATTCGTGTAGTGATTTTTGCGGATCTAGGTAGCAAATATAAAGCGACAGTCCCCGCTGTAACCTTGAAATCATCAGGAGGTCTGAGTGTTGGACAGAACAGTGGAGGCAGCTTTCAAACTTGGATGGGACTGCCAGACAGTACAGCTCGTTTTAGTGTAGACAGCTATCGGGTGAAGGTACTTGAAGGAAATGAAGCAGCGGCGATAAAAGCGGCGCAAGCCCTGCAAAAGACTAATGATAAACCTACGGTTTTTATCGGTTCAAAAAATGGTAGCTCTGTGTATCAAGTGTACGCGGGAATATATGCTAGTGAACAGTCTGCGCAGGCTGCTGTACAGCGGATTTCCTCGGCAACCGGAGCGCAGGCCGAGGTGAAGGGAAACAAGCATTGGTCCACTGGAAGCTACGGAAGCGAGCAGGAAGCTAATCTCGTTCGAACGACAATTGCTGCGGCGGGCTTTGATGCTTTTACTGTGATTCAATCAAGAGGTCAGTATGCTGTGTGGGTTGGAGAAGAAAGTAATGACAGCAAGCTGTTGGCTTTGAAAACTGAGTTGGAGAGCAAGCAACCGAGACTCACGTTGTCTAAAGTTAATGCTACTCAAGCCGGCCTCATTATAAGACAGGAAGCAGGAGTCACGACCGGCTCGCAGGTGATGTCTCATTACATGCTAAGTGGTTCTGATAATAGCAAGGTAATTGTCAACGGCGGTAATAATGGAGTACAAGTGATGGAAAGATCACAGCGTACATATCGTGGCGAGATGGAGGTTGGCATGACGTCAGGCCAGCTGGCGCTTGTGAACGAAGTCCCTTTGGAGCAGTATTTGTATTCCGTGGTAGGAGCAGAGGTCTATTCCTCATGGCCAGATGAAGCGCTCAAGGCTCAAGCGGTAGCGGCTCGTAGCTATGCGCTTGCCCAAGGCAATCGGTTTCAGATCGGCAATGTGGTAGATGGCACGTTAAGCCAGGCTTACAACGGGAAGAGCTCGGAACATGCCAATGTCAATGAGGCTGTAGATGCAACAGCTGGTGAAGTCATTAAAAGTGGCGGCAAAGTGGTCGAAGCTGTATTTTCATCTAATGCGGGCGGTGTGACAGCAGATGCTTCTGAGGTGTGGAACAGTGGTGGCGAAGCCTTTGCTAGCGTAGACAGCTCGGGGGATACTTCGGCGCAAAAAGGAGCACAGGAATGGTATCATGTACTTCTCTCCAGTGGCAAGACAGGGTATATTCGTGAGGATAATGCTAAGGAACTGGAGGGTGTCACAGAAGCGGGGTTAGACAAAATCACCGTCACTGCGGAAAATACAAATGTGCGTCCTATTCCCCAAATTCAATCGACGGTTACACCAATAGCCAAGGCGCAGCCGGGTGAAGAGATCATTGTATTAGAAAAGGTGCCTCAGTCCGGAGACTATGCATGGGTGAGGGGGCCCTTTACGTCAGCTCAGCTTGCTAAATCCCTGCAAGGAAAAGTAACGGGTACAGTGCCTTCCTCTATTAATCACCTCGATGTCACCAAACGTGGTCCATCAGGGCGAGTGTTGGAGGT
Source organism: Paenibacillus sp. CMM36 (assembly GCF_053570945.1). Lineage (NCBI taxonomy): Bacteria > Bacillati > Bacillota > Bacilli > Caryophanales > Paenibacillaceae > Paenibacillus > Paenibacillus sp. CMM36. The sequence goes on from NZ_JBSEDY010000007.1 coordinate 6,686, forward strand.
TGAAGCGAACGGATCCCCTTTGAAAGTGAAGTATCCGGATATGTTTCGCTCAGCAATGGGCGGACTCCCGAGCACACTGTTTGATATTGCGAGTACCGGAAGTTATACTGTATTAGGCGCTGATGGGGCTACTTCTCATGTAAGTGGTACACAAGGCACTCAAATCCTGTCCGCATCTGGCAGCAGTACTTCAAGTGGTAACGGGGTGATCGTCATGAATGAAGATCGTCATGCACGAGTCATTGACAAAACACAAAGCTTTATTTTTACAGGTAAAGGAAATGGTCATGGTTTGGGCTTATCCCAATGGGGTGCCAATGGTTTGGCCGAGCAGGGGTATGATTACAAGAAAATTTTGCAACACTATTATAAAAATGTGGATATAGTTAAGGACTGACCAATATATGAACGTAAACGACTACGATTTTGAACTGCCTGAAACATTAATTGCACAGACGCCTTTGCTTGATCGGAGCGCTTCCAGATTACTGACATTAAACAAAAATAACGGTGAAGTGGGCCATCATACGTTTTCGGATATTGTGCAGTATCTCCAACCAGGGGATACGTTGGTATTAAACGATACGAGAGTGATTCCTGCACGCTTGTTTGGCATCAAGGAAGACACGGGAGCTAAGGCTGAGGTTTTGTTGCTTAAGCAACTGCAAGGGGACCGATGGGAAGCATTGGTGAAACCTGGTAAAAAGCTGAAAAAGGGTGCTGTTATCGTTTTCGGTGATGAGCTGAAAGCAGTAATTGAGGAAGAAGGAGATATGGGCGGCAGGGTACTGTCATTTTCATATGACGGTATTTTCCAGGAGATATTGGACCGCTTGGGCCAAATGCCGCTTCCGCCGTATATCAAGGAACAACTGGATGACCGCGAGCGCTATCAGACCGTTTATGCTCGGCATGAAGGTTCGGCTGCGGCTCCAACGGCAGGGCTGCACTTTACAGAAGAATTGCTGGACCAGATTAAAAAGAAGGGCGTTACCGTTGCCTTTATCACACTTCATGTTGGCTTAGGGACGTTCAGACCGATGTCTGTGGATACGATTGAAGAGCATGTAATGCATGAAGAATACTATTCATTGTCACAGGAAACAGCCGATGTGCTCAATGAAACCAAGGCGCGCGGTGGAAGAGTCGTGGCGGTGGGGACGACCAGTTGCCGGACGCTGGAGACGGTGGGTAATAAATTTGGTGATGGAGTATTAGAGGCCAGTAGTGGCTGGACACAGATTTTTATTTATCCAGGCTATGAATTCCGTGTGGTGGATGCGATGATTACGAATTTTCATTTGCCCAAATCCACCTTGGTTATGCTGGTCAGCGCACTGGCGGGCAGGGAGAATATTATGCATGCTTACCAGGAGGCGATTGACCGACAATATCGGTTTTTCAGCTTCGGGGATGCAATGTTCATTTATTAATTAAGGATGGTAGAGAAAATATGGCACCAGCAATAAGATACGAACATATCAAAACCTGCAAGCAATCGGGAGCCCGTCTCGGGCGTGTACACACTCCTCACGGAGTTATTGAGACACCAACCTTTATGCCTGTGGGAACTCAAGCGACTGTTAAAACGATGAGTCCTGAGGAACTGAAAGCGATGGATGCTCAAATTATTTTGAGTAACACGTACCATTTGTTTCTTCGTCCTGGCCACGATATTATTCGTGAAGCGGGTGGACTGCACAAGTTTATGAATTGGGATCGCCCTATTTTAACGGACAGCGGCGGATTCCAGGTGTTTTCTTTAAGTGAAATGCGCAAGATTTCAGAGGAGGGTGTTCATTTTCGCTCTCATTTAAATGGAGATAAGAAGTTTCTTTCACCAGAAGTGGCGATGGAAATTCAAAACTCGCTTGGCTCAGATATTATGATGGCCTTCGATGAATGTCCGCCGTTTCCGGCTGAATATGAGTATGTGAAAAAGTCACTGGAACGCACCAGCCGTTGGGCTGAGCGTTGTCTAGAGGCACACGCGCGTCCTCATGATCAAGGTCTGTTTGCCATTGTTCAGGGAGGCATGCATGAAGATCTGCGCAGGCAAAGCGCTGCGGATTTGACTTCCATGGATTTCCCGGGGTATGCTATTGGTGGACTGAGCGTAGGTGAACCGAAACATTTGATGTATGAAGTGCTCGATTATACGGTTCCTCTGCTTCCCACCAACAAGCCACGTTATTTGATGGGCGTGGGTTCGCCTGATGCTTTGATTGAAGGCTCTATCCGTGGTGTGGATATGTTCGATTGTGTACTTCCAACCCGAATTGCTCGCAACGGGACAACGATGACCAGCCAAGGTCGTCTTGTCGTTCGCAATGCCCAATATGCAAGTGATTTTGGCCCGCTCGATCCTGCTTGTGATTGTTATACCTGTCGCAATTATTCACGTGCTTACTTGCGACATTTGATTAAAGCGGATGAAACCTTCGGGCTCCGACTGACAACGTATCATAACTTGCATTTCTTAATACAATTGATGCGTAATGTCAGACAAGCGATTATGGATGACAGGCTGCTTGATTTCCGAGATGAATTTTTTGAGCAGTACGGTCTTCATGATAATGATAAAGGATTTTAAGTTTTAGGGAGAGTATACGAAAGGGGGATTTAACATGTTTCATTTTGCTACAGCCGCTGCTACACCCGGTGGAACTGGCGGACTTTTTCAAATGATCTGGCCACTGGCTCTGATGTTTGTAATCTTCTATTTCTTGCTGATTCGCCCGAATCAGAAAAAACAAAAGCAACGTCAAACGATGCTTCAAGCTTTGAAAAAGGGAGATAAAGTCATTACAATCGGAGGTCTTCACGGTACAATTATGGAGATTACGGATGATGTAGTAGTTTTGCGTGTGAATGATGTCACGAAGCTGACCTTTGACCGCAGTGCAATCAGCAACGCGATTGCAAAAGACACGGCATCTGAGGAAGTTGTTTCCAAATCGTAAAATGCTGGTGACCGTTATACAAAAACCGAGCCTTTGAGGAGGCTCGGTTTTTTGTGTTGTTTTATTACATGGGTACAAACATTTTGATTACTTGTTGAGATTAATGCCAAACATCCCACCACCTGCGCCTATGACAAACGCGAAACCTAAGTGTAACAGGTCCTTGCCGACCATGCCCGCATCCAATGCCAGAAAACCGACCAGCAGAACGATTAGTCCATACAGGATACCTGTAATACCGCCTTGATACCAGCCTTTGTTTGCTGATCTTTTACCGGCGACGAAGCCACCAGATAGCATGGCGAATGCATGGACGATGTACGTATACAATGATAAGTCCTGTTCCTGCATCTGTGTCAGCCACAAGAGTAGTGAAAGAATCAATGCGCCAAGCAGCATCCATGCAAAAGCATAGAATAAGCCGGATAAAATAGGATGGGCCAGACGAAACGAACACCAGCGGCGAATGAGCTCCATTGATAATTCCTCCTGTACCAAGGTTTGAACTATTATCATTCTATGGCCAAGCCTCGCGGCTTAGTACCAAGTCGCAAGCAGTCTTTCTCTTTATTTCAATAATTTAGCCTTTTGTTTTTTGTATGAGCCAAGTGAGGAACGGTCAGAATACGTGTACAATGAACGACTCATGTCTTATTGCAAGTACAGGGGAGGAGGCGAACATATTGAGTCACGATATTTTTGCTCATATTTTTCGGACGCTGCTCATGTATTTTATTGTATATCTGGTGATGCGCTTGATGGGTAAAAGGGAGATCGGTAAATTGTCTGTTTTCGATCTCGTCATATCCATTATGATTGCAGAAATTGCTGTATTCAGTCTGGAGGACATAAAACGTCCACTTTACGAAGGATTGATTCCTTTAGGAGTGCTGTTAATTTTGCAAATTGGGATTTCCTATTTCAGTCTGAAAAGTCGGCGACTGCGCTTACTATTTGATGGTAGGCCCAGTGTATTGTACTCTAATGGACAATTAAACAAGGACGAAATGGTGAAACAACGTTACAATTTGGATGACTTGCTGTTACAACTTCGTGAACAAAATATAGAAAGTCTGGACGAAGTTGAATATGTTATTTTGGAAACGACAGGTAAGCTAACGGTTATAGGTAAGGATGATAACGTCGGAGTGGAACACGAAAAAATGAAGCAGGAATTAAACGGAACAGATTTGGCAAACAAAGAGCTACAGGTGGATAAAGTCCATCCTTCTCCACAAATCGGTGGAAAGTTTAGATATGAGGGACTGCCTATTCCATTAATCATGGATGGTAAGGTGCTGGATCGAAATTTGGAACGAATGGATATGAACCGGTTTTGGCTTAAAAATCAAATTCAAGCGAAGGGACACAAAGATTTTAAGGATGTTTTTTTATGCTCGGTTAACCATAGAGGTGATGTGTACATTACACCACCGGCCTATGGAAAATCTTCGGATTAGATTTCTTATGCTTTAAACCATCTTCTCAGGATTGGAATGCGTGTAAGGTTGTCCCAATCAATCATTTTGATCAAGGTCATCAGGAAAAGGTACAGAATAATTCCCAAGCCTGCGGCAAAAATAAATTGGAGCCACATTTGGTCGAACATCGTTAAATGTCTGTAGGTATATAACACTGCTGCTGCCATGATGATCATGCCTATCCCGGTCTTCCAGAAATCGAGCAAACGTACGCGGAAGCGAAGTAGCCTGCTGACACTGAAGCCATGAAGGAGAGTAACAATGGCACTGTTAATACAAATGGCGATGACAGCTCCGTAGATACCGTACTGAGGTTGGGATGCAAGCCAGACGATCAGCACAATTTTGATAACGGCTCCGATAAAGGTATTTAATAAGGCACTTCCAGGACGGTCTAACGCCTGAAGTGCTGCCTGAAGCGGGGCCTGAATGTACATAAAAAGAGCAAAAGGTGCCATGAGCTTAAGCATTCCTGCAATATCGCCATTATTGTAGAGTAGCAGACACAGAGGTTCCGCCAATACATACATGATCACGGCAAATGGGGCTCCTGCAACCAAAGCGAGCCGAAGCGATTGATGTAGACGTTTGTGAATGGCTATAATATGCCCCTTAGCCGCTGCTTCGGATAACGAAGGAACGAGTGAAACAGCTAATGAACTGGTCAGAACCCCAGGTAGTAATAACACAGGAATGACCATGCCCTGCATGGCTCCATATTGTGCGGTTGCCACGCCAGTTGCAATGCCTGCTACGGCAAGGCTGCGCATGCACAAGATAGATTCGAGCAAATAGGATAAGGAACCGACAAGCCTTCCAGCAGTCACGGGAACGGATATAGACATAAGACGTGACAAAACAGATGATTGCTCGGGATAAACCTCAGAGGAGGGGCCAGGCGAATTCGGCTGAAGGATGCGATCTTTTCGCTGGTTACACACGTATTGCCATAGAAGCACAATCATGCCAATGAATTCGCCCGCCAGAGCACCGAGCATGGCACCTGCAGCAGCGTAGGCTACCCCATGGGGAAGTAACAAGTAAGCAAACCAAATGACACAAAAAATGCGCATAACGGTCTCGGCAATCGAGGAACTAGCGGAAGGAATCATATTTTGCTTTCCCTGAAAATAGCCCCTATAAGCTGAAGAAACAGCTACAATGACAATCATTGGGCTCATGCTCACGAATGTATAATACACGCGGCTGTCGGTCAGAAGATGGCTTGTGATCCAAGGCGCGAACACAAGACAGAGCACCATGGCGATCAGACTGAGTGTAATGGTTAAGCGCAGGCTGGTGTGCAAAATACGCCGCGACATTTCGGGCTGTCCCGCCGTTTCGGCTTCGGCTACTAGCTTGGCTACCGCAAGAGGGATTCCCCCTGTAATAAGCGTCACCAGAACGATAAAAAAGGGATACCCCTGTTGGTACAAGCCAACTCCTTCGGGGCCGATGATACGCGGGAGTGCGATTCGGGGAATAAAACCTAGTATCCGGTTGATAATTCCTGCTGCCAATAAAATAATTGCTCCATGGATGAATGTCTGCTTTTTCAATCGCAACTCCCTCTTCCCCAAAATGTAATTCTGCGTCTATACATTACTTTAGAAGATATGCTGGACCTGTCCATCTTCATGACAAGCTTTTCCGTTCAGAAACAAAGTGATTTAGACAACAAGAGGGAGAGTGGTGAATTCTGCTATTGACGAGCGAAATGATTGCATATATTGTTGATTTAAGGCTATTTTCAACGAGAAGAAGGGTTTTCCAGGATCAGGACAGAAATGTTCTACAAAGCAGTCAATAACCCCGCTAATTGCTGATCTGCGGAACCGGTAGTCGCTGGGAGGAGGAACGGCCATCGTGGGTATGGAAGAGCTGGATGAGCAGGATTGGGATGACGCAATTGAGATGCTTTGTCAAAGTAAGGCGGACGAGTTGATTCTCGTAGGCTATGAGCATGTCACAAGTAAGGACGTGTGGAATTGCGTCAGCCATAAATATGAAAAGGAGGGTATTCCTCCGCTGCACAAGCTCGTTAACGATATACTTTCCCTTAAAGCGACGAGCTTTATGAACTATTTGACTATGTCCGCATTACGGGGCTCCACTTTCGAATAGAAGGGGGTCTTTTTTTGCGTTCAAATTGACTGCTTTTTGAGGGGTAGCTATAATAGGAATATTGAGAATGAAAGGGGAACATGGGACGGAATGAAGAGAATTCTAAGTTTCATCGTGGTCGTGCTCATAACTACTGGTGTTATGATCGGGACAAGCCCGGGCCTACTGAACAGTTTAAAATTAGGCCTCGATTTAAAGGGAGGCTTTGAAATTTTATATGAAGCCCAGCCTTTGGAAGCCGGGCAGAGTGTAACCAGACAGTCTCTTATACAAACAGCTCAAAGTCTGGAGAGACGGATTAATGCGCTCGGTACGACTGAGCCGGAAGTAACAACAGAGGGGAGCAACCGTATTCGCGTGCGGCTTGCTGGTGTCACTAATGAGGCAGAAGTTCGCTCCATGCTGAAAAAGCCTGCAGAATTAACGTTTCGCAGTGCAACGGCAGCAGATGCTAAGAAGCCAGGTCAATACAGCAAAATTGAGCTCCGCGGTAATGATTTTGTGGAGAATGGCGCTGTTGTAGGCTATGATCAGCTGAATCAACCTGAGATTAGTATCAAAGTCAAGGACAAAGCTAAATTTGCAGAAATCACAAAGCGGCTTCTGAATAAAGAATTAGCTATTTTCCTTGATCAGGAATTGCTGTCTGCACCCACAGTGCGTGGGGAATTAACGGACGGTAGCGCGTCAATCACAGGTAGCTACACTCGTGATGAAGCGAATAAACTGGCGGATACGATTAATCTGGGTGCCCTTCCGCTCAAACTGACGGAAAAATATTCTCAGAGTGTAGGTGCTACGCTGGGTCAATTGTCACTGGATCAGACGATTCGTGCTGGATTGATCGGCTCGATCATTATTCTGGTATTTATGATTGCAATGTTCCGTGTACCGGGATTAGTGGCCAGTTTCTGTCTCATCGTTCATACCTGGGTAGTGCTTGCGATTTTCTACTTGGGTGGATTTGTACTCACACTCCCAGGTATCGCCGCCTTTGTGCTCGGGATCGGGATGGCGGTCGATGCCAACATCATTACGTATGAACGGATTAAAGAAGAAATCAAGTCAGGCAAAACGATTCGTTCTTCTGTCATTGCAGGTAGTAAGGCTTCGTTCCGTACCGTTATGGATGCCAATGTTACGACAATTATAGCGGCAGCGGTTATGTTTGGTCTGGGAACAGGCTCCGTTCGAGGATTCGCTTTGGTGCTCATCGTTGATATTGTCACCAGTATTTTGACGAATATCTTCTTCTCCCGCTTCTTACTCAATCTGCTGGTTAAAGCGGATGCTGTGAAGAAGGCCAAGTATTTTGGTGTGAAGGAGAGTGATATCAGTGCGCTTTAATTGGAACTTGAAATATATTAAGATGAGCAAGTGGTTTTACACGTTCTCGATTATTATCACACTGCTTGGTATTCTAAGCTTGTCAATATTCGGCTTGAATTACGGGGTAGACTTTCGTTCCGGTTCCAATGTGGATGTCAATTTGACTAAGGTTGTTACACAGGAACAGATCCAAACTTTGCTGGACAAGCAGAAAATCGGTAAAGAGGTAGATTATACACCGGGGAAAGAGCGTTTCGGCATTCGCTTCTCACAGGTGTTGACGGATCAGCAAGTGAATGATTTTAAGATTTCTTTTAATAAACAGCTGGATCCGAAGGCTTCGTTTGAGGTCAATACAGTGGATACGGAAATGGCACAAGAACTGGAGCAGAATGCAATATGGGCGATTTTGCTAGCATGTGTAGCCATAGCGGTCTATATTTCGATCCGGTTTGAATGGCGGTTTGCCATTGCAGCCATCGTTTCGTTGTTGCATGATGCCTTCCTCGTTATCAGTATTTTCTCGCTTTTCCGGCTTGAGGTGGATTTGACCTTTATTACGGCAATTCTGACGATTGTTGGTTTCTCCATTAATGACACCGTCGTTATTTTTGACCGTATTCGGGAAAATCTACGATTTGCGAAGAAGAAGTCCAGGGACGACTTAGAGCAGGTAGTTGATCACAGTATTGCGCAGACAATGACTCGGTCACTTGCAACCGTGTTTACGGTGTTTATTGCCTCCGTATGTTTGTTCATATTTGGCGGCGAATCGATCCGTATGTTCTCACTTGCAATGGTCATTGGTTTGTTGTTTGGTGCTTATTCCTCCATTTTCATTGCCAGCCCGCTGTGGGTGGCATTGAAAGGAAAACAAAAATCTCCGACAGCTGGCGGGGGCGCGGCCAAAACTGCAAAGTCTTAAGTTACGCAAATACCAGTAGTATAAATTAAAGAGAAAGCCGCGTCTGCTTGGGCGCGGTTTTCTAAGGTTTTAAGATTTACCTTAAGTAAGGCTCAGTAGTGGCACTTAAATGTGAATGGTTTTTGATTTTGAGAAATTCGGTTATTTTAGATTGAGCTTTATTGGGAAAGGGTTAGTTCAGGATTGAGGGGGAAACGTTGTGAATAGCGAACGCAGCCGATCATTGGAAACTGCGGCGTTGAGCGGGATTGTAGGTAATCTCGCGCTGGCTGTTCTAAAGGGAGCCGTCGGTTATGCGGCAAACAGCAAGGCGTTGTTGGGAGATGCACTGCACACGGCTGCAGATAGTGCTTCCCGTTTGCAGGAGCTTCTGTGTTCCAAGGGTGCTACAGGGCACGGAATGCTGGCACGGTTGCGAAACGGTGAAAAGGTTCGAACGGTCATATCTGTGGTACTGGCTATTTTAGTGCTGATGAGCGGTCTTCAGCTAGCTATCTCGGCTGTTCGTTCATTAAGCAGTTCGGAACCGCAGGCACCCGGTCTGTATGCATTAATTACCGTATTTATTGCGTTGGTATTGAGAGAAGCGCTATTTCAGTTTCAATATCGCTACTCGATTAAACATGGTCATAAAGAGGAAGCAGATCGGTACGCAAACCATGAACGTTACTCGCTGTATGCATCGTTGATTGCATTGATTGGCATGATCGGCGCAATGACTGGCGAAGCAATGGAATGGCCTGCATTATTATATCTTGATCCAACCGCAGCTTTGCTCGTAGCCTGTCTGGTGCTGCGTAAAGGATATTTGATGGTAATGAATACCGCTTACCAGGTTCCTGCGCAGCCCTTGCAGGAGGAAGACTCCCGACGCTTTATGGAGACGATTCAACGGGTGTATGGTATTGTAACGGTTGAACACTTACATGCCCAGGAAACAGGGCATTTCATAACAGTGGATGTAACGATAAGTGTGAACCCGCGGATTACGGTACAGGAAGCGCAGGAAATCGCCGATCGAGCCAAAAATTTACTGTTAGCCCGTTTTCCACAGGTGACCCATGTACAAATGCAGTTCATTTCTTATCAAGCCGGATATCCATACAAATCCAATCATGAACTGCCAGATAATGATGTGTCGTCGTTGCTTCAATAGGGCAGGACGACTATGAAAGAAAGGTGAATAGGATTGCTTCATTCGCAGTACAGATGGAAGACCCCAGAGGCTAACCTGGAAGCGGCTCAGCTGTTGACAGGGGAACTGGGGATTTCACCATTGTTGTCCCGGCTTTTAGTGAACCGGGGCGTCACTACCGCCGGGGAAGCAAACCGCTTTTTGTACGGAAGTGTGGACGATGTACACGACCCTTTTTTGCTTCTTGGTATGGAAGAGGCTGTGCCGAGAATTCGTCAGGCTCTGGAACGTGGCGAGCATATATTAATCTATGGAGATTATGATGCGGACGGCGTATCCAGTACATCATTGATGATTCAGCTCATGCGTTTTCTAAAGGCTTCCTATGATATTTATATTCCTCATCGTTCTAACGAGGGATATGGTCTGCATAACCATGCCCTTGATTGGGCACATCAGCAGGGAGTTACACTGGTCATTACGGTAGATACGGGAATTAGTGCAGTAGAGCAAATTGCTTATGCAACTTCCTTGGGGATAGACGTTATTGTGACGGACCATCATGAGCCGCCTGCAGTACTTCCCGAGGCATATACTTTGATTAATCCGAAGCTCCCCGGTTGCCCATACCCATTTAAAGGTCTTGCAGGTGTTGGTGTTGCCCTGAAGCTCGCTCAGGCGCTGTTGGGTGAAGTGCCGGAGGAATGGTTTGAAATCGCCGCTATCGGCACGGTAGCCGATCTGATGCCACTACATGGTGAAAATCGGACGATGGTACGCAGAGGGATTCAATCCATGAGAAACTCTGCTTTTCCGGGGATTCGTGCGTTGCTCCATGTAGCGGGCGTAGATATATCTACAGTGACTTCAGTCAACATCGCATTTGCCTTGGCTCCGCGGATTAATGCCAGCGGGCGCCTGGATCATGCGGGACGAGCCGTTTCTCTGCTGACGACAGAAAAAGAGGAAGAAGCAGACCAACTTGCGCATGCGCTGGACCTGCTCAATCGTGAGCGTCAACAGGTGGTCGAACGTATTGTGGAGCAAGCCGAGCAACAATTGGCATCCAAACTGAACGGAGGCAAGCTACCGTCAGTTATTGTATTGGCTGGTGAAGGCTGGAATGTCGGCGTTGTCGGAATTGTGGCATCCAAGCTGTTGGATCGCTATTATCGACCGACCATTATTCTGGGTATAGATGCTGAGACAGGTATGTGCAAAGGTTCCGCCCGTTCTGTTCCTGCATTGGATATTTACAGTGCTCTTACGGACAGCCATGAGCTTATGGAGCATTTTGGTGGTCATCCTTCGGCAGCGGGTATGACGCTGTCCTGTGATAATCTGGAATTGTTTGAAGAGCAGCTGAACCGCTATGCGGGTTCCATTTTGACACCAGACGATCTCATTCCTGTAGCTGAGGCTGATATGGTCTGTCGTTTGGACGAGGTATCTTTGCAAGTGGTTGAAGAACTGGAGTTGCTTCAGCCTTTTGGTATGGGGAATCCATCTCCACGATTCGTATTACAGGGTCTGCAATTGCGTGAGGCTCGTAAAATGGGACGTGAGAAAAATCATGTGAAGCTCCTGCTGGAGCAGAACGGTTTATCGCTGGACGCGATTGCCTTCCGTCGTGGCGATTTGGCTGATTTTTTACAGCAAGAAACGGAGATAGATCTGCTGGGTGAATTGTCAATTAACGAATGGAACGGTAAAAGGTCTCTCCAGCTCATGATGCAGGACATTCGAGTGCAGGCGCCGCAAATTTTTGATTATCGTGGAGTGTCGGACCCTTTTGCCGAATTAGAGCGGGGACTGAAGATCTTTCATCCACGCATAGAGGAAAGAAAGAAAGACGTTGCGGTGTTGATCCACCCTTCTTCTAGGCTTCGTCCATCGAGCTCCGTGGACACTGAATCCTTATGGCTATACGATAAAGACGGCAGTGTTATTCCCAGTGATGGTCAAAGAGATGCACAGCACTCTGTGAAGTCGTTATTCGTACTGGAGCCACCGGATACACCGGATCAGTTTCAGGCATTATGGTCTACCTTTGAAAATGTAGAAAACGTATTTCTCCTTCATTCGGTCAGTGAGCGTGGCGGTCGTCTCGTAAGCCCAGACAGAGAGCTGTTCAAGCGCATTTACGTTGTGCTTTCCCGATTGGGAACACAGCCTATTGATGAAAAGGCAATGCTGCCTGCTCTTAGCCGACAGTGTTCCTGTTCAGTACGCATGTTATCCAAAGTATTGGACATCTTCGAAGAGCTTGAGTTTATGACGCGTACAGATGGCCAATTCCGTTTTGTATCCAATCCGCCCAAGCGGGATTTAACTGCTTCTCCGCGCTATCAGGAATTATATAATATGGCTGAAATGGAGCGGTATTTGCTGGATGCGGACACCACCCAGATGACGAGCTGGATTATGTCGCTTATGAAGGGTGCGTCTTGAGATACTATTTCGTAATTTATGTTGTAAAATGTATATACTAATTTGAAGTTTACAGTAGGAGGAACTAAGTTGGACTACAAAGAATATATTCGGGTGATTTCCGATTTTCCACAACCAGGGATTAGTTTTAAAGACATTACAACCCTAATGAAAAATGGTGAACTGTACCGCAAGGCTATCAACGATATGAAGGAATTGGTATCGGATTTAAAAATTGATTTGATTGCAGGTCCAGAAGCACGCGGATTCGTTATCGGTGCGCCTCTGGCTTATGCGCTTGGCGTTGGTTTTATTCCGATCCGCAAAAGTGGCAAGCTCCCTGGGGAAACCATTGAGGAAGCATACGGTTTGGAGTATGGTAAAGATACGCTGGCGATGCATAAGGATGCTATAGAGCCAGGCCAAAATGTTTTGATTGCTGATGACCTGCTTGCTACAGGTGGTACTATTGCTACATCCGTGAACTTGGTACGCCAGCTTGGTGGCAATGTGGCAGGGGCTGCTTTTCTTATCGAGCTGTCTGATCTAAACGGTCGGGCGAAGCTGCCTGACGTAGATGTATTCACCCTGATTACGTATTAAGTATTTCGAAACCTGGGTTTCCCGGGAAATAATTATGTATGGATTGCCTAAATAGTCCGATGGAACATCTCTTTATCTAAAGAGTTGCTCCATCGGGCTATTTTGTTTAGAAGCGTTTTAGGTGTGACTTTGTTTGATTGGTGCAAATTACCACTGTTTTTATTGGGAATAGTTATAAAAAATTTAAAATAAATGTCGATAAATAATTAAAAAGGAGCAGAGGTGGTCATATTGGGTTTATTTCGATTTAAGAGTTTACAGGCACGGACATTTTCTACCTTGATTCCGCTTGTACTTATAACGCTGATTTTAATCAGCTTTTTGTCTTATTTTTTTGCCAAGCAGAAGCTAGATACGGAAATAAGCCAAAATGCTGCTCATTCCTTGTCGAGGGTTAAAACGGATATTGCAGCTAACGTAGATCGTCATGCTTTACTTGTTTCGATGCTGACTAAGAGTGCGGAACAACTGGGAGCAGGAATGAACATTGAGGGTTATGGACGTTTTTTTGAACAAGAGTTGGCTTTAAATGATATGTCATACGGGTTGGGCATTTATTTTGCTAAAGGTGCGTATGATCCGGGAGTGACTTACCGTTCCATATATGTGCATAGAGATGGCCAGCTAGTGAAGCAAACGGTTGAATATGATGATCCACAATATGACTACTTAACACAGCCATGGTATACAGAAGCCGTGGAACGTGGTAAGGAAATAAATTTTACGGAGCCTTTTTACGATAGCAGACTGAAAGTCAATATGATTACTGCAGGGAAAGCATTTTATGACAGGGAAGGGAAGCTGTTAGGTGTCATTACTGGCGACCTGAATATGACAAACATTCAAACGTTTATTGAAAAAATGAAGTTTGGTGCTAACGGTAGTGCGATCTTGATGGATAAGAATGGAGCCATTTTGTCATCCGGTCTTCCGTCCTTAAAAGCAGGCGAGCCGTTAACAAAAACGATGAATGCGGAAGCAGCACAATCTATTCAAAGTGGTACGTCCGGACAACTATCCGTACCCATTGATAGTGAGGACTACCGGATAATGTACGAAACACTCCCACAAACCGGATGGAAAATCGGCGTATTACTGCCAGAATCCGATTTGAACCGCTCTGCGAACGAAATGCTTAAACTTCTTCTTATTGTTAGTGTTATAGGCATCTTGCTAATTATGGGAGCGTTATTAATTAACAATTCAGGTATGATCAAAGAGATTAAAAAAATTATGCAGATAACCAATCGTATGGCTCATGGGGATTACAGCGTTGAACTAACACAACAACGTAAGGATGAATTTGGCCAAATGGCTGACGGGATCAATAAGGTGATTGCGGCAACCAGAGGAATGGCATCACGTTTGAGCGAAGAGTCAGATGTTATCTCAGGCGTATCTATAAAAATTTCCCAAGAGATTTCTGGGGCTACTAAAGATGCGCAGCATAATGCAGGAGAACTGGCACAGGTGAAGGAAGGAGCCGAGCTTCAATTGGTCGCAGCAGCAGAGAGTGCGACTGCGATGGAAGAAATGGCTGTTGGCATACAGCGTATTGCTGAATCTATCCAGCATGTATCCGAGGCTACCACTGAGATTGAACATAAGGCACAACAAGGAAATGAACGGTTGACCGTGGTCAACCAAGGAATGCATAAAGCGAAAATATCTATGGATGAGGCAGGCAGGGTAGTAAGCTCATTGAATGAGCGGTCCGCCCAAATTGGCAGCATAATTGGAATGATTCAGGAAATTAGTGGGCAGACCAAGTTGCTATCACTGAATGCTTCCATTGAAGCCGCACGTGCAGGGGAGCATGGCCGAGGGTTCGCTGTGGTGGCTTCAGAAATCGGCAAGCTGGCTGTAAACGTGAGCGAGTCTGCGGAACAAATTACGAGTCGAATCCGATCCATGCAGGAAGAAACCAAATTAGCTTTGGAAGGAATGCAGCAGGGTGCTCTGGAGATGGATGAAGGAGTATCTATTTTACTTGAGGTGGAAGAACGTTTTATTGCGATGAATCAAGATATTCAGCAGGTGGCGATAGAAGTGCAGGAGGTTTCATCTGCCTCAGAAGAAATGTCGGCAGGTTCAGAGGAAGTTGCAGCCTCTATTGGATATCTTGCAGACATTGCGAAAGCTTCAGCTAAACGTACAGAGCAAGCCTCGGAACGATCCGAACGGCAGCTTAAGGATCTGGAAGGTATGGACAGCTCTGTCAAGACACTTACAGGTGTCTCTGATACGCTTAATCAGGTCGTATCTCGCTTTCGTGTGTGATATCTTTAGAAAAAAAGGCCGTGCATAAAAAAACGCCGCTCCATTGAGATATGGATCTTTACACGCTTGTCTATACAGCCTGAGCGTGTTGATCCATAACTAACATGGAGCGGCCTTTTAAAGTTGAAAAAAAGATATCAATCTGGTGTTTTCTCGGTTAAAGGTTCCTGTGATTTATCGTTGGACCAGCCGAGCACGTCAATCAGCTTGAAGAACAAGCTGAGGATGATGCCGATGATTGTAGCCAATGCCATACCTTTCAAGGTTACAGCGCCCCAAGTGAGCGTAGTACCACTGATTCCGACAACAAGCACGATGGTCGCAAGCAGCATGTTAGTTGGCTTGGCGAAATCAACCTTTTGCTCAACGAAGATTCTTAGACCGGAGGCAGCGATGACACCGAATAATAGTAAGGATACGCCACCCATAACTGGAGCTGGAATATTAGAAACAATCGCTGAGAACGTGCCTGAAAAGGACAGCAGGATGGCAATGATAGCCGCTCCGCCAATAACCCATACAGAGTACACTTTAGTTAATGCCATGACACCAATATTTTCACCATAAGTCGTATTAGGCGTAGAACCGACAAAACCCGAAATGACGGTGGAAATACCGTTACCCAGCAGAGAGCGGTGGAGACCAGGATCTTTGGACAACTCACGCCCGACAATGTTGCTAGTCACAAGTAAGTGACCAATATGCTCTACGATGACGACCAGAGCAACAGGAAGAATCGTCAGCATAGCAGAGGTATTAAAAACTGGAGTGGTAATTGCAGGATGTCCGAAAAGAGGAGCGTCTGCGATGGCCTGTGTATTGACCATGCCCATAAAATAAGCAAGCACATAGCCCACTACGATACCGATCAGAATATGAATGATTTTGGCAAACCCACGAAACAACACCGCACCCAGAACAGTAACCCCGAGTGTAACGAGCGAAAGAGTAATCGTTTTGGGATCTGGAGTCCAAGCTTTAGTAGGATCGGCATTGATAATGCCTGCCATGCCTGCTGCAACCGGAACCAGCTCCAGACCGATTAAGGCTACGATGGAGCCCATAACAGCTGGAGGAAATACGACGTCCAGCCAACGGGTTCCGGCATATTTGATCACCAGTGCGACGAGGCAGAAAATAATACCTGTAATGATGAAAGCACCGAGGGCCATAGCATAGCCGTTGCCGCCGGGATTGTTTTTAAGCACAAGACTGACTGGAGCGATAAAAGCGAAGCTGGAGCCGAGATAGGCGGGAATTTTGCCACGGCAGATCCAGATGTACAACAATGTGCCAATACCGTTCATTAGCAAAATCATACCGGGATCGACGCCGAAAATATTCGGCACCAGCACAGTGCTGCCAAACATGGCAAACAAATGCTGTACGCTGAGCAGGAAACCAGGTCCTGCCGGTAGCTTTTCATTAACTTGAATTTCGCGTTGCAACGCAGTTCACTCCTTAGTTCTTTCAATTATTCTTATATACATTAATTACTTTTCGTAATTTTTTCAATATAATTCGTTTCAATTCGTCAACATTCCTCATTTTACTTATCCATGTGTGACAGAATAATGCTACAATGCCAAACCTGTAATAGTTGACGTGTGACGTGCTAACCGTCATAATTGTAGGAAATCACTTTTAAAAGGGAACCTTTGCGCGACATTGATCGGCGGGTTCCATTTTGCATAGAAAGGACACGGAATAGAGCAGAATGGGGATAGAGCAATTACTTAAAAAGGCCGGGGCCTATACCAGAGAAGCAGATCTTATCCGCATCAGGGACGCCTATGATTTTGCCGAACAGGCCCATTCCGGCCAGACTCGTAAGTCCGGTGAACCTTATATTCTGCATCCGCTTGCGGTTGCTGATATCGTCGTTAATATGCAGATGGATACCATCTCCATTATCGCCGCTCTTTTACATGACGTTGTGGAGGATACGACGGTGTCTTTGGCGCAGATTCGCGAGCATTTTGGCGATACATGTGCGATGCTTGTCGATGGTCTGACGAAACTGGAGCGTATCCAGTTCCGTTCCAAGGAAGAACAACAGAACGAAAATTATCGAAAAATGTTTATTGCTATGGCGCAGGACATTCGTGTCATTGTCATTAAGTTAGCAGATCGTCTGCACAACATGCGTACCTTGAAATATCAGTCAGAGGAAAGCCAGCGTCGGATTGCTTATGAAACGTTAGAGATTTTCTGTCCGGTTGCAAACCGACTGGGTATTTCAGCCATTAAGTGGGAAATGGAAGATATTGCTCTGCGCTATCTGAATCCTCAGCAGTATTATCGCATTGCTAATTTGATGCATAAGAAGCGGGCAGAGCGGGAGCAGTTTATTGATAATGTCATACAGCGTATCAGAGAAAAGCTGGAAGAGATGGGCATTCAGGCTGATCTGTCCGGACGCCCTAAACATATTTACAGTGTGTTTAAAAAAATGACGACGAAGAACAAGCAGTTCAATGAAATATATGATTTGCTGGCGATTCGAATTATTGTGGATAACATTAAAGACTGTTACGCCACACTGGGGATTATCCATACGTTGTGGAAGCCGATGCCGGGGCGGTTTAAGGATTATATCGCTATGCCTAAGGCCAATATGTATCAGTCCCTTCATACGACAGTAGTAGGTCCTAACGGGGAGCCTACCGAGGTGCAAATTCGCACAGTGGATATGCATCGTACCGCTGAATTCGGGATTGCGGCCCATTGGGCCTATAAAGAAGGCAACGGAGCAAACAACACTAACTTTGAGGATAAAATCACCTTTTTTCGAGAAATCCTGGAGCTGCAAAATGAAGCGAAGGATGCGTCGGAATTTGTGGAATCGCTCAAAATGGACTTTTTCTCAGACCTTGTGTTTGTGTTTACTCCTAAGGGAGAGGTCATTGAGTTGCCAGCCGGATCCGTTCCGCTGGACTTTGCTTTCCGTATTCATACCGAAGTTGGCAATCGAACGATTGGCTCTAAGGTAAATGGAAGAATCGTACCTTTGGATTATCGGCTTAAAACTGGGGATATTGTCGAAATTATGACGTCCAAACATTCTTATGGACCTAGTCAGGACTGGCTCAAAATTGCTCAGTCCTCTCACGCGCGCAGTAAAATCAAACAATGGTTCAAGAAAGAAAAGCGTGAGGAGAATGTTGAAAAAGGCCGTGAAAATCTGGAACGTGAGCTAAGAAAACGCGATATCGAGCCATCGGTGTGGATGAGCGACGACAAGCTTCAGGAAGTGGCGCAGAAGTTCTCTTTTAACGATTCCGAAGATATGCTGTCTGCGATTGGTTTTGGTGGTATAACCGCAGCGCAGGTCTGTACACGTTTGACAGAGAAGCTGCGTAAGGAACAAGAAGAGGCACGGTTGATCGAATTGACGACCGAGGTCAAGGAGTACAAGCCGCAGGGCGAACGGAAAAAAAACACCGACCAACGGTGTCAGCGTCAGAGGCGTCGATAATTTACTCGTTCGTTTTGCACGATGTTGTAATCCCGTACCGGGAGATGACATCATTGGCTATGTAACACGTGGACGCGGCGTATCCGTTCACCGGACGGATTGCCCGAATATTCCTTCGGGTACGGGCGAAGACCAGGCGCGTGTGATTGAAGTAGAGTGGGAAGAAGCAGCGGAAGTCAATTACAGTGTCGATATTGAGATTACGGGCCATGATCGCAACGGTTTGCTGAATGAAGTGCTTCAGGCCATTTCTGAGAACAAAACCAGCTTCTCGGCCGTTACAGGTCGTACAGATAAAAATAAAATGGCGATGATTCACATCACGATTCTCATTCGCAACACGGATCATTTGCATTCTGTTGTCGAACGGATTAAACGGGTGAAGGATGTATACACTGTGCATCGGATTATGCAATAATCTTATGAAGCGTACAGATAGGTTTATAGCCTTTGTAACATATCTTGGGTAGAAAGACCCATAGGCTGCTAAAAGAGCCGTAGTACGTCTGTGAGCACCTTTTAAAAGGGAAGGTTAAAGGAGATATCGGATAGTCGATGAAGATCATTATTCAGCGCTGTAAAGACGCTCAGGTAACGGTGAATCAAAAGGTGGTTGGCAAGATTGGAACCGGATTAATGCTGCTGGTTGGTATTGGTCAGGGAGATACAGCAGCCGATGCCGTTTATTTGGCGGATAAAACGGCGGGATTACGTATATTTGATGATGCTGAAGGCAAAATGAATGACAGCGTTCTGGATGTCGGTGGAGCCATTTTGTCTGTCTCTCAATTTACGTTGTATGGTGACTGCCGTAAAGGAAGAAGGCCTAACTTTATGGGGGCGGCCAAACCTGAGGAAGCGGAGAAGCTGTATGATTTCTTCAACAGTCAGCTTCGAGCCAAGGGCCTGAAGGTAGAAACGGGAATTTTTGGGGCTATGATGGATGTTTCATTGACGAACTGGGGCCCAGTCACACTGATTTTGGATAGCGAACGTTCGTGACTATACATTCACGGCGTGGTCTGAGTAGAATAAAATAGCTGTTCAGAGGGACCATAATGTCATCCCGATTGGTGATTAGCCAGGCGGATAGCCTAAGGGTGACAGGAGAGACGAAGTTATGCGTCAAACCCCAAAAATGGACGGGCATCGAAGCACTATGCTGCTTTTTCCCGGTAGTATGCAGGAGGCAATCAGCCTTACTCGTAATGCTGATACGTTATTACAGCATGTTGCAACAGCCATAGACAAGCCAGGACGCGGCGCTTTGCCGCGCAGGTAATTGGGTTAAATGGAGCGTTAATGAGGTGCTACCCGAAGCTCAAAGAGGTCAAAATAAAATATGTAGTATTGAATTAGTGTAGGAGCCGAAAGGCTCCTTTTTCTTTTCCACCGCTGCGAATTGTTATAAAAACAGATCAAGCGGGTAATAACAAATCGTGGTAGAAAAATAAACTTAATTTTAAACTTGTATCAGGGATAACCGGAAAGGAGATCTGAACATTCATGAGTAAAATTGCATTTTTATTGGCTGACCAATTTGAAGATTCCGAAATGAAGGTACCTTATGATGAATTAAAAAAGGCTGGACATGAGGCGGATATTGTTGGGCTGAAGCAAGGTGAGAAAGTGAGCGGTAAGCAAGGTAAAGTAAGCTATACTATTGAAAAAGCCATTGCAGATGTGAAATCAAGTGATTATGATGCAGTTGTTATTCCTGGTGGATCATCTCCGGAAAATCTCCGTTTGGATGCAAATGTTCTGAAATTTGTAACTGAAATTAATGAGTCCAAAAAAACGATTGGCGCTATCTGTCACGGGCCACAAATTTTGGCGAGTGCCGATTTGTTACAAGGCCGGACGATTACAGCTTATCCTCCATTGAAAGATGACTTGATTAATGCGGGTGCTTATTTTGAGGATCGAGAGGCGGTTGTGGACGGTAACTTTATTACGTCTCGGACCCCTAAGGATGAGCCCGCTTTTGTGCGTGAGTTGTTAAAGGCATTGTAATTTCCGTGAATGCTTCCTAGATTTATGCCAGTACAATTCCCTAACGAGGAGGATTTGATATGGCTAAACAGATTCAGGCTTATTTTCGCACAGAAGATGAAGCTGAGGGCGCTAGAGCTTCGCTTCAGGCTTATAGAACTGAACATTTGGAAGTAGGTGCTCTGGATGAGACGCTCGGTCGGGAGACGAGGGTTTTAATTCCGTTGGTCCCTTATAACAATACTGGCTCTGTGAGCACAGGAGGCTCAGCGGGTGCGGCAATCCCTGCGGCGGGTGCTTATGGCGAGAATATTTTACCAGATGTGAAGGATGGCCAGATTAACTCTGGCTCAGCCCAAAGGGATCTGGATGAAGATCGGAGCGGAACAACGAATCATGACGGAGGGTTGCTCCGTGCAACAGATGTGTATATTAACGGTGATCAAGATGAATTACGGTATGTATTATCTGCAAAGGTGAATGATGCCGATTATGATGAGGTCATTTATAAGCTGCGTTCCAATCGTGGATATGTATCGCAGTTGGATTAAAGTTGAGAGCACGGCACAAGATTGTCGATACTTGAGAATTTAGCTACAAAAGAGTGACTGTAATACAATTGTAATATTCGAAACATCATTCCTTAATATTAGCAGTTTATAATAACAGCATGACCCCCTTTTGATATATCTTTTTGAGCCTGCGGACCGTTTCCGCAGGCTATTTTCTTTTTTAGGACTTATTTGTACAGTAAGTTGCTATGAGGCTAACGATACAGGATACAAAAAAAGTGAAAGATTATTTAATTTGACACTGACTGTCTTTTTGTATAAAGTGTAAAAAGATACTAAGTCCCGAAATAATAAAAATATAAACAATAAATATACCCATTTCCAATTACGGGACCGAAATATTACAACTGAAAAAGTTAGGAAGTGTCAAAATGGGTAATGAAATAAAATGGTTTGCAGAGATAACTCCTGAGCTGCGGAAATGGACCGGAGGCAAAGGAGGGATGCTTGCTAGGATGCTTCAAGCTGGTTATCCGATTCCTAATGGTTTTATTGTTTTTCCACAGGCCTTTCAAGGGGAAAAACTTAAGGAAAAGACATGGAAAGAAATGATCAGGTATTTGGAAAAGCTTCGTAAGGATTACCCTAATGTCTCATTTGCAGTAAGGTCTTCAGCCTTGAGCGAGGATTCAGCCTTAGCTTCTTTTGCAGGAGAGTTTGAAAGTGTCTTAGAAGTACAAACAAACGAGGACGTTCTGAAAGCCTTGTATGTGGTTCACCATTCTCAATACAGTGAGAGGGTGCGGGCATACAGTGCAGTTAAGGGTTTTGAAGAAGCACACCAAATGGCGATTGTAGTCCAAATCATGGTTCCTTCTGAAATCTCGGGTGTTCTTTTTACAGCAGACCCTATTACGGGCAATCGTTCAGTAATGTCTGGAAATTTTGTGTTCGGGTTAGGGGAGCAACTGGTATCTGGTAAAGGAAATGCTCGTGTTTTCTCCTTATTTAAACCCTCAGGTCGATATAAAGGGCCAAAAGAATTACTTCCTTATATCAAAAAGCTATATTGGTATGCTTCCCGTCTGGAAAAAGCGATGGGAGAACCACAGGATATTGAATGGGCCATTGCCAATGGCCAACTCTTTTTTTTACAAGCACGACCTGTTACTACTTTAAGCCCTGGAAATATGGATACATTTGAATGGAATGATTCTTTATCAGGTGATTTTCTTTGGACGAATACTAATGTAGGTGAATCCATTTCAGATGTTGTTACTCCCTTAAGTTGGTCTATTATTCGTGCTTTGGACGAAGAACATAATGTGATTCCTGGTCATTATTTAATGTCTGGTAATATCTGTGGAAGAGTATACTCCAATGTGAGTGTACCATTGTCCGTTTTTTTTGCATTTGGGTGGAATAAAAAGTCAATATTAAAAAAAATGAGCAATGTTTTTGGGGAAATTCCAGATGAAATCCAAATTCCTATATATTCGTTTTCTAGGAAAGAGCTCATTAAAATAATGCTCCCCAAGATGCTGTATGCTTTTAAACAGACCCGAAAAGCGATGAAATTATTACCACAGCACATAAAAGAAACAGCGGCCTGGTGCACTCAAACGGAAGAGTTAATTGGCAATGTCCAGTCCAAGGAAGAATTGATTACATTATGGCGTGAGCAGCTTTGGCCTAAAAATATTGAAGCGATGTGGATTGCACTGGAAGGACCTAGTAGCAAGATGCAAAATTTTGTTCGATTGAAGGAAAAGTTGGAGAAATGGCTTGGACGTGATGATGCTAGTGTACTTCTATCTAATCTGAGCGGAAGTACAGGTTTGGCCAGCTTGGGACCTGTTGTTGGTATATCTTCAGTCGTGAAAGGTGAAATGAGTCAGGAGGATTATCTATTGGAATATGGACATCGAGGCCCACATGAGTTTGAGCTATCGATACCTGATCCAAGAGAAGAACCGAGTTGGCTGGAAAAGCAAATCCAAGAAACAAAGAAATCTGGAATAAATGTTGACGATTTATTGTATAAACAACGTGAACAAAATGAAGTGGTTTGGAGAAGATTGGAGCAGCGTTTTCCATACAAGATAAATAAGTTGAAACGTGTCATAGCAAAAATTTCTGAAGGACCGCATTTAAGGGAAGCTGTTCGTTCGGAATGGACGCGTGTCTTCAGATTAAATCGCTCTTTCGCGCTGAAAGCAGGCGAGTTGATTGGCATAGGAGAAGATGTATTTTTTTTATATGTAGATGAGATATTGGGCTGGCTTGCAGGAGGAAGTGTTATTGAGGAGAGAATCTCGACCAGAAAAGTGAACTATTTAAAATATAAGCAACTGCCTGCGTTCCCCTCGATTATACGTGGGCGATTTGAACCTTTACAATGGATGGAGGATCCCAATCGCAGAGTAGATTATTATGATCCATATATACCATTAGATAGCTCTATCCATTCCGAAATCATTGAAGGAGTTGCTGGAGCGGCAGGTAGAATTGAGGGGACTGTACGTGTACTGAGGAATCCTGAGGATGGACACCAGCTCCTTCCTGGTGAAATACTGGTGACCTCGACAACGAATGTAGGCTGGACTCCACTTTTTCCAAAAGCAGCTGCGATTGTAACAGATATAGGAGCACCACTCTCTCATGCTGCTATTGTAGCCAGAGAGCTAGGCATACCAGCTGTTGTAGGATGTGGAAATGCTACTACAAGAATGAAAACCGGCGACAGGGTTATTGTTGATGGTGGGCAGGGAATTGTACTAACGAGGTGAGGAGATAAATTTTTTGAATTTCTCAATAGAACCAACCTGATTCAACCTATCAGCTTCTGTACGCCGCATATTCGCCTATAAAAGCTGATATTGGAGTGGTTTCAAGTTTTGATGTATTGCTTTACAGTCAGGAATAATACAATCCTGGGTATCGTGAAGTACAAAGGATCATGATAAACTGAGTGTAAACGCAAAATCGGGCAATAGTGTGCATGTGGTCAAAAATATATGCTGAAGCAAATTGCTCGATGAGGAGTGAAACTTGAATGAGCAATCTATTGAGGAGTGAAACAAATGTCACTTGAACACCAGCAAAATCTTGGGCTGAGGGAGCGAAAAAAAGCAAAAACCATTGCATCGATTCAAATGCATGCGTTACGCCTATTCAGCGAACTGGGATATAACGAAACTACTGTGGAACAGATTGCAGAAGCAGCGGAGATTTCACCAAGCACCTTTTTTCGCTATTTTTCGAGCAAGGAGGATGTGATTGTTACAGATAACTATGATCCCCTGCTTATATCTGCATTTGAAGAACAGCCAGCTCATTTAACTCCACTTCAAGCTGTGCGTAATGCTATGTTAGCAACCATGTCTGACATGTCCGGCGACGAAATGTCTACTACACGTGAGCGTAACCAACTCGTGATGTCAGTACCGGAACTCCGGGCTGCAACCTTGAATAATTTGACTGATACAATGCATATGATTGCTGAGATGGTTTCCAAACGGGTGGGACGAGATCCTGGAGACTTGCAGATTCGAACTTTTGCAGGCGCCGTCATAGGTGTTAACATATCTGTTATGTTGCATTATGCGGAAAATCCAACTGAAAATTTTTCTGAATTATTATCTGAAGCATTAAATCTCTTGGAGACTGGCCTTCCACTATAAACAATTGAGCCTATGTTTAAGAAGAGGCTTCTGTTTGCCTCCTTAAATCTCATTTCATAATATTAAATAAACAAGCGGTAAGCTGTCTTCGGTATCTGGTCGGAGGCAGCTTGTTTGGGTTCACAATACATAAAATATACTGATTATATCAATTTATGATTTTTTCATGGTAGTGATGGACCATCCTGTTCGTATAATTTTTATGTATAGTAAAATTAAATGCATAAATTCAACAAATGATATTAGTGTAAAGCTGTTATATATTCATGATACCGTATGATATCAGGAAATGATTTAATTGGATAAAAAATAGATAGGTGTCGAAATTTGTATGAAATTAGTTGTTGATTAATGTTTTTCCTTTTGATAATATCTACTTCATAATATAACTATAAAAGGGAATAAATATAATATTTAAAATTGAAATATTTCTGCGTCTCTACTGAGAAGGGATTGACAGCGATTATGAGCTGGTATGTGCTGCATGTCGAAACCGGACAAGAAAATGTGGTTCGAGCGATGATACGTAAATTCTACAATCCGTCGTCAATGTATGCGATAGTTCCCAAACGTAGGCTGTTAGAGAAAAGACAGGGCCACATCTATGAAGTTTGTCGAACGATTTTTCCAGGTTATGTATTTGTAAATACGGAGATGAATGCAAAAACTTATAATGATCTTAGGCGGCTTCCTAAATGCTATCGACTTCTAAATAATTTTAACCATCGTTATCATCAAATAGAGTCTAAAGAAATAAGAGTGAATCCGGAAGATAGAATTGAGTCCTATTCGTTCTCAAAAATTGACGACGAAGAAATGAGACCTATTCTCCAACTTATTGATAAAGATGAAATTATAGGATATTCGTCTTTATATCTAAGAAATACAAGGGCCGTTGTATGTGACGGTCCGCTAACGGGTGAGGAAGAAAGAATAAAAAAGATTGATGCGCGGAAAAAAAGAGCGAGGATTATCTTGAGGCTGAATGGCGCAGAAAAATATATTGATGTGGGAATTAAGATTGTTTCAGTATCGGAAAATGCCCAAATGAACATTACCCCAAAAAATCAGAGTGAAGCCAACTGATGCTTCGGTACATTGGTGTAGCGATGAGGTCATATTGCAGTTGTGTGTGTAGTCTATTGAAAAATAGATGAGTGGGCGAAGCTATGTTCATTTCGAAATTAATACAGTTGATGTAGAGGGCTTCTCTAATTAGTTCTAAATATATAGGGTCATATTCAGAGGATGCTAAGCATCCTTTTTATTATGTTTATAGGTTGATCAGGAAGCGTATATTTTGAGTAAAAGGAGATGTTGAGGTGCATGTCGAGTTCTGAAAATCCTCATAGAAAACAAAATGATATCGCTATTATAGGGATATCTGGGATATTTGCCTCTGATGCTACAATTGATCAGCTCTGGGATCATCAAAAAGAGGGGAAAGCGTTTATCAATAATTTATCAGAAAAACGACAGCAGGATATGAATTCCTATTTAAACTGGATCATGGGGAAAGAGGAAAACAGAGCTATTTCATTTGCACGCCAAGCCTTTTTGTATAACGTTGATTATTTTGATTATCCTTTCTTTTCCATCTCTTTCGAAGAAGCATGTGTGATAGACCCTTCTCTTCGTTTGTTGTTGCAAGTAGTATGGCATACGCTGGAAGATGCGGGGTACGGTGGCGATTCATTGTATGGAACCAGAACAGGTGTGTTTTACGGAGAAAGTGATCTGCCGGAATATTCATATGCTCAGATGGTCGCCGATGTTAATCCTGTCCTAGGTGATCTATGTGTTACGGAGAATTTATCTTCGTTAATTCCTAGTCGGATCGCTTATATCATGGATTGGCATGGTCCCACTGTAGTAACCAACGCTTCAGATGCTTCATCATTAGTTGCAGTACATCAGGCTTGCCAATCGATACGGGCGGGAGAGTGTGAACAAGCACTAATAGGGACGTCCCGCATTAATTTGTTTCCAATACAATCAGGCGATACTCAAGTAGATTATGGAGAAGGAGTTATGGCAATCCTGATCAAGCCCTTAAACAAGGCGATGCTGGACGGAGATCACATTCATGCTGTTATAAAGGGCTCGTCGACGAATCATCATGGACGAGTACGAGATAGCAGTACATATAAGGATTTGCTTGTACAAGCATGGAATAATGCAAGTATCGATCCTTCAACTATTTCATTTATAGAAACACATAACATTGAAAACAACTTGGAATATGTCAGGGAAAGAGAGGGGATACAGTCTGCATTTTCACATTTGAGGGGAACACAGAGTCAGCTTTTCTTGGGATCTGTAAAATCCTCTATAGGACAGTTGTATCATGCTTCTGGTCTGGCAGGGCTATTGCAAGCTGTTATGGCCTTAAAATATAAGGAACTGCCGTCAGGAGCATACAAGCAATGGGGAGATGCTAATATCACTCCAGATGACTCTGCTGAATGTTATAGCGATGTTATCCAATTCTCGACAAAAAAAGAAGTTTTGCGGTGCGGGATCAGTTCCTTTTCTAGAGGAGGGGCCAACTGTCATGTCATTTTAGAAAATTTCTTGAAGACACCCTCAGAGGAAAAAGGCCAAGATTGGGAGATGTTGGCTCTTTCGGCTCAGAGCGAATCGAGTTTGCTAGAGTTAATAAACAGTTACAAAGAGTGGATGACTCAATCTGAAGGATATCGGTTAGGTGATTTATGCTATACCGCAAATGCTGGTCGCAAACACTTTGGATATCGATTGGCTATTATAGCTTCGAATAAAGAGGAAATGCTAGATAAACTGACAGCATTATGTACAACAAGTTTAGAACTGATGGATGTACCAGCGGTATATTATAGTGAGTTGGACAATCATCAACCTGTTATTGAGAAAGTAAGGGAAACATATTTGAAAAAAAATGAAGAGCGTGAAAAAGCGATGAACGAGCTTGGTCAGTTGTATGCACAAGGGGCAGAGTTCGTTTGGGATGAAATATACAAAAATAGTGATTATCAAAAGATCAGCCTGCCTGTATATCCATTTTCAAAGCTGCGTTGTTGGATAGATTCGTCCGCGCCAGTCATAAAAAGTATTGGCACTGAAAGGGAGAAAAGAGAGGTAATCATATTAGAATTATTTAAAAAATACCTTGGCTTCTCTCACATTAAATTGGCGGACAATTTTTATGAATTAGGTGGAGATTCTATTACAGCTATCAAGATTGTGAATGAATTGAATGCTATATTGCATACCGATCTAAAAGATGTGGATGTGCTTAAAAACCCGTCTGTTGCACAACTGACTGAATTGTTGAGGAATACAGAAGGGATGGTACCTGGTCCATTCAGCACTATAAAAAAGCACCCTGTTAAACCATATTATCCATTATCGTCAGACCAAAGCAGGATATTTGTAATGATGCAGTATAATCCTGATTTTACGATGTATAACAAGCCTTTGGCCCTTATTGTGGACGGAAATATGGACTTTAACAGACTACAAATAGCTATTGATCGAATTGTGAGAAGACATGAGGCGTTACGGACGTCATTTGATGTTATGGATGGAGAGCCGATCCAAATTATTCATGATGATGCGAGAATAGAAATGGAAATGTATCCTTCAATATTAGAGGAAGATGAATTGAAAGTGATGATGAAAAAATTCACGAACCCGTTTAATTGGAGAACGGCGCCTTTGGCACGAGGAGCTCTAGTTCAATTAACAAATGGCAAACAAGCGCTGGTATTTGATTTCCATCATCTAATCTCTGATGGCACTTCGCTATTGATTTTTTTCAAAGAGCTAATCCACTTCTATAAATCAAATCAGGAGCTGGAGCCGCCTACAGTTCAATTTAGAGATTATGTGGTATGGCAAAATGAACGAAAACATTCTCCAGAGAAGGAACAGATGCGGCAATTTTGGATATCCAAATGCGCTGCACCAATCCCTCAATTGAATTTGCCTGTAGATTTTGAAAGACCAGCCCATAAAACCTATCAAGGTTCACAAATCTGTTTGCAAATGAATTCAGAGTTAGTAGAGAGCATATATCGTTTTTCTAAGGAAACAGACTCAACGATATATATTGTGCTGCTCGCCGCCTATCATTTACTGTTAGAGAAACAAACTGGACAAAACGACATTATCATCGGCTCTGTATCACAGGGAAGACCTCATAGAGATGTTGATCCTGTAATTGGCATGTTTGTTCATACCATAATCATGCGTAACTGTTCCAGCAAAGAGATTACGTTCCATGAATTTATCAATCAGGTTAGGACAAATACGTTGCAAAGTTTTGAGCATCAAGACTACCCATTTGAAGATTTGGTGGCAATGCTACAGCTGAACAGAGATAGAAGCCGTAACCCTTTATTTGATGTAGCATTTATTCTGCATAACATGTACACCTCTCTGAAAAGTCCAGAGTTTTATGATATATACAATTATCCGTATCACAACGGAGTTTCTCTGGTTGATCTTGCTTTGGAAGTACATGAGACTGTAGAGGGAATTTCATGTAACTGGGAGTATAGCACTTCGTTGTTCCAGCAAGAAACCGTGCAAACACTAGGGAAGGAATTCATGAAAATCTTGGCACAGCTTATCTGCCAACCGAATATTCCAATCGGTAAGCACCCTTGTCTTCACAAAAATGTGAATATAGTGGAAGATGTTGAATTCTTGTTTTAGATGGCTGATCTGGGATCGGCAAGTAGGAGGGTAAACAATGGAGACTATATCTAAAGAAGGAATAAACCAACCTGCAGATCGAGTTGGCTTGGAATTTTGGAGTCGTACTTTGGATAAAAAATTGGACATGACTGGCTTCCCTCATGACTATACTGGACAAGAGTTGAAGACGAATAAAGTTTTGAATACTCGTCTATTTTCTGGCGAAGTACAGACTGGATTATTTGAGATGACCCGGCACTCTCATTTGGGTGTTTTTATGATTTTGGTATCTGGCGTAAAATATCTGTTATCCCGCTATACTGGCCTGCGGGATATAGTTGTGGGGACACCTGCTTTAAAAATGAAAGAAAGTGAACCGGCAGGTAGCTCATGGGTTTTGCTTCGTAGCAAACTTATCCCAGATATGACGATCCGCGATTGGATCAACGGAATGAAGGAAACTATGACAGAAGCATTCCGGCATCAGGATGTATCGTTCCACGCTATAGCGCAGCGAGCTGGAATTGTATACTCGGATGACACCAGACCGCAGATAAAAACACTTGTGTTATTTAACCCCATTCAGTCAAGGGAAAGCATAGATGAAATTCATTCGGAGATCATTTTTGACTTTGATATGATTGAGGGAGTATTATCTTTGACAATTAAGTACTCTCCCCAATTGTTTTCTGCCGCTACGATAGAGCATCTAACAGATGCATTGTTTCTGTACTATGCCTGTATATTGAAAGATACGCAAACAATTCTGGAAGATATTAAACTTCTTTCTGAGAGCAATCGTCATCAGTTACTGTATCAATTTAACAAGCCGCAAGAATTGCAATCCGGTACTGCTTGCACATTTCAACAATTATTCAATGAGCAGGTTCGAGCACAGCCTGAGAAAACCGCTTTAATTTTTGAACATCAAGAATGGACGTATCAAAAGCTCAACGATCAGGCTGATCGTTTGGCTTTTGATCTCGTAAAAAACCATCAACTGCTCCCAGAAGAAGCAGTTGCCGTATACATGAATAGATCACCTTATGTATATATAGCCATGTTAGCGATTTGGAAGGCAAGTGGCGTGTTTGTTCCTATTGACCCGGCTGTTCCATTGGAACGTGTGACAGATATTCTTCGGGAAGGGAATGTACGCATTGCACTAACAACAGCTGCTAACAAGCAAGCTTTACGGGGAATTAAGCCAAAATGTGAATTGCTGGAAAGAGTTTTCTGCGTAGATACAGATGATCTTAGTGTCATGGCAGTAGAGCCCTTATTAATGATCAGCTCAGGTGGATCGCTGGCCTATATCATTTTTACATCTGGATCAACCGGGAAACCCAAGGGAGTTGAAATTGAGCATAATTCTGTCGTCCGATTCCTACATGCTATCGATGAAGTAATCGCTCCTGTTTCCCCTCAAGTTATTCTTAATGCTGCCAGTATAGCCTTTGATTTATTTATATCTGAGGCCTTGTATGGTCTTTTCAAGGGAATTCAAGTCGTTATTGCCAATGAACGAGAACATATAGATTCTGCTGAGTTGGGGCGTTTGGTAGAAGAACATCATATCGATGTCATGATGATTACACCTTCGCGACTGCAACTGATGATGCTTCACAAGGAGTCTGCGAAAGCACTGCAGCGTATCAAAATGTTTCTTATTGGCGGTCAAGAATTGAAGATAGGTTTTTTACGTGAGATTCAACAAATGACCAAAGCTTATATTGTGAATGTCTATGGACCAACGGAAGCGACGTGTTTGGCGACATCAGCTGTATTGAATCAGGCTTCCCAAGTCACGATTGGTCGCCCATTGGATCATTATAGATGCTACATTGTAGATGAAAAGAATCGGTTGCAACTGATCGGTGCAATTGGCGAATTGGTAATAGCCGGAACCGGGGTGGCGCGGGGCTATGTGAACAATCCAAGGTTGACCGAGGAGAAATTCATTGAAGACTTGTTGTATGAGGGACAAAGAATGTACAAGACAGGCGATCTGGCACGTTGGTTGCCCACTGGGGAGATTCAGTATCTGGGACGGATTGATAGTCAGGTCAAAATAAGAGGATACCGCATTGAAACCAGTGATGTTGAAACCGCTTTAATCTCTCACCCAGATATTCGTGAGGCGGTTGTGCTTGTCAATCCAGGACCCAATGGTGTTGGGGAACTGGTCGCTTATTTGATTAGCGATCATAAATTGAGCTTCAACGTCCTATACGACTTTTTGAAGCTGAAGGTACCTGAATATATGGTTCCGGTGCGCTATGCTCAGGTGTCTGCTCTACCTCTGACGGTAAATGGAAAAATTGATAAATCTGCTTTGGCAAGCATGGATCAACTGAAGTTGTCTGGAGCTACACTTTACCGGGCACCCATGAATAATATCCAGAGAGCTTTAGTTGAAGTATGGCAGCAATTGCTTGAAGTTGAACGGATAGGAATTGATGATAATTTTTTTCAAATTGGAGGAACTTCCTTGTCCGGGGTCAAAATGGTTGCACTGCTGAGTGACAGATACACTATCTCCATTAACGACTTATTTGATTATCCGACTATCGCTCAACTGTCTCTTCACGTGGTTGAACATGCAGGGTATTTTCATCATTTGCTTGAGGTGATGAAGCCTTCAGCTGTTCATACGGATGTGGATATGGTTGCGTCACTCGGATCAAGAGAGGAGGCACTACGGACATACCTAGCAAAAGTGGAGGCTTGGCGGGATCGAGATCTCACGCTGCAAAAGTCCTACAAGCATATTCTATTGACAGGTGGTACAGGTTTTTTGGGTACACATCTTCTACAGGAGCTTCTCAACAGATCGAATGCCCGAATTACCCTTCTAGTAAGAGGTGAGTCTCGAATAATATCAGAGGACTATCTCCTAGAGAGATTTCAATACTATTTTTTAGAAGGACATCATGAAGTAGGATGGGCAAGAGTATCTGTAGTTTGCGGTGATGTAACACTATCGAATCTGGGATTGGAATCTACAGAATATGAGAAATTGGCTGAGGACGTGGATTGTATCATTCATACGGCATCACTGACAAGACATTACGGCACAGCAGCGGAATTTGAAAAAGTGAACATCGATGGTACTCGACACATACTTCATTTTGCTGCTTTCAAGAATATCAAGGACATCCACTTTACGTCCAATATGAGCATCGGTACGGGAAGTAATATTCAGTTGTTTGACGAGTATATTGAAGAGGTAGGGCCTATTCGAGCGGATATTAATAATCACTTTCTAAGAAGTAAAATGGAAGCTGAAGCACTGTTGAGGACCGCTAGAGATAGGGGACTGAGTTGTACAATTTATCGCTTAAATTCTCTTAATAATAACACTCAAACAGGAAAGTTTATGGTTAACAAGGAGAGTAACGCATTTTATTCTTTTGTAAATGCAATGAATAACATCGGTCTGTTTCCAGATTTGCATGAACCAATATTGGATATGACAGGTGTGGATCAAGCTGCCAAAGCTATTGTTACTCTATTCGACCGGCCTGCTCTGCATAATCAAAACCATCATGTATTTAATCCTCATCGAATCAGTTGGGGACAGTTGGGGAGAGAACTACAATCTATCAATGAAAAAATAGAACTGGTCGACTATGAATTATTTATACGTATCATAACTCAAAAGTTTAATGACCCTTCTACTCGCAAAGAAGTCATAAATGTCATTCTCAATCTTTTTTTACTCCGCAATACTGAATGGTTGAATTATTTACGTGTATGTGACCGAACAGAACTCATACTTGACCGTCTTGGATTTAAGTGGGGAACTATCGGGAAGCAACAGACCGAATGCTACCTTAGCTGATAATTATCGACTCTTATATACATATGACACGAGGGTAGGGAGGTGCAGTGGTTGAAGCTGATAGACCATTGAAGGAGGAAACAGAAGATGAGAACAATTGGGTTAGTCGGTGGATTAAGCTATGAATCGACGTTATTTTACTATAAGTATATTAATGAGCGTGTTAATCAGCAGCTTGGAAAAACTCATTCGGCCAAGTTGATTCTAAACAGCTTGAATAATGAGGAAGTTTTGTCTCTTGTAAATGCTAATCGAATGCAGGATGTTACGGAAATATTAGTCAATGCTGCAATCGTAGTTGAGAGAGCCGGGGCTGATTGTCTGCTGATATGTTGCAATTCGGTTCATCAAGTAGCGGAAGAAGTACAACGTCATATTCGTATACCTCTTCTTCATATAACAGATGCAGTTACAAATAAAGTTTCCGAAACAGGCGTTAAGCGGGTTGGACTTATCGGAACCAACTTTACAATGAAAGAAACATTTTATAAACGCAAGTTGGAAGAAAGAGGGATTGATGTTATCCTTCCAGATCAGCCTGATCGCAATTATATACATCAAGTGATTTTCAGCGAATTGGTGCTGGGCCTGTTTACCACGGAAGCTAAGAGAAAGTTCCAACGCATTATCCTTAAATTAATCTCTGAAGGTGCTCAGGGAGTCATACTGGGCTGCACAGAGATTCCGTTGCTTATTAATCAAAAGGATGTCAGCGTTCCTGTTTTTGATACTACTGCATTGCATGCAGACAGTGGAATTGACTTTATGTTTGGAAGTGCGAATACTAGAGAGGAGTTATCGCTATGGAAACAACAAATGTGAACAAAGTTGAGGTTAAGCCGCAATCTATACCGCCACAGGCTAGTGTTATGGGGTATATTGGTAGTTACTTTTTCTCGTTTGTGATTAAGACTGCAACAGAGTTGGGTGTGTTTAAAGGTTTACAGCAAGGGAAAAAAACGAACGACGAGTTAGCGACTCATTTGGAGCTAGACTCAGTTTCTTTACGAAGATTGTTAAGAGCATTAGTCGCCATGGATCTTCTTAAGGTTGATGCATCTGGAAATTACGAGGTAACTGCGTATGGAGCTACATTGCAACCAGGGGAAACCCCTCAATCGATTGAGCCCATTGCAAATTATTTGCTAGGGGATTTTATTATTGAACCTATGATGAATTTGGGATACAGCATCCGGACCGGACGGCCTGCATTCGACAATTCCGCATGGTTTGAAGCTGGGAAAATAAATATTGAGCAGCAGCAAGTGGTCAACCGTGCGATGGAAGTATATTCAAAAGTAAGTTTACCAACAATACTGAATTCATATTCATTTGACGAGTTTGATGTCATTGTGGATGTTGCGGGTGGTCTAGGACAAATATTGGCTGGTATTCTAGAGGAAAATGTAAATAGTCGCGGGGTTTTATATGATTTGCCATCAACGATCGAGCGAGCAAAGGAATATATAGATTCTGTAGATATGACAGGACGTTGTGAGTTAATTGGTGGAGATATGTTTGAAACGATTCCGGCTGGTGGAAATCTCTATATTATCAGCAAAGCGTTAAACGATTGGGATGATGAGCACGTTCTGTCCGCACTCAGTAATATACGTTCAGCGATGTTAAATGACTCTAAATTAATTATTATAGAGATGCTTGTTGATGATAAGCATCCGACAAAAGAAGAGGTAATTCGGGATTTACTGTTTCTGGCCGTCACTCCGGGTGGAGGCGTTAGAACTCAGTCGGAATTCGAGGTGTTGATACATCGATCCGGTTTACAAATTACACGTGTTATTCCCACTTCAGATCAATTCTGCATTATTGAATGTGAGCGAAAACAATAATTATAGTTTTTATGATAATCTAAAGTCCGTTTTGTAAAGTTATGTTCATCAAAAGGTGAACATAACTTTTTTCATATGCATTGCAAGTGGAGGTGGTGTTGTGTATGAATCAGTCAGTTGTATTTATGTATCCGGGTCAGGGATCGCAGTATTATCACATGGGAATTCAGCTGTACAAACATAATGATGTGTTTCGAGTGTGTATGGACACATTAAATGACCAGGTATACGGACTTATCGGGGAGTCAGTACTGGATATCATTTATGACCCGGGCCGTAGGGTGGGAGAACGTTTTGACCGTACGTTATACACTCATATTGCGATTTTTATGGTCGAATGCTCACTCACCAAGATATTTCTGAGTCATGGAATTGAGCCGAATGCTGTCATTGGAACAAGCTTGGGAGAATACGCAGCAACGGTAACCGCAGGAGTATGGAGCATGGAAACGGCTCTTCAAGCGGTCGTTCGACAAGCAGAGCTGCTTGAATCTACCTGTGCTGAAGGAGGAATGTTAGCCATTCTGCACAATTTGAATATATATTCGTCTGATCCGTTGTTGCGTGAGCTTTGTGAACTTGCAGCTGTAAATCATCAATCACATTTTATTGTATCAGGTAGTGCCCGAAATATTGATCGTGTAGAGCAATTGCTTAAGAGCAAGGAAGTTGTCTGCTTACGGCTCGCGGTTTCGCATGGGTTTCACTCGTCCTGTATTGATCCCGCGGAGAAGCCATACCTGAGCTATGTGCAGGAGCAGATCCTACATAAACCTGTGATTCCTTATGGATCAAGCGTATACGGTAAAATTATTGGACGACTGGAGCCAGATTACTTTTGGAAGGTTGCCCGTAAACCGATCCGATTCGCTGAGGCAGTAAGTTCTATAACACACGAACAAAAGAAAGGCATCTATATTGATATGGGGCCTTCGGGTACCTTGGTAAATATTGTGAAAAATCTGCCTATATATAATCAAAAACAAACGGCTTTGTCTATAATGACACCCTTTCATAAAGACTGTAATCAATTGGATGACATTATACGGCGTTATGCTGATTCAAAGGAGAATGGCGTATGTTAGCATTTGTTTTCCCTGGACAGGGCTCGCAGCGTAAAGGAATGGGTGAAGGATTATTTGAGGAATTTCCTGAGCTTACACGGCAGGCTAATGCCATTCTTGGTTATTCCATAGAGGAATTGTGTTTAGTGGATGCGTACAATCAGTTGCAACAAACGCAATTTACACAGCCTGCTTTATACACAGTTAATGCACTTATGTATCTAAAAACGTTGCAAGTAAGTGGTGTTTCTCCCGAAATTGTAGCAGGGCACAGTCTGGGGGAGTATAATGCATTATTTGCTGGAGGTGCCTTCGATTTTGCCACAGGTTTGAAGTTGGTGAAAAAAAGAGGAGAATTAATGAGTCTCGCCGCTGGTGGCAAAATGGCAGCCATTATAGGAATGGATATGAACAATATCCAACAAACTTTAACACAGAATAGACTGGACGGCATAGATATAGCTAATCTGAATTCTCCACAACAAGTAGTGATTTCTGGATTAGAAGAAGATATGGGGCGGGCAAAGTTGATTTTTGAGGCGACTTCTACCATTACTTATATCCCACTTACTGTGAGCGGAGCCTTTCATTCCAGATATATGGAGGAAGCAGGGAATAAATTTGCTGCTTATTTAGATGGGTTTGCATTTTCTAATTTAAAAATACCAGTTATATCGAATTTTAGTGCCAGACCCTACACTAAGTCAGAATTAAAATCAAATCTAGTTCGACAAATGACAAGTTCCGTAAAATGGTGTGAGACCGTGCAGATTCTCTTGGGGTTGGATCATGTGGAAATCAGAGAAATTGGCCCAGGTCATGTTTTGACAAGTTTGACGCAAAAAATCAAACAGGGAGCTGCTCCCATTACGTTATCTCGGGAAGAATGGAATTATAAAGAGTCTGAACAAATTCAACTAACCAATGACACTAGGACACCTACTAGTCCGCTAGTGTCTGGGATTACACCAGAGTTTCTCGGCTCTGAGGAGTTTAGAAAGGATTATGGCATCAGATATGCCTATCTGACCGGAGCTATGTTCAAAGGGATTTCATCCAAAGAGATGGTAGTTAAGATGGGCAAAGCAGGTATGATGGGCTTTTTGGGAACTGGAGGGTTGTCTATTCCTCAGATTGAATCTGATATTCAATATATTCAGCAGGAGTTGGATGAAGGACAAGCTTACGGAATGAATTTTTTACATACACCCGGCAAGCTTGATAGAGAAAGAGATCTTACGGAACTTTATCTCAAATATGAAATACGTAAAATAGAAGTTTCAGCATTTATTAATATAACAGAGTCACTAATCCGCTATCGTGCTAATGGTTTATACGATAAACCGGACGGAACGGTAGAGATTCGCAACCGCGTTCTCGCTAAGGTATCGAGACCGGAGGTTGCGGAAAACTTTCTGAGTCCGGCCCCTGTTTTATTAGTGGAGAAAATGGTCCAGGCTGGTCAAATTACGCAAGAACAAGCGAAAAGGCTGGCTCAGGTTGCAATGGCGGATGATCTATGTCTGGAAGCTGATTCGGGAGGACATACAGATGGCGGAGTAGCCTACGTATTAATGCCTGCTATCACGAGGTTACGTGACGACATGATGAAGAAGTATGAATACAAGAAAAAGGTGAGGGTCGGCGCAGCAGGTGGTATTGGTACTCCTGAAGCCGCAGCAGCTGCATTTATGTTGGGTGCCGATTTTATAGTTACCGGTTCTATTAATCAATGTACTGTGGAGGCAGGTACTAGCAATAATGCCAAAGATATGCTTGAACAAATCAATATTCAGGACACGACCTATGCTCCGGCAGGAGATATGTTTGAATTAGGGGCCAAAGTACAAGTTCTAAAAAAAGGTGTGTTCTTTCCAGCACGGGCTAACAAGCTCTATGATCTATATCGTCAATATAATTCATTGGAAGAGATTAGTGATAAGGATCAGAAGCAAATTCAGGAAAAATATTTCAAGCGAAGTTTTGATGAAGTATACGAGGAAGTTAGACGACATTATCCACAACAGGAGATTGAAAAAGCGGAACTAAACCCCAAGCGTAAAATGGCTTTAATTTTCAAGTGGTATTTTGCTTATTCGTCGTATTTAGCTTGCAGTGGGGAAGCAGACAATCGACTCGATTATCAGATCCAATGCGGCCCAGCACTGGGCTCATTTAATCAGTGGGTTAAAGGTACAAAATGGGAACGCTGGCAGCATCGTCATGTAGATGACATTGGCATCAAGATCATGACAGAAACAGCCCAAATACTGAATCGTAGATTTATTGCGTTTCATGGAGCAGTTTATGAGTAAAGTTCAATCGGGAAGAGTGAGGCGGATGAGATCCAAAAAGGCAGATATCGCGGTGGTAGGTATGTCATGCCGTTTTCCAGATGCTTATGATTATAACCAATTTTGGAATAACCTCGAAGAAGGTGTAGACTCTGTTCGGGAACTTCCTCCTGATCGCTGGGATGTGAAGACTTATTATGCAATGGATATGGACAAGTCTGGCCAAAGCATAAGTAAGTGGTGCGGTATATTGAACCATGTTTATGACTTTGATCATCAATTTTTCAAGATATCTCCTCGTGAAGCTATTCATATGGATCCTCAGCAAAGATTAATGCTAGAGGAAACTTGGCATTGTATTGAAGATTCGGGTATCTCTTTAGCCACACTTCAACATAAACAAACTGCCGTCTATGCAGGTGTTATGACAACGGATTATCGTCAAGAGATGATAGATACAGAGCATGGAATGGACAGTTATGCATGTTTAGGCAACTTTGAAAGCCTATTATCCAACCGCATTTCCTATACGTTTGACTTTCAGGGAGCCAGTCAAACTATCAATGCTGCTTGTGCTTCTTCACTTGTTGCAGTACATGAAGCGAAGCAAGCTCTAAGGCTTAGGAAATGCGACTATGCGTTGGTTGCTTGTGTGAATCTAAATCTTCATCCATGGAAATATGTCTCTTTTTCAAAATCTCGTATGCTAAGCCCTGATGGTATGTGCAGGGCTTTTGATCTCCATGCTAATGGTTATGTACCTGGGGACGGGGTAGCTGTTCTTTTGCTACAGCGTTTGGATGAAGCGGTTAAAGACCAAAATCATATCTATGGCATTATCAAAGGTTCGGACGTCAATCATTCCGGAAAAAGTCAGTCGATTACAGCTCCACGTATACAGGCACAGCAAGATGTCATCAAAGGTGCATATCAAGATGCAGATTTGCGTCCCGAAATGGTCAATTATGTGGAAGCTCATGGAACAGGCACTTCATTGGGAGACCCGATAGAACTGGAGGGTTTGACACGGGCGTTCCGAGAATTTACAGATAAGAAGCAATTTTGCAAGATTGGATCTGTCAAAACCAATATCGGCCATTTGGAGAGTGCTGCAGGGCTAGCAGGTATAATCAAAGTGTTAATGATGATGAAGCACAGAAAAATCCCCAAAACCCTCCATCTTAAGACTCTAAATCCGATCGTGAATTGGGCTAACTCTCCGTTTATCCCTGCAAATGGTTTATCATCTTGGGAATCCGTTGAGGAAGGCGGTCCATTGCGTGCCAGTGTCAGTTCTTTTGGTTTTGGTGGTGTTAATAGCCATGTATTGCTTGAGGAGTATCAGGGCGCCGAGACGGACGAGGTATTCAATACAAATAGAAGTGAATTTTTTGTTTTATCTGCAAAGACTCCTCAGGCATTGGAAAATTTACAAGAGGCATGGAGGACATTCGTTACCACTGAAGATTTTAAAGCTCACATTTTAAGCGATATAAGCAGTGTATTGCTAATGGGCAGAGAGGCATTCCAGTATCGTTGTGGCATACTGGTACACCATAAAGAAGAATTGAAAGAGAAACTGTTGGCTGACTATTTGCCTCAAATGAAAGCGACGAAATGCTCATGGGAACTGAACATTAGTAATCTCTCTTGGGAAAGTTATGCAGATATTGAGCCATTATATGTAGAATGTAGTTTATTCAAGCAGGTTATCGATGACGCCATGAAGACATTAAGAAGCTTGCATGTAGGCAGGAAAATAAGCAGTGGTTTCTTTCAGGAGTCCTGGATTGGGCTAGAAAAATCACTATACCAGTTAATTACAGGGTATGCATACGCCTTTTCATTTATATCTCTTGGGCTGACTCCGTCCGTCGTAACTGGACATAAAGATGGCTGGTGGGTTGCGATGGCTATAAGTGGCA
This sequence comes from Paenibacillus sp. CMM36, assembly GCF_053570945.1. Taxonomy (NCBI): domain Bacteria; kingdom Bacillati; phylum Bacillota; class Bacilli; order Caryophanales; family Paenibacillaceae; genus Paenibacillus; species Paenibacillus sp. CMM36. The sequence goes on from NZ_JBSEDY010000007.1 coordinate 47,278, forward strand.
TTCTGACACTGGAGGATATACTAGCTGTAAAAACGGGGAAATGCGAGCTAAAAGACGTAATGTTTTCTTGTCCTGTTATTCCTATTCGGGAGCCAGTTATAGGTGAAATTTATGCTTCATTACAATGTAATGAAGCATATATCCATGATCTAATCAGTTTGACAGAACACGGAGTAAAAGAACAGTCAGGTTCTTCAGTATCCAAGTCACCAAATGATAATGGACTTCAAACATATATCCAAAAATCCAAGCTGCTATACCCTGTACAGTACACCTTTAAAGGGTACATTGACGATTGGGAATCGGTCATCCAAAAAGAGACAAGCTGCAGTATTGTCGGTATATTGTGTGATGAGCAGCTTTTAAATACAGGGAATGTAAACCACGATTTACTCTTGATTGTGCTTGCGAGTTCTCTGAGAAAGCTGTATCGAAAGTGGAATTTAGAGGAACAACAATTCATTATTGGATCACGATTGGAAGAGATAATGGACTTACTAGATGAGGGGATTTTGCCCAAGGAAACGCTTGTGCAAATAATGATACAAACCAATACAGTAGAACGAGCAGTTGAAATTATAAACAATAATTTGATGAAAATTCATCCTGAACGTAAATATCCATTAATGAAAAAATACTATCAGAATGAAATGAAAGTAGCTATGAATCCCGAATGGATCAGCAGGATAGAAAATGTAGATCATGATTTGTCACAACAAGCGGATGTGGAGGTTGTATATATAGACAGCTGCCATACGGTCGCTGACCCTGGCATACATTTTGGAGCAACAATCGATACAGTTACGCAGTTTTACCAAGGTGTTTTTCAGCTGTGGTTGAAAGGTGTACCTATTCGTTGGTACCGATTATTTCAAGACAAGCCATATCATAAAATTGGCTTGCCAGTGTACCCATTTGATCGGAATACGTTTCGGATCAATGGACGAAAAGAGCAGGTATTGGTAAACAATGCTTCCGAATTGGAGGACTTGAAGCTTAAGCAACTGCTGCAAAGTCTTGAAAAAGGTGAACTGGAAATTGATGACATCAAAAGGGAGATGGGGGATGCGTGGTGTCAGACGATCAATTCACAATAGATGAGATTTTACATTTGATCAAAGAAGGGAAGATGACTTCAGACAAAGGATTTGAGCAGATTCGTAAAATCAGAGATAGTTTGAAATCGACGGAACGAGCAACCACATACTATCAGCCATTGTGGAGAGAATGTCTTCCCAATTCCGACGGAGGAGTTCCCGAACAGGTCATCGTTTTCGGTACAGATACCGGCCTTTGGAATAGCTTGAAAAAACGCGGCATCAAGGCTGTACTTGTACAGCCAGGGGATGCCTATCGCTCTGTGCAAGGTGATATCTATGAAATAGACCCTTTGAATCCGAAGCACTATGAGATGTTGTTCAGCACCATAAAACAAAACCAGCAGACCGCCGAAGCCCTTATTTACGCTTGGTCGGACCAACGGTTTGTATCGGAAAAAGAAGAATTGCAAACCGAACTTGAGCGTGGAATCTATTCTTTGTTCTACCTCAGTAAAGCATTAATGAGGGAGTCTTTGCCCAAGAGATGTAAGTTGCTTTACGTTTATCAAGGAAGTGGTCAGCCGCAGAACGCGGCAGTATCAGGATTTGCTAGAACACTTCGAAAAGAAAATCCTGCATTGATATATGCTACTGTAGAACTTAGTGAGTCGGCTGAAACATCTCTTGATCAATTGTTAAGTGAATTTTCTGTGGATGATGAAGAGGTTGAAATTCGTTATCAGCAGCAAAAGCGGTTTGTACGTTATATGTCACTAATCAATGAATTAGGTACATCTAGCATTTCATTGAGGGAGAAAGGTACTTACATGATTACCGGAGGATTGGGAGGATTAGGCTCCATTTTCGCTGGATATTTGGCCAGTAAGTACAAAGCTCGTCTGGTTATCGCAGGACGTTCGCCTCTCACATCCGAACATGAGCAAAAGATCAAGCAATGGGAACGGTGTGGGGCAAGTGTTCTGTATGTGCAGGCAGATATTTCGTTGCGTGAACAATGCATTGCAATGATTGCCAAGGCGAAAGAGAGATTTGGTCATATTCATGGGGTGATACACGCGGCAGGCGTGCTGCGGGATGCGTATATTTTGAGGAAGTCTATTGATCAAATAGAGGAAGTACTGGCTGCTAAGCTGTATGGAACAGTGTGGCTGGATGAGGCGACCCGTCATGAAGAGCTGGACTTTTTCCTAATGTTCTCTTCCATTATGTCGGTCATAGGGAATGCAGGCCAGTGTGATTATGCATATGCAAACGCCTTTATGGATTATTATGCTCATCACCGTACAAGCATATTGCAGATGGAGGGACGCAGTGGAAAGTCTTTATTGATAAATTGGCCACTCTGGAAAGAAGGTGGAATGACAGTAGACGCCCCTACCCTTGCTTTCATGGAGAATACCATGGGAATTCTCCCCATCTCCACTGAAGAAGGGATAAGAGCATTTGAAGATGCGTTACATATGTCGGGAGATCAGATGATTGTTTTAAAAGAGAATCCGTCGAAAAAAATAAAATTGTTTAACTCCACTTCTAGTATTAAGGAGAAATTCTCGGCGAAGGGGCAACTTTCTGAATCGGATGAACAGATGATTTACCGTGGCTTGTGCGAGGATATCCGAATGATTACTTCGGACATTCTATTCGTTGATAAAGATACGATTGAAATGGATACCGACTACAGCGAATATGGATTTGATTCCATTTCTACCACTGATTTTATTAATCGGGTCAATCAAAAATTTCACTTGGAGTTGACTCCGCCTGTATTCTATGAATTTGTGAATATGGGCTCTTTTGTTTCTTATTTAAAAGATAACTATACAGAACGAGTGGCTTCTTTATATACTGTCAATTCTTCAACTTCTTCATTCCACTCGGATGAATCCGCGAAAGAAGCAGTAGTAGAACCAGCGGATATTCCATCGAATATTCCTGCTCAAGCCTTTGAGAACGCAAATGAACCGATTGCTATTATTGGTGTTGCTTGCAAGATGCCTCAGTCAGATAATCTTAACGAATTTTGGTTGAATCTGGAGGCAGAAAAAGATCTGATTACCGAAATTCCGCCAGATCGATGGAATTGGGAGGAATATGATGGCGATCCGACCAAGGAAATGGGGAAAACGAATATTAGATGGGGCGGTTTTATGAAAGACATAGATGCTTTTGATGCCTTTTTCTTTGGTATTTCCCCCCGCGAAGCAGAATTAATGGACCCGCGTCAGAGAATATTTTTAGAGACCGTTTGGAAAGTAATTGAAGATGCAGGTTACAAAGCTTCTGTATTGTCCGGCAGCAGAACGGGGATTTTTGTTGGTGCTGGAAGCTCTGATTATGACGATTTGTTAAAAGAGCACAAGATAGAAATGCAGGCGTACACACCGACAGGACTGTTTAACTCCATTCTAACCAATCGTATTTCATATTTACTGAATTTTCATGGCCCAAGCGAACCCATTGATACGGCTTGTTCAAGCTCTTTGGTTGCTATACACCGCGCTGTGGAAAGCTTGCGTAGTGGTGAATGTGAAGTTGCTATTGCTGGTGGCGTGAACGTATTGGCGAGTCCCAATCTATATATTGCTTTGGCCAAAGCCGGAATGTTGTCTGAAGATGGAAGATGCAAGACATTTGACAAGAAAGCGAATGGATATGTTCGGGGGGAAGGGAGTGCAGCGGTGATGCTAAAGCCCCTCTCACAAGCCAGACGGGATGGTGATCATATTTATGCGGTGATTAGAGGAACAGCGGTCAATCATGGAGGCCGTGCCAATTCACTTACTGCACCCAATCCAAATGCACAGGCAGATTTAATCGTAGATGCATGGACGAAATCAAGAGTGGACCCTTCCACTGTGAGCTATATAGAAGTACATGGTTCGGGAACATCTTTGGGCGATCCAATTGAAATTAACGGACTGAAAAAAGCTTTTGATGAATTATATACCGCTTGGGGACGGCAACCAACGGATAAAACCCATTGCGGGATAGGTACAGTAAAAACAAATATAGGTCATTTGGAATCAGCAGCGGGTATCGCAGGTCTAATCAAAATTGTACTTTGCTTGAAGCACAAAAAGCTACTTAAAACATTACATTATAAGGAACAAAACCCATATATCAAACTGGAAAATAGTCCGTTCTACATTGTAGAAAACACGAAAAAATGGGAAAAGACAGGATATGATATTCCTCGACGTGCAGGTGTAAGTTCCTTTGGTTTTGGTGGGGTAAATGCCCATATGGTTGTAGAAGAATATAAACAGAGCTATGGTCGTAAACCAAATGAACCACAAATTTTCTTGTTTTCAGCCAAGAACAAAGACACACTTTGTCACTATATTGAGGAAATTCGTACATTTTTATTAAAACCTGAAGCCAATATGGGTGACATCGCTTTTACGCTCCAGATCGGCAGAGAAGCTATGGAGGAAAGACTAGCTGTGGTTGCGTCAAGTATCGGGGAGTTGGTGGGGAAACTAGATCTGTATCTTCAAGCGAAAAGCAATATAGAAAATGTTCACACGGGAAATGTAAAGTTAAGTAATTCCTCTTTGCAGGTTTTGATAGAGGGAGAAGAGGGCGCTGCGTTTATGAACCTGCTCCTGAGCAAAAAGAAGTTGGAAAAGCTTGCCCAGTTATGGGTGAAAGGTCTGGATATTGAGTGGACATTGTTGCATTCTCATACCAGACCGCAGCGAGTATCGCTTCCTACGTACCCTTTTGAAAAACAACGATATTGGGTGCCAGTCACAAAAATAGAAGAAATCACAAAAGAAGAGCGTGTATCCCGTCTACATCCATTACTGCATGAAAATACTTCTATCTTATCGGAGCAGCGGTTTTGCACAGCTTTTACCGGGCAGGAATTTTTTGTGAAGGAAGAACAGGGGGCCGACTATAAGATTGTTCCTGCAGAGGTCTTGGTAGAAATGGCAAGAGCGGCAGTAAAGTGGTCAACCGAAACCCAAGCGGAAGAGCATAAATATATTCAATTGGAAAATATTGTTTGGGGAAGCCCCGTTTTAATTCAAACAGCAACTATTCAAGTAACCATCGCACTCTATGCCGAGGATCACGATGAAATCAGCTTTGAGATTTATCAGGCCGGAAAGCAAGAGCAAGAAATGGAAATATTTAGTCAAGGTTATGCCAGTCTGAAAGATAGCATGGACCTTAATTATGTTGATTTACAGGCCGCGCGTATGGATTGCAATCAACAGCTGTTATTGTCTGTTGATCACCTGCCGGAAATTGGGGATATTTACGCAGGTGCGGATATGATCCTAGTAAGGCTGTCATTACCACACAATATGTCTGAATCCATACAGTCATATGCGGTTCATCCTAATTTGATTCATGCAATTACCCAATTGTCTGCGATATGGCAGACTCACATGGAAAATAAACGTTCCCATGCTGACATATCCTATCATCCTGTGTCCATAAAAGAACTTGACATCTATCATTCCTGCACATCCAATATGTGGGCTAAGCTTCAATATGCTCCCAATAGGGGGAATGAGGATTGTATACCGTCACTGGATGTAGAAATGTGTGACGAGCAGGGGAAGGTATGCATACGTATCAGGGGGCTGGTAACGGTGTCAAATGAATATCCTGCTATTCAGATCGGATTCTGATTATGTTCTTGGAAGAATTCAATTATAGAAAGGGTTTTGGCCATGACAAGTACAATGATGCTTGAGCCGAGATGGAAAGAACAGGCTATCACAGAGAAGAGAACGCTGTCAGTACATTTTCGGCATGTTGTCATGCTTTGTGAGATGGATCCATCTATGTGTGAACTCATAGATGTTCAGCTTAACGGAACAACTTGTATTTCTCTACAGTCCGAACACACTTCCGTAGAAGAGCGGTATCAGGCTTACACCGTTCAGGTATTTGAAACTATCCAGCAGTTAATTCAAGACCGAACTTATCAGGATATCCTTGTTCAAATTATAGTTAGCCGTGAAGGTGAAGGCAGGCTTTTTACAGGGCTTGCCGGGATATTGAAAACGGCGCAGCTTGAATATCCAAAACTATCTGGGCAGCTGATTGAAGTGGATACGAATGAAGACGAGGGCCTTTTGATTCAAAAACTTGCAGAAAATAAGAATAGTCCGTCAGATAGTCATATTCGTTATATCAATGGGAAAAGGCAGGTTATGCATTGGGAATTTATATTAGAGGACGAAGGTATCCAAGATTGGTTGGAACAGGCTACACCATGGCGAGATGGTGGTCTGTATTTAGTGACAGGAGGTACTGGAGGGTTAGGAAAGATTTTTGCCAGAGAGATTGCGGAGAATACACAATCTTCCACTATCATTCTTATGGGTCGTTCTCCTCTGGATGAGCATAAGGAGAAGTGGATATGTGAGCTTCAGAAGTTAGGGGCACATGTTATTTATAAAAACCAGGATTTGAATGACAAAGAGGGAGTAGTTGAATTCATAAATACCATAGAGAGAGAGTATGGTCATGTTAACGGTATTATTCATAGTGCCGGGATCATTCAAGATCATTACATTGTCAATAAAAATTCAGAAGAGTTTAGAGCTGTCCTTGCGCCCAAAGTGTCAGGATTATTGTGTTTGGACGAGGCAACCAAAGGCATGCAATTGGACTTTATTATATTGTTTTCATCAGTGGCTGGTGCGCTTGGAAACCCCGGTCAGGTCGATTATGCTGCAGCAAATGCATTTCTGGACGCCTATGCAGGCTACCGGAATGATTTGCGGGAGCTTGGATCTCGGCATGGTCGGACGCAATCCATAAACTGGCCACTGTGGAGAGAAGGCGGCATGCAGATTGATGAATCCATTGCCAAAATATTGGAAGAGCGTACGGGGATGTTCCCCATTTCAACAGAGACAGGCATTCGAGCTTTCTATAAAGCATTCAGTCTGGGTCAGGAACAAATAATGTTGGTCAAAGGGAATCGGTTAAAAATAGGTGATTATTTGAAAAGGGGTATTGATGGGCAGTCTGCAGCTGCAATTATAAAACAGCCAGTGGAAGTAGACCATGAACGGCTAATGGAAGAAACAGTGTCTAAGCTCAAGTCGTTGCTTGCAGAGGAAATAAAATGGGATGAAGAACGTATTGATATCTTTGAACCATTAGAAAGTTACGGAATTGATTCTATACTCATCTTGCAGCTAAATCAGAAGCTGGAGCGTATTTTCGGGGAATGTTCAAAAACTATCTTTTATGAATGTAGGACTTTACAAGAATTAGCCCTTTATTTCATTTCTAATTTTCGGGAAGCTTGTATACTGTGGACAGGATTGACTTCCTCATATGCAGCTCCAGAGGAATCTTTGAAAACAGCAAAAGATGTCCGGCAGAGAGGACCGGTTCTGGTGCCGCGTCATGGAGCTAAGCGAAAATCCCGAATTGGAATTCCGTCGTCAACTGAAAAAGAGGTGGATCCAATTGCCATTATCGGTATAAGTGGTCATTATCCTCAAGCAGATCATCTACAAGAATTCTGGTCCAATTTAGTAAGTGGAAAAGATTGTATAACAGAACTGGATGAGGAACGATGGGAGCTGGACTCTTTTTATCATCCGGATCGTGAAGAAGCAATTCTTCAAAATAAAAGCTATAGCAAATGGGGGGGATTTGTCCGAGGATTTGCTGATTTTGATCCTTTGTTTTTTAATATCTCTCCTCGGGAAGCTATGAGCATGGACCCACAGGAGCGCTTGTTTATACAAGCTTGTTGGGAAGCACTGGAGGATGCAGCTTATACACGCGAGCAACTGAAGACACGTCACCAAGGAAGAGTGGGTGTATTTGCGGGAATTACCAAAACAGGATTTAATCTGTATGGGCCAGATATGTGGAGGCAGGGAGAGACTTTGTTTCCGCATACATCATTCAGTTCGTTAGCGAATCGGGTGTCTTATTTGTTGAATTTGAATGGACCTAGCATGCCGATTGATACAATGTGTTCATCATCTTTGACAGCTATACATGAAGCTTGTGAGCACCTTCGTCATGGTCAATGTGAAGTAGCCATTGCAGGAGCCGTTAATCTATACCTGCATCCTTCCAGCTATGTACAGCTATGCGGACAGCACATGCTGTCGGTGGATGGAAAATGTAAAAGCTTCGGGCAGGATGCCAACGGATTTGTCCCCGGGGAGGGAGTGGGCGTATTTATATTAAAGCCGTTGTCCAGAGCGACAGCAGATAAAGATCATATTTATGGCTGTATCCGTGGAACAAGTATAAATCACGGCGGTAAAACGAATGGATATACGGTCCCTAATCCATCTGCTCAAGCAGAGCTTATTCGGACTGCTATGGATAGAGCGGGTATAGATGCTCGAGCCATCAGTTATATCGAAGCTCATGGAACTGGAACTCTCCTAGGAGATCCTATTGAAGTTACCGGACTTACGCAAGCGTTTAGGGCATCTACGAAGCAATCACAATTTTGTGCAATTGGCTCAGTTAAAAGTAATATTGGACATTTGGAAGCGGCTGCTGGTATGGCAGGCATGACTAAGATAATTTTACAAATGAAATATCGAAAAATTGTACCCACTTTACATGTGAAACAATTGAATCCCAACATTCCTTTTTCAGACACTCCATTTGTGGTTCAAAGGCAATTATCGGATTGGAACCGTCCTGTGGTGGAGATGGATGGGGAGCGAAAGGAATATCCTAGAATCGCTGGCATCTCCTCTTTTGGAGCGGGTGGGGCCAATGCACATGTAATTATGGAGGAATTTACGGAACCTGTTGAATCCATAGCTTCATTTGATGTGAACTCAGGTGAAAAAGCCATCGTTGTATTATCCGCAAAAAATGAAGACAGGCTGTTTGCAAAGGTACATCAGCTGCTGGCTTTTATAGAAGAAGGGCAAATTCAAGATGATCATTTACGGAACGTGGCTTATACCCTTCAAGTAGGTAGAGAGGCTATGGAGGAACGTTTGGGTTTGATGGTGGGTTCTGTCAAGGAACTGGAAGAAAAACTCAAGTTGTTTTATGAGAAAAAAGGAGATTTTAAGGATATTTATAGGGGGAGAAGCAAGCGTAATAAAGAGTCGGTGATGTTGCTATTAGCAGATGAGGATATGAAGAAAGCCGTATCGGCATGGATTCAGAAGAAAAAGTACACAAAACTTCTGGATCTTTGGGTAAAGGGAGTAGATATCGATTGGACTCAAATATACGAAGCGGACATTCCTAAAAGAATGAGTCTTCCAGTATATCCGTTTGCCAAGGAACGGTACTGGATATCCGAACGGTCCCGAACTGACATAAAGGACAGCGTATATTCTTCAGCGGCAGGATCGGCCTATATTCATCCGTTGCTTCACCGGAATACATCAGATTTAACTGAGCAAAGATACAGCTCCACATTTACGGGTGAGGAATTCTTTTTGACTGATCACCAGATCAGAGGACATAAAGTCCTGCCAGGTGTGGCACATTTGGAAATGGCAAGAAAAGCCGCAGAGTTGGCGACAAACATGTCTTCAGCAGATCAACTTACCATCAAATTAAAAAATGTGGTATGGGCCAGTCCGGTGATGGTTGATACGCTGCCTGTTGAAGTACATATCGGATTATACATGGAGGATGGAGGAGAGATTGGTTATACCATCTACAGAAAGTCTGAGGATGGTTCGGATAATTTTGTAAACAGCCAGGGCCGAATCGAAATATGCACGAACATCAAAACACAAACACTGGATATCTCAAGTCTACAAGCAGCCTGTAATCAAACTAGCATGACGGGGGCAGCTTGTTATGAAGCTTTTGAAAAAATGGGTTATTCTTACGGTGAAGGACATCGAGGAATTGAAGTGCTCTATGCTGGGACAGATCAGGTTCTAGCGAAACTGCGTCTGCCACTGGTGACGAGTGGTTCAGGGAAGGCATATGTTCTGCATCCGGGTGTGGTCGATTCAGCATTGCAGGCAACCATCGGATTGCTTAGTCAGCGACAGACAGGGAACAATCCACTTTTGCCGTTTGCCTTACAAGAAATTCTTATCTTACAGTCCTGCACTTCTACCATGTGGGCGTGTATTCGTTACAGTGAAGGATATGATGCAGGAAGCTCATTGTTAAGAGTGGATGTCGATATCTGCGATGATGCGGGGAATATCTGTATTCGAATGAATGGACTTACTTCAAGAATTTTAAAGGAAGAAGTAACGGATAAGCCCGATATTTCTACATTAATGCTGTCACCTGTATGGAAACAGCAAACCATTGAACAGGCAGTCCTAACTACGGAATGCATCAAGCACGTAGTCTTGCTTTGTGAACCTGATGAAAGATGGATAGGACCAATACGAAAAGGACTTCGTGATGTGGTGTGTGTCTCCCTGCTTTCCAAGGCCATACATGCGGTAGATAGATATCAGGATTATGCATTACAGGCATTGGGAGAAGTACAAAAAATTATTCGAGATCAGGCCAATGGACAGGTGCTAGTGCAGATTGTAGCTTTCAATCCGCTAGAACGTTATATGTTCACTGGCCTATTAGGCTTGCTCAAAACCGCGCAAATTGAAAGCAGCAAAATTATAGGACAAATGCTGGAGGTTAGTACAGTTGAAACGGCGGATCAACTTATTAGAATGATTACAGAAAACGCTCAATGCTCACCGGGTCTGCATGTTCGTTACCATGAGGAAAGACGTTGGGTCTCGGAGTGGGAGGAAATTAGTAGACAGTCCGAGGCCATGAAGCCTTGGAAGGATAATGGAATATATCTGATTACCGGTGGTGCAGGGGGATTGGGACTTATTTTTTGCGAAGAAATGGTAAGAAACTCTCGCTGTCCGACTGTGATTCTCGCTGGGAGATCTCCACTGAATGAACTTGTGAAGTCCAAACTAACTGATTTTGAAGCATCCGGGGCTAGAGTTTTATACAAAAGGACAGATATTACAGATCGTCAATCAGTCCGTGTGTTGATGGAAAGCATTAAAGAGGAGTTTGGGGCTTTAAATGGTATTATCCACAGTGCAGGTGCGATCTACGACAGTTTCATTTTGAACAAGCAGGCGGAAGAAGTAAAGAAGGTAATGGCTCCCAAGGTTGCTGGCACATTGTATTTGGATGAAGAAAGCCAAGAGTTTGATTTAGACTTTTTTGTTCTATTTTCATCTGCTGCCGGGATTTTGGGGAATGCTGGACAATCTGATTATGCGATGGCCAATTTGTTTATGGACAGCTACGCTGAATATCGGTCCGGATTGGAGACTTCTTGTCAGCGAAAAGGACAAACTCTGGTAATGGATTGGCCCCTTTGGAGGGACGGAGGTATGCGTATGGATACGGATACCGAGAAGTTCATGCTACAAAATACTGGCATGCAGTCAATTAGCATTCAAACCGGATTGGATATTTTTTATCAGGCCATGTCTTCAGGGAGAAAACAGGTTATGGGCATATATGGTCAGGTTTCGCGAATGAGGGATAAACTGCTTACCTTAAAAAAAGCGAAGACCAAGCCGATTCAACCACGTTCGACAGCTGCTGATAGTACGGAAAAACTGCTGCATAAGGTGCTTATGATTTTGGCGGAAGCAATATCCAATGTTTTGGATGTGAATGCTAAGGATATTGATGATGATGCTGAATGGGGAGAATATGGATTTGACTCTATTTCATTAACTCAACTGGCTAATCGTCTTAATCAGGCTTACGAATTGGATATAACGCCAGCTCTATTTTTTGAATATTCAGGAATTCGGGAATTTGCGAAGTATCTGTTACTAGAACACCGTGACTTTTTCAATTGGCAGGCGCCAGAGCAACTAGGGTATGGAGAAGCATTGCCAGAACCATCGGAAACGAAAAATGACTTAGGAGCTTGGAAATGGGAAGAAACAGCAAGCCTTCATTCCAGACGTATGAACCCCAGATTTGTTGCTCCTGTCCTACAAGAACATGCAGTTCTGGAACCAGTGGCTATCATCGGAATAAGTGGAATTTTCCCTATGGCCGAAAATGTAGATGAGTTATGGCAAAATCTTGTCCAAGGTAAAGACTGTATTACTAAGATTCCTCGTGAACGCCAGGAATGGGGCACCTGTGATCCAGGTGTGAATTCGGAGGTGCCGTGGGGAGGTTTTATAAGTGGAGTGGATGAATTTGATGCCCTGTTCTTTGGGATTACTCCTCGAGAAGCCGAACTGATGGATCCTCAGCAGCGTTTGCTAATGACCTATGTTTGGAAGGTTTTAGAAGATGCTGGGTATTCGGCTAAAGCAGTATCAGGAACCGGAATGGGATTGTTTGTAGGCACAGGAAGAACTGGCTACAGTGAGCTGCTTACCAAGTCTGGTACAGTCGTCGAGGGATATTCATCCACAGGGAAGGTGCCCTCCGTGGGACCGAACAGAATGAGCTACTTTCTTGATATTCACGGTCCTAGTGAGCCTATTGAAACTGCTTGTTCCAGTTCTTTGATTGCAGTTCACAGAGCAGTTCAGGCGATCAGAAATGGTGATTGCGAAACGGCTGTGGCAGGCGGCGTTAATACGCTGCTTAGTCCGGAAGATTATAAGAGCTTCCATAAAGCGGGGATGCTCAGCAAGGATGGAAGATGTAAGACCTTTTCGGACCAAGCGAATGGTTACGTCAGAAGTGAAGGAGTTGGTATGATACTCCTCAAAAAATTGAAGGATGCTGAACTGGACGGTGACCATATCTATGCAGTTATTAGAGCAACGGGAGAAAATCATGGAGGAAGAGCCAACTCTTTGACCGCGCCTAATCCGAAGTCACAGGCAGAATTATTAAAATCTGTGTACCAAAGGGCTGGGATCAGACCTGATACAGTAGGTTATATCGAAGCTCACGGTAGCGGTACGCCTCTAGGAGATCCTATTGAAATCAATGCACTGAAGCAGGCCTTCCAGGAATTAAAGAATCGGGATCATAACGGTAGTGACAAATCCGGCTATTGCGGATTGGGAACTGTGAAAACTAATATCGGACATTTGGAGATGGCGGCTGGCATCGTTGGTTTAATTAAAGTTGTGTTGCAAATGAAGAATCAAACGCTTGTGAAGAATCTGCACTTAGAGACAGTGAATCCGTATATTGAGCTGGAGGAAAGCCCCTTCTATATCGTTCAGGAGACCTGTAAGTGGGAGCCTCAGTTGGATAATGAGGGTAAGGAGCTGCCAAGACGAGCAGGAATAAGTTCCTTTGGTTTTGGAGGAGCGAATGCACATGTGCTGGTGGAGGAATATATTCCGCAGGAGAACCGTAAGGAGCATTTCGGAGCAACACCGCGCACACCCGTAATGGTTGTTCTGTCAGGTAAGGATGAGCAGCGGTTGCAAGAGCAAGTGCTTCAATTGCTTGAAGCGATGGAGCAGGGGGATTACGGCGACGACAGGTTGGAGTCCATCGCCTATACCCTACAGGTTGGACGGGAAGCCATGGAAGAACGATTGGGACTGATCGTGGAATCCGTCTCGGATTTAGCAGCACAGCTGAGGGAATATGCGGAGCATCAGAAAGCTGGCAGATGGTTTCGCGGAAATGTCAAACGCTATAAGGAAACGATATCCGCCCTGGAGACGGATGAGGATATGCAGGAGACGATCCGTCAGTGGATTTATAAAGGGAAATATGCCAAGCTGTTGGATTTATGGGTTAAGGGGTTGAGCATGAACTGGCAGGCGCTGTACGGAGAGAACCGGCCGTGCCGTATCAGCCTACCCACATATCCATTTGCGCGGGATCGGTACTGGGTTCCGCAGGCGGAAGGGAAGGAAGCGGCCGGGCGAAGCCGGGAGGATACGGATTCTCGATTGCATCCGTTGCTGCACCGGAATATTTCGGTATTGTCGGAGCAGCGGTATAGTTCCACTTTTAGCGGTGAGGAATTTTTCCTGACGGATCACAGAGTGCAGGGACGTAAGATGCTGCCAGGGGTAGCCTATCTGGAAATGGCACGAACAGCGGTGGAGCAGGCGCTGGAGGGGAAGCCGGGAGAGTGGATTACGTTGCAATTACAGCAAGTGACCTGGATGCAACCGATCACAGTCGAAGAGCAGCCGGTAGAGGTAAGGCTCCGTCTGATGGCGGGCGAGGAAGGTGACATTGGTTATGAAATCTACAAGGGATCAACGGGAGCCATGGAAGATGTGGTGTACAGCCAAGGAACTGCTCGTGTGGTGACAAACGTGGAAAGCGTGCGGGAGGATATAGCGAAGCGGATTGCGGAGCACCGGGCTGCGGGTGCACAAGAGGTGCCGATTACCGCCTGTTACGAAGCGTTTGCGGCGATGGGGATTGAATATGGAGCAGGCCAGCGCTCGCTGGAAAGCGTGCAGGCTGGAGCGGGCCAGGTATGGGCAAGAGTGTCGTTACCTTCTGGTGTGTCGGTAACAGCCCACGATTACGTGCTTCATCCCAGCTTGATGGATGGGGCGTTGCAGGCAGCCATTGGGCTGACCCTACTGGGGCCGCAAGAAAACACAGCGGGCGCTCCAGCCCTGCCATTTAGCCTGCGGGAGCTGACCGTGTACGGTCCGTGTACGAGCCAGATGTGGGTACACATGAGCGAAGAAGGGGAGCGAGTACAGGAAGAGCGGGTGCAAAAACGGAGTGTGGATGTCTACGATGACACAGGCAGGCTATGCGTAAGTCTACGCGGATTTACCTCACGGCTGCAGGGAGGAGGTTCGCGTTCTTTAACGCAGCCTTTGACGTATCCTTTGGCACCGTCTGAAGTAGAAGTGGCAGCAGAGAACGTGATTGTAGCGCCCGTATGGGAGCCGTGTAGGATCACGGAAGAAGCGGACCCTTCCGGGTCTGCTCAGAGCGACATAGTTCTGATTGGCGGGAGCCGGGAGCGACGGGAAGCTGTGATGGCATACTACCCGCAGGCGCAGGTTGTGGCTCTCCATGCCGGAGAGCCGGTGGAGGACATTCAGGGGAAACTGGAGGATTGCGGAAGCATCCGCCATGTGATCTGGATCGGTCCGGAAGCGGAAATCCCGGCCCTAGAAGAGAAGCGGATTATTGAGGGCCAAGAAGATGGGGTAATCCAGTTATTCCGACTCGTCAAAAGTATGTTGCAGCTGGGGTATGGACATCGGACGTTGGAATGGACGGTGATTACGGTTCAGGCCCAACCGGTAAATAAGTACGACGAGGTCGATCCGACCCACGCGAGTGTACACGGTTTTATCGGTTCGATGGCAAAGGAATATAGCCATTGGAAGGTTCGGTTAGCGGATATGGAAGCGGGAGTGGAGTGGCCATGGTCTGAGCTGCTGTTCCTGCCGCCCAATGCAGAAGGAGACGGGCTTGTGAACCGGGAAGGAGAATGGTACCGCCAGGAACTTGTCCCTGTGACGATGGAAACGGGTTATCCAACGCGCTACCGCCATGGGGGCGTGTATGTAGTCATAGGTGGAGCGGGGGGATTGGGAACCGTCTGGAGTGAATATATGATCCGTACGTACCAGGCACAGATCGTTTGGATCGGGCGGCGGACAGAGGATGAAGCCATTCGAGGCAAGCGGGAACGGTTAGCGGAGATAGGACCCGAGCCGATGTATATCGCAGCGGATGCATCGGACGAGACCGCCTTGGGAGAAGCGTGTCGATTAGTACGTCAGGCGTATGGAGATATCCATGGTGTGGTACACTCGGCGATCGTGCTGTCAGACCGGAGTTTGGGACAGATGGAGGAGGAGGAATTCTGTAAATCGCTGCGGGCTAAGGTAGATGTGAGCGTACACCTGGCGAGAGCATTTCAAGGAGAAACATTGGATTTTGTATTGTTCTTCTCTTCCTTTAACGCATTCACCAAGGCAGCGGGACAAAGCAACTATGTGTCAGGCTGTACCTTTAAGGATGCATTCGCGCACCAGCTATCCGTAGAGTGGTCGTGTGAGGTGAAGGTGGTGAACTGGGGGTATTGGGGCCAGGTTGGTGTGGTATCAGGAGAACGATACCGCAAGCAGATGGAGCGGCTAGGGATCCAATCCATACGGACGGAAGAGGGGATGCGAATATTGGAGCAACTGGTATCGGGACAGCTGCACCAGTTGGGGGTCATGCGAACGACAGATCCGTTGGGAATCAAGGAAGTGAACTGGGGTGAGTTCATTACAATGTAGGTATGGTGCGCACAGATTTTTAAATTTCATGGATAATGCAACGCGGCGAAAGGGCGGTATATGTGAAGTCCGCTATGCCCCTAATGGTCTGGCGGAAATAAGCAGATGGAGAGATGGTCATGAAAATAACGAAGCGTCTGGATTTATTTAGCGAGTCGATGAACTTGATGAACACATTCCTTCTGAAATGGTTAGGTAGCCAGCTAAAACAATTAGGAGTGTACCCGGATTGTAATTTGGAAATCAACGAGATACGTGTGAACGGGAAAATTAACAGCATGTACATGAAGTGGCTAAACGAAAGTTTAGCCATACTGGCTAGAAACGAGGAGTCTAGTTTTATGCCATTAGATGAACTTGTGGAAGAATGGGACAAAAAAAAGAAGGAATGGATTTTGTACAATCCAGACTTACAATCCAGAATTCATCTGTTAGAGCCGATGTTGTTTCATTTGTCTGATATTCTGAGCGGGGCTTATCCTGCTACCGATATTATGTTTCCGAATGGATCTATGAAGCTGGTGGAGAATGTTTACCAGAACAATCCTGTTGCCGACTATTTTAACGATATTTTGTCCGATCAAGTTGTTGCATATGTTACGGAGTGTATCGATCGAAACTTGTCTGCACGTATTCGCATATTGGAAATCGGGGCGGGCACCGGGGGGACCAGCGAGGCGGTGTTAAGCAGACTGGAACCTTTTCAAGAATATATTGAAGAATATTGCTACACTGACGTATCTAGAGCTTTCCTCATCCATGCGCAGGAGAAATACAACTCACGAAAAATACCGATGACGTATAAGCTTTTGAATATTGAAGAGTCTGTTGCCGCACAGAACATTGATGAAGGTGGTTTTGATTTGATTATCGCCACTAATGTGCTGCACGCCACTCACAATATAAGACACACATTAAGGAATGTAAAAGCTTGTACGTCTCGGAATGGATGGCTTCTTTTAAATGAGGTTACCGCTAATACCCTATTTACGCATTTGACTTTTGGTTTGTTGGAAGGGTGGTGGATGTATGAGGATACGGCAGTACGTATCCCGGGGTGCCCGGGGCTTTATCCTGAAATGTGGGAGAAAGTGCTGCATCATGAAGGATTTCATTCAGTAACTTTTCCTGCGGCAGGGGAACATCGACTGGGACAACAAATTATTCAGGCTGAAAGTGATGGCGTCATTCGTCAAAAAAAGCAGCTAAATATATCGCTTAGGAGCGGGCAACACGAAGAGACAGAGACTTACACATGTCAGCGATGGAACCAGGTGCCAGTAGCGACACATATGTCTCAAATGAACGGAGGCCTGTTTCGTCAAAAAAGTGAACACTTCTTTAAAACGCTAATTGGCAAGGTGTTTAAAATTCCTCCAGAGCAGCTGGATAGTGAGAAGCCTTTAGCCGATTACGGTCTGGATTCTATTCTTGTGGTTCAAGTGACAAGTGAATTCAAAAAAATAATGAAGAATGTAAGTAGTACTTTATTTTTTGAGCACTCCACGATCCGTGAATTGGTGGATCATTTTATCCGTACTAGAGAAGCTGATTTAATAGCACTTGTCGGTATTGAAGAGGAACCGAAGGAGAATCAGGCTATACAGAATTATACAGCCCTAAAATTCCCCAATGTACGAATACGGGCTAACGCTTTTGAAAATCATCTATATCTGCCTGACGAGCCTGATTTTAAGCTAGAGGTGAGTTCTAATTTTGACCATGAAGTGGCTGTAATTGGTTTGTCCGGACGTTATGCGCAAGCCAAAAATATTAATGACTTTTGGAATAATATCCAGAAAGGGAAAAATTGTATTCAGGAGATTCCACAGGACAGGTGGAATTGGGCGGATTATTTCAAGGGAGCGAAAGGCACGAAAGGATCAATTTATACAAAATGGGGTGGATTTATTGACGATGCTGATAAATTCGACCCTTTATTTTTTCGTATATCCCCCCGTGAAGCAGAACTAATGGATCCGCAGGAACGCATTTTTTTGGAAACCGTTTATACCACAATTGAAGATGCAGGGTATACTCCTACTTCTCTCGGTGAACATCAAAGAGTGGGAGTGTTTGTGGGGATTATGAATGCGCATTATCCGACAGGTGCTTCATACTGGTCTGTCGCTAATCGAATCTCGTACACTCTTGATTTCCGAGGACCCAGTCTAGCGGTAGATACGGCCTGCTCCTCTTCGCTGACAGCTCTTCATTTGGCGATGGAAAGTTTGCGAAGTGGGACTAGTGACTGTGCTATTGCAGGTGGAGTCAATTTGATTGTGGATCCCGCCCACTACTTGAAACTAACAGACATGAATATGTTAAGTACAGGCAAACAATGCAAGTCTTTTGGTGATGAGGCAGATGGTTTTGTTGATGGTGAAGGTGTAGGAGCCGTCATTCTAAAGCCTCTCCGTAGAGCCGTAGCAGACGGTGATCATATTTATGGAATTATCCGTGGAAGCATGTTGAACTCTGGAGGAAAAACTAACGGCTATACGGTGCCTAGTCCCGCGGCACAGTCGCAAGTTGTTTCCGATGCACTGGAGCGTGCTGGAATTCATCCAAGGTCCGTTAGTTATGTGGAAGCGCATGGTACAGGAACAGCCCTAGGTGATCCCATTGAAATAGAAGGCTTGAAGCAGGCCTATGAAAAATCTACCCTTGACAAGCAATTTTGTTCTCTTGGCTCTGTTAAGTCCAATATCGGACATTGTGAAAGCGCGGCAGGCATTGCGGCTTTAACCAAAGTATTGATGCAAATGAAGCATGGTCAATTGGCTCCAACGCTGCATTCAAAGACGCAGAATCCGGAGATCCCATTTGAGGATACTCCTTTCGTACTCCAGCAGGAACTGGCAGAATGGAAACGACCTCAGATTGAAATGAACGGTACGGTAAAGGATTTTCCGCGTATTGCAGGCATTTCATCCTTTGGAGCCGGAGGAGCGAATGCACATGTGCTGGTGGAGGAATACATTCCGCAGGAGAACCGTATGGACCATTTCGGCGCTGCACCACGCACACCCGTGATGATTGTTCTGTCAGGCAAGGATGAGCAGCGGTTGCAAGAGCAAGTGCTTCAATTGCTTGAAGCGATGGAGCAGGGGGATTACGGCGACGACAGGTTGGAGTCCATCGCCTATACCCTACAGGTTGGACGGGAAGCCATGGAAGAACGATTGGGACTGATCGTGGAATCCGTCTCGGATTTAGCAGCACAGCTGAGGGAATATGCGGAGCATCAGAAAGCTGGCAGATGGTTTCGCGGAAATGTCAAACGCTATAAGGAAACGATATCCGCCCTGGAGACGGATGAGGATATGCAGGAGACGATCCGTCAGTGGATTTATAAAGGGAAATATGCCAAGCTGTTGGATTTATGGGTTAAGGGGTTGAGCATGAACTGGCAGGCGCTGTACGGAGAGAACCGGCCGTGCCGTATCAGCCTACCCACATATCCATTTGCGCGGGATCGGTACTGGGTTCCGCAGGCGGAAGGGAAGGAAGCGGCCGGGCGAAGCCGGGAGGATACGGATTCTCGATTGCATCCGTTGCTGCACCGGAATATTTCGGTATTGTCGGAGCAGCGGTATAGTTCCACTTTTAGCGGTGAGGAATTTTTCCTGACGGATCACAGAGTGCAGGGACGTAAGATGCTGCCAGGGGTAGCCTATCTGGAAATGGCACGAACAGCGGTGGAGCAGGCGCTGGAGGGGAAGCCGGGAGAGTGGATTACGTTGCAATTACAGCAAGTGACCTGGATGCAACCGATCACAGTCGAAGAGCAGCCGGTAGAGGTAAGGCTCCGTCTGATGGCGGGCGAGGAAGGTGACATTGGTTATGAAATCTACAAGGGATCAACGGGAGCCATGGAAGATGTGGTGTACAGCCAAGGAACTGCTCGTGTGGTGACAAACGTGGAAAGCGTGCGGGAGGATATAGCGAAGCGGATTGCGGAGCACCGGGCTGCGGGTGCACAAGAGGTGCCGATTACCGCCTGTTACGAAGCGTTTGCGGCGATGGGGATTGAATATGGAGCAGGCCAGCGCTCGCTGGAAAGCGTGCAGGCTGGAGCGGGCCAGGTATGGGCAAGAGTGTCGTTACCTTCTGGTGTGTCGGTAACAGCCCACGATTACGTGCTTCATCCCAGCTTGATGGATGGGGCGTTGCAGGCAGCCATTGGGCTGACCCTACTGGGGCCGCAAGAAAACACAGCGGGCGCTCCAGCCCTGCCATTTAGCCTGCGGGAGCTGACCGTGTACGGTCCGTGTACGAGCCAGATGTGGGTACACATGAGCGAAGAAGGGGAGCGAGTACAGGAAGAGCGGGTGCAAAAACGGAGTGTGGATGTCTACGATGACACAGGCAGGCTATGCGTAAGTCTACGCGGATTTACCTCACGGCTGCAGGGAGGAGGTTCGCGTTCTTTAACGCAGCCTTTGACGTATCCTTTGGCACCGTCTGAAGTAGAAGTGGCAGCAGAGAACGTGATTGTAGCGCCCGTATGGGAGCCGTGTAGGATCACGGAAGAAGCGGACCCTTCCGGGTCTGCTCAGAGCGACATAGTTCTGATTGGCGGGAGCCGGGAGCGACGGGAAGCTGTGATGGCATACTACCCGCAGGCGCAGGTTGTGGCTCTCCATGCCGGAGAGCCGGTGGAGGACATTCAGGGGAAACTGGAGGATTGCGGAAGCATCCGCCATGTGATCTGGATCGGTCCGGAAGCGGAAATCCCGGCCCTAGAAGAGAAGCGGATTATTGAGGGCCAAGAAGATGGGGTAATCCAGTTATTCCGACTCGTCAAAAGTATGTTGCAGCTGGGGTATGGACATCGGACGTTGGAATGGACGGTGATTACGGTTCAGGCCCAACCGGTAAATAAGTACGACGAGGTCGATCCGACCCACGCGAGTGTACACGGTTTTATCGGTTCGATGGCAAAGGAATATAGCCATTGGAAGGTTCGGTTAGCGGATATGGAAGCGGGAGTGGAGTGGCCATGGTCTGAGCTGCTGTTCCTGCCGCCCAATGCAGAAGGAGACGGGCTTGTGAACCGGGAAGGAGAATGGTACCGCCAGGAACTTGTCCCTGTGACGATGGAAACGGGTTATCCAACGCGCTACCGCCATGGGGGCGTGTATGTAGTCATAGGTGGAGCGGGGGGATTGGGAACCGTCTGGAGTGAATATATGATCCGTACGTACCAGGCACAGATCGTTTGGATCGGGCGGCGGACAGAGGATGAAGCCATTCGAGGCAAGCGGGAACGGTTAGCGGAGATAGGACCCGAGCCGATGTATATCGCAGCGGATGCATCGGACGAGACCGCCTTGGGAGAAGCGTGTCGATTAGTACGTCAGGCGTATGGAGATATCCATGGTGTGGTACACTCGGCGATCGTGCTGTCAGACCGGAGTTTGGGACAGATGGAGGAGGAGGAATTCTGTAAATCGCTGCAGGCTAAGGTAGATGTGAGCGTACACCTGGCGAGAGCATTTCAAGGAGAAGCATTGGATTTTGTATTGTTCTTCTCTTCCTTTAACGCATTCACCAAGGCAGCGGGGCAAAGCAACTATGTGTCAGGCTGTACCTTTAAGGATGCATTCGCGCACCAGCTATCCGTAGAGTGGTCGTGTGAGGTGAAGGTGGTGAACTGGGGGTATTGGGGCCAGGTTGGGGTAGTATCAGGAGAACGATACCGCAAGCAGATGGAGCGGCTAGGGATCCAATCCATACGGACGGAAGAGGGGATGCGAATATTGGAGCAACTGGTATCGGGGCAGCTGCACCAGTTAGGGGTTATGCGAACGACAGATCCGTTGGGAATCAAGGAAGTGAACTGGGAGAAGCAAATTGTATGCACTCATTAAAACAAGGAGGACAACCATGAAGAATGGTGAGCAATTCGACATTTACAGAGAACAAATAAAAGCCGTAGATAGACTTTTAATTCAGATATTACAGGCTCAGTTGCGTACTATGGGGCTGCTGAACGCAAATCCAGAAGATGATCGTTTGTGGGCAAGCTATGGATTAAAGGAGATATATAGATTATGGATGAAAGAAAGTTTGGATATCTTTACACGTAATCCGGCCGTTGTCTCTACCGTATCCGATATTCATGAAGTTTGGGGGAAATGGGAACAAAGCAAACAGCATTGGACTAAAGATGCTAATTTGAGAGCCCAGGTTCTACTGGTTGAAGCTACGTTAAAAGCACTACCAGAAATCTTAACCGGAAAAGTTCCCGCAACTGATATTATGTTTCCCAAAGGTTCCATGCACCTTGTCGAAGGTATTTACAAGCATAACAAGGTTGCTGATTATTTTAATGAAATGCTCTCGGATCAGGTAACTGCTTTCTTGGAACATAGGCTAAAGCAACATAGAGAAACAAAAATACGTATTCTGGAAATTGGTGCGGGAACAGGAGGAACAACATCAATAGTTCTCGATAAACTAAAGCCATTCCAACAATATGTTGAGGAATATTGTTACACAGACATTTCCAAAGCTTTTCTAAAGCATGGGGAACGAGTTTATGGAGAACAGAATCCTTTTCTGAAATTCGAGGTTTTAAATATTGAAGAAGCCGTAACCGAGCAAGGGATTGAGGTAGGGAAATATGACATTGTCATTGCGGCTAACGTATTGCATGCTACCTGGAATATCCGGCGAACCCTACGCAACGCTAAGAGCTTGATCTCTAATAACGGTCTGATTCTCTTAAATGAAATTTCAGACAAATCCATCTTTACTCATCTGACCTTCGGTTTGTTGGAGGGATGGTGGATGTATGAAGATCCTGCCGTACGTATTCAGGGATGTCCAGGCTTATATCCAACTCAGTGGAAAAAACTATTGGAAATCGAAGGGTATCATCATGTTGGCTTTTTAGCAGCGGAAGAAACCCAGCTTGGGCAGCAGATTATTAGTGCGCAAAGTGATGGTATAGTTCAGGTCACTCGAGGTACGAAGCGGGACAGGGGAAGAACGTCGGTTTCAAGTCAACCATCATCTGGTGCCCCAACACAGACCAATCTTAAATCGAATGGAATGGACATCGAAACATATGTGAAAGAATGCATTGTCCATACATTATCAGAATCTTTAAAGGTAATGGCTCACCTAATTGACCATGATGATTCGTTCTCCGATTTCGGTGTCGATTCTATTACGGGAACACAATTGGTGCAGAGCATTAATCGCATATTGCACATTGAACTTGAAAGCACTGATCTGTTTGATTACAGCTCGGTTAATTTGCTTACAGCATATATCTTGTCACAGTATAAGGAAGTGTTTTCACCAGCAGTCCCTTCTCGGATATCGCCTTCTTCAAAACAGAATGTGCAGTATTTTGTAAAAGAAACTTTGCTTCAACATTTGTCCATTACTCTTAAAGTCGAAGTTAATATGATAGATTCTGAGGAGTCCTTTTCTGATTACGGTATTGACTCTATTACGGGAGTCCAATTTATTCAAGCGATTAACCATACGCTTGGCATTGAATTGGAAACTACTGATTTATTTGATTATAGTTCCATTCGTCAATTGTCCTCCTATATTTTGTCGCAGCATCAGGATGTAGTTGCACGGACATGGACCAACCGGTTTCAAACTGACGGCTTGTCTCGAAAAGGAATATCTGCCAACGAAAAAACAACAAAAGCAACCGACAATGCCCGTCCACTTGCCAGAAATGACTCTATTTTAAATAAAAAGACTTCTGAAGGAATTCCAATACAAGATAAAAAAGATGATATCGCCATTATTGGTATAAGCGGGCGCTTTGCCCAGTCGGCATCGGTTGAGGAATTGTGGGATCACTTGGTTCATGGAAATGACTTAATCCAGGAGGTATCCCGGTGGGATTTATCCCAGTATTACGATCAAGGGAAAGAGTATTGTAACTATGGTAGTTTTATAGAAGATATTGACCGATTTGATCCCAGATTTTTTAATATTACAGGACTGGAAGCTGCATACATGGACCCGCAGCAACGTATTTTTCTGGAAGAGTCTTGGAAAGCCTTGGAGGATGCTGGATATGCGGGTTCGGGGATACAAGGTAAGGACTGTGGCGTTTATGTAGGTTGTGGTCCTTCCGATTATGCAGAATGGCTCGACGATAACCCTCCAGCCCAAGCTTTTTGGGGAAACGCTAGTTCTATTCTCCCTGCCAGAATCTCCTACTACCTAGATTTGCATGGACCAGCGATTGCAGTAGATACGGCTTGTTCCAGTTCACTGGTAGCGATTCATATGGCCTGTCAGGGGCTCTGGACGAGAGAAATAGACATGGCCTTGGCGGGCGGCATATTTATTCAGACAACTCCCAATTTTTATGTGTATTCTAATCGTGCCAATATGTTGTCCCCAACTGGACGGTGCCATGCTTTTGATGATAGAGCAGATGGATTTGTGCCAGGCGAAGGAGCAGGTGTAGTTGTTCTGAAGCGTTTAGAGGAGGCCATTGCCGATGGTGACCACATATACGGTGTCATTAAAGGTACTGCGGTCAATCAGGATGGTTTTACTAATGGGATTACGGCACCAAGCGCGAAATCTCAGGAACGTTTGGAACAAACTGTATTCGATCGTTTTGGGATTCATCCAGAAAATATACAAATGGTTGAAGCGCATGGGACAGGCACACAGTTAGGTGATCCTATAGAATATAAGGCCTTGAATCGGGCATTTACTAGATACACCAATAAGAAGAGCTATTGTGCGTTAGGTACCATTAAATCGAATCTTGGTCATACCCAATATGCTTCTGGTATAGCTGGAGTGCTGAAAATATTACTTTCTTTACAGCATCGGCAAATGGTTCCTTCCCTCCATTATCAACATGGAAACATGAATATTAAAATGGACGATAGCCCCTTCTATGTAAATACAAGTTTCAAGGAATGGTCTGTTCCTTGGAATACAAAACGTTGCGCGGCCATAAGCTCTTTTGGATTCAGCGGTACCAATGCTCATATGGTGATTGAAGAAGCTCCTGAAATGAATCGGCATTATGCACCTGTCTCCAGTTATTTAATCGTTCTGTCTGCACGAACAGAAGAACAGTTGCAGCAGCAGGCCCATCAGTTGAGCGCTTATTGCAAGAAGGTGGAAGAGCCGGATTTAGGTAATATGAGTTACACCTTGTTACTGGGCCGTAAACACCTTGATTATCGGCTGGCATGCATTGTAAGTCATACGAGCGAGCTTGCTAATATACTGGATAACTGGCTGGAAACGGGAAGAACTGCGAATATGTATGTTTCCGCTCTGAATGGATCTGAGAATAGGGATGATCTGGAATTAAAACAGCATGGAAATGAATTTATTACGAAATGTATAAATGAAAATGATAAAACTCTTTTCGCTAGAAATTTGTCTACTATAGCTGAATTGTATGTGCAAGGATACGGGCTTAATTACCATCAATTATTTGCAAATGGGGGATATTCTAGAGTTTCATTGCCCACCTATCCTTTTGGCAAGGAAAAATTTTGGGTACCCCAAAAACAAACTATCTCAGATGCGGCCACCATTGCTCCAGACTCGCGAAAAGCTAGTATAGACGATCATCACAGATCAGAAACTCGAAAATTGTCTTATACAACGAAGCAATGGGCAGCAAGTCCGCTTGTCGGAAAAAGTGATATCGTTGGTACAGTTGCAATCTTGTCCACTCATGATACAGGAGAGCTTGCAGCCTGTCTGGCTTCTTATTTTTCAGATGTGCGAATATTAGGTAGAGATGAAATTAAAGATGATCTGTTGATGCAGGATCACATGTGGAATAAGTATACGGGCTGTATTGACCTGATTGGGTGCGGTTATGCTCAGGAGCCGGAAGTTGAATACATTTCCTGGCTGCAAAAGCTTATTGAGTATGGGAATAGAAACAATTTGATGTTGCTTTGTGTTACAAAAGACTTGGAATCTTATAAGAATGAAAAAATCAATTTATCAGGAGCTTTGAACGTTGGTTTGTATCGTATGCTGCAAAGCGAGTACAGCTATATCCGCTCACGTCATATGGATGGACAATCTGGAATGGCTGATAGATTGTTTGCAGAGCAAATTGCCTGCGAATACATGGACAACAATGAGGATACTGAAGTGTCTTACCGCGATGGACAGAGATATTGCGCGTTTTTGAATGAAGTCAATGTACAGCACAATCCAGTTCATGAACGGAAATTCCCCGAAAATCATGTTTTATGGGTGACAGGGGGAACGAAAGGACTAGGCCTACTCTGTGCGCGTCACTTTGTACAGCATTATGGTGTAAAGAAGCTGATGCTATCGGGTAGGGAACCACTGCCGCCGAAGGAGCAATGGAATTCACTTGAGGCTGTGGATAGCGCAACTGCTGCAAAGATACGGGCAATTCAAAGTATCGAACGCCTTGGAGTAGAGGTATTTGTCCTATCGGTTGAATTATCAGACGTGGAGGCCATGCGAATTACGGTGGAAACCGTCAAGCGTTTTATGGGTCCTATTGGTGGCGTCATTCATTGTGCGGGTCTGGCTGATTTGGAAAATCTGGCGTTTATAAGAAAATCTCCACAGGTGATTGGACAAGTATTGAATCCCAAAGTGCTGGGTCTAAATGTCATGTATCAAAGTTTCAGAAATGAGCCTCTGCGCTTCTTAGTGCTATTTTCTTCAGTGTCTGCCATTATTCCAGCACTTGGCGCAGGGATCAGCGACTACGCAATGGCCAATGCATATATGGATTATTTTGCTGAGTCGGTTACAGGACCTTGTTCGATAATGAGTATCCAGTGGCCTAGCTGGAGGGAAGTGGGGATGGGGGAGGTCACCAGTAAACCATACAAACAAGCAGGTTTGCTCAGTATGTCCAACGAAGAAGGATTGAATATGTTGGACAGCCTTCTGGCAGATTCCCGCTATCGAGTCATTCTTCCTGCATGGGTAAATCCGGTTATATGGGACCCTACTCAGTTAATGAAGCGGAGACTCTCGGTAACAGAGTTCGTGAAAGAGGAGAGAGGGCCAGTACAGGCTCCCATGCAAAATCTAGGAAGTGGATATCTGGATAAAATTGATCTTACGGAAAAGACACAATCATGGTTGGTTTCACTTTTTGCCAAAGAATTGAGAATTGACAAAGCCGAATTCAAACCGGATACTCCATTTCAACAATATGGAATGGATTCGATTTTGCTGGCTCAGGTCATCACCAGAATGGACTATGAATTAAAGGAAGTCTCACTTGATCCGTCCGTAATTTTGGAGTATCCAACCATGAAAAGTTTGACAGCCTATCTAACTGAGAACCACACGGATATACTTGAGACTTTTTTTAACATAGAAAGTCAAGCACAGGGAGTAACAAATACAGAATGTGAACAGAAGCCCGTTTCTCCCTTATTAGAAGAGAATATAGCGTTCCTAGACAGGGAAGAAAACGATTTATATAAAAATGATAAAATAGCTGTAATAGGAATTGATTGTCAATTTCCGGATGCTCATAATAAATATGAATTTTGGCTTAATCTAAAGAATGGTATGGATAGTATACGTGAAGCCCCCATCTCACGGGTGGGGCATATTAGACAAACGTTTGCCGGAAAAGCAATTGAGAGTGTGGGTGGGTTTATGGATCAAATTGAGGATTTTGATCCTGATTATTTTAACATCCCTCCATCCCTTGCCATACAAATTGATCCGTTACAGCGTAAAATTCTGGAGTGTGGCGCGGGTGCGATTGCAGATGCCGGATATACGAAAGAAGCTTTATGGAATAAGCAAGTGGGTGTATTTGTGGGCGCGAGAACCAATAAATATTATCAAAAGCTGAAAGAAAACGATAAAGATACCATTATCGGTGTTGGTCAAAATTTTATTGCTGCCCATTTGGCTCATGTCTATAATCTGAAAGGCCCTAATATGATAGTAGATACGGCTTGTTCCAGCTCATTAACCGCAATACATGTGGCGGCCAAAAGCGTATTGAACGGTGAGAGTGAGATTGCACTGGCTGGAGGGGTGGACATTATATTGGATGGGACCATATACCAACTTCTGGGAGCCGCTAATATCATATCTCCTGAAGGGCGCTCCAAGGCATTCAGTGCCGATGCTAATGGTATTGGTGTGGGCGAAGGATGTGGCGTAGTCGTTCTAAAGCGCCTGCAACAAGCCATCAAGGATAACAATAAAATCTATGGTGTCATTGACGGATCAGCGCTCAATAATGATGGAAATACCATGGGTATCACTACTCCAAACCCGGAGGCCCAGAAGGAACTTATTGAAAAAGCGATTGCAGATGCCCATATTCATCCTGAGACTATTAGCTATGTGGAAGCCCATGGAACGGGTACCCTTATCGGTGATCCTATTGAACTAAAAGCATTGACAACTGTGTTCTCAAAGTTTACAGGTAACAAACAGTTTTGCGGAATTGGTAGTGTTAAAAGTAATATTGGACACCTGATTAGTGCAGCAGGGATAGCAAGTTTCATCAAGGTTTTACTGTCCATGAGTAGTGGAGAGCTGCCAGCAACACTGCATTGCAGCAATCCCAACCCACGGTTTAATTTTGATGACTCTCCGTTTTATATTGTAAAGCGCCATTCGAAGTGGACAGGTATAGCGGGAATTTTACGTGCAGGTATCAGTTCATTTGGGCTTGGAGGGAATAATGCTCATATCATCGTAAGTAATGAAGGTGTTCCACATGCACTTCAGGCTGTATTGAGTTCAGATGATGAAGGGATTCGCTTTAACCGCCGACGCTATTGGCCAGAGCCAATGGATATTCCGGAGTCCATAAAACCGGTCACGCGGAAAGCGGAAGAATGGAAGCAGGGATTTTTTGAACCCATTGAGATTTATAGGGAGGGGAAACTGCAATGAGTAAAGGAACAACTCCCAAAACCTATGCACAGCGGCTAACTCATAACAATTTAATTGTACGGGATCATCAAGTGCATGAAATACGCACGTTGCCCGGGGTGGCTTTACTGGATATGATCTATAGACTGGCAGATTGCTATTTAGGAACCCAGGCCATCGAATTACGTCATGTCCTGTTCATGCAGCCTATCATCACATCCGAGTATTTTGACCAGCAGATTCTAGTTGCTTTCATTCCAAAGGAACGATATTGGGAGGTGAAAGTGACCAGTATAAAAGTAAAGAATGAGGAAGCTGTGGATACATCTGAGGTTATTAATATGAATTGTTTGATGTATAGAATAGAGCATATTTTCATAGAACCATGCCCCGATATTGCCGCCTTCGCGGATGATGCCACAGAGCAGTGGGACATGGAGGAGATGTATGAATTGGCCCGCAGATGTAAAATTCGGCATTTCACGTTTATGAAAACACTGGGAAACGTCTATCAACGGGGCAATCAGGAAGTAATGAAGCTCCAGCTAAGTGAGCTAGCGAAAAATGATGCCGATTATTTTTATGCGCATGCTGCATTGTTGGATGGGGCATCGATGGCAGGAATGTCTTTTTCCAAAAATGGAACGCAACATTGGGTGAACCAGGACGGTTCGCCCTATATGCCTATTTCAATAGAACGATTTTGTATTTATCAAAGGCTTCCGAGCACCATCTATACGTATACAGAGGAACGAGAAGTTGTAGACGGTCTACTGATCAATCCAGATCTCATATCCCGAGATATCACTGTATATAGTGAGACAGGTGAGGTGGCTGTTGAATTTCGCAATTTTTCAGTTAAACGTATCCGAGACGCCCAACTGATTCAAAAACTGATGGAACCTGTAGTTTCTCTGCCTGAGGAGAAGGATAAAGCGCAATCTGTTCAACAAATAAAACCTGTTTCGAAAGATAAATATGTGGGAATAGAAGAAAGTGAATACTCTTCTTTAACTACTAAAATCGCTATTGAGAATTTCCTGCGGCAAGAGATTGCCAAGGTACTCAAGGTAGATGCAGATACGATAGAAGTGTGTGCAGGATTTTACGAATTAGGATTGGATTCTATCGAACTGCTCCGATTGGTTAAAGTATTGGAGGAAAGAGTAGACACGATAATGTATCCCACTTTGCTATTTGAGTTTTCCACAATCGACAGCCTGACTGGATATTTACTTGAAAATCATGCTCAAGCGTTCAATGAAAATGTGGGGAGCGAGGACAATTATGATACGCCCACAGTACAGAACGAACGTACTCTTAAAACTGCTATTGAACGTTATTTGCAAGAGGAAATTTCAAGG
The DNA here is from genome assembly GCF_053570945.1 of Paenibacillus sp. CMM36. Classification (NCBI taxonomy): domain Bacteria; kingdom Bacillati; phylum Bacillota; class Bacilli; order Caryophanales; family Paenibacillaceae; genus Paenibacillus; species Paenibacillus sp. CMM36. The sequence goes on from NZ_JBSEDY010000007.1 coordinate 77,716, forward strand.
GTTCTTCATGTATCTGCCAGTGAGATTGGAATACAACAAGGGTTTTATGAGCTTGGATTGGATTCCATTGAATTGTTGAAGCTGGTAAAGGTTTTAGAGGAGAAAGTGAGCGGAGCATTATACCCTACACTTTTGTTTGAGTACCCTAACATTACAGCATTAACTGAATTTTTATTTGAACATAGCGGAACTGCGTTCATAGAGGAAAAGGAGGAGCATACAGACCAGGGATCGCAAGTTGCTGTCGATCCACAGTCTAGTTTGCCTCAAGCATTACTCTTTGAACGTTTCTGGAGCCATGAATCGATACCGGCAACCCAAGTGCAGTATCCTGAATATCTCCATATCACGCTCATGTATAAGGGAAGCAAAAAGCTGTTATCCTGGTTCGAACGGCAAAGTAACGATGCATGGAAAATATTAGACCTTAATTCTGTTAGTACACAGTCCATCCAGCAATTTGAGGATTGTTTTGAACAAGTTTTTCATCTTATTCAGACGCACATTAAGAAATCAGGAAGTTCCGAAATCCTGATTCAGCTTGTTGCTGATGTGGATAAAGACCATAAAGCTGTATATGCATTGGAGGGTTTACTGAAAACAGCTTCTTTAGAAAATCACAAAGTTCATGGTCAAATTATTATGATTAGACATATGGCTACAAGGCAGGCAGCGGAAATTAGGGATATTTTAATACAGGAAGCCCATCATCTCGAAGATGGTGCCCGGACAGTTTTGTATCCAACCGATTCTACTGAACGTTTTGTTAATAAACTGTATGAAAAAAAGTTTCAGGAAATGGCTTCTCCCTTTAAAGAGCAAGGTGTATATGTAATTACTGGTGGTTTTGGTGGATTAGGATTTCATGTTGCCAATCATTTAGCTAGATGTAAGGCTAAGATAGCATTGATTGGAAGATCCGGATTAACTGAGCCACAGAATAGGCAAATGCGCTCATTAGTTCAAATGGGAGCAGAAGTCCGGTATTATCAGGCTGATGTTGGTGATCTGGCTGCTATAGAAAAGATAATGACAAATATTCGTGATCATTGGGGTTTTGTAACGGGAGTGGTTCATGCTGCCGGTGTCGTAAAAGATCAGTTTATTATCAATAAACAAATGCATGATGCACATGAGGTGTTTCGACCCAAAGTCAGTGGTATCTGGAATCTGGATCAGGCAACAAAACATGATGCGCTGGAATACTTCGTCATTTTTTCATCTGCTTCAGCTATTACTGGAAATTTAGGACAGGCCGATTATGCAAGTGCAAATGGATGGATGGATGCATTTGCATGGGAACGACAGGGTCGAGTAGAACGGGGAGAGCGCTGTGGACAAACGATAACGGTGAATTGGCCATTGTGGTCTGAAGGCGGCATGCGGATCAGTGAAGATATGCAGGATTTGCTGTATAAAGCGGGAGGAAGCGAAGCACTGCCTACGTCCAATGGGCTTCATATACTGGATGCTGTATTGGCAAATGGGAGCACTCATACAGTGGTTCTCTATGGCAATGTTCAAGCAATCAAGGAGCAGATGAAATCTAATATAACGATAAATCCAGGTATCTCTATTAGGTTAACGGAAATGAACGCGGATCAGGAAGAGGAAGCTGAATCAAGTGTTAAGAAAAAGCGAAGTCAACATGACGACATTGCTATTGTGGGGCTATCTGGGAAATATCCTATGGCAGATAACATAGAGCAATTATATCTTAATTTAAAAGAGGGAAAGGATTGTATTTCCAATGTTCCTACCGAGCGTTGGCGGGACAATAAACTGTCTTATGATGTTAGAGAGATCTATAATCACGGCGGCTTCCTGGGCAGAATCGATGAGTTTGATCCGTTATTTTTTAATATATCAGCTGCGCAAGCGGAAATGATGGACCCCCAGGCAAGAATGTTTTTGCAGACAGCTTGGGAAGCTTGTGAAGACGCGGGGTTCTCGCTTGATAAAAGTCATCATCAATATCCCTCCACCAGTGATCAGAGTGTGGGGGTATTTGCAGGGGTATTTTGGAATAACTATGAACTGTTTAGTGCGGAGATGACGCAGCGTGGAACGCCATTAGCATTTGGGATTGCAGCTTCATCAATAGCTAATATGGTTTCGTATTGTCTGAATTTTCATGGGCCATCCATGGCTGTAGACTCAATGTGTTCTTCTTCTCTTACTGCTATTCACTTGGCATGTGAGAGCATTAGACAGGGAGAATGTGACTATGCTGTTGCAGGTGGTGTTAACCTAGTTACTCATCCCCACAAATACCTTTTTTTGAAGCAAGCTCAGTTTCTCTCGACTGACGGCAGATGCCGAAGCTTCGGCAAGGATGGAGACGGATACGTTCCCGGTGAAGGGGTTGGAGCAATTCTTTTAACCAGTCTAGCCGAGGCAAAAAAGCAAGGTTATTCCATCTACGGAATCATTAAAGGTTCTGCAGTAAATCATGCTGGGAAAACTTCGGGAGCTACGGTACCAGATCCTGTAGCCCAATCGGAAGTCATTTCAAACGCTATTAAGAAATCAGGGGTTGATCCTCAAACTATTGGTTATGTGGAAGCCCATGGCACAGGGACCTCATTAGGGGATCCGATAGAAATGCGTGGCCTTGAATTGGCTTTTAGTGAGTGCGGGCTTAACAAACAACAGTGTGTGATAGGGTCTATTAAATCGAATATCGGGCATTTAGAAGCTGCTTCGGGCATTGCAGGACTAACTAAGATTCTGCTTCAATTTAAATATAAGGAGCTATTTCCTTCATTGCATGCCAAGGAAATCAACCCCTATATTGATTTTAAAAATTCATTTTTTCAAATTCAGCAACAATATGAAGCATGGGTAGCACCAGAAATCGAAATGAACGGAGCATGCTCTTCTTTACCTAGACGGGCTGGTATAAGCTCATTCGGGGCAAGTGGAAGTAATACTCATCTTATTCTGGAAGAATATGTACCATCGGAAACGAAGGGAACAAGCTCACTTTCAGGCACGGAAACATTGGTTATTATTCCACTTTCAGCCAAGAAAGAGGAAAACCTTAAGCAGATCGTGCATAATCTGCTCCAATTTCTTAAGATTCATAGCTCATCAGAGCGGGGAGCAAGCTATGAAAGACTTAGGGAACTGGCCTACACGCTACAAGTTGGGCGGGAGTCTATGTCTGTGCGAGTTTCTTTTGTTGCTTCTTCTGTGGATGAGCTGCTTCATAAGATGGAGCAATTTATTCAGGGAGAAGAGACAGTGTCAGAGAGAGCATGGACTCATGATTCAGACGATTTGGATTTTTTATTGGAGACATACATCGGTTCAGCTGATATGGAAGGTATAGCTCGATTGTGGGTAGGAGGCTTACATGTTGATTGGAGCAGGTTATATGGTGAGGATAAGCCGCATCGCCTTCATCTACCGACATATCCTTTTACCAAAGAACGTTACTGGGTTCCACATGAGACGGCCCACCCAGCAACTGAAGGATCTATGTTCAATGTTGCTACAACCGCAGCAACATCATCGCACCCTCTACTTAGAACGCGTCCCATGGTTGCAAAACGTGAAAATAGACTTGAGAATTGCTGGAATTTCACTGAGCAAACAGAAGTATAGTTAGATAATAAAATAATAAACAAAAAAAGCAGACCTGGGCTTTAAAGCCTAGGACTGCTTTTTTTTGTATTTGTTGAAATTCTTCGTGTCCATTTGTGACAATGATAGAAAGTTGCAGAGAAGCTATAGAATGTCTTGACTTTGTCGAAGCGGTTCATTAAAATCATAAAATAATGAAAAATGATTTGATGACGGGACCAAGTACTCCGAACCCACAAGCGCAGAGAGGAATTTCCAGGCTGTAAAAATTCCCTTGATGAACGGATGAATGACCTCCCCGAGAACAGGCGGCGAACAATTGAGGAAACCCTACTGAAAGTACATTGTAATTGTGCCGACAGTGGATGGTCCTGCATAATAGCCGTACTGCGCGTTACGGGCGTTATACGTATGAGCGGAGTCAGTATATTGCTGACGGGCAATGAGTGATTTTATGCTGGTTGTCTGGACAAACTCCGGAATGTGGGTGGTACCACGGGTGATTTGTAAACGACAATCCCTCGTCCCTGTTAATGTTAACAGGACGAGGGATTTTTTGTTTTATATTGAAAGTGGAGCAAGAAGAAAGAGCACAATATGAAATACAACGATGGGGGGATACGTTAATGGCCTTTCAAAAACCGACGGGAACACAGGATTTGCTGCCGGGCAGTGTAGAAAAATGGCAAGTGGTCGAGGAAAAAGCCCGTGAGATTAGCCGCCGCTTTAATTATCGAGAGATTCGTACACCAATGTTCGAACAAACGAATTTGTTCGTTCGAGGTGTGGGTGAAACGACGGATGTAGTGGAAAAGGAAATGTATACTTTTGAGGATAAAGGGAAGCGCAGCATGACTTTGCGTCCGGAAGGAACAGCAGGGGTTGTCCGCTCCTATGTGGAGAACAAACTATACGGGGAGCCGGATGTAACTAAGCTGTATTATATCGGTCCGATGTTCCGTTATGAGCGTCCACAGGCTGGGCGTCAGCGCCAGTTTCACCAATTTGGAATTGAGGCATTTGGGGCGGTCGATCCGGCACTGGATGCAGAAGTTATTGCTTTCGGGTATCAATTCTGCCGTGAACTGGGTCTGAAAGGAGTACAGGTGGAGATTAACTCCGTCGGTAATGCAGCCAGTCGCGCAGCTTATCGGCAGCATCTGGTGGACTTCTTGATGCCAATTAAGGATACGTTGACCAAGGAGAGCCAAGCACGCATTGAGCGTAATCCGCTGCGAGTGCTGGATAGCAAAGATGACCAGGACAAATTTGGAGGTGCACCTTCGATTTTGGATAGCTTGGACGAGGAATCTCGCATACATTTTGAGAAAGTGAAGCAAAATTTGGATGCCATGGGTGTGGAATATACAGTTAACCCGCGTTTGGTACGGGGGTTGGATTATTATACGTTGACAGCGTTCGAATTCAAAGCTGAAGGAATTGGTGCCATAGACACGATCGGTGGAGGCGGCCGCTACAACGGATTGGTTGGAGATCTGGGCGGACCGGATCAGCCAGGGATTGGTTTTGGCATTGGACTGGAGCGAATCCAGCTGATTTTGGAGCATCAAGGTGTCAAACTGAACGAATCCAAGCCGTTAGATATCTATATGGTGGCGTTGGGTGAGGCGGCAGAAACGGAAGTAACCAAACAACTATTCAAATTGCGTCAAGCTGGATTTTCCGCAGAACGAGATTATCTGGGTCGTAAAATGAAGGCGCAGATGAAATCAGCCGATCGCTTTAAAGCAAGGTATACTGCGATTCTGGGTGAAGATGAGCTGGTTCAAGGTGAAATTGCACTGAAAAACATGGAAACGGGCGTGCAGCGCACTGTTAAGCTGGATCAGCTGGTGGAAGAACTAGGATAAAGAAGATGTGTAACATCAGTCAGGGGGAGTCTCCCTCTGGCTGTCATATAGCATTAACTACTAAATATAAACAGGAGTGTGTATTATGAAAAGGAGTCATCAATGCGGCGCATTGACTCATGCGCATATCGGAGAAACAGTTACATTGAACGGTTGGGTACAAACCCGTCGTGATTTGGGGGGCGTACTTTTTATAGACCTGCGTGACCGTAGCGGAATTGTACAAATCGTATTTAATCCGGCATATTCCGGTGACGCACTGCAAATTGCGGACCGTGTTCGTAGTGAGTATGTGCTTGAGGTTACTGGTACCATTGTCAAACGGGATGCAGAAACGATTAACCCGAACCTGCCTACAGGTGAAATTGAAGTGCGTGTCACTGAAATCGAAGTATTGAATGCATCCAAAACACCTCCGTTCTTCATTGAAGATGGCGTGGAAGTAGACGAGTCACTGCGTTTGAAATACCGTTATCTGGACTTGCGTCGTCCGGAAATGCATCAGACCTTGAAGCTGCGTTCCAAAGCAGCAAAAGTATTCCGTGATTTCCTGGACGGTGAGGATTTCATTGAGGTGGAAACACCGATTTTGACAAAAAGTTCCCCAGAGGGCGCCCGTGATTATCTGGTACCTAGCCGGGTACATGAAGGTGAGTTTTTCGCCTTGCCGCAATCTCCACAACTGTACAAGCAATTGCTGATGGTTGGTGGCGTGGAGCGCTACTACCAAATTGCACGTTGTTTCCGTGATGAAGATTTGCGTGCTGACCGTCAGCCTGAATTTACGCAGGTCGACATTGAGACCTCCTTCATGCAACAGGATGATTTGCTGCCTATGATGGAGCGTCTTATGGTGAAATTGTTCAAAGAAACCGTTGGAGTAGAACTGGAAACACCGTTCCAACGAATTACACATGCAGAAGCAATGGATAAATACGGATCAGACAAGCCTGACCTGCGTTTTGGTCTGGAGTTGATTAATGTCAATGATATCGTGGCAACCAGTGGTGTGAAAGTATTTGCTTCAGTAATTGAAAAGGGCGGGGAAGTTAAAGTTCTCAATGCCAAAGGATGTGGCACGTGGAGCCGTAAGGACATTGATGACCTGGGTCCTTTTGCAGCACGTTATGGAGCAAAGGGCTTGGCTTGGATCCAAGTGAAAGAAGGCGAATTCAAGGGGCCTATCGTTAAATTCTTCACACCGGAAGAAATCGAAGCCTTGAAAGAGCGTACGGGAGCTGAAGAAGGCGATCTGTTACTCTTCTCTGCGGATAATAAAAAAGTAGTTGCTGATGTATTGGGCGCACTTCGTCTGAAAATTGGCCGTCATTTGGGCCTCATCGACGATAACAAATTCAAATTTGCCTGGGTCGTAGACTTCCCGCTTCTGGGCTATGATGAAGAACAAAAACGTTATGTAGCGGAGCACCATCCGTTCACTCGTCCGAAGGAAGAAGACCTGGCCCTCTTGGACACAGATCCAGGTCAAGTTCGTGCTCAGGCCTACGATATCGTGCTGAACGGCTACGAAGTGGGTGGTGGCTCGATGCGTATTTTCAAGCGTGAAGTTCAGGAGAAAATGTTCAAAGCGCTCAACCTGCCGCCTGAGGAAGTGAAGGATAAATTCGGTTACCTGCTGGATGCATTTGAATATGGTACGCCTCCACATGGTGGTATTGCCTTCGGTTTTGACCGTCTTGTGATGCTGCTTGCAGGTCGTACAAACCTGCGTGAAACCATTGCATTCCCGAAAACAGCTAGCGCGACAGACCTGCTTATGGATGCGCCAAGCGAAGTGGATCAAGCTCAATTGGAACAGCTTCACATCCGTCTTGCCCCGAAACCTGTTACTCCTAAAGCTTAAGATGAACGTTTGTCTTTGCAAGTGCACCGAGTGGCTTGTGGATAGATTATAGAATGCCGTGAACCCGTTACCCTTTTATGGATAATGGGTTCGTGGTTTGTATGCTGGAGTTCAAGTATAGAGTTTAAATCAGTGAGGGAGGATATACCATATTGTTGCATCAATTTTCACGAACGGAACTGGCTATCGGAACTGAAGGTCTTGAGGTTATGAAAAATAGCACGGTGGCCGTGCTGGGTATCGGCGGTGTCGGTTCGATTGCAGTGGAAGCACTGGCGCGCACAGGTGTTGGACGTATCATTTTGATTGATAAAGATGTTGTAGATATCACCAATATTAATCGCCAAATACATGCGTTGACAACGACGGTAGGTCAAAAAAAGGCGGATCTGATGGTAGAGCGTGTGAAGCTGATTAATCCTGAATGTGAAGCGATTGCACTGAACATGTTTTATACGGAAGAAACGTATGAGGAGTTATTTAAGTACGAACTGGATTATGTGCTGGATGCTTCAGATACGATTATTTACAAAATTCATTTGATTAAGGAATGCCTGAAACGGGGGATTCCGCTGATCTCCAGTATGGGCGCTGCGAATAAAATGGATCCAAGTCGTTTTCAAGTAGCGGATATTTCCCAAACCAGAATGGACCCGATTGCCCGTGTCATCCGCACCAAGTTGCGTAAGGAAGGCATTACCAAAGGCGTCAAGGTTGTATTCTCCGATGAGGAACCAAAGAAGCCACGTGAAGAAATTACAAAAAAAATTGTACCTGCCAACGCACCTGAAATCCGGAAAGCGAAGCAGCCGCCTGCAAGCAATGCATTTGTACCTCCGGTAGCAGGACTGATCATGGTTAGTGTAGCCGTGAAGGATTTATTAGAACACGCTGGTGTGTAAGTTGTAAAAATAGCATGGCAGTGCATTCGTTAGATTTACAGCAGTATGTATTCACTTTAAGACCTGTAGTTCTGTGCATCACATCCTTTGTGTCACAGTTGCTACAGCTCTTTTTTGTTTTGAAAAAGTGCAGCTTACTGTAAACAGATTGAACAACTTGCTGGAGGGTTTTGGTATGAAGGATGGACTATGGTCCAGAAGTCTCGGTTACAAGCCCGAGCATCATTGGAAAAAGGAATTAGCCGCTGGGGCCATTTCTTATTTTTCCGTGGTATACATTGTTATGGTTAATGCGACTATTTTGTCAGATGCCGGGATTCCCCTCCAAGGGGCGATGCTCGGGACACTGCTGACATCGATGATCGGCTGTCTACTGATGGCTTTTGGTGGGAAATCTCCAATGGTCGTTGTACCAGGGATGGGAATTAATGCCTTTTTCACTTATACGCTGGTACATTCCATGAAGCTGAGCTGGCAGGAAGCGTTGATGGTAGTTGCCGTCACAGGGGTGATATTCGCCATTGTGGCCTTTACATCATTGTACAAGCTGATTAGCCAAGCGATTCCCCATAATTTGCAGCACGGAATTACGGTAGGCATTGGTTTGTTTTTAACCTTTATCGGTTTGCAAAAAAGCGGCATCGTGATTGCTCATCAGACGACTTTTGTGGCTATTGGCCATTTTAATGATCCCAAGGTAATTACGGCTTGTGTAACGTTGCTGCTCGCTATTGTATTGTTTGTGCGTAACGTTCAGGGAGGTTTACTAATTAGTATTTTGGCGGGAACTGGGCTTGCTTATATACTGGGAGCTGTAGAGCCTACAAGCACGGTACGAACCTCTGAAACGGTGCGACAGTATGGGCAATTGTTTGGAGAGCTTTCCTTTTCAGGCATTGTCTCGGTAGCTTTCTGGATCGCTGTCTTTTTGCTCCTACTCATTGTGCTATTCGAGAATATTGGTATGATTACTGCACAAACCAACATGATTGGTAGACCGGATTTATTTAAAAACAGCTTGCGTGTGTTGGCTGTAACCAATATCTTTGCCGGTATTTTGGGCAGCAGTCCGGCGGTAGCCGCTGCGGAATCGACGGCTGGTATTGCAGCAGGGGGACGCTCGGGAATGACACCGCTGGTAACTGCTATTTTATTCGGGGCGACGTTTTTCTTTATTCCACTGTTGGCTTATATTCCTGATAGTGCCATTGCACCCGTGTTGATCATCATTGGGGGGCTAATGGTGCAAAATGTGCGAGAGATGGATTTCAGTGATTTTACTGAAGCGTTTCCTGCATTTCTGATCATGGTGATGATGCCCTTTACTTATAGTATCGTAGACGGAATGGCATTTGGTTTTATTGCATACCCTGTAGCCAAGCTGGCAGCAGGACGGGGCAAGGAAGTACCTATCGCATTATATATCATATCTGTACTGTTTGTGGCAAATTTTGTGCTTCATTCTCTGGTGTAGTAAACTCGAAGATAGATTGTACTGTTCATACCCGCGCAGAGCGCGGGTGTTGTTGTTTGAACAAGAATGGTCAGACAGGAAGCGAGGTTGATGGTATATGGAAAAAGAACATCATATACACCAAGAAGAGCAGGAGGACCGGATGAAGGAAAAGCCGGGTAAAAGACCGGATAAGGCTGGCATGGGGCGGTTTATCAAATTGATTGCGAGTGCGCATCCGCCCAAAGCCATTCTGATCATCGCCCTGATTCTGACCCTGATTCAGACCATGGCTGGTTTAATCGTACCCATGATGACTAAAGGGTTGATTGATGGCTTGACCTTTTCTTCACTAAACCGTATGGTCATTGTTGGTCTGCTTGGCGCTTTTGTGATTCAAGCGGTGGCTTCGGCAGTTTCTATCTATATGTTGAACTATGCTGGGCATAAGATTGTGGCTAATTTGCGCAAACGCTTATGGCATAAAATCTTATCTCTACCTATACCTTACTTTGATAGAAATCGGTCAGGAGATACGATGAGTCGCGTCACTAATGATACAAGCCTGATTATGAACTTAATTACGGAGTATCTAGTCAATTTGATTTCTAATGTGATTGCAATTATTGGTGGTATTGCATTGTTATTTTATCTGGATTGGGTGATGACGCTCATTATTATGGCTATTGTTCCGCTAACAGCTCTAATTTTATTTCCGGTAGGCAGAAAAATGTACCGCATCTCCAAAAAACAGCAGGATGAGATGGCAGATCTGACCTCAGTGTTAAGTCAGGTTATCGGCGAAATCAGACTGGTGAAGGCCTACGGAACCGAAAGCAGAGAGGCTCAGGCTGGTGAGGATCGTATTTACCGGATGTTCCGCTTCGGTTTGCAAGAGTCACGTATCCTGGCCCTTGTAGGTCCAATTTCTACCTTCTTGTTGACTGCAGTACTGGTCATTATATTGGGGGTTGGTGGTGTTCGCGTTGCATCGGGTGTGCTGACCGCGGGGGATTTGGTGGCATTTATTTTGCTGCTATTTCAGGTGATCACACCGATGGCACAATTCACGACTCTGTATTCACGTCTGCAAAAGGTGGTTGGGGCTACTGAACGGATTCAGACGATTTTAGATCATGAAGAGGAACCGCTCGAGTTGAAGCAGGAAGCGGCAAAAGAGAGCAGAGATATTATACTTCGTGATGTTGTCTTTTCCTATACCGAAGGTGAAGAGGTTCTTCATAATGCAAACTTGGTCATTCCGGCTAACCGGACGACAGCATTCGTGGGTCCGAGCGGGAGTGGGAAATCCACCTTATTTTCATTGCTAGAGCGCTTTTATGTGCCAGATACAGGGGAAATTCGTTATGGAGACGAACCGATATCGTCATATACACTTTCCTCTTGGCGCTCCAAAATTGGTTATGTATCGCAGGAAAGCTCAATGATGACCGGAACGGTCAGAGATAACATTACATATGGCTTGGGGCGCGAAGCTGACTTGGAAGAAGTGAGACGAGCAGCTACGATGGCGTATGCGGATACATTTATTATGGATCTACCTCAAGGCTACAACACTGAGGTGGGAGAACGGGGAATGAAGCTGTCCGGAGGCCAGCGTCAACGGATCGCTATTGCGCGTGCGCTTCTTCGTAGCCCTGACATCCTCATGCTGGATGAGGCTACATCTAGTCTGGATAGCTCATCTGAGCATGAGGTACAGAAGGCCCTAGCGAACTTGATGGAAGGACGCACGACGATTGTCATTGCTCATCGTTTGTCTACGGTGGTTCACTCCGACCAGATTATCGTGTTGGACAAGGGCAAGGTGACCGGTGCAGGAACTCATACAGAGTTATTAGAGTCCCATCAGGTGTACCGTGAGCTGGCTCAAAAGCAGTTTGTGGAGATGGGGGAGAGAAGTATGGAGTATTAGAGGCCGCTTCGCGTGTGACTTGATCCTCCGATCGCTCCGCTTCTTCGGATTCAAATCACCCGCTTCGCTGGTGCCGAAAAGCTCCATACTTTTGTGAAAGAGTAGGGAAATAGGGGGATTAGAAATAAGGTTGGATTTTTATGGTTAAATGTGTTACGCTTACTTTCCTTTTTTTGTGTCGGAGCAAGTGGATGATGCAGAAATCGAGACTTGATATTCTTAGGAGGTAACTGAAATGGAGAATGAGTTTCAAAGTGCCTATCAAGAAGAACAGCACAGGCTGTCGCTTGCTATGGAGGAAATTGATCGGAGATTGGAACGGCTTCGCAATACGCCAGTATACACTGGGCATGATTTTACAGAGCAAGTGCTGGAATCTGCACGGGAGGAAAAACGCCAGGCTTTGGCTAAAAGCTCGCAGGAGCCTTATTTTGGGCGTATGGATTTTGACGAGCGTGGCAGAGGGCAGCGGAAGCCGCTTTATATCGGTAAAATTGGAGTAGAGCGTGAAGAAACGTCAGCGTATCCGCTGGTGATTGATTGGCGTGCACCGATTGCCAGCTTATTTTATTCATTTACAGGTGGTGAAGAAACCGCGTCCTATGAAGCTCCTGAGGGAACTATTGAGGGTTTGGTCTATCTGAAGCGCAACGTTGTCATTCGGAAAAGAATTCTGGAACGGGTAGCCGATACGTATAATCGTGAAAGCGACGAGCCGGCCGTTTCCGATGAGTTTCTCGTTTATCGTTTAGGTGAAAACAAGGATAACCGTTTACGGGATATCGTATCTACCATTCAGGCGGAGCAGGATCAGATCATCCGCGCGGCTAAAAATACTGCCCTCGTTATTCAGGGGGTAGCGGGTAGTGGCAAGACGACGGTAGCGCTGCATCGTCTCGCATTTTTACTGTATCAATACAAGGATCAGGTATCAGCGGACAAAATGGTCATTTTCGCACCAAACCATATGTTTCTCGACTATATTTCAGATGTACTTCCTGAGCTGGGGGTCGGAGATATTCAGCAAAGTACATTTGCAGACTGGGCGCTGGACTTGTTGGGTTTGGATTTACCTTTGGCTGATCCTGCCGAAACATTATCTTATTGGTTTGAGAGTGGCAGTCTGAGAGAGGAATCCATGGATGAGGCGCCGGGAAGATTCAAGGGTTCAGTTCACTTTATGGAGTTACTTCAAGCTTTTGTTGAACGACTGGAGCCCATTTCCGTTCCCGAGGAGGATTTTTCACCATGGGATGGAGCGATGCTGCCGCGAGCTGAGATTTTGAATTGGTTTAATGAGGAGTATAAGCCTTATCCGCTCGCGAAGCGGAAGGAGCGTGTGCTGGCAAGAGTGCACCGCTGGATTGAAATGGAGCTGAAAAAGTCGCCTTCGGCGGCAGCACTCAAGGAACGCAAAAAAAAGGCAGGGGCACGGGAAAAGGCATATGCTAAAAAATGGCCACAATACGACGCACTGACGCTCTACAAGCAGCTTTTTCAAGCAGCTAAAGGGTTACCCGCAGATACGGCTGCAGAGATGAAGGCTTCTCTGCCGACTGCTATTTTTAAGGCTACACAGTCGGATCTGCGAAAACAGATTATCCGTGAAGAAGATCTGACTGCGTTAGTGTATCTCCACGTGCTGATTCATGAGGTAGAATCATCTCAACGTTTTGACCATGTGGTCATTGATGAAGCGCAGGATTTTTCACCTTTTCATATCGCATTGCTGGATTTGTTCGTCAAAGGACATTCCTTTACTATACTGGGCGATTTATCGCAGGGCATTCATGAATACCGTGGCGTACATGCATGGGAGGAAATGAGTTCTCTTTTTGCACCGGAACATACCGGGTATTTTGCGCTTACGCGGAGCTATAGATCAACCTTGGAAATTATAGAATTTGCAAACACGATTTTGGAGCAGGGAGTTCGCGGCGGTATTACGGCAGTTCCAGTATTTCGTAGTGGCGATCCGGTGCGCACTATATCTTACGACTCATCGGTGCGTGAGCAGAGTTTGCTCACCGCTCTAAAAGAGCTGTCCTCCAGGGAGTATCGTACTGTTTCTGTGCTGACACGTACCTTAAAAGAGGCTGTGGAACTGCATGAGGTTTTCACAAGTGCGGGGATGGATGTGAATTTGATTGACGGTGGTAAAAAGCAATATGAGGGCGGTTTGTCGGTACTGCCTGTGTACCTATCCAAAGGTCTGGAGTTCGATGCAGTTATTGTGGCGGATGCCGACCATGAGCATTATGGAGAACGGGCATGGGATGCCAAGCTGCTGTATGTAGGATGTACCCGTGCGCTGCATGAGTTGTGGCTATTGCATGATGGCTCACTTCCTAGTTACGTACAGGCACAGACGAAGTAAACAGAAAAAGCGTTGTAAAGTACCGCCTGAGTTGTTGTATTCCTTTTTGTTTACTGTTTATCTTAGTGATGAAATTATGAAATCATGCCAGTCGAAGAACAGCCACGAAATCATCTTTCGTCTAAGGCTGTTCTTTCTTTTTTATGGGCGACTGACTTGAAGACCTACAGCTGTGCCATGACCATGCTATCTGCAACTTGTTAACGGATATGGTAGAATAAGAGTCGGTTTACACCGTATCAGAATTATAGATGACTTGAATTTTCATGTTTTTCAACCGTATGAGCGAGCCTAATATAGTATGTTTTCAAAGATAAAAGAAAGTGTTCGTTCATAATCATAAGGAAGTGAAAGAAATGGACTTATTTTCATATTCCCAAGAGTCAACGCCAAGCAATCGGTTGCTTGCGGATCGCTTGCGTCCGACTTCACTGGATGAATATATTGGACAGGAGCATGTTGTGGGTCCAGGTAAGCTGCTGCGAAGAGCCATAGAGGCAGATCAGGTTTCTTCAATTTTGTTGTACGGACCACCGGGATGCGGCAAAACAACGCTGGCACATATCATCTCGCAACACACGCAAGGCGATTTTGTACGTCTGAATGCTGTAGAAGCATCTGTGAAAGACGTAAGAGAAGTCATTGACCTTGCACAGACGAATAAATCGATGTATGGCAAAAAAACCATTCTGTTTCTCGATGAGGTACATCGTTTTAACAGTTCACGTCAGGATGCACTGCTGCCCGCGGTGGAAAAGGGCACGATCGTGTTTATTGGCGCCACGACTGAAAATCCCTTTCACTACGTCAACGGCGCTTTGATGAGCCGTTCTACGTTGTTCCAGCTTGAAGCGTTAACGCAGGAACATTCGCTGGCTGCTATGCGCCGCGCCTTAAGCGATGCGGACAAAGGGCTTGGCTACATGCAGCTCCAGGTCGATGAAGCTGCACTGGCTCACATCGCTTCCATGGCGAACGGCGATATCCGCCGCGCTTTAAACGCGCTGGAACTGGCGGCGCTCACAACGCCTCCGCTGGCAGACGGCACGATTCACGTGACACTGGAAGTCGCTGAGGAATCCATTCGCCGCCCGATTGTCAAAGCAGATGAATCCACGCAGTATGATGTGTTGTCGGCCTTCCACAAAAGCATTCGCGGCTCCAGCGATGCCGCGCTGTTCTGGTTCCTGTACGCCGTAGAAAAACTCGGTATGGACCCGATGACCTTTATCCGCCGCCTCATCGCGGCAAGCAGCGAGGACATTGGTCTGGCGAACCCGCAGGCAATGGTGCAAGCGGTGAGTGCGCTTGAAGCCTATCGCAATAACGGCTGGCCCGAGGCCAAGCTGAACATTGCACAGGCTATTTTGTTCGCTGTGGAAAGCCCCAAATCGAATGCTGTATATACGGCGATTTCACGGGCCATGTTGGCTATGGACGATATCAAATCGGCTGAGGTGCCACTCCATTTGCGTGACGCACACTACAAAGGCTCGGAAAAGCTCGGTCATGTAGGCTACCAATATCCACATAATTATCCGAATCATTATGTGAAGCAGCAATATTTGCCCGATGCGATAGCAGACCAAACCTTCTATCAGGCTACTGAGCAGGGGAATGAGTCAAAAATCAGGCAAAACCAGCGCTGGCGGGATTCACAGTCTTAATATATGTGCGACTTAATATACAGAGTGTGTACGATATCGTCACGTTACGCCATGATCGTGCAAGTGCGAAGAAGGGGATAAAAAAATGAAAGACATGTTATTCGTTGCCGCGGGCGGAGCGCTTGGAACCTCTACCCGTTATGGCCTGCAATCGCTGCTGCCTGCGGCGGGTGCGGATTTTCCACTTGGTGTGCTGCTAATTAATTGGATCGGCTGCCTGTTTCTTGGTTGGTTCTTTACGGTAACCTTGCGATCATGGCGGATCAAGCCGCGATTGCGACTTGCCATCGGAACAGGCTTTACAGGGGGCTTTACCACCTTTTCCACTTTTGCAGTGGATGCTGTACGCCTCACAGTTCACGATCGTATGCTGACGGCTGTGTTGTACCTCCTGCTAAGCGTAGGCGGAGGGCTATTTTTGACATGGACAGGTATCCGTCTAGGTACAAAAATGACGCAGGCTGCTCCGAAGGAGGAACGCTTATGATCTGGTGGGCGGCGGCAGGCGGGATTATGGGTACACTGGCGAGATACGGGCTTGGTATGTGGGCCGGCAAGAGGTTGGGTACCGTATTCCCGTGGGGGACGTGGATCATTAACGTCAGCGGTTCATTGCTGCTAGGCTGGCTCTATGGTGAGTTTACGCAACACCAGTTGTCTCCTGCACTCTGGATGCTGTTAGGAACAGGTTTTTGTGGCAGCTACACCACCTTTTCCACATTCGGCTATGAATCTCTTCAACTGATGGAGCGCAAAGAATACCGACGCATGGCTACGTATGTACTTTCCTCTGTCGTGGTAGGAGTTGTAGCTGCGGCTATCGGGTACAGAGTCAGTTAAGCTTTATACATTTTCGAAATAACACGTAAAAATGCAATAAAAAGCTTCCAATCCCGACTCAAGGCATTCTCAGCCGTGATACGGTTTTGGAAGCTTAGTGCTGTACCTATACAGCTATTTTTTATCTCGTTCTTTGTACAATTCAGGTAAAAGGGATTCGAGTTCAGGTCTTGGATCAGGATCAGACAACTTCATTTCCTCCAGCGTTTGGACGGCAATCCGCAGCACAGTATAATCCCTATACCAACGGTTGTCTGAAGGAACGACATACCAAGGAGCTTGTTTGGTTGCGCTTAGCTCTAATACATCCTCATAATACTGGGTATATTGCTTCCAAAATTTCCGTTCTTGCAAATCACTTGGATCGAGTTTCCAGTTTTTGTGAGGCTTTTCAATTCGGTCGATCAGCTTTTCTAACTGAAATTGCTTTGAAATATGTAAAAAGATTTTAACCACCTTTACACCATTATCCAGCAACAACTGTTCAAAATGCTTGATATGCTTAATATTCCGTTTGGCCTGCTTATCGGATATCTGTCCGTGAACACGTGTAATTAGCACATCTTCATAATAAGAACGGTTAAATGCTGCAATATATCCACGTCCTGGGGTAACGCTATGAGCACGCCACAAGAAATCATGACTTAATTCCTCAGCCGTAGGTGATTTGAAGCTGTGGACTGTCACCCCCGCCGGATTCAGATTAGAAAATACTTGTTTGATGACGCCATCTTTGCCGCTGCAATCCATGCCCTGAAATATAAACAAAACGGATTGTTTTTTCTCTGTAAATAATTTGCTTTGTAATTCCGTGAAGCGTTCCTTCAATTGATCTGTTTCCTGTCGGATTTCTTCTTTATTTTTGATATTATTTGTATCCTTAGGGTCCCATTCTTTCAAAGAAACTTTTTTACCTGGTGTCAGCATTCCTAATGAATCAGACATAAAGGCACGCTCCTTTTCAATTGAAGTATGATCTTGTTTACATCATATACCCAAATGAGGATGTTATCAAAAGTTACTTACCTTAAAGGAGGAATTCAATTGGCGACGATAGCTGAGATTTCTGAAGATTTAGAAAAATGGACTGTATTTCTTACAGCTTTATCTCCATACTCAGATGAGCTACTTCGTAAACCCATAGTGGGTACATGGTCAATACAAGATATGATCAGTCATATTATGGGGTGGGACAAAAGCTTCACTAAGACACTCATACAGATTATCAATGAGGAACAAATTACGCTCCAAGAACATCCTGATGTACAAGCGTTTAACGATTCGTCCGTTGCATTCGGCAGAAATATGAAACCACATGATTTGTTAAATGAAGCTATTGCAGAGCGTAGGCGAATGATTGTGAAGCTCAAGATGGTTTCAGAATCAATGTTTATCCGTCAATTTCCTAATAGCTCATACACCATGGGAAATTTTTTGCAAGAAATGTTTGTCCAGCATGACAGACATCATAAAGAGCAGATTATGAATTCTTTACAAGCCATGAACTAAAATAAACTTTCATAAAAAAAAGTCGCCCCTTCCAAATCTGGAGAGACGACTTTTTTAATTCCTGCTATATCAATGCAAAATGGCTTTCATTTAAACCGTTTCAGGCTGAAGTTTTTCAACCTTATCAATGGTTCCTCCACCCAGACAGCGTTCCCCGTCGTAAAATACAACAGCTTGTCCAGGCGTAATGGCCTTTTGATGTACATCGAATATGACATGCACGGTCCCATCCGCAAGCCATTGTAAAGTTACTTGCTGATCAGGTTGGCGATAACGGAATTTGGCTGTGCAACGGAATTCGCCGGTCGGACGAGTATCTGCGCCTTCAATCCAGTTCACATCTGTTGCAATCAGGCTGGTAGAATACAGGCTGTGGTGACGATCACCCTGTACCACATACAGAATATTCTTCTCCAGATCCTTATCCGCTACGAACCACGGTTCGCCTGAACCTGAGCCGCCAATGCCCAAGCCTTGACGTTGACCCAGTGTATAGTACATCAGACCATCGTGGCGTCCTTTGACTTCACCAGTAGCGATATCCACCATGTCTCCACCTTTTGCAGGTAGATATCCACTCAGAAACTCCTTGAAATTACGCTCGCCGATAAAACATACGCCTGTGCTGTCTTTCTTCTTGGCCGTATACAGTCCCGCAGCTTCCGCAATTTTACGCACTTCTGGTTTCGGCAGATGACCGATAGGGAACATGGTTCGGGATAGCTGCTTTTGGCTTAACGCATTCAGGAAATAAGTTTGATCCTTGTTGCTGTCCACGCCTCGCAGCAAAGTAAAGTGGCCGTCTTCTTCCACAACCCGTGCATAATGTCCAGTAGCAACATAATCTGCTCCCAAATCCAGCGCTTTATTTAGAAACTCGCCGAATTTAATTTCACGGTTACACATGACATCCGGGTTGGGTGTGCGTCCAGCTTTATATTCATCAAGAAAATAAGAGAATACTTTATCGAAGTATTCTTTTTCAAAATTGACGGTATAGTAAGGAATGTCGATCTGTTCGCAGACACGGCGCACATCCTCCGCATCCTCCTCAGCCGTACAACGGCCAAATTCATCCGTGTCATCCCAGTTTTTCATGAAGATGCCGATTACGTCATAGCCCTGCTCCTTCAGCAGCAGCGCAGTAACGGATGAGTCGACGCCACCGGACATCCCGACGACGACACGGGTTTCATGATTGGCTTTAGCCATGGTCATCACCCAATTCTTTCAATATAGTTGTAGAACCCACCTATTGTAACATAAACGATAATAAGATACGATGTTTGGACGATCAAACGACACGGCGAACGATGGAAGAAAGCTACATAAAACGGGCTAAAGCTGTTCCAAATCGCCCGAAAGCAACTTTTTTTAAGATTGTTACCGTAATGTTTCCCTTTACCTGCCCTAATATGTTAACATAAGCTGAGGGTTAGGATCGGAATAGAGAGGTTTACAGCACCAGTTATTCCGCGTGTTTAACGGAATTGTTACTATAAGTGAGGTGGCACAATTGAAAATATCAACGAAAGGCCGTTACGGCCTGACCATTATGATGGAACTTGCAGCCAGGTTTGGCGAAGGTCCAACTTCTTTGAAAAGTATTGCCGAAAAAAATCAGCTGTCAGAGCATTATCTGGAACAGCTCATTGCGCCTTTGCGTAATGCAGGTTTGGTAAAAAGTATCCGTGGTGCTTACGGCGGTTATATTTTGGCGAATGAACCGGCAGGAGTAACAGCGGGAGACATCATTCGTGTACTGGAAGGTCCGATTTCTCCGGTCGATTTCACGGAAGAAGACGATCCGGCAAAACGTCAGCTGTGGCTGCGAATTCGTGACAGCATCGCTGAAGTGTTGGATTCTACTACACTTAAGGACTTGATCACATACCAAGAACATGATGAATTGGATAATTACATGTTCTACATTTGAGGTGGATAACATGAACAGAATTTATCTGGATCATGCCGCATCGACTCCTATGCATCCTGAGGTTGCGCAGACTATGATGGACATCATGACTGGCCAATTCGGCAACGCTTCGAGCGTTCATGCCTTTGGCCGCGATGCCAAGCGCACCGTCAGCGCTGCTCGGGATGCCGTTGCGGCCTCTTTGGGCTGCAAGCCTGAAGAAATTATTTTTACGAGCGGAGGAACAGAAAGTGATAATCTGGCCCTGTTTGGGACGGCTACGGCAGACGGCCGTACTTCAGGGCATATGATTACAACTGCGGTTGAACATCATGCAGTGCTTCATGCTTGTGATGAGCTGGAAAAAGCGGGGTATGAGGTAACTTATGTCCCGGTCAACGGGTTTGGACGCGTGAACCCTGCGGATATCGAGGCTGCCATTCGACCAGATACTTTTTTGATCAGCATGATGTATGCCAACAATGAGGTGGGCGTCATTCAGCCGATCTCAGAAGTAGGGCAGATTGCGAGAGAACATGGAGTTGTATTCCATGTAGATGCGGTTCAAGCTTTCGGTCATATATCCATCGACTGCCGGAACCTTCCGATTGACTTACTGAGTGTGTCTGGTCATAAGATTAACGGACCGCAAGGGGTTGGGGCATTGTATATCCGCCAAGGTACACGCCTTCAGCCGCTAATGCATGGGGGACTTCAGGAAAAGAAACGCCGTGCCGGAACAGAAAATATCGCCGGTATTACGGGGCTGGCTAAAGCCGCAACTCTTGCTAATGCTTCCATTGAGGAGCGTGGGGCGCACGATACGGTTCTTCGCCAGACGTTGCTTAAAGGGTTGGAAGACACTCTGGGTAGCCAAAATTTTGTGATTAACGGTGACCCTGATCATTCTTTACCTAATGTTCTCAATGTTAGCTTTCCGGCCATTGGTACAGAGACCATGCTGATGAACCTTGATATGGAAGGAATCGCAGCAGCAAGCGGATCAGCCTGCACTTCCGGATCTTTAGAGCTATCGCATGTATTGCAGGCGATGGATCTTCCTGAAGATGTTTTACATTCAGCGATTCGGTTTAGCTTCGGTTTGGGTAATACTACGGAAGAAATGGAATACACGGCCAAGAAAATTGAAACCATATGGAAGCGGCTGCGTACTAGGTACTAGGGATTTCTCCGCATTTTAATAAGAAGGGAGGGGCGGTTTTTCCATTTCATTGCATGAACGGAAGCAAGGTCTGACAGGCATGTAGGAAAAGGACCGCACCTTCGTTCAGATTGCAGAATGAGGAGGTACCCTATATATGAAGCTTCAAGATATGATCGGACTTGCCGTTTTCGATGTGGAGGACGGGAAGCAGATTGGTAAAATACATGACTTTATGGTGACAGCGGATTGGCGAATCTCAGGGATCGAGTTGGAAGGAAAGGGACTTTTTTCTTCTCACGTGAAAATGGTTGCTTGGGATGACATCGTTGCTTACGGTGAGGATGCGATCATGATTCGCAATCAGCAGGCTGTGCGTAAAATGGAGGCCCATGATATACAACATACGTACTTGCTTGGGCCTTGTAAACTGAAGGATCTATCCGTGCTAACAGAGGAAGGGCTTATGCTCGGGCACATCTCGGATGTTTATTTTGACCAGGAAATGGGCAATAACATAATAGGCTTGGAAATCAGCGATGGTTTTGTATCGGATATTATAGAGGGGCGGAAATGGCTGCCCTGCACCGAAGAGATGTCCATCGGGGAAAATGCTGTTATGGTTCCCCCATTAAGCGAGCAGCGTCTGGAAAAAGCCATATATTCTGTTAATGGATAGGGTGAGTTTATTGAGATGTCCGAATTGTAATTCCAAAGATATCGGAAAAATTGGCTCCCATCAATTTTATTGCTGGGGATGCTTTATCGAACTTCAGGTGAATGGTGAAAAAATGTCTGTCTACCAAGTGGAAGAGGATGGAACGCTCAGTTCGCTGGACGACCTATTCTTTGGAGATGAGATGGCACAACAGGACTTGCCGCAAATTCACGCTTCTTCCTAAGCTGGACACCAAAAGTGGACAGGCTGCTAACTAAGAGGTGTGATCTACATACGGCTTAGTAGGTTGTATAACGCTTGATAAAAAACAACGAAGAGGGTGCCCCGTACGGCCATAATGGCTGAGGGCACCCTCTTTTGTATACCGTTATTGTGAAGATTGTAAGTTCTACAATTTAAAGCGTTTGACCTCTTCCAATAGAAGATCTGCATGAGAATCGAGTTTGGCAGAAAGGTCAGCAATATTATTCATGGCATGACCTTGTTCTTGCACAGAGGAGGCCACTTCCTCTGTAGATGCTGCACTTTGCTCAGAAACAGCGACAACGCTGGAAATGACGTCGGAAATATGCCCGGCATTCACACGGAGATCATCTGCGGCGGCTGTAACGTCCTCAATTTGGGCAAGCATATGCTGAGAAGCGCCACGAATGGACTCAAACGCCTGTCTCGTTGCAATGGCAGCGTGCTCCTGTTCTACAGTTACAGCAAGAGCCCTCTTCATTTCCTCCGCGCTTTGTACTCCTGCAATCTTAATTTCTTCCAGCTTACTCATGATACTGTCACTGGAACTGCCCGCTTGCTCAGCCAGCTTTCTCACTTCTCCCGCGACGACGGCAAAACCTCGTCCGTGTTCCCCGGCCCGTGCTGCTTCGATAGATGCATTGAGGGCCAGCAGGTTTGTTTGTGCGGCGATATCATGGATGGCTCCGGCCAGCCGCTCAATATCCTGAGTTTTTAGCGTGAGTGAATCTACGGCTTCCCCTGCCGCAGTCGTCGTTTGTCTGGACTCGGCGGCCAGTTTCGCTTGACGTTCAGCTGTTTCATACCCTGCAAGCACGGCAGAATCTGTTTCGAATACGGCAGTTTGGGTCCGTTTGACACTTTCGCCAATCTGGTCGATGGAGCCTGTCATGTGAGTCAGCTTCTCAGAGCCGGAATATACAGCCTCAGCTTGGTCGCTCGCTCCTTGGGCAAGTTCCTGAACTGCGCTGGAGATTTGTGACGCGATGGTTCCAGTATCCTTAGCGTGCTGATGCATATCATGGGAAGCTGAGCTGACATCGCCTGCAGTATCTGATACCTTGCGCAACAGGTGAGAGAGATTATCAGACATGATATTAAAATCTGTACCCAGGCTGGCAATTTCATCTTTACCCTTAATGTCCACACGAGCTGTCATATCG
This sequence comes from Paenibacillus sp. CMM36, assembly GCF_053570945.1. Taxonomy (NCBI): domain Bacteria; kingdom Bacillati; phylum Bacillota; class Bacilli; order Caryophanales; family Paenibacillaceae; genus Paenibacillus; species Paenibacillus sp. CMM36. The sequence continues at coordinate 100,885 of NZ_JBSEDY010000007.1, forward strand.
CCTTCAGCTATACGTTTGACGTTCACTTGAAGCTTCCGAATTGGCTTGATAAAGTTGTTTGCCGCCCAGATTGCCAGCAGCATAGCAACGACCAAGATGATAGCAACGGTAATAATCAACTGATTACGAGTGGAGTAATACTCCTGAAAAGCAATATCTTTTGAAATGGACAATCCTACAATCCAGCCAGTGCTAGGCATCTTTTTAAAATAAAGCTGACGGTCACTGCCATTATAGGTATAGTCTGTTTTTCCCGAAGCTGTGCTCAGCAGGGCCGCAGTTGATGAACCCAACTCGGGCGTATCCTTAAGGTTTTTACCGGCCAGCTTGCTGTCTGGGTGTGCGACCACAACTCCATTCTGGTCAATCAGAAATGCGTAGCCTAATCCGTTCAGGTTTATGTCTTTAATGATTTTTGTCATATCATTTAACATAATATCCTCGCTGACTACCCCGGTGATAGAGCCGTTGGAATCTTTGAGAGGTTTAGCAATAGAAATGGTGAAGTCATTGCTGCCTGCATCGGTGTAAGGTGAGGAATAATACATTTCTCCCTTGGTTTTGGCATCCTTGTACCACGGACGAGCGCGAGGATCATAACCAGCTTCAAACCAGCCAGATCCATCCCAGTAGGATCCATCTTCAAAGCCTGCGTAGATGTTGGAAATATTTTGATCTTTATAGTTTTCAAAAGCTGCTTTCAGAGATACGGTTTTGGCATCTGATGAAATATCACTCGATTCCAGACCTGCAGCCAGTGTCTCGATAATTTTGGCATTGCCGCTGGTCCATCCGTCGAGCTGATTGACGGTTTCGGTGGCTTTACTAGTCATAAGCTCTTGTATGTCACGGTTAGCCTGATTTTTGATACTTGTCATGCTAATAACGGATAAAGGCCCGGCTGCAACGATAACAATGCAAGTGAAAAGGAGAATAAGCTTGATTTTTAAGTTCATGTAATGACCCCCGATGTTTCAGAAATATGAAATCCTAAAATAGTGCTTTGTACTTATATCGTCAGATGGAATGACTTTGTTAATTATTTTCATCCGTTTTCATCATTTTTTTACAATGGTAATCGATGGAGCATTCCAGACTCGCGGGAAGGATTAAAGTAGAGGTACAGGCATATACTTAAAGAAGGCTAGTCCGGTAAGGGGGCACGAAATGGAGCAATTAACGAAAAGTAGACTGTTCCGGTACGGAATATGGACGCTGCTGGGACTTGTCATTCTATATTTTATCTGGCTGCTGCGACCTTTGTTTTTTCATTTGTATGAATTTCTGAAAACAATCATTGCTCCGTTTGCGGTAGCGATGATCATCTCCTATGTACTTAATCCTGTTGTCAATATGCTGGGCGGTCGCAAGGTGCCTCGAAGCGTAGCTGTGCTGCTCATCTATGCTGTATTTTTGGCCAGTCTCGTTGTGATTCTGATGAACCTGATTCCGATGTTTATTGAACAACTGGATGAGCTGAATGAGCATCTGCCTGAGCTGACCATGCATGCACAGGGATTAATGACGAATATGGATAGCGGCATTTTGCCCCAAGGGGTGCGAACGGGTATGAATCAATGGTTTTTCCAACTAGAGAATCGGATGGCAACCGGAATTTCTACCTTTATGGATAACATCGGCGGGATGATCAACATGCTGTTCAATGTATTCATTGTACCGTTCCTCATTTTTTATATTTTGAAAGATTTTGATGTGTTCGAGCGGACGATTGTGTCTTACCTCCCGCGTTCTCGTCGTAAGGCGATTGTAACGGTACTTAAGGAAATTGATCAGGCGCTTGGCAACTATGTCAGGGGACAATTACTGGTATGCGTCATTATTGGCGTGCTGGCTTATCTCGGATATATGCTGATTGGCATGCCTTATGCGCTGTTGCTGGCAGGAGTGGTTGCGGTTTTTAACATCGTTCCATATTTGGGCCCCTTTTTGGGAGCCGCTCCGGCAGTAATCATGGCTTCTACAATCTCCTTCAAAATGGTGCTTTTGGTCGTGGTCGTTAACACTTGTATTCAAGTGTTGGAAAGCAATGTCATTTCTCCCCAGGTGGTAGGACGAACGCTGCATCTGCATCCGATAGCCATTATTTTCGCTCTGCTAGTGGGTGGTGAAATTGCGGGAATTACCGGCTTGATTTTAGCGGTTCCCGTGATGGCGGTATTAAAGGTAGGACTTCAACATTTTTTTGCTTATTACGTGAAGCGGAAAACGATCTGATTTTGTCCTTACACCGTATGTATCTTGTCTGATATCGCGTTGACACGGCTAAATGACACGGATATACTGAATTGAGTATGTTTAAATGTGTTTATCCAGTAGGGAAAGCTCATTTCGAAGTGCGGGCTGAACCCGCCGGGATGCTCCCGTTACCAGTGAAAACAAGGCGATCGATCGTCCGTTAAGCAAATGTTGGTGTGCAGCTTGCGCATGGGCATTTCGTACAGAGGGGACGGCGTTAACCAGGGTGGTACCGCGATACAATCGTCCCTGATCCGTTCAGGGGCGTTTTTCTGTTTTTTTATGGCCTGTGCCAGGAACCAGTGACACCATAATTAGGAGGCTACTTATATGAAAGCTAGTGAAATCCGCTCCAAATGGCTGGAGTTTTTTGAAAGCAAGGGACATGTGATTGAACCAAGCGCGCCGCTTGTTCCACATAAAGATCCTTCCCTGCTGTGGATTAATGCGGGTATGGCACCGCTTAAGCCTTATTTTGACGGACGTGTGAAGCCAGAAAATCCACGTATCGCCAATTCGCAAAAATGTATTCGGACGAACGATATTGAGAATGTCGGTAAAACGCGCCGCCATCACACCTTTTTCGAAATGCTCGGCAACTTTTCTATTGGCGACTATTTTAAGGAAGAAGTCATTACATGGGCATGGGAGTTTCTGACGGATCCAAAATGGATTGGTTTTGATCCGGAACGTCTGGCTGTAACTGTGTATCCTGAGGATGAGGAAGCGTACAAGCTGTGGAACGAAAAAGTTGGACTTCCTGCCGAACGTATCATCAAACTGGAAGATAACTTTTGGGATATCGGTGAAGGTCCTTGCGGACCTTGTACGGAAATCTTTTATGATCGTGGCGAAGCCTACGGTAGCGACATGACGGACCCTGAAATGTATCCGGGGGGAGAAAATGAGCGTTATCTGGAAGTGTGGAACCTCGTTTTCTCACAATTCAACCATAACAAAGACGGTAGCTATACGCCGCTTCCAAACAAAAATATTGATACAGGGGCTGGATTGGAGCGTTTTGCATCCATTCTGCAAAATGTGGATTCCAACTTTGATACGGATATCTTCCAGCCACTAATTCAAAAAACAGCGGCGATGGCAGGAGTGAAATATAACGAAAATGTGGACAGTGATGTGGCTCTTAAGGTTATTGCTGACCATGTTCGTACCGTAGCTTTTGCAATTGGTGACGGTGTGCTGCCTTCTAATGAAGGACGCGGTTACGTGATCCGCCGTTTGCTGCGCCGGGCTGTGCGCTATGGCAAAATGCTGGGCATGAACCGTCCATTTATGTTTGAGCTGGTGGAAACCGTTGGGGATGTCATGGGTGTGTATTACCCTGAGGTAGTGGACAAGCGTGATTTCATCATCAAAGTGATCAAAACGGAAGAGGAACGCTTCCATGAAACACTGACAGATGGATTGGCAATTTTGTCCGATATCAGTGCTCAGGCGAAGGCAGAAGGTCGCAATGTCATTAGTGGAGCAGATGCCTTCAAACTGTATGATACGTACGGGTTCCCATTCGATCTCACAGAGGATTATGCAGACGAGCAGGGCTTGAAAGTAGACCGTGAAGGCTTTGATGAAGCGATGCAGGAACAACGCAAACGCGCCCGTGATGCACATCAGGACAGCGCCAGCATGAAGATTCAGGGCGGAGCTTTGTCCGATCTGGCGGTTAAAAGTGAATTTGTTGGATATAATGACCTCGTAACTGAGTCTAAAATTGTGGCGATTGTATATGAAGATGTACTGGTGGACACTGTTAGTGAAGGGCAGTCTTGCCAGGTCGTGCTGGATGTGACTCCTTTCTATGCCGAAAGCGGAGGACAAGTCAGTGACCAAGGCTTGCTGCGTGGAGGTACGGTAACCGCGAAGGTCGAAGGATTGTTTAAGGCGCCACAAGGTCAGCATGTGCATCAGGTTGTTGTAGAAGCTGGTGAGCTGAACGTTGGCGATACGGTGAAAGCTGAAGTTGATCAAGCTTCACGTGGAGAAATTGAGAAAAACCATACGGCTACGCATTTGCTTCACAAAGCGCTTAAAGAAGTGCTGGGTGACCATGTCAATCAGGCGGGTTCTTTGGTAGAGCCTGGGCGTCTGCGTTTTGATTTCTCCCATTTTGGAAGCATTACACCAGAAGAACTGGCGGATATTGAACTGCGTGTAAACCGTGCCATCTGGAGCCAACTGGACGTTAATATTGAACTGAAACCGATTGATGAAGCCAAGGCTCTCGGAGCAATGGCGCTGTTCGGTGAAAAATATGGAGATATCGTGCGGGTCGTTAAAGTAGGCGATTACAGCATTGAACTATGCGGTGGCTGTCATGTCAGCAATACTTCGCAAATTGGCTTGTTCAAGCTTGTCAGCGAGAGCGGCATTGGATCAGGTGTACGTCGTATTGAAGCGGTGACCGGACGTTTTGGTTTTGAATATATGGAAGGTCAATTAGAGCTGTTGAAGGTATCGGCTGGACTTGTAAAATCCAAGCTGTCTGAGGTACCAAAGCGTATCGAATCATTGCAGCAACAAATTAAAGACCTTAGTCGTGAAAATGAATCGCTGCAAAGCAAGCTGAGCGTTATTGAGGCAGGCCAGCTGACCGATCAGGTCGTGCAAGCAGGCGGGGTGCAACTGCTGGCTGCGCGCGTGCAGGCTTCCAGCATGGACGCGTTGCGTGCGATTGCTGATGAACTGAAAGGGAAACTTCCGGCTGCTGTGCTGGTGCTCGGCGCTGCAATGGACGATAAAGTTAATTTTGTCGTAGCAGTTCCGGCAGAGCATACCAAGGCCGGACTTCATGCAGGCAAGCTCGTGAAAGAAATTGCTGCCGTATGCGGTGGCGGCGGTGGCGGACGACCTGACATGGCGCAAGCCGGTGGTAAGGATGCCAGCAAGCTGGATGAAGCACTTCAACGTGCGCATGAACTGGTGGCGGCAGCCTCACAAGGATAAAGTTCGATATTTTTTGCAGATTTTTGGGAAAAAACGGGCTTAGATATTTCCTTGTAGGGCTTTGCTTATGGTATGATGTAAAAGAATAAGCTGGCATAAACATGTACACATGTTTTGTGGAAGCGAGGTGTCAACAATGGATTCCATGGACAAAACGGTCAAATTTAATGTCAAGGCAGATGAAAAGGAAGCTTCTGCTCAGGAGATTTTGTTGACCGTATATGATGCGTTGGTAGAAAAAGAATACAATCCGATCAATCAAATTGTCGGCTATTTGCTATCCGGTGATCCGGCTTATGTGCCACGGCATAATAATGCTAGAAGCCTGGTACGTAAAAAAGAACGCGATGAGTTGATTGAAGAGTTGGTTCGTTTCTATCTTGCTAAGCATCGTTAGGAGACAGGCATGAAAGTAATGGGATTGGATTACGGGGATCGCCGAATTGGGGTCGCCGTAAGTGATGCCTTCGGCTGGACCGCCCAAGGATTGGAAGTCATAGAACGACGCGGTGACGACAGCGAGTTCGGTAAAATTGCAAATTTGGTTCGTGAAAATGAGGTCGGCGAGGTTGTTGTTGGCTTGCCGAAAAACATGAACGGAACCGTGGGTCCACGCGGTGAGATTTGCATCGAGTTTGCGAACCGACTCAAGGAGTTACTGGGTTTACCCGTTCACCTTTGGGATGAACGGCTGACGACGCGTTCGGCGGAGCGTACGCTTCTGGAGGCCGACGTCAGCCGAAAAAAACGCAAGCAGGTGGTAGATAAACTGGCCGCAAGCCTGATCTTGCAAAACTATTTGGACGCACACAGTACAAGGTGAGGGGGATTTCGTAATGGCTGAAAATCAAGTGGGTATGGAAGAAGAGCCGGAAATTATTTATATTGCCGATGACGAGGGCAACGAGGAAGAGTTCGAGGTCATTATGAAGTTTGAGGTAGATGGTTCCGAAGCGAAGTACATGATGGTTGCGCCAGTGGACCCTGAAGCTGATGAGTCCGATGTGTACGCCTTCCGTTACGAGGAAGAAGGCGATGATATTAAATTGTTTGTGATCCAAGACGATGCCGAATGGGAAATCGTCGAAGAGACCTTTAATACATTCGTAGAAGAAGAGGAAGAGGAAGAGGAAGACGGGAAATGACGAGCTATTCACGTGAAGACCTGAGTTGGACCTCTGATTTGAAGGAAACGTTCGACGGCGATGTAGAGTTGCAGGATGAACAGGGCCATGCGATTCGCATGGAATTGGAAGCAGAGTTCAAGGTAGGGGAGCAACGGTACGCCGTATTGCGTAGACCCGGGGCTGCTGTTGGCGAACATGAACTTTACCATGTAAGCTCATCCACAGACGGCGAAATCTCTATCACCACCATTGAAGATGATGATGAGTGGGAAGATATTTCCGAACTGTACGATGAATGTACGTTGCCGGAAGAACTGTAAGTCTGGATAGCGATGAGATCAAACCTGAAAGGGCGGACCAGTCCGCCCTTTTTGGCTGTGAAGGAGTTGGGTGGATGTGAAGCGAAGGACGAGGATGTTTACGTTGTTGCTACTGCTTATCATTATAGCAGGAGGGGTAGCCCTCTATATTTGGAATGCCATGCAGCCTGTTCAGCCCCAAACACAACCCGTTGCTTTTACGGTGGTGCAGGGAACAGGAACATCGGCAATCGCAGATACGCTGGAGCAAAAGGGACTTATACGTAATGCGCTCGTGTTTAAGGCTTATGTAAAATTCAAACAGCAAGGAAGCGCATTTCAGGCCGGAAAATATGAGGCGCAGCCTGGCGCAACCTTTGATCAGTTGATTACTAAGTTATCGGCTGGAGATGTTGTCAAAGAGGAAATGATTCGTTTTACAATCCCGGAAGGTTTTACGATTAGACAGATGGCTGATAAGCTGCAAAAGGAAGGACTGGCAGACCGGCAGCAATTTTTGCAGCTGGCCAACGATCCGTCCGCTTTTGACGTCGCGCTGGTGCGGGACATTCCAAAGCAGGCGGGGCTTCGCTATGCGCTGGAGGGCTACCTTTTCCCGGAAACCTATGAGCTGAAAAAGGGCAGCACGGCCAAAGATATGATACAGGTGATGCTAGAACAGACACAAAAGCGGTTGGAGACTGTTTCCGATCTGGATGCCAAGCTGAAACAGCGGGGTGAAACGCTGCATCAACTGCTGACGGTTGCTTCTTTGGTAGAGCGCGAGGTGGTTGTGGAAGATGAGCGGTCTGTAGTAGCTGGCGTCATTTATAACCGGCTCAAACAGGGTAAGAAGCTGGAAATTGATGCTACGGTTCAATATATGCTGGACAAGCAAAAAGAACGGCTGTATTACAAGGATTTGGCTGTGGAAAGCCCTTATAATACGTATTTGCATCTGGGACTTCCACCAGGGCCGATTGCAAGTCCCAGTCTGAACTCAGTGATAGCGGCTTTACAGCCGAAAGCTACAGATTATTTATTTTATGTGACCAAAAAAGACGGGACACATGAACATTTGTTTGCCAAAACGTATAAAGAACATTTGCATAACATTCAGGTAAGTAACCGTAAGACAAATTAGGAGGTGAGCCTATGGCTTACAAACCCGAACTACTGGCAACTGCCAGCTCTCCGGAGGATGCCCGCCATATGCTGGGGGCTGGAGCTACTGCATTACTTATTGGAGATGACCGCTTTGGAATGCGACTGCCGGGACATTTTACACCGGACCAAATCCGTGAAGTGGTAGAAGAAGCACGCAAGCATGCGGCGCAGGTATATGTATCTATGACGAATTTGATGACGAACGAGCTATTGCCGCTCCTTCCCGAATATGTGCAGACCCTAGCTGGATGCGGCATAGACGCCATTGAGTTTAATGATCCCGCAGTGCTTATGGCCGTGAAGGAGTATGCCCCGCATCTGAAGCTGTTCTGGAACGGAGAGATGATCTCTACCAACTTCGCAACCGCCAACTATTGGGGTGAAAAGGGGGCTTCCCGGGTCATTTTGGCTCGTGAGCTGAGTATGGATGAAATTACCGAAATGATACCAAAGTTGAACATAGAAGCACAGGTTCAGGTACATGGCATGACTAATATTTATCACTCCAAGCGTAAGCTTGTTCAAAGTTATATGCTGCACCAGGGACGTAATGTAGAAGGGGATTTGGGTAGAGGACGCGGCTTGTTTCTGATTGAAGCAGAGCGGAAAGAAGAGAAGTTCCCTATTTACGAGGATATAAATGGGACACATATTATGAGTTCAGATGATTTTTGCATCATGGAGGACCTGCATATTCTAATGGAGGCGGGCGTGCATAGCTTTAAGATCGAGGGCTTATTGAAGCCTACGGCTTACAATGAGGCGGTTGTTCGTGCTTATCGTAAAGCAATAGATAGTTATACAGCCGACCCGGATGCTTACGCTTATGATGAAAGCTGGCTGGATGAAGTTCGCCGTCTTCAAGATCCTGAACGGGAACTTTCCTTCGGATTTTTCTATAAAGAGCAGGTTTATTAATTTTAAAATGAATTTACAGAGGGGGGAACGTCATGGGGACGATAACCAAAGCGAGAAAATATATAGGTAAACGGAATCGTTTGGACAAGCCGGAGCTGTTGGCTCCTGCCGGAAATCTGGAAAAACTGAAGTTTGCCGTTCACTATGGCGCGGATGCTGTATATATTGGTGGACAAAAATATGGTCTGCGTTCTAACGCCGATAATTTCAGTTTTGAGGAAATGCGCGAAGGTGTAGAATTTGCGAACAAGTATGGTGCTAAAGTGCTTGTGGCCACCAATATCTATGCCCACAATGAAGATATTGCCGGAATTGAGGAGTACTTGCGCAATCTGTACGAGGCGGGAATTCATGCCGTTATCGTCGCTGATCCGGCTATTGTATCCGTGGCATTGCGCGCTGTTCCTGGATTGGAAGTGCATTTGAGCACACAGCAGTCCACGCTGAACTGGCAAGCGGTAAAGTTTTGGAAAAACGAGGGGTTACCGCGTGTGGTACTTGGACGTGAGACCAGTCTGGAGGAAATCGAAGAAATTAAAAAGCATGTGGACATCGAAATCGAGGCTTTTGTCCATGGTGCGATGTGCTCTTCATTTTCCGGCCGCTGCGTGTTGTCCAATCACTTTACAGACCGTGATTCCAATCGTGGGGGATGTTGTCAGTCTTGCCGCTGGAAATACGATCTGTTTGAGGATGCCCGCCCAGGTGAGGTTTGGATATCTGAAGAAGAGGCACAGGTTAGCAATGCACTGAAACAGTTCCAGCTCGGTGTTAACCAGCTTCCATTGTTTGAAGAGAGTGATAATGCTTTTTCTATGGGTTCCAAGGATCTATGTATGATTGAAAATGTCCCTGATCTGATTGATGTAGGTGTAGACAGTTTTAAAGTAGAGGGACGGATGAAGTCTATCCACTATGTGGCAACGGTCGTGAATGTCTATCGTCAAGCGATTGATTCCTATATGGCTGATCCTGAAAATTATGTGCTCAAACCAGAATGGATTGAAGAAATTAACAAGGCAGCTAATCGTCCGCTGAATACAGGGTTTTTCTACGATACACCGGATCATGAGGATCATATTTATGAGCCGGAAGAAAAGGCAGTCCCTTATGATTTTGCTGGACTAGTCATGGACTACGATGCCGCGAGTGGGATCGCAACTATTCAACAACGGAACCATTTTAAACCCGGTCATGAAATTGAATTTTTCGGTCCGAACGGAACATTCTTCAAACAAACGGTCGGAACGATCTGGGATGAGGAAGGCAACGAGTTGGATGCTGCTCGTCACCCGCTTCAACGAATTAGAATGAAGGTAGATCAGCCCGTATCGTATTTTGATATGATGCGTAAAAAGAAATAAATAAGCCTTAAGTCACAGATGAAAGAATCAAAAGCCTCTCCTATCGGTTGGAGAGGCCTTTTTTTGAATAGTTTTCTAGGAAAAAAGTTTCACAAAATTTAGTTGATGCTCAAAGGAAAGCTACATTCCTTGTCGAATAGTTCCGATAGAAGTTATATAGATAATAGATACATAATGGATGACGTGGAATTAGAAACTAATTATATGGTGGTAGGTGAGAGGAATGGGTTTACGGAAAAAAGAGGGGAATACAGTAAAAAGGCAACCCAAGAAAACGGATCAAATGCAGGGTTTGAAAGGCAGTAAAGCAACGGATAAAGGAGAACAAATGGTTGCGGTGTCTTCGAAGGTTGCCCCCTGGTTAGCTAAGGCGATTCGTAAGGGTACACACAATTTAAAGCGTTTACTTAAGCCAGAAAGGTACAGTAAAGATTTCATGCATTTGGTCAAAAACTATAATCCGATACGTTCGGTTGGAATGAAGTTGTTTCTGATCTTTTTTGCGGCAATTATGTTATTTGTGGTCAGCTTGGGGATGCTCTCATACTACAAGGCTAAAAGTACGATTGAGCAAAATGCAGCAACGGCTTATCAGCAGACCGTTCAGCAAACTTCAGAAAAGCTTGACATTATTCTAGAGCGCTTTCAAGACACATCGACACAGGTATTTTTTGATACTGAATTAAGTGATCAGTTGCAAAAGGCTGTAAAGCAAGATAAAAATCCCTTTGCATCTTTTGTTGCTATGGGCGAAGTAAACAAGAAGTTAACGAATATTGCTTTTACGAATAAAGCGATTGATTCATTGTACTTGTACCCGGAAGAAACCAAGTTTGCTGCTATGGGCACTGGAACACAAAAAGATGTACGGCAGGAAGCATGGTTTAAGGATATTTTGAAAAACAAGGGAATTGTTTGGTTACCTACACAGGTGAATGACAATGGCAGCAAGACCTTTCGCCTAGCACGCTCCATGAACAGTATGTCCGGGTTGGGAGGGACTTACGTTCTGGTTATGGATTTAAAGTCCAGTGCGGTGGAGGACGAGTTGAAAGGTGTTAATTTGGGCTCAGGCAGTATGATTAGCCTTGTGACAGACAAGGGTGAGTTTGTAGGCTCTAACAATGAGAGCTTGGCTGGAGGAAAGACAAAGCTGGATTACGTTTCCAAGCTTGAGGGGATCGAAGGAAATCAAATTATGGAGCAGGAAGCAGACGGCAAAGAGCAAAATGTGCTTGCGGTTCATAATACGCTGGGAACTTCCAAATGGATTCTCGTGGGTGTAGTACCTGTATCTGAGCTGGTGAGAGACGCTAAGGGGATTCTAACCACGACCTGGATATTTGCTGCAGTGGCTGCACTCATTGCATTGTTCATTGGCCTATGGATCGTGCGTCTCGTGGCTCGTCCATTGACACACCTGAAGGATTTAATGGTCGAAGGCGCCAAAGGCAACTTGCAAATTCGAACGAACTATAAGGCTGAGGATGAAATTGGGCAGTTGTCAGAAAGCTTTGATATCATGATGGAGCAAATTACATTGCTGGTAGAGCAGACGAATGCCTCAGCTCAGGAGGTTCTGAAAACAGCGACGGAACTAGGCGATGCCTCGAAGAAGACAGCCATTTCAGCCAAAGAAATAGCAGCAGCAACGGAAGAAATTGCTCATGGCGCCGCCAGTTTGGCAACAGAGGCCGAACGTGGCAGCGGACTAACCGGGAATATATCTCAGCAAATGGATACGGTTATGGCTTCCAATCATGAAATGAGTCTGGTCGCACAAGAAGTTGAACAATCCAGTGAACAAGGGACAGTTCAACTGAAAACTCTATTGAGCAAGACTAAGGTTACGGAAGAAACTACGCATGCTCTGGTAGGCAAAGTAGATGAACTGAAGAAGACAACTTCCGATGTCTTTAAGGTGCTGGACGTATTACAGGATATTGCTAAACAAACGAATATTCTATCACTGAATGCGACGATTGAAGCAGCACGAGCGGGGACGGCTGGGCGTGGTTTTATGGTGGTAGCTAATGAGGTTCGGCAGTTGGCTGAACAATCACGTCAAGCTATTCGCACAGCTACGGGTATTACTAATAACATCGTCAATGAGATGAATGAAACGGTACAGGCATTATCTGAGGTGTACCCGCTGTTCCGGGAGCAAATGGGAGCCGTGCAGGAAACAACGGACATTTTCCAATCGGTGCAGCAGCAAATGGGAGAGTTCGCGCTTCGGTTGGGAACGGTCACCGCCTCCATTCATCATCTGAGTGAATCACAGACCACATTGTCCGAGGCAATGACCAATGTAAGTGCAGTAGCTGAGCAATCCTCGGCCACTTCACAGGAAGTCGCTTCACTCAGCACTGAACAGGCCAATATTGGTAATCAACTGGTAGGTTTGTCGGATAAACTGGAAGGAGTATCAGTGAACTTGAAGGAACAGCTTTCGCGGTTTACGGTGTAGATATAACTAAACCATGGGAATCAGGATTGTCACTGATCTCCGTGGTTAACCCATTCAACGTTAAAAGTTGAGTGGGTTTTCTTTTTCAACTACAGGACATACTACTGGAAAAAAGATGAAAGAAGGATGGGTGTGCCGAGGCGTGGTAGCAGTTTCATACGAAAACGTCGAATTGCATATATGGCCTTGGGGGTGATGGCGCTACTGCTGATTTTATTATTCCGACTGGCTTGGCTTCAGGGGACAGCGGGCATTCATATGTCCGTTTATGGGGGGCATTCGCTTAAGGAAATGTCAGCACGTCAGCGACAGGAGGGCATTTCTATCGACTCTGGACGTGGACAGTTTACGGACCGGCATGGGCGACCCTTGACTGGCGGAGTAGTATGGACGCCAGTACTTTTTCCCGATGTAGATGGCAAAGCGGCTTTACATGGCGAAGAACTGGCCGAGCTACTGCGTACGAATAAGAAGCAACTACTGACACGATGGAAAGGGCTGCAATCCCCGCTCATATGGCGAGATGGGCGCGGAGAGCCCGTACAAATCAATCCGCATGAAGCAGGCAAGCTGCTGAAGTTAGCCCCTTCGCTTATTGAGCTTGTACCTTATGCGAAACGTTACAGGGATTTGCCCAATGGCAGGCAATGGCTTGGCTTTTTGTATGAACGTGCCGACCGAGCGAGTGAACTGCCGATGGGGGCAGCCGGGCTGGAAAGAACGCTGGAGCCGTTGCTGAGCGGTATCGGTGAAACGTTCGTCTCCCGATTTGTAGATGCGCAGCGTCGTCCATTGGCTCATGTACCGCTGCGTGTCAGTGCTCCATCCAATGGTCACTATCCATTACAGGTACAGACTACAATTGATCTACCTATACAGGAACAGATTGAAAAGCTGACGGAATCTAGTCATTTGGCAGAAGGGGCGGTGGTAGTGCTCGATGCAGGCAACGCGGATGTACTGGCGATGGTGTCTCGCCCTTTTTATAATCCCGGTCATGTTGATCCCCAGAAAAAAACAGACTGGTCTAATCGTGCACTTAAGGCGATAACGCCTGGTTCCATTTTTAAGTTGGTTACGGCTGCTGCTGCACTTGAATCAGGTGTTGTCCAACCGCAGGAACAATTCCATTGTCATGGAACTTATGGCAAGTACGGTTTGGCTTGCTGGAAAAAAGAAGGACACGGTACCCTGAACCTGGAGGAAGGGCTTGCCGTATCCTGTAATAGTGTGTTCGCTCATCTCGGTGAACGGCTTAATCCTGAGCAAATTCAGGCCACAGCCTCTGCACTGGGATTGGGCCGAACTGTGGGCTGGCAGGAGCGGAATCTTGCAGGACTACCTCAATTCAGACCGCTGGATCACGAAGAAAAGGGAGCCGTATTCGGCCCCCATACGAACGCGTCTGATCCGGGCGTACGTGTACAGACAGCTATCGGCCAACGTGATGTGCTGGTGACGCCTCTCCAAGCTGCCAATCTCATCGTTACCTTGCTGCATGATGGTCAAGTACATGCACCACGCGTCGTCAAACGCATCAGTTATGCAGATGGTAGCACCTTACTGGAACTACCTACTCACGCTGCACCTTCACCTGAGGGTAGCCGCTTGATTCATACATCGACGGCTCGCACGCTTCGTGAAGCAATGGAAAAGGTTGTGACACAGGGGACTGGTGCCTCGTTGCGTAATAAATCATGGAATCTGGCCGGCAAATCAGGTACGGCCCAAGCTTTGAAGAACGGTCAACCTATAAATCACCAGTGGTTTATAGGTTATGGTCCGATAGAGCGGCCTCGTTATGCGGTCGCCGTCCTTGTGCAAAATGCTTTAACAGATTCTACAAATCAAGCTACAGCACTGTTTGGTCAAGTGATGGATCTGTTAGCTCAATCCTCTTGAGTACCACGAGTAGCTTCACGATCCTCCTCCTGTATTTTAACGATAAACGGAGGCTCGTCAAATTCCTCTGTCGGAAACCGAATCCATTGCTGCAGATAGCCTTGCTGCCACAATTCTTTGAGCAAAATGATCAGAATGGGTGACAGAATTAAGCCGGCTAGTCCAAAGATGGACAACGATATAATGGCAAAGGAAAGCATCAGATAGGCAGATGAAACACCGATGGAATTACCAGTGATTTTAGGCTCTGCCAGCTGGCGGACGATCACCGTGACAGCCATGACAATAAGCAGGCCTACAGCCAGGCCGGTATTGCCTGTGATGAACAGATACACTGCCCACGGAATAAAAATAACAGGCACACCCAACAAGGGCAGGATATCAAACAAAGCTGCCACGAGCGCCAATGAGAGGGCATTATCCACTTGCAAAATGAGTAAACCTATAAATACGAGAACAAAGGTAATCCCTACCAGTAGAGCTTGAGCCTTGAGAAAAGCGGAGATAGCTTTAAGTACGTGGTTTTTCAGAAAAAGATAAGCAGTTTTTAGTGTCTTGGGTGTTTTACTACGGGCAATGCTCTTCCAAAGATTAATTTCCATACTTAAAAAGAACGCTAAAATGATTGCAATGGCAAAGTTGCCCATAAAAACAGTGAAAGAACTGAGGAACTGTATGAAAAAGGATAAGCCTAGCTGTGCCCATTTCGTAGCAATGGTGGTGGCAGTCGCAAAATATTCATTCACACGTTCGGTAACACCCGGAGGTAAAGCAGCGATTTTATCTTGAGAAAGATGAAGATACCGCGTGAATTCCGCTTGGATAATCTGAGTATACTGTGGGAGGTTTTGCGCGACTTTCGTAAATTGCGTAACCAGAATCAGACCCAATCCGAAAAAAATAGCAAGTAAAAGGATAATAAACAGCAATACGGAGAGTGCGGAGGCAAAAGGTTTTTTCATTCCTTTTCGATGAAAATAACGGGCAGCAGGTTCAATGCACCAGAACACGACGAACGAAAGGAACACAGGTGCGGCAAGTTGATACAGTTTGCTGGATACGAACATAATTAAATACACGGTTAATACGATCAAACCGATATCAAAAACGGTACGCCAATATTTTTTGTACAATGGAAGCATATGGATACAACGACTCCTTTTAGATTTTTATTTATTGTACACTAAATTGGACCTCAATGCTGACCATATGAAGTAGTGAAATCTCGGCATGTTTACGTCATTGTGATAACATATAAGTAAGTGAGTTTTCCTCAGGAAGCCTGCTTGGGGAGTTCAGAATAGAAAAGTGGGGATAAAACGTGCAGACTTTGCTGTTATGGATGTTTTACATTTCAACTTTTTATGCTTTTATTCCGGCGCTGGTTAGTCGTATATTTGGTTTCCGGGTGTTCAGGCGCGGCAAAAGTGAACAAGAATATGCGCTCACCTTTGATGATGGCCCTGATCCAGTGTATACATCGCAGCTGCTTGATTTACTGAAGCGTTTTGATGCCAAAGCTACTTTTTTTGTTGTTGGGATAAATGCAGAAAAACACCCTGAGCTTCTGAAACGCATGCATGATGAAGGTCATCTAATTGGTATTCATAATTATGTGCACAAATCGAATTGGCTTATGCGGCCTGTTACTGTTAGAAGACAAATTGCCCAGACAGAGTCAGTCATTCGTCGAGTAACTGGCGAGGGAACGACCTTTTATCGCCCACCTTGGGGGATAGTGAACTTCTTTGATATTTCCAACACCAATGGTCGTCGAATCGTATTATGGTCTTCCATGTTCGGGGACTGGAAGGCAAGCATTGGAGCGAAACAATTGGCAGAGAGAATGCTTAAAAAGCTAAGGGGTGGCGAGGTGATGCTGCTCCATGACTGTGGTACGACATTGGGGGCAGACGCGGAAGCGCCACAGAATATGCTAATCGCACTGGAGAAGCTACTGAGGGTCGCCCAAGAACGACAATTACGCAGCGTGCGGGTGGATACATTGTTTTGCCGTCAGTCTGTCAATCAACCTACTGCCTCCGAGATGTCCAGTATGGGTTGGTATAAAAGAACGCTGGTATTTGGATGGCTTCAGTATGAGCGTCTATTTCATGTTTTGTTTCGTCTTCGTCCCGTAAGTCAGGAGGATACGATCTTTTATTATCGTCGCCGTATCTATCATGGGCCAAATGTAAATATGGAGAACAGCAGGTGGCTAAAAAAAGGGGACCCGGTAATCGAACTTCATTTTGATAATAAAAAGTTGTTCCAATTGGGTTCGACGGCAAAGTCGATGGTACATCTAGCTATTCAATTAATTCGGATTGTAAAAAAACAACTTCCTGATCTGACCCAACGCATTGTACATGATTCTGAAATGAAAGGTGTAAAGGCGATCTATGCAGTAAGTATGATTCATCGGGGACCAGAGAAGTTGGGATTTCAAGTTCGAGAGCTTCCCAAAGGATTGTTTAAGCATGTGTCCACTGTATATCTTAAGCTGTTATTTCGTGTTATCCATCCTTCGGGCTTAGAGAAATTGAGTGAAAAAAAAGATGTAATGGTACCGAAAATAATTGTGATGCCACTGGATACCTTGTTTGAACGTTTTCATCAGGGAGACTCACACCGCTCAAACGAAGCTCTTGAGCAAGCAGCTCAGAGAGATGATGTCCATGCACTCAACAGCGAGCTGACTGAATAGGCTAACCCTGATGACCTAATAAAAAAGCCTCTCGATCCTTTGTTAGGGATCGAGAGGCTTTTTAGCCGTTCATAAAGTAGTCCTATCTTAGCAAAGCATTTAGATTTTCATAATTCCGCCGTTACTTGCGTTCGTCACCAGCTTGGAATAACGCGCCAGGTAACCCGTTTTCACCTTCGGCTCAAAGCCTTTCCAGTTGGCGCGACGACGTTCGAATTCTTCGTCCGTAATCTGGAGCTCAATCTTACGATTGTTCAAGTCCAGCTCGATGATATCGCCGTCCTCAACAAAAGCGATAGGTCCGCCTTCTGCAGCTTCGGGGGAAATATGACCGATGGAGATACCACGGGAAGCACCTGAGAAACGCCCGTCTGTAATCAGACCCACCTTGGCACCAAGCCCCATGCCCACGATTTGTGAAGTTGGAGCGAGCATTTCAGGCATACCAGGTCCGCCCTTTGGACCTTCATAACGAATAACAACAACGTGTCCTTCATTAATTTTACCGTTGGCGATACCTGCCAGTGCATCTTCCTGTGAATCAAAGCAGATAGCAGGACCCTTGTGATAGCCACCAACCGAAGCATCAACTGCACCGACTTTAATGATGGAGCCTTGCGGTGCCAGATTACCGAATAATACAGCCAGACCGCCGCGTTCGGAATAAGGGTTGTCCAGTTTGTGGATGACGTTAGTGTCCAGAATTTCCTGACCCTCTACGTTTTCACGAATGGTTTTTCCGGTTACAGTAATACAGTCTCCATGCAGTGCGCCCGGTTTCTTCAACAATTCATTCAACACTGCGCTTACGCCGCCTGCATTATGAACATCCTCAATATGATAGTCGGAAGCAGGTGCCAATTTGGACAAATGAGGTACGCGGTTTGCGACTTCATTAATACGTTCGATAGGGTAGTCAACTTCTGCTTCATGGGCAAGTGCCAATGTATGCAATACTGTATTCGTGGAACCGCCCATTGCCATATCCAATGCAAATGCATTATCAATAGCTTCTTTAGTCACGATATCACGTGGTTTAAGATCCAGCTTAATCAATTCCATCAATTGGCGTGCAGATTGTTTAACGAATTCTTTACGTTCTTCTGCTACTGCAAGAATGGTGCCGTTACCCGGCATAGCCAGACCCATCGCTTCTGCGAGACAGTTCATGGAATTCGCTGTGAACATCCCTGAACAGGAGCCACATGTCGGACAGCCATATTGTTCTAATTCAAGCAAGCTTTGATCATCGATTTTACCAGCCTGATATGCACCTACGCCTTCGAAGACGGAGGTCAGGGAAATAGAGCGTCCGTTCTTGTCTTTACCAGCTTTCATAGGGCCGCCGCTGACGAAAATAGTTGGAATGTTAACGCGCAATGCGCCCATCATCATGCCAGGGGTAATTTTATCACAGTTAGGAATACAAACCATGCCGTCAAACCAGTGAGCGGACACGACAGTTTCCAGAGAGTCAGCTATAATTTCGCGACTGGGCAGAGAATAACGCATACCGATGTGGCCCATGGCAATGCCGTCGTCTACACCGATGGTGTTAAACTCGAAAGGTACACCGCCTGCGTCACGAATGGCTTGCTTGACAATTTTGCCAAACTCCTGCAAATGGACGTGGCCTGGTACGATATCAATATACGAGTTACATACCGCAATAAACGGTTTGTCAAAATCTTCCTCCTTGACACCCGCTGCGCGCAGCAAGCTGCGGTGAGGAGCGCGGTCAAAGCCTTTTTTAATCATATCGGAACGCATTTTCGTCTTAGCTGTCATGATGCTGGTTTCCCCCCAAAGTATAAAAATAGTATGGCGTTCAATGGACGCCGTAATAGCGCAGATGTTTTCTAAAGAGTCTATCATAGATGTGAGCTTTTTTCTACATATATGAAGATTTTGAAAAAGTACAAGAAGTGTTCTGTAATCAACAATATATAGATATGACCAGTTTTATTTGTCTATATATTGCATTTAGAGGAGGTTAGAATGTGATTCTATTAGAAATATGTATACTGATAGGTTTGCGTATCAGGTAAAATATGAAAGGGCCCATTCCGCAATAAAGCGGATGGGCTCAAGCTTGTTTTTATGTTAAAGGAGGGCGGAAGAGGACATTACACCTTAATTTCTGCCGCCTTTACGACCGATGTCTCTGTAGAAATCTTTGTCATGCGACTCAGCTGTAGCATCGCCGCCCTTTTTGCCGATTTCCTGATAAAATTCTTTATCGTGAGAGTTTGCAGTTGCTTCCCCGCCTTTTTTACCAATCTCCTGATAAAATTCCTTATTGTGCTTCTTGGAAGTAGCTTCTCCACCCATACGACCTGCCTCTTCGCGACTCATTTTCCCCTGATTTTGATTACGTGCCATTACAAATCACTCCTTAATAAAAAAGTTGTTTTTTGTTGCGCGCATCCTTTACTTACCACGTCACGCCTGTATGAAACAGGCTCCAAGTGGAGTAAAGAGGGGGTAGACTTGCTCACATGTTGGTCTGTAAGTGGGTTGTGGCGTGTTCAATGTTAAATAAAAAATGGATAAAAAAATTACGCGGACCGTCTAAAAGGATAAGGAGCTGGCCTTAGCATCCACTCTACCTGTGGCTCAATCAGAGGTCGTGTTGCAGTTCGAACCCAAGGCATGGTCAACATACAGCACAGACCAGCAGCACACACCACAATCAACATGACTTCCACTGGAGTGTCTATATATTCGTAGACTCCCTTCGCAACGACGGTACGGACGATCAAGCCATGCAGTAAAAAGACATATAGTGTCCGTCTTCCCATCTCGGTTATACGTCCTGTGACAGCTGGAACAAAGCTTAGGAACGCCATGGATGCTATCCATTGAACTCCATAAATGCCGATGCGGTAAATTCCTGCGTACCATTCGGTATGGCCCAATTCACCGTAAGTCATATTGCCATACAGCCAGCCTGCCGGGATGTCGAAATACGACGTTCCCGCCAGTACCATAAGCAGAAGAGATATAAAGCCAGCGATTATGCGGACTGGAGCTGTGAAGAACCGCCGAACGTCCGCATAATTCAAATGATAACCTGCTACAAAGTAAGGCAAATAAACAAAGGTTCTGCATACGCTCAGCCATATACCATCCACAGGGAGATACCCGACGAGGATACCGAGCAGCACGGATATACCCAATTGGAGGACAGGTGGTATTTTCTGAAAAGACAGCATTAGCAGTCTCCAACAGATATGGCTGGCAAGGAACCAGAGTAGCAAATAAGGAGCAAAGAACGAATGATGGATATGGGGAACGTGGAAGAGCGCAACATCCAAGATCGAATAGAGCGATTGAAAAATAAGATATTGCATACCAATCTGAAGCAGAACTTTTCGGCCTGCAGATCCGGTCAAAGATGTTTGGGCAAAGTAGCCTGTAACGAGTACAAACAACGGCATATGAAACATGAATATCCAGCTGAACCATTGTTGAGCAATATGAAATGAACCGACTAGAGGCTCCAGAGCATTTCCTGCAAATACGCATATGATCAACAGAAATCGCAAATTGAGAAAGAAGCTTTCCCCTTGTACATCATGGCTTGTCGTCATGTGTTTCCCTCCGAGCGGCTTCTGCCGAATAAACTATTTAAAAAATAATTCTTTACAAGGAACAAGGTACGATACTCTGGACTTTATAATTGTGATTTTATTCACAATAGTAAGCGTTATCATAACCTTATTGTGTGGCGAAAGCTTGAACACCAGACAAAGACGGGCTAATACCTGGAAATGTATGCTGATTTGACCCTGTATGTGCAACGATGTTACCCTAACAAGGCTATAGTTACGCTGAGAATACAGCGGCACATTTTATATTCAAATTACGAATTACGAGGTACGAAAGACGAAAGGGACTTTTACAATGAGAAGAAGAACAAGAAGATCATACAATTCATATGGGACACGTGGTCCTCGGAGAATATGGAAAGTTCTCTTAGGCATCCTGATTATTATTGCACTGATAGCAGGGTGGGGAGCATGGAAGGTATTTACGCCTTATCAGCCTGACGAGACGGCGGCGGCTGCATTAGCCGAAGTAGCGGATGCTGTGAAAGTAAATGAACAAGAACATTGGGTTGGTTTTGAGCCTGTAAAAAGAAGCGGAGCTGGAGTCATTTTGTATCCAGGGGCGTTGGTGAAGCCCGAAAGCTATGCGCCTTTGGCACGCCGTCTGGCGGAAAAGGGTCATCATGTGATTATTGCAAAAATGCCACTCAACCTTGCATTGATCTCCCCGGATCTAGCGAATGAAGTGCTAAAGGCATATCCGAAAGAAGCGTTTGTTATTGGAGGCCATTCGTTAGGTGGAGTGATGGCGGCCCGATATGCAGCTGCGCATCCTGATCAGGTCAAAGGTGTATTTTTCCTTGCCTCCTACCCGGATAACAAAGGAAATTTAAAGGATAAAAATCTGCCTGTTATTTCTCTACTGGGAAGTGATGATGGAGTCGTCCAGATGGAAAATGTCCAAAGTGGTAGAACTTATTTACCAGCCAACACGCTGTATTTTACAGTCGAAGGGGGTAATCATGCTCAATTCGGCAGTTATGGTGCCCAAAAAGGGGATAATCCTGCAAAAATTAGCGCTGTCGAGCAATGGAATCAGACGGTAACGGCTTTACAGGACTGGATGAAAGAAAGTGTGGATGTGGCTCCTAAGAATCAGTAAAGGAGGTATGCTGCATGTCTGAGCTGATCGTGCAGGGGGAGCGGTACCCATGCCGTGGTATTCTATTGGATAAAGATGGAACGTTGCTGGATTTTATTCAGTTGTGGGGCCCCTGGGCTCGTTCTATACTGGATATGATGGAGCAGCATCTTGCCGTGGCGGGTGCCGGTTTTACGGTGGAAAAAGGTACCGTTCTAGGTACTGTTCACGATCAGGAGGGGCGTGTGATCGGTTACGATCCTTCTGGCCCGCTGGCCGTGGGGACGGTGGACGAAAGTACAGGGGTACTGGCTTGGCAGCTTTATACTGCTGGTGTACCGTGGAATGAGGCTGTGCGGCTTGTCCGCGACTTTAATAAAACGGCGATGGCTGATATTCGGCGACATCGGGCAGCGAAGGTGTTTCCAGGATTGCGGACATTGCTGGAGCAAAGCCGCCATGCCGGGCTGAAGCTGGCAGTTGTGACCTCTGACAGTACCGAGGCTGCACAGGAGCATTTGGAGTGGATGGGGCTGACATCTTATTTTGACGAGATTATCGGACATGATAGGGTTACATACGGTAAGCCTGACCCGGAAATGGCTGAAAAAGCCTGCGCATTACTAGGATTGTCGCCGGCGGACGTGGTAGTCATCGGAGACAGTAATGGGGACATGCAGATGGGCAAGCGTGCCGGAGTGCGGCTCGCTATTGGATTTGCGCCAGAAGCAGAACGTTCTGGTCATTTACTGGATGCGGATAAGGTTGTTCGTGGATATGAAGAACTGGAGGTGCGTAGGGTATGAAAGTTAATACGTTGGCGGAATGGATACAGCAATCGCAGAATGTTGTTTTTTTCGGCGGAGCAGGCACATCGACGGAAAGCGGTATTCCGGATTTTCGTTCGGCAGCAGGCCTGTATCAAAGTGAGGAGAAATTGCCTTATTCCCCTGAGGTTATGCTGAGCCGTTCATTTTTTGTGAAGCATCCTGAGGTGTTCTTCGACTTCTATCGCAGCAAAATGCTGCATCCCGATGCGGAGCCGAACGGTTGTCATCATTTCCTCGCGTCATTGGAAAAACAAGGCCGTCTAAAAGCGGTTGTGACCCAAAATATTGACGGTTTACATCAGGCTGCAGGTAGTGTGAATGTACTAGAACTTCATGGCTCGGTACATCGCAACCACTGTATGGAATGTGGACGCTTTTACAGTCTAGATGAAGTGATGAACAGCTCTGAGGTTGTACCCAAATGTCCGATAGATGGAGGAATTATCAAACCGGATGTCGTTTTATATGAGGAGGAGCTGAATCAGGATACCATTATTCAATCCGTTCAGGCTATTTCACAGGCTGATCTGCTGTTAATTGGAGGAACGTCGCTGACAGTACATCCCGCTGCGGGCTTGATTACTTATTTTCGTGGTAAACATACGGTGCTGTTGAATACAGATCCGACCTCGTATGATCATAAGGCGGATCTTTTAATCACTGATCCAATCGGTAAAGTTATGGAAAAACTTGCTCATCAATTAGGTTTGTAATCGTTTTCTTGTCAACGCCTGGATAAAAGCGCTATGATGATGTTGTGATGGACATTACAATGTTTCGAGAGAGGCTGGGATAGCATGGTTTATTTAGCTGGCGAAGATCGTTATGAAAGTATGAAATATAACCGTACAGGGAGATCAGGTCTAAAACTGCCCGCTATTTCGCTGGGCTTGTGGCACAATTTTGGCGGGATTAACAACGCGGAGAATGGCCGTAGCATGATTACCCGCTCCTTTGATCTGGGAATTACGCATTTTGATTTAGCTAATAACTATGGCCCTCCTGCGGGATCAGCTGAGGAATTTTTTGGACAAGTTTTAGCCAGTGATATGAAACCGTACCGGGATGAGTTGGTCATCTCCACCAAAGCGGGCTACAATATGTGGGCAGGGCCTTATGGAGACTGGGGATCTCGCAAGTATATGATATCTAGTCTGGATCAGAGCCTGAAGCGGATGGGGCTGGACTATGTCGATATATTCTACTCTCACCGATTTGATCCTGATACGCCGCTGGAAGAAACGATGGGAGCACTGGATCATATCGTACGTTCTGGCAAAGCGCTGTATGTGGGTGTGTCCAATTATAGTGCGGAGCAAACAGCGGAAGCAGCTCGCATTCTGAAGGAACTGGGAACACCGCTTCTGATTCATCAGCCGAAATACTCCTTGCTTGACCGCTGGATTGAAAATGGATTACAAGATGTACTGGACGAAAACGGGGTAGGCAGCATTGCCTTTTGCCCGCTGGCGCAGGGATTGCTGACCAATAAATATTTGAACGGAATTCCTGAGGATTCACGTGCAGCGAGTACATCGGTTTTCCTGAATGAGAACCATGTGACGCCAGAGACACTTCGCAAGGTACGCGCCCTGAATCAGATGGCTGCTGCACGCGGACAAAGTTTGGCTCAATTCTCGCTGGCCTGGGCTCTGCGCGGCGAACGTCTGACCTCTGTCTTGATTGGGGCAAGCCGTGTAAGCCAAATTGAAGAAAATGTTGCTACTTTATCCAATCTGGACTTTTCTCAGGAGGAACTGGATCGGATTGATTCGATTCTGAATGCCGGGAACTGACAGGGCGGCGGCACAGCCTAATGGCGAAAGTTAATTTGTAGTCATCGGCCTAATTTCGTGTTCTCTTATACAATATAAATTAACAGCCCGTATCCGTTTAAAGGATGCGGGCTGTTTAAGTCTGTTTTACGACTGTGGATACTGCTTAACCTTGCTTCGGTACTCGGTTGGAGACTGACCACAGAAGCGCTTGAATTGACGTGAGAAATATAAGGCATCAGTTAGTCCGACCGAAGCGGCCACTTGCTCTACCGATAGTTCAGGACGCTCACGCAGCAGTTGACGTGATTTGTCAATTCTTAGCTTAAGCAGATAGGTGACGGGGGAGATGCCCGTTTCCTTTTTGAATATCCGTGACAAATACGCACGGTTATAACCAAGTCCTTCAGACATTTGCTCAATGGAAACGGGATGTGCGTACTGAGTGGACATATATTGCACCATCTGCTTGACTGTACGTTGAATTTGTGAATCCGCCCCGGACGGATCAGTCCAGTCGCTCAGGTAATTGCCTGCTTCCCCCATAATCAGATACAAATAGCCCAAGGCTGATAAATGAGAACTAGATTTTCTGCTATAAAAGGCCAATTGCATTTGCTTCAAATAACCGGGGATTGGACTTTGATCGGAAGCATGGAAGACAGGCTGGTGAACACGCAACCCTGCCTCCTGCACCACCTGCTCAGTATGGTGTCCAGTAAACGCAGACCAACGATAACGCCACGGTTCCTCTTCATCAGAGGTATAGCTCACCAGCTGACCAGGATGGATAAGGAAAAAATCGTTTACTTCAAGCTGATATGTGTGCTGTTCCGTTCGGAAGATGCCTTTGCCCGATTCTACAAAGTGGAGCAGATAGTAATCATAGATTTTCGGCCCTACGGCATGACCGGATTTGGTTTGGCTCTCTCCTGCAAAAAGCACATGCAGTGGGCTATTTTCATAAAACACTGGATTAGAGGCGACAGCATAACTATATGAATGCGTTTGCAAAATAGGGTCATCCTTCCTGCATTTGTGAATAGTTTAGCGTATGCGGTATACTTACATTGTACATATCCAAGTCACATTTATCCATAGCTTAAACACATGGATGCATTACATTGTGTGACGCTTTCATTTATACTGAAATCATAAGAGATGTCAACCTGATTAAGATGTTACAGGGAAATCAGGTGGCCTTTACTAACGGTATACGAGGTGGATGCGGATATGAACTCTACTGAATTAAAGAAACATTTTATTAAAAAATATGGTGAAAGCAGCAATGAACTGCGGATATTTCATGCACCTGGACGTGTCAATCTGATTGGAGAGCATATCGACTATAATGGTGGTTATGTACTCCCGGCTGCGCTGGAATTTGGAACGACGCTGATCCTTCGTGCGCGTAATGATGATGAGATTCATTTTGCTTCGACAAACCTGTCGTATGAAGTATCTATCTCCCGCGGAGAAATAGGTAAAAACAAAACGGATGAGTGGGTGGACTATCCGGTGGGCGTGTTGGTAGAGCTAGCTGATAAGGGAGTTTATCCGTCTAAGGGATATGACCTGCTCTATCACGGAGAAATACCGAACGGTGCTGGATTATCCTCTTCAGCCTCCATTGAGGTTGTTACAGGATACGCGTTCCTCACTATTGAAAAACAGAAAACAGATACGGTCGAAATCGCTTTGTTGTCCCAGCGAGCAGAAAACAATTACGTTGGTGTCAATTGCGGCATTATGGACCAGTTCGCTGTAGCGAACGGAGCAGCTGATCATGCAATTCTACTGATGTGCGATACGTTGGATTACCGCAAAGTTCCATTCCGTACGGGAGATTATAAGTTGGTGATCGGCAATACAAATAAGCGTCGCGGTTTGGTGGACTCGGCCTATAACGAGCGTCGTAGCCAATGTGCCGAAGCACTGTCCATTTTGCAGCAGCAGGAGCCGTCACTGGAATACCTCGCTCAGCTGGATGAGACGCGTTTCGGAGAGCTTCAGCACCACATCACGGACGAAACAGTGCGTCGGCGGGCACAGCATGTGGTGGAGGAAAACGCTCGTGTATTGGCCTCTGTCGATGCTCTCGCGGCGAATGAACTTGCAGCTTTTGGTCAGTTAATGAATGCTTCTCATGATTCATTACGCGATTTGTATGAGGTCAGCTGCACGGAGCTGGACGTCATGGTTGAAGAAGCCCGACGCATTCCTGGCACGTTGGGTGCTCGTATGACGGGAGCTGGATTTGGAGGGTGTACGGTTTCGTTGGTTCATGAGGACGATGTTGAACGTTTTGTGAAGGAAGTCGGCGAAGCTTATCAGACCCGCACAGGGCTGGAAGCCAGCTTTTATGTATGCAAGGCAGGAGACGGAGTTAAAGAACTGAAGGAGGACGAATAACATGGCCATTTTAGTAACAGGTGGAGCTGGATATATCGGTTCACATACCGTAGCAGAATTGTTGAATCTGGGAGAAGAAGTTGTGGTGCTGGATAATTTGCAAACAGGGCACAAAGCAGCGTTGCTTGGGGGCAAGTTGTATGAAGGGGATTTGAGGGATAAAGAATTACTGTCCAAACTGTTCTCTGAAAATAGTATCGATGCAGTTATCCATTTTGCAGCCAACTCGCTGGTTGGAGAAAGTATGCAAAATCCTGGTAAATATTACGACAACAATGTATTTGGCACGCTGAGCTTGTTGGAGGCGATGAAAGATGCCGGAGTGCGCCGAATTGTATTTTCCTCTACTGCGGCTACCTACGGCGAACCGGAAAAGGTGCCGATTGAAGAGGGTGACCGTACAGAGCCAACCAACGTGTATGGTGAAACAAAGCTGATGATGGAGCGCATGATGTCGTGGTTTGATAAAGTTTTAGGCATCAAATATGTGTCTTTACGGTATTTTAATGCGGCTGGTGCGCATGAGAGCGGCAAGATCGGCGAAGATCACCGACCAGAAAGTCATCTGATCCCATTGGTGCTCCAGACAGCCTTGAAACAGCGTCCACACATCGCTGTGTTTGGTGAGGACTATGCGACACCTGACGGCACATGTGTTCGGGATTACATTCACGTAAGTGATCTGGCGGATGCTCATGTGCGTGCAGTAAATTATTTGCGCGAAGGCAATGACAGCAACGTGTTCAATCTGGGCAACGGACAGGGCTTCTCTGTGAAAGAAGTAATTGAGACAGCACGCAAGGTCACCGGGCTCGAGATTCCAGTTGTGACAGAACCTCGCCGCGCAGGCGATCCAGCGATATTGGTTGCATCTTCTGACAAGGCTCGTTCGGTGTTGGGCTGGAGTCCAGCGCGTACCCAACTGGAGGATATTATTAGCGGAGCATGGGGATGGCATCAGTCGCACCCTCACGGCTACGGCGACGAATAGACGGGAGACGATGACATATGAGCGAGCGCCAATCTGCAGATAAAGGCCAAGGCCGGGAACATTCCCGGCATCTGGCCCATGACATCGACGAAACTGTACAGCAGTCGGCTCTATATGCGGTGGAGCAACTGGTTGCATTCGCACAAAATAAGGGCTTGATCGGTCCGCAAGACACAGATTACAGCCGTAATTTGTTATTGGATCAGTTTGGTTTTTCCGAGCCTTATTCAGGTAGGGATGTAGGGGGCATTATGGCCCCTGAAGCCCTCCAGCCTGTGCTTAATGTATTGATAGATTATGGTTTTGCCATAGGCCTTATCCCCGAAAACACAGATACGTATCGTGATTTGCTGGATTCCAAAATTATGGGCCTACTGATGGCGAGACCATCTGAAGTTATCCGTGACTTTCATCAAACGAAGACTGAACGTGGCATAGAGGCGGCGACAGATGCTTTTTATCAATTATCTATCGATTCGAACTACATCCGAATGGATCGGGTTGCCAGCAATGTGTACTGGAATCAGTCGACATCTTACGGAGATATGGAAATTACGATTAATTTGTCCAAGCCAGAAAAAAGTCCCAAGGAAATTGCGATGGCGAAGCTTTTGCCGCCGCCTGTTTATCCCAAGTGTCAATTATGCCGTGAAAACGTTGGATATGCAGGAAGAGTAAATCATCCGTCCCGTCAAAATTTGCGTATCATTCCGGTGGAATTGAATGGGGAACCGTGGTTTTTTCAATATTCACCCTATGTGTATTACAACGAGCATTGCATCGTGTTCCATCATAATCATGTACCGATGAAGCTCACGAAGGATACACTGCGCCGATTACTGGCCTTTACGAAAGCGTTTCCGCATTATTTTATTGGCTCCAATGCGGATCTGCCGATTGTCGGCGGATCGATTCTGACCCATGATCATTTTCAGGGTGGTCGTCATACATTCCCAATTGAAAAAGCGGGTGTGGACGGCGTATACCATAATGAAGCGTTCCCGCAGGTTACAGCAGGGATTGTAAATTGGCCGATGTCGGTCATCCGTTTTACGTCAACAGATGCCGAGGCGCTGTTGGAAGCGGGAAATGCTGCTTTTGAAGCCTGGAAAGCTTATAGTGATCCTGTAGCTGATGTCCTCTCTCATACAGAGCAAGAGGGGGAAACGATTCCGCATAATACTGTGACGCCGATTGTGCGCCGTGATTCCGAAGGCAGGTATCAGATGGATCTCGTACTGCGCAACAACCGAACGAGTGAAGAGTACCCGGAAGGTATTTTTCATCCTCACCGCGAGATGCATCACATCAAGAAGGAAAATATCGGTCTGATCGAAGTTATGGGACTTGCCATATTACCGGGGCGGCTCAAGGATGAACTGGATGGAATTGCAGATATTTTGTGTGGGGATGACAAACTGGCTGTGGCTGTACAGCAAGAAGGACATCCGCTGTTTAAGCATGCAGACTGGATTTACCAGTTAAACACTCGGTTCGGTCGTTTGCCTGACAAGGAGACGGCTGTTCGTACCATACAAAATGAGGTTGGACTGAAATTCAGTGAAATTTTAGAGCATGCAGGAGTATATAAACGGAATCCGTCCGGACAGCAGGCCTTTGGTCGTTTTATGAAACAATTGGGATATACTTTGGGAGAATAAAATTGCTTGCGAAGCACATACTATACTACGAGAACCCTCCCAAGATATGACATGGAACCATGCTCCTCAAGGAGTGTGGTTTTTTTCTGAAAACAAAGCAGATTTGTTTCCTGTAACCGAAAAGGTTATAATAGAGTAGTTTCTTAATATTAAACTTTAGAACTATTGGAGGCGAGCGTTTGCGATGAAAGCATTCGAATTTTATAATCCTACACAATTGATCTTCGGTAAAGGACAATTGGAGGCTCTCAAGCGTGAAGTTCCTAAATATGGTAAACGTGTATTGCTTGTATATGGCGGCGGCAGCATTAAGCGCAGCGGCTTGTATGATAATGTAATAGGTTTGCTTGGTGAAATCGGTGCAGAGGTAACGGAACTGGCTGGTGTGGAACCGAATCCTCGCTTATCTACAGTACATAAAGGCGTGGAATTGTGTAAAACACATCAAATCGACCTCGTTCTGGCTGTAGGAGGCGGTAGTGTGCTGGATTGTTCCAAAGCCATTGCTGTTGGTGCAAAATATGATGGCGACATGTGGGATTTTGCAGAGCGTAAAGCGGCACCACAGGCAGCATTGCCATTAGGTACGGTTTTAACTATGGCAGCCACTGGTTCTGAAATGAATGCGGGTTCTGTTATTACAAATGAAAAAACACAGGAAAAATTGGGCTGGGGCAGCGTATTTGCGTTCCCTGCGTTTTCTATTCTTGATCCAGTGAACACATACTCACTGCCGCAAAATCAAACGGTTTACGGAATCGTAGATATGATGTCACACACGCTGGAGCATTATTTCCATCTGGAATCCAATACTCCGGTCCAACTTGGCTGGTGCGAAACGATTTTGCGTACGGTAATGGACGCGGCTCCAGGTCTGGTCAACGATCTGGAAAACTACGAGCTGCGTGAAACAATTATGTATTGTGGTACGATGGCGCTGAACGGCTTCCTGAACATGGGGCTGACAGGTGACTGGGCTACTCACAATATCGAGCATGCGGTGTCTGCTGTTTATGATATTCCACATGGTGGAGGACTGGCTATTCTGTTCCCGAACTGGATGAAACACAATCTGCATGTGAAGCCTGAACGCTTCAAACAACTGGCTGTCAATGTGTTCCATGTAAACCCAGAAGGCAAGAGTGATGAGGAAGTGGCGCTGGAAGGTATTCAGGCGTTGCGTGATTTCTGGAACTCGATTGGTGCACCAAGCCGTCTGGCTGATTACGAGATTGATGCGTCCAAAATCGATGTTATGGCTGATAAAGCTGTGAAATTCGGATCTTTTGGTGGCTTTAACAAGCTCAATCGCGAAGATGTAGTCGAAATTTACAAAGCATCCCTGTAAAACGACATTTGTATCATTTAAAGCACGTTTGTGCGTCATTAGACGTACGAACGTGCTTTTTTGGGTTTGATTTGGGATATTGGAGGAAAATTTTGAAACTTTTTTAGGTTGAATACGTAAACATAGTTATAGACTGGAAACCAGACTGAAAAGGTACATGGAAGGAGGAGTCGCATGGAAACCATATTTTGGTGGCTATTGGCAGGGGGCGCTATCTTTACCGTGGTCAGTGTGCTGATCGGGGATGTACTCGGTAGTTGGCTGGATGGTGCATTGGAGCTGCCGGGCCTTGATTGGTTCAGACCTGTCGTTTTACTTGGAGCCATGACCGCTTTTGGCGGAGCTGGAGTACTGCTGACAAAGTATACCGGGCTGAGCACGGGATGGGTCGTCGTGCTTGCTTTAGGGATTTCGTTTGTCATCGGAATACTCGTGTTCTTTGCGTTTATCAAACCCATGGCGAATTCGGAGGTATCCAGCGGCTTCTCCATGCGTGAGCTGACTGGCCGGATTGGTGAGGTCACCATTCCTGTTCCTGAGGTTGGTTACGGGGAGGTTATGATCCGCTTGGGTGCAGGCAACACCATACATACAGCATCGAGCTTTGATCACAAACCGCTTGCTGCGGGAACCCGTATCGTCGTGGTTGAGGTCGCAGAGGGCGTCGTCCGCGTAGCGTACCTGGACACCTAGACGGCGCAATCGCTTAACTTGAAGGGAGCGTGATCGGGAGTGTCAAATTTGCAAGATATTGTGCTGGTCCCTGGGATTGTTGTTATCGTTATCGTCATATTAGGGATCGCTTTTTGGGCCCGCTACAAAACGGTAGGGCCGGATGAAGGGATGATCGTGACGGGTTCTTTTCTGGGAAATAAAAATATTTCCGAGGATGACTCTGGACGTAAAATTAAAATTGTACGCGGCGGGGGGGCCTTCATTTGGCCTATTTTCCAGCAGTCCGAATTCATCTCTCTGTTGTCCCATAAACTGGACGTAACCACACCGGAAGTGTATACGGAGCAAGGAGTTCCCGTGATTGCGGATGGTGTGGCGATCATCAAGGTCGGCAGTTCTATTGAAGATGTGGCTACAGCAGCCGAGCAGTTCATCGGGAAGCCACTGGAGGCTCTTAGGGGAGAGGCTCAGGAAGTGCTGGAAGGGCATTTACGCGCAATCCTCGGCTCGATGACAGTGGAGGAAGTATATCGTAATCGGGATCGGTTTGCGCAGGAAGTACAGGGCGTGGCTGCTCGTGATCTAAAAAAAATGGGCTTGCAAATTGTTTCATTCACCATCAAAGATGTGCGTGATAAGCACGGATATCTGGATGCGCTTGGTAAGCCGAGAATTGCCGCTGTGAAACGGGATGCTGAGATTGCGGAAGCCGAAGCTGTGCGGGATGCCCGGATTCAGAAGGCGCGTGCGGAACAGGAAGGCCAGAAGGCCGAACTGCTGCGAGATACCAACATTGCCGAGGCAGCCAAAGAGAAAGAACTGAAAGTGGCTTCGTTTAAAAAAGAACAGGATACAGCGAAGGCAGAAGCCGATCAGGCTTATCACATCCAGGAGGCCCGTGCCAAGCAGACTGCCGTCGAGGAGCAGATGAAGGTCGAGCTGGTGCGCAAAGAACGGGAAATTGACCTTCAATCCAAGGAAATACAGGTACGTGAAAAGCAATATGATGCGGAAGTGAAAAAGAAGGCAGAAGCCGATCGGTATGCGGTCGAACAAGCGGCGGAAGCAGATAAATCGCGTAAAATGCGTGAGGCTGAATCACTGCAATACTCGATTGAGACACAGGCTAAAGCGTCAGCTGAACAAAAACGTCTAAACGGGCAAGCAGAAGCGGATGCCGAACGCGCCAAAGGTACGGCAGACGCAGATGTCATCCGTTTGCGTGGACTTGCAGAAGCGGAGGCCAAGGAAAAACTGGCGGAGGCGTTCCAGAAGTTTGGAGAGGCTGCCGTGCTCGATATTATCGTAAAAATGCTGCCTGAGCTGGCTGGACGTATTGCCGAACCGATTGCGTCCATCGATAAACTCACCGTAGTTGATACGGGAAAAGGAGAAGGAGCAGCGCGTGTCAGCAATTATGTCACCGAATTGATGGCTACGGCGCCCGAGATGCTGAAAAGTGTATCTGGTATTGATGTGGAGCAGTTAATCAAGGGGCTGACCACTGGGAAAAAAGGCCTTCATTCCGTGCCGTCCTCCGGTGAAGCGAACAAGCAGCCTCTTCCAGCCTCGGTGGAGGCAGCACTAACAGATAAAGAATAACGATAAGTCTTTGGGAGCTTCTATCCCTAACCAAAAGACCGCTTTTCATCACAGCATTTTCCGGCAATGTGATGAAAAGCGTTTTCTTTTTATTGACCTTTAGCCGAATATTTGGTACTTTAACGTGGATTCCTCTGAGCTTCATGCTATAATTCTTAGGATCAAGGTTCTGATAAAAGAGGTGCGGATGTGAGCAGCCTAAAAGTGGCCAAAGCGCTGAATAACAATGTGATTATAGGAATGCACCCCGAGCATGATGAGGTTGTCGTGATTGGAAAAGGAATCGGTTTCAATCGCAGACCCGGCGATCTTATGCCGTTGGATTCAGTTGAAAAATTATTTATATTAAAAAGCCATGAAGAACAGGAGCAATACAAACGGTTGCTTCCTGAGCTGGATGAAAAGCTCATCGAGGTCATCGGTGAGGTGCTTCATCTTGTTCAGCTTCAAGCAAAGAAGCCTCTAAATGAGCACATTCTGATTGCTTTAACTGACCATATCGCTTTTTCCATCAACCGTCATAAACAGGGAATTACGATTCATAATCCGTTTTTGTATGAGACTAGGGAAATATATCCTCAGGAATACAAGATGGCTGAGCAGGCTGTTGCTTTAATCAGGGATAAGATGAATGTAGATCTGGGAGAAGATGAAATCGGATTCGTGGCCCTGCATATTTATAGCGCCATGACAAACCAGCATATTTCCGAGGTTAGGAAGGATTCTCGTCTGATTGCTGATATGGTTCAGGTTGTCGAGACGACACTGGATTATCGAATTCCTCTCCAATCCCTTGATTATTCTCGACTGCTGACTCATCTGAGGTTTGCGATTGAACGTGTGCGCCGGGGAGAGATTGTGCAGGAAATTTATCGATTGGACAAGCTTTTGAATGAAGAATATCCAGAAATGTATATGCTGTCCTGGAAACTGACGAAGATTATGGAAAAAAGGCTACGTAAACCTGTTTATCCGGCTGAGGTTAGTTATTTGACAATGCATCTGCAGCGGTTGTCCCAACGCAAAGAGCAGGGGGAGCAACAAAAAGTGATAAAACCGGAATAAAAAAGTATTGCCTCGCATTTAGCGGGGTGCTATAATCAATTCTGCAATGAGGAAGACAACAACTGAACATTTAACGTGTTACTGATTCGATCAGGCATGAGTTGCTTTAAGTTATGATTGTTTACAGCCTACTGGGGTAAGCTATATCCCAAGGTTGTTTTCAAACATACTTAAATCGGCTCATGCCTTTTTTGTTGTTTTGCCTCTGTTCTAAATTTCAGAGAAGGATGTGGAAGGTATGTTTAAAAAGCTTTTCGGCGTTTTACAGCGTGTCGGTAAAGCATTAATGCTTCCTGTAGCGATTTTGCCAGCTGCGGGGCTTTTATTGGGTATCGGTAACATGCTGGTCAATCCTGATTTTCTCCAGTACATTCCGGCATTAAATGCGGGCTGGGTTCAATCGGTTGCGACGATCATGATGAATGCCGGACAAATCGTTTTTGATAATCTGGCACTGTTGTTCGCAGTCGGCGTAGCCGTCGGTCTGGCGGGCGGTGAAGGTGTAGCAGGTTTGGCTGCCATCATCGGTTACCTCGTTATGAACATTACTCTGGGTACAGCCGTGGGTGTCACACCTGGTCTGATTGCTCAAAAAATACCGGGTTATGCGAACGTGTTGGGAATTCCAACGCTTCAAACCGGGGTGTTCGGCGGGATAATCATCGGTATACTGGCCGCAGCCATGTACAACCGCTTTTTCAAAATTGAGCTTCCTTCGTATCTGGGCTTTTTCGCGGGTAAGCGTTTCGTTCCAATTGCAACGGCGGTATCCTCACTTATTGTCGGACTAGCACTGGTTCTGATCTGGCCTCCAGTTCAACAAGGACTTAACGCAGTATCTCACTTTATGGTGTATTCCAACCCGACTTTGTCGGCGTTCCTGTTCGGGGTTATCGAACGCGCGCTGATTCCATTTGGTTTGCATCACATTTGGTATTCACCGTTCTGGTTTGAGTTTGGTGAATATGTTAACAAAGCAGGTCAAACCGTTCACGGTGACCAGCAGATCTTCTTCAGCCAGCTTCGCGACGGAGTGGCTTTGACAGCAAGTACGTTCCAAGTGGGTAAATTCCCATTCATGATGTTCGGTTTGCCAGCAGCAGCGCTTGCGATGTACCATGAAGCAAGACCAGAACACAAAAAATATGTAGCAGGTATTATGGGTTCAGCAGCATTGACTTCGTTCTTGACAGGTATTACGGAGCCACTGGAATTTTCCTTCCTGTTCGTAGCTCCACTGCTGTTTGCAGTACACTGTATATTCGCAGGTCTGTCATTTATGACCATGCAAATTTTACATGTCAAAATCGGTATGACCTTCTCAGGCGGATTTATTGACTTCCTGATTTTCGGGATTATTCCAACCCGTACGCCTTGGTGGTATGTAATCATCGTCGGTCTGATTTTGGCAGTTATTTATTACTTCGGATTCCGATTCATCATACGGAAATTCAACTTGAAAACACCAGGGCGTGAAGAAGCCACAGAAAATGTGGATGGCGCAGCAACTGGTAGTAGTGATGAGCTCCCACACAACATTTTGGCAGCTTTCGGCGGTTCATCGAATATCAAGCATCTGGATGCTTGTATCACACGTCTTCGGATCGAGGTTAATGAGAAATCAAACGTTGACAAAGCTCGTCTGAAACAACTTGGCGCATCGGGTGTCCTTGAAGTCGGTAACAATGTACAGGCAATTTTCGGCACACGTTCCGACACCATTAAATCTCAAATGGCTGATATCATGGCTGGACGTACACCTGCACCAGCTCCGGCGCAACCTGCTCCACAAGAGGAGAAGGAAGCTGGAGAAGAACAACAAACCATTATTGTAGAAGATATTGTAATGCCTGTTAACGGCGAATTGGTTGATATCTCGACGGTTCCCGATCCGGTATTTGCAGAACGTATGACAGGTGACGGCTTTGCGGTCGTGCCAAATGATGGAACGATTGTGTCCCCTGTTTACGGCAAAGTATTCAATGTATTCCCGAGCAAGCATGCGGTTGGTATCCAATCCGATGGCGGTAAAGAAGTGCTTGTTCATATCGGGGTGAATACAGTGAAGCTTAAAGGTCAAGGATTTGACGTTTTGGTGAACGAAGGCGATCTTGTGTCAGCTGGCCAGCCTATTATGAAAGTAGACCTGGAATACGTGAAGGCAAACGCTAAATCCATCATCTCACCTGTCATTTTTACTAACCTTCCTGAAGGTTCTTCGGTAACTTTAAACAAAACTGGAGTATTGAAGGCTGGCGAAGATGGTATAATTACGATAAAATAAACTCTATGTGTTTCGGATTAGTTGATTAGGCGGCTTAGGCCGTCTGATCAATTATTCGGTATACTGCGTGTAAACAAATATTATCTTTAGGAAAGTGGGAGGAACAAATTATGCAAACAACTTTTAGAATTACGGATGAAGACGGTATCCATGCACGTCCTGCAACTGCGCTGGTAAATACAGCTAACAAATTCAGCGGTGCTGAATCTTTTGCCGAAGCTAACGGTAAAAAAGTAACTTTGAAATCCATTCTGGGTGTATTGTCTCTGGGTCTGGAACAAGGCGATACTATTAACATTATCTGCGAAGGCGCTGAAGCTGCCGAAGCACTGAAAGCTCTTGAAAATGTAATCGTCAACGAAGGGCTGGGCGAAGTTCATGCTTAAGATTTCTGGGATTGCCGCTTCGGCAGGCATAGCCATTGCCCGGGCGTTTATCTTGGAGCATCCGAATTACGCTGTAGAGAGACGCGCGGTTGGTGATGTTGAAGCTGAAATCGCAAGATTGGATGCGGCTTTGGCACAATCTCAAACCGAATTGGAATCGATTAAGGAGAAAACGCTTAAGGAACTGGGAGAGAAAAAAGCAGAAATTTTTGCATCTCACCTGCTCATTTTGAATGACCCTGAATTGATCGATCCGGTTAAAGCTAAAATCAGAGACGAGCAGCTTAATGCTGACTATGCTTTGAATGAAGTAGCTACACAGTTCATTTCCATGTTTGAAAACATGAAAAGTGCCTATTTGCAAGAACGCGCATCGGACATGCGTGATGTAACCAAGCGGATCCTGAATCACCTGCTTGGTGTTCATTTTGTTAGTCCTGCAGAAATTGCCGAAGAAACGATTGTGCTTGCAGAAGATTTGACACCTTCCGACACAGCTCAGCTGAACCGTGAATTTGTTAAAGGTTTTGCAACGAATATCGGCGGACGTACTTCGCATTCGGCTATTATGGCTCGCTCACTTGAAATTCCTGCAGTTGTGGGAACGAAAAATATATTGTCTCAAGCTAAAAGCGGCGATTTGATTATCGTTGATGGTTTGGATGGTCACGTATTCGTGAACCCTACCGAAGAGATTGTTGCAGAATACCGTGCTAAACAAGTGGCATACGACAAGCAACGCGAAGAGTGGCGCAAGCTGCGCGGCGAAGCTACGGTTTCTGTCGATGGTGTCCATGTCGAACTGGCAGCCAATATTGGTACGCCTAATGATGTAGCTGGTGTCCTGGACAACGGTGGTGAAGGCGTTGGCTTGTACCGTACGGAGTTCTTGTACATGGGACGCGATAAGCTTCCATCCGAAGAAGTACAGTATACAGCGTACAAAACCGTTCTGGAAAGAATGGAAGGTAAACCGGTTGTAGTCCGTACTTTGGATATCGGTGGTGACAAAGAACTTCCTTATCTGGACCTGCCGAAAGAAATGAATCCGTTCCTCGGATTCCGTGCTATTCGCCTGTGTCTGGATCGCCAGGATATTTTCCGCACTCAATTGCGTGCTTTGTTGCGTGCGAGTGTGCATGGTAACTTGCGCATCATGTTCCCAATGATTGCTACGCTGAACGAATTCCGTGAAGCTAAAGCTGTTTTGTTGGAAGAAAAGGAAAAGTTGGTAGCTGAGGGTGTATCCGTATCCGAAGAAATTCAACTGGGCATCATGGTAGAAATTCCTTCTACAGCGGTATTGGCTGACCAATTCGCAAAAGAAGTAGATTTCTTCAGTATCGGTACAAACGATCTGATTCAATACACAATGGCAGCGGATCGCATGAACGAGCGGGTTTCTTACCTGTATCAACCATACAATCCATCCATTCTGCGTCTGGTGAAAATGGTTATTGATGCTGCTCACCGTGAAGGACGTTGGGTTGGTATGTGTGGCGAAATGGCAGGAGATACAACAGCAATTCCGTTGCTGCTGGGTCTCGGACTTGATGAGTTCAGTATGAGCGCCACTTCCATTCTGCCAGCACGTAGTCAAATTTCCAAGTTGTCCCGTGCGGACATGGAAAAACTGGCTACAAAAGCTCTGGACATGCAAACAGCAGAACAGGTTGTTGAATTGGTTCAAAGCATCGAAGGCTAAGGAAGGGTATTACATTTCAAAGGTTATATCTTTTTCCAACAAAAAATTGCTGTGTACATACAGCAGCCGGTATCTAATTAGATACCGGCTTTTTTGCATGCTTTAAGTAGAATTTGTTTTAACTGCATGAGCAATTCAGTACAGGTTTGCGGGCTGCGGTAGTTTCGTCCAATCGTGTGACTGGAGTAGTATATGGTGCATTGAGCACCAGCTCAGGGTTCTCTTCTGCTTCCCGCGCAATATGAATCATAGTGTCGACAAAAGCATCAAGTGTTTCCTTACTTTCCGTTTCCGTGGGCTCGATCATGATGCACTCCTCTACATTCAGCGGAAAGTAAATTGTAGGTGGATGGTAGCCGAAATCAAGCAGCCGTTTGGCTACATCAAGCGTGCGCACTCCAAATTTTTTCAAGCCTCGCCCCGACATCACGAATTCGTGTTTGCAATGTCCAGGGTAGGGCAGATCAAAATGTGGAGCGAGCCGATGCATCATATAATTGGCATTGAGTACAGCGCATTCGGACACTCGCTTCAAGCCATCAGGACCGTAGCTGCGGATATAGGCATAGGCTCGGACGAGAATGCCGAAGTTTCCGTAAAAGGCTTTGACCCGCCCAATAGAATCTCCCTGCTCCCGATCCCAGCGGTACACACCCTGCGGATCACGTACGACAAACGGCTTGGGCAAATAGGGTATCAGCCGCTGCTTTACGCCGACGGGTCCAGCGCCAGGGCCGCCTCCACCGTGCGGAGTACTCATCGTTTTGTGCAAATTGAGATGCACCACATCGAAGCCCATGTCCCCGGGGCGGGTAATCCCCATGATGGCGTTGGAGTTTGCCCCGTCATAGTAGAGCAGACCACCTGCGTCATGCACGATCGCGGCAATGTCAGTAATTTGCTTCTCGAACAAGCCCAGCGTGTTCGGATTGGTCAGCATGAGCGCAGCGGTGTCGTTGCCTACCGCTTGGCGGAGCGCGTCCAGATCCACCAGCCCCTCAGGGGTGGAGGGAAGGGTGATTGTTTCGAAGCCCGCGACGGTTGCACTGGCGGGGTTCGTACCGTGCGAGGAATCCGGCACGAGCACCTTGGTACGTCGCTCACCACGTGCCTCGTGGTACGAGCGAATCATCATCAGCCCGGTCCATTCGCCATGGGCGCCAGCAGCGGGCTGGAGCGTGACGGCATCCATGCCGGTCAACGCAGCCAGATCGTTTTGGAGCGTATGCAGCAGCTCCATAGCCCCCTGGATGCTATTCTCCGGCTGATATGGATGAATTTTAGCGAAGCCTGCGTAACGGGCGACATCCTCATTCACTTTTGGATTGTATTTCATCGTACACGAGCCAAGCGGATAAAATCCGTTGTCGACGCCGAAGTTGCGCTGGGACAGGGCGGTATAATGGCGAATAACATCTACTTCGTATACCTCGGGTAATGCCGCAGGTTCGCTGCGCAGCGCATAATCCGGCAAAAGCTCTGCCACCGGGCGACGAGGAACGTCGCACTCGGGAAGGGAATAAGCGATGCGACCCGGACGGCTCAATTCAAAAATGAGCGCTTGATCGTGTTCCTTCAACAGCTCTTGTTTCTGGTCCGGTCCGGTGTGTGTCATAGCAATCCCTCCAAGGTGTGTACAAATTGGTCGATCTCTTCTTTGGTTCTTTGCTCCGTCACGGCAATCAGCATGTGACCCGCAAGTTCCGGATAGTCCCGGCCCAAATCATAGCCTGCGATAAATCCAGCAGCTAACAGATTGTCCTGAAGTTTGCTCACATCCGTACCTTCAGGCAGCCTAAGGGCAAACTCGTTAAAGGTCGGTGCGTGAAATGAGGCAGTTACGCCTTTCAAGCTCAGCAATTGTTCTAACGCATAGCGGCTTTTATGCAAATTCAGCTCGGCTACTTCCTGGATGCCCTGTCTCCCCATGACGGACAAGTACACAGATGCAGATAAAGCTAGCAACGCTTGATTGGAACAAATGTTAGAGGTGGCCTTTTCGCGGCGGATATGCTGTTCGCGCGCTTGCAAGGTCAGCACGAAGCCGCGTTTACCATTGCGATCAGTGGTCTGACCCACAATACGGCCGGGGATACGGCGCATATGTGCCTGAGAAACGGCAAAGTATCCACAGGTCGGACCGCCGAGAGAAGAGGAGATGCCAAGTGGCTGCGCGTCTCCTACCACAATAT
This sequence comes from Paenibacillus sp. CMM36, assembly GCF_053570945.1. Lineage (NCBI taxonomy): Bacteria > Bacillati > Bacillota > Bacilli > Caryophanales > Paenibacillaceae > Paenibacillus > Paenibacillus sp. CMM36. The sequence continues at coordinate 141,677 of NZ_JBSEDY010000007.1, forward strand.
CCGCGCCCTGTTTGCCGGGTGTCTCCAGCAAGCCAAGTGCCAGTGGGTTGGCACTGACGACCAAAAGACCTTTGTGTGCATGGATGAGGTCAGCCATCGGCTGTAGATTTTCCACGGCTCCGAAAAAGTTGGGGCTTTGGACCAAAACAGCCGCGGTCTGTTCCGATACGGCCGCCGCTAACGCATCAGCATCCGTTACACCGTCCGAACAGCCGATCTCCACGATGTCCAAATTCAATCCGCGTGCATAGGTTGCCAATACCTGACGTGCCTCTGGATGGACGGACCTCGATACGATAAGCTGTTTACGGCGGGTAGCTGCGGCGGACAGTGAGCCCGCTTCCGCCAGTGCAGTCGCTCCGTCGTACATGCTGGCATTAGCTACAGCCATGCCCGTCAATTCGCAAATATACGATTGAAACTCGAAAATGGCTTGTAGCTCGCCTTGGCTTACTTCCGGCTGATAGGGGGTGTAGGCAGTGTAGAATTCTGAGCGTGAAGTGATGTGCTGGATGACGGACGGAATATGATGATCATAAATTCCTGCGCCAAGAAAGCTGGCATGTGTGTCTGTATTGGCATTGTGTCCGGCCAGCTCGGTCAAGTGACGGGTTAAGGCTTTCTCATCGAGTCGAGAAGAAAGAGGGAGTTCCCCTTGATATCGAATGGCCTCTGGAATGTCACTGAATAAATCATCAATGGATGATACACCGACCACACGCAGCATTTCGGTTTGATCCTGTTCAGTCATAGGGAGATAACGATGCTGCTTCATAGGTTCTGGCTCCTTTCGAAAAGCAAAATTTTAAATCCGTAAATGAGCTAATAAAAAAGTGTGAGATGAAAACCCGGAAATACATATCTGACATGTTTGCTTTATAGAAATAAGGAGAGTTTAAGATCAGCGTGGGCGCTTATAAAAGGGGGCTGCCACCACCTCGGCACGCAGGCGTTTGCCACGAATCTCAACCTCCAGTGGTGTGGAGAGGGCGCTAAAACGACTGTCCACCAAGGCGAGGCCCAGATTACGCTTCAAGGAGGGCGACTGAGTCCCCGTTGTGACCTCACCGATGTGTTGTCCTTCTGCGAATACCGGATAATGGGCGCGTGGGATACCGCGGTCCATCATTTCTAGCCCGATCAATTTACGAGGAACCCCTTGTTCTTTTTGACGCTGAAGTGCTTCTCTACCGATAAAATCTCCTTTATTCAGCTTGACGAAGAAACCCAGACCGGCTTCGAGTGGTGAAATTGTGGCAGATAACTCCTGTCCGTATAGCGGCAACCGAGCCTCAAAGCGTAGTGTATCCCGAGCACCAAGTCCAGCGGGAATCAGCCCATACGACTCACCGGAACGAAGCAAACCCTCCCATACGGCGGGTGCTTCCGCGGCAGGTACGTAAAATTCAAAACCGTCTTCGCCCGTATATCCGGTTCGTGAGACGAGTGCTTTTGCTCCGAACAATGGCACGTTCTCATGAAAGTGGAAAGATGCCAGATTCGTAATATCCGTATCTGCCACGGCTGCGGCAATACGTGCTGCTTCCGGTCCCTGCAATGCCAGCAATGCTATTGCATCAGACACATTCTCCATGTGAACGGATGCAGGCACATGACGAAGTAACCAATCCCAATCCTTATCAATGTTGGAGGCGTTCACAACGAGCATGTAGCGTTCCGGTCCTTTGCAGTAAACAAGCAGGTCGTCTACTACACCTCCATCGGGGTAACACAGGAGTGAATATTGTGCCTGACCTGGTTCCAACTGGCTGACATCATTCGTGGTCACCCTTTGTAGAAAAGCTTCGGCCTCTTTGCCTTCAACCAAAAACTCACCCATATGCGATACATCGAATAAACCCGCACGTTGCCGGACGGCCTCATGCTCCTTTTGAATGCCGCTAAACTGAACGGGGAGCTCCCAGCCTCCAAAGTCAATACAACGAACCCCAGACTGCGTCCCGTAGGATGAATATAGCGGTGTTTTTCGCAAATTAGTCATGTTTCCACTCCTATCCGGTGTAATCGGCTAAACAAAAAAGACAGGCCGAAAAAAACGTATAGACAGCAGTCTATACTCTTTTTTCAGCTCTGTCCTTGATACCAGAAAGTTACCCCGGTATGTACCGGGTTTCCTCTTGGGTGATCCGCTCCAATAGCGAATGCTCTCCAGAGATGCGTCCGGCAGAGGTCCTTTTGCCTGAGAGATTCACCTGCAATGCAGGCTTACTCCTTCGGCGCTACCTTCGGGATCAGCAGTATATTACCTGGCTTTGCAGATAACAACTTGATCCGATTCGCGTGCACAACTGTCTCACAAGCGGCAACAGCTATGCGAATCTTTTTGGCAGTCTCTCCCTCTGCGTTCATCCGCGTTTGCAGTTGTCGGGTGTTTCCCAAAGTATTTGCTATAACCCATTAATACGCAAATTCATTCAAAATGTCAATAAAAATGTCATCAAAAACAATAGAAAAAACATTTAATATATAAATAAGGATATGTAAGCGTTTGTTATAAATTATTATATTTTTATATAGAGCACTATAGGAGGTAATATGAAGTATTTTTGTTAGTATTATTGACATGAGTGTTCTTATTGTCATAATCTTAACCTGTCTAATACAGGTGAGCAAATGCGATTTTATTCATATGGAAGTGAGGGGAACAGAATGGGTGAAGTGAAGCAGCAACTTTGGTATACAGACGAACATGAGTGGGTTCAGCGGACAGAGAATGGAACGGTGCGGATTGGTATTACAGACTTTGCACAGCACCAACTGGGTGATATTGTTTTTGTAGAATTACCTGAGGCGGGAGTAACGATTGAGCAGGGAGCGGAGATCGGTACGATTGAATCGGTGAAGACGGTATCCGACCTTTTTGCTCCGGTGACGGGAACCATATTAAAAGTGAATGAAGCGCTGGAAGGTACACCTGAGCTAGTGAATGAATCTCCATATGACAAAGGTTGGATGGTAGAAGTAGAGATGGATAAAGATGTGGAGGAATCATTGGGCAAACTACTGTCGGCGGATCAGTATGAGCAGTTGATTTCGGAGTAATAAATAGAGCAATGCAGCATGAAATAATAGCGTGTTATTCGGAATTTTATATTGATTTTTAATTGAATAAGAGCATCGTTAGTTTGCTCGATTTTTGTATAAAATAGTCGCTATGATTTGACGTAGCGGCTATTTTTTTGTCTTTTTTATGAAAACGTAATTACGTGTGTTGTTCTGATATAGTGGGTTGTCCCCATATAGGAATCATACATAATCCAGCGCGGTTTTTCGACTAATTTCTATAGCTACAGGTCATATTAAGAAGAATTATGCAGGTATAATATCTTCCTGGATAATTTAAATTTAAATGTTGTCATCAACGTTCATGACGAAAGTACGTTTTCATTTCGTTGATGAAGATAGCGCTGTCATTTAGTATGAATTTTAAGAAAAGGTAGTGATGCTTACCTACAAGGAGGATTTGAATATGAGTACATTGGACGCAAAGCCAAGTTCAAAAGGAGGCACTCGTGTCGCCGTACAGCGTTTTGGCCGTTTTCTTAGCGGTATGGTTATGCCCAATATGGGAGCCTTTATTGCGTGGGGGTTGATTACGGCACTCTTTATTCCGACCGGATGGTTCCCGAACGAAGGTTTTGCACAGTTGGTTGATCCGATGAAAAATTATTTGTTGCCGCTGCTGATTGGTTATACAGGGGGCACGATGATTCACGGACAGCGTGGAGGTGTGATCGGTGCCATCATGACGATGGGTGTCATAGTAGGAGCCGATATCCCGATGTTCCTGGGCGCGATGGTAGCTGGTCCGCTGGCTGCGTGGATATTGAAGAAGTTCGACAAGGCCATTGAAGGCAAAGTCAGATCAGGCTTTGAAATGCTGGTCAATAATTTTTCGGCCGGGATTATCGGTGCCATTCTAGCACTGCTTGCCCATGTGGCGATCGGCCCGGTTGTACAAATGATCAGTCAAGTGTTGTCGGCAGGGGTACAGTTCCTCGTGAACGCGGGGCTATTGCCGCTTGTCAACCTCATTATTGAGCCCGGAAAAGTATTATTTTTAAACAACGCGCTGAATCACGGAGTATTGAGTCCGATTGCGTTGGAGGAAGCTGCAAGAACAGGCAAATCCGTACTGTTCATGCTGGAATCCAACCCTGGGCCGGGGCTTGGTATTTTGCTGGCCTACTGTCTGTTCGGCAAAGGCTCTGCGAAGTCGTCAGCTCCTGGCGCAGTCATCATTCATTTTTTCGGCGGGATTCATGAAATTTATTTCCCTTATATTTTGATGAAGCCGATTCTGATTCTTGCAGCTATAGCTGGCGGTGTTGTGGGAACCTTCTGTTTCATGTTGACAGGTGCCGGACTGGTTGCTGCTCCTTCACCGGGTAGTATCATCGCCTATTTTCTAATGACGCCAAAAGGTGGATATTTGCCAATGCTGAGCGGGGTGATCGCTGCTGCGGTCGTATCCTTTGCTGTTGCAGCAGTGTTACTCAAGACAGGTAAGCAACAAGAAGAGGGGCTGGAGGAAGCTGCATCTCGCCTGAAAGATATGAAAAATCAAAGCAAGAGTGCCAGTGCTAACGCCACTGTAATGGAAGATAACCACGAATCTGATCGTGCTGCCGAGATTGTCGCAGATCGAACGCTCAAGGATAAATCCGAAGTGAACAAGATTGTCTTTTCCTGTGATGCAGGTATGGGTTCAAGCGCGATGGGTGCCTCGATTTTACGCAAAAAAATGAAGCAGGCGGGCGTAGGCGTAACAGTTACGAATACGGCAATCAGTGAAATTCCACAGGATGCGGATATTGTCATTACGCAAAAAACGTTGACAGACCGGGCTAAAACAGTAGTCCCGAATGCTGAACACATTTCCATTGACAATTTTCTGAAGAGTCCTGAATACGAAGCGCTGGTTGAACGTCTGAAATCCGATTCTTAATCCCCGTCATAGTCAGGCGGACTGTATGCAGTGTACGTCTCCTGCTGGAGGGATGAGCTTGGGAAGGAACGGTATGCGCTTATGAATATTACGAAACGACAACGTGACATCGTGGAATATCTTCTGGAGCAGTCCAAAGAGGTTACTGCCGGGGAAATTGCCACGAAGATCAATGTCAGCACAAGGACGGTTCATCGGGAACTGGGCGCAGTCGAGCATTGGCTGGCAACTCATGAGGTGAAGCTGGAGAAAAAGTCAGGGATTGGTATCTGTATAGATGCAGACCCAGCTCAGCTTGTATGCCTGCGAAAGCAATTGCTGTATACGAATCCAGACGAATATTCGGCTGAGGAGAGAAAGATCGTGGTTCTCTGCATGCTGCTGGATACACGGGAGCCGATCAAGCTGCTGGCGCTGGCTTCAGATCTGAAAGTCACGGTAACTACGGTCAGTCATGATCTGGACGAATTACAAGACTGGATCGGAGATCGAGGGCTCGTGCTTGTCCGCAGACGGGGATATGGTGTCGAGATTACCGGACGGGAGATAGACAAAAGACGGGCGATTTCCGAGCTGGCCCTCGAACATTTGGATGAATCTGATCTGTTTTCCAGCCAGGGAGAGGTTCGTTCTGTGACTCGTGTCTCCGACAAATTGCTGGAGATGATTGGCAGAGGGAACTTGCTGATCGTGGAAAAGGCCCTCTGGCAGCCCCATGAAAAGTGGCTGGAAAACATGGTGGAAAGCAAATATATGGAGTTGCTGATTCAGATTTGCGTTTCGCTGGCACGTCTACGACTCGGGTATGTTATGGATCCTCTTCTCTCCTATTTAAAAACAGATTCGGATGAGAATATCATGCTGCGTACAGCTATGGTAGAACGCATATGCGCAGAATTGTCAGCGGCGCTGGATATTAACTTTCCGGACCCGGAACGATCTTATTTCAGGCTGCTGTTCCGTGATGCCGAGGATCATTCTACCCGGCTGCTGCCGCTCGATGATCTTGTACTGCTGGAGTCGGTTCATGAGTTGATTCGTCGTGTGGAGGAAGAAACAGGCACGCCATTGGAAGAGGACCGTGTTCTGCGTGAAGGACTGATTGCCCATATGGCTCCGGTATTCAAACGTTTGAAGGAAGGCAAGTCGATTCGTAATCCCCTCCTTCAGCAAATCCGCAAGGATTACAGCAGCTTATTCGACTCAGTGAAAAAGGCTGCGGCGGACATGACAGAAATGAAAGTCCCTGATGAAGAGATCGGATTTCTCGTCATGCATTTCGGCGCTTCGCTGGAGCGGCTGCGACAATTGCGGCGGGAGGTGCGGGCCATCGTAGTCTGCACGAGCGGCATTGGTTCATCCAGACTTCTGGCAACAAGGCTCGCCAAAGAGCTGCCACAGATCAAAATTGTGGATAGGGCCTCATGGTACGAGGCGGCGCGGATCCCCAAGGAGGATTATGATCTGATCATTTCGACAGTAGAGCTACCGCTTGAACCAGATCGCTATCTTAAGATCAGCCCGCTGCTGACGCAGGAGGAGAGTGATCGCCTGCGTCAATTTATCCAGCATATTACACTCAATCATCCTGATGACCATCAGCAGGAACACGTCGTTCAGCCCGGTCAGGACATGGAGTGGCTTACCGGTCTGCGGAAAAGTCTCGATGAAATTGTACACATTGTACAGCAATTTCAAGTGTACCCGCTGGAAAATCAGGGCATGGATATGGCGGCGACCGTAGAGGCTATATGCATGTTGGAGGCGGGGCGGGGGAATGTTACAGAGCCTTCTGCGGTTGCTGCACAACTCATGGAAAGAGAGCGCCAAGGTAGTCAGGTGATCTCTGATACCTCCATTGCTTTAGTTCATACGCGTAGCCACTATATTCGCAAACCTTCGCTTACCTTGTATAAGCTGGCAGAGCCGCTGTTGGCGGATACAGGCGAACAGGTAGAATGCGTGCTGCTCATGTTGGGACCTCGTGAGCTGCCGAGAGAAAGCTTGGAGGTATTGAGCGAGATTAGTGCATTACTCTTGCAGGAAGACATGGTTACGCTACTGGAACACGGTAGCAGGGATCATATTGTCAATTATATATCGAGTGAGCTAGCTGGATTTTTCCACAGTAAATTAGGGACAGGGAGGAACCTACCGTGAGTATTATGACGATAGACAAAGTAAAAATGAATGCAACCGCCAAAGACAAATATGAGGCGATTCGTATGGCTGGACAAATCCTGCTGGATGCAGGACATATTTCAAGTGAGTACATTGACAAGATGCTGGAACGCGAGGAGATCGTGTCCACCTATATCGGGAACGGGCTGGCTATTCCACATGGCACCAAGGAATCCAAGACGCTTATTCAATCCACAGGCATCTCCATCGTTCAGTTTCCGCAAGGCGTAGATTTTGGGGAAGAAAAAGCATACATGGTAATCGGCATTGCAGCACAAGGCGGCGATCATATGGAGATTTTGACGAGTATTGCTGTGGTGTGTGCAGAGGAAGAAAACATGGAGAAACTTCGCAACGCGGTGACCCCACAGGAAATTATAGATCTGTTCGAAAGTGAGCTGGAGCTATGAGAGCCGTCCACTTTGGAGCAGGAAATATCGGTCGCGGCTTTATCGGATTGATTCTGTCGCGTGCAGGCTATGAGGTTGTCTTTTCAGATGTCAATGACACCCTTGTATCCGAGTTACGCCGTCGTAAACAATACACCGTAGAGTTAGCCAATGATACAAAGGATACGGAGCTGGTCATGAATGTGACGGCGATTGACGGCAAGGATGCAGCGGCTGTAGCCGATGCGGTAGACCACGCTGATCTGGTAACGACCGCAGTAGGTGTCAGCATCCTCAAGCACATTGCAGCAGGCATTGCGGAGGGCATCAAGCGGCGGGTAGAGCGAGGAGCGAGGCCGCTGCATGTGATTGCCTGTGAAAATGCAATCGGAGGCAGTGCGCAACTGAAAGAGCATGTTTTTGCGCTATTGGATGAGGCGACCCGTGCCAAGGCTGAGGCTTCGGTGTATTTTCCAAATGCTGCCGTAGACCGGATTGTGCCGATCCAGCAACACGAGGACCCGTTACATGTGCAGGTAGAGCCTTTTTATGAGTGGGTGGTGGATCGTTCGCAAATGGCATCTGAGCATGAAGAAATCGAAGGTATCCTGTACGTGCAGGATCTAGAGCCTTACATTGAACGAAAGCTGTTCACGGTAAATACGGGACATTGCGTGGCAGCTTATCTTGGTTATACCGCAGGTTATGCTACCATTCAGGAGGCCATGAAGGATAGCAAGGTGGTGGATTCGATACAAGGGTCACTGGAGGAAACGGGAGCGGTGCTTGTGAAGCGCTTCGGTTTGGATCAAGAGGAGCATAGGAAGTACATCTCTAAAATTTTGGATCGCTTCCGCAACCCTAATCTAATAGACGATGTTACTCGGGTCGGACGTTCACCATTACGCAAGCTGTCTCCCAATGACCGTCTTGTACGTCCCGCGCTCCAAGCGCAGGAGTATGGCATTCCGACGGATCATCTGGCGTTAGGAATGGCTGCTGCCTGTAAATTTGATATTACGGAAGACCCCGAGGCAGTCGAGCTTCAGCAGGTGATCCGCAACGAAGGGCTGGGTGTGGCGCTGACGCGTTATACTTCCATAACCGCAGACCACCCGTTACATCGGCAGATATTGGAGCAATATGATATTATAAATTCATAAAACAACGGATTACTAACATTAAATTTCGATAATCCTCTTGAAGACAAAGCATCCACATCAACACTAGCGTGTTCTGTAGAGATGTGCTTCAAGAGGATTTTTATATGCGTGATTTACATCACATAACAACCTGCTTAAATTGTTTATATTGATAATGATTATCATTATCTATAAAATGAAACCATTACTATTATAACTATTAGGGAGGATTATAGTGAAACCGATCTATATTACCTTAGGGTTTTTATTTTTAGCGCTTGGAGTTATTGGTGTAGTGCTACCGTTGCTACCGACTACACCGTTTCTGCTGCTCGCGACCTTTTTCTTTATGCGGGGGTCCGAAAGGATTCACCAGTGGTTTTCGAATACCTCTCTGTACCAAAAGCATCTAGAGAGTTTTGTTCAAACAAGGTCGTTGAAGCTGTCTACGAAAATCACGACATTGGGCTTAGCGTCAACGATGCTGATTATAGGCTTTATTTTCACCCCTAATGTGTGGGGCAAAACGCTCATCGTCTTGGTCATCCTTTTTAAATATTATTACTTTATATTCCGAATCGGAACAGTGAGAAACGCTGCAGCAAAAATAACACCATCATCTTCACCTGCACCTACTCCAAAAAAAAAGTCTAAAATGGTCGACAGCCGTCTGCTCGGTCTAGTGGAACATTCTCGAAAATATATCGTATGGGGTGTGCTTGTGCAGTGGATCGGTCTTTTGGGGAGTATAGCCGCTGTGTTGTCTATGGCCTTTGTTATGCAGCAGGCATGGGAAGGACAAGTGACTCGCAAGCTGATTCTATCTATGACGGTCATTGTTATTGCTGCTATTGCAGTTCGCTGCCTGAGCAATTATGCAGCCAGTATGTTATCCTATCGTGCTTCGGTAAATGCTAAAAAAACGCTGCGCTCGCAAATTTACAGCAAGTTGCTGAAGATAGGGCCCGCATATACAGATCATACCTCCACCTCGGGGGTTATTCAGGTTGCTGTAGAAGGGGTAGAGCAGCTTGAAACCTATTTCGGTAGATATATGCCTCAGCTATTTTACAGTCTGCTTGCCCCCGTAACGTTATTCATTACCCTCTCTTTTGTCAGCTTCAAAGCAGCCATTATACTATTGATCTGCGTTCCCTTAATTCCAGTGTCGATCATTGTCATTATGAGGATGGCTAAAAAGCTTTTTCGGAAATATTGGGGTAGTTACGTCAATTTGGGCCACAGCTTTTTGGAGAATGTGCAAGGTCTGACTACGCTCAAAATGTACGGAACAGACCAGGATAAACATCAGGAAATGAACACAGCAGCTGAAGATTTTCGCAAAATGACGATGAAAGTGCTGACTATGCAGCTTAACTCCGTGGCCATTATGGATCTTATCGCATTTGGTGGTGCCGCTGCGGGTGTACTGGTCGCGGTAAGCGAATATTCTTCTGGACGAATTGGCTTGGCAGGAGCAATCATCATTGTTTTGCTGTCGGCAGAATTTTTTATTCCTCTGCGTCTTCTGGGTTCTTACTTTCATATCGCCATGAACGGAATGGCTGCAAGTGACAAAATATTCCAAATGTTGAGCACAGAGGACCTTATCCAAGGACAAAAAAGCATAGAAACCACAGATATTCGTCTGGAACAGGTGAGTTTCGCCTACGACGAAAGAGATACCTTACGAAATGTATCCATGGATATTCCCCAGGGCAGCTTTGTATCCATTGTTGGGGAATCAGGCTCTGGTAAAAGTACGGTAGCCGGATTGATTGTTGGGCATCACGAGGGGTATCGAGGAAGCCTGACGATTGGAGGAACCGAGCTTACCGATATTTCGGAAGAAAGCCGCATGCGTCATATGACCTGGATCGGTTTTAACAGCTATATTTTTAAAGGCACCGTGGAAGCAAATTTAAAAATGGGCAATGAGCACGCGGATGAGCAACACATGCTGGAAGCTTTGCGACAAGTGAAGCTGTATGATTTTATCCTCTCAGAAGGAGGTCTGGAAGCAGAACTGGAAGAGCAGGGAGCCAATCTGTCAGGAGGACAGCGCCAGAGGCTAGCACTAGCCAGAGCATTGCTACATGATAGTCGTGTCTACATTTTTGACGAGGCCACCTCTAACATTGACAGTGAAAGTGAGGAAGGCATTATGGAGGTTATACATGCGCTGGCAGGTCAAAAAACAGTGATTCTTATCTCTCACAGACTGGAAAACGTAGTCCAATCCGACTGTATCTATGTGCTGCAAAACGGTTTGGTGGCAGAATCCGGGACGCACCATGAGCTGTTGAGCCAGCAGGGGCATTATGCGGAGATGTATCTCAGTCAACACCGGGTAGAGCAGTTTGGAAAAGGAGGGGCTGTATATGCGTAGACACGGATTACGGATCATGGGCCAATTATTGGTACTGGCGGGACCTCTTTTACCTGTGCTGCTCATCACGATTGTTACAGGAGTGCTTGGTTTTGTTTGTGCTATTGGCATTATAGTGTTTGGAGCCCTGGCTCTGCTTACAGCAACGGGCATCACGACAGGCTACACCCTATCGTTTTTGCTGACAACGATCGTGGTTTGCGCCGTACTGCGCGGGGTATTCCGTTATGGCGAGCAAATGAGTGGTCACTATCTCGCTTTCAAGCTGCTGGCTGTACTACGTGACAAGATGCTTCAAGCCCTGCGAAGACTCGCTCCAGCCAAATTGGAAGGCAAGGACAAGGGAAATCTGATCTCACTCATTACAAGTGATATTGAGTTGCTGGAAGTATTTTATGCGCATACGATAGCTCCTGTTATGATTGGCATCATCACCTCACTGCTCATGGTGTTTTTTATCGGTTCTTATGAGCCTCTGCTAGGCTGGCTTGCTGCGCTTGCTTACATAACCGTCGGTTTGTTTATTCCCCTACTTACGACACGTATGGGCAAGCGCCAAGGGATGGAATACCGGAGCAGCTTCGGCCAGCTGAGCAGTTATTTTTTGGACAGCTTACGTGGGATGAAGGAAATTGTGCAATATGGGCAAGGGGAACAACGATTAAATGAGATTAACCGTCGTACGGATCAGTTGGATGCCAAGCAGAAGGACTTAAAGCATCATGAAGGCATCACAAGAGCCATCACAGATGCGGCTGTAGTTGGATTCTCATTCTTGATGCTGCTGGCTGGATTGTACGGTATGTCTAATGGTCAGGTTGACTTTACAGGTATGCTGATTTCTGTCATTGCCCTGTTTAGTTCATTTGGTCCGGTCATCGCACTGAGCAATCTGTCCAACAATTTGCTTCAAACGCTGGCGAGCGGGGAACGAGTGTTGAGTCTATTGGAGGAAACTCCGGAGGTAGAGGAAAATATCGACGGGATGAGTGTCGCCTTTACTGGGGCACGAGTAGACAAGGTGACTTTTTCATACGATGGTCAAACGGTGCTGAATGATGTAAGTCTCATGATACCGCATAAGCGGATTTTAGGCATTCAGGGTAAAAGCGGCTCTGGCAAGTCTACACTGCTGAAGTTGCTGATGCGATTTAGGGACCCGCAGCAAGGTGAAATTTTGCTATCCGGACACGATTTGAAGGAAATTGGAACCCGACATTTGAGAGGCTTACAGAGCTATGTCGACCAGCATACGTTCCTGTTTGATGATTCCATTGCAGCTAATATCAAAATCGGAAAGCCTGATGCTACACATGAGCAGGTGGTGGAAGCAGCACGTAAGGCATCCGTGCACGATTTTATTATGACCTTGCCTCAGGGGTATGACAGCCGAGTTGGAGAATTGGGGGACAGGCTGTCTGGTGGAGAACGTCAACGCTTGGGGCTGGCCAGAGCCTTTGTCCATGATACGCCTCTCTTACTGCTCGACGAGCCTACCAGCAATTTGGACAGCCTGAACGAGGCGATTATTTTAAAATCGTTAAAGGAACAGCAGCAAGATAAAACGATTGTCCTTGTTTCGCACCGAAGTTCTACCATGCGGATTGCTGATGATATTTTTCAAATGGATAATCGAAGACTGTCCTGACTTTTCTAACTATTGTTATATCCTAAGGGCAAAAGTTGTAGCCTGTTCATGGTATTGTCATAAAATGGAGTGTGTGTTGAAATGGAAGCGTCATCCTTGTTTAAATCATCCAGCTTTTCAAGCTTGTCTTATTTTGATAGCCTATTAGGTAAAGATTTTATAAAATCCTAAGGTATATTGACAAGTCATAAACATCATAAATGATGGATGAACAGAGGCTGTAAGCCGATGTACAGAAATGGGTGGTGAACAGAAATGTCAGATTTCAATCAGCTTAAGGAGCTTGAGCACACAAAATATCCCATATATGAAGGCTATGATTTGGGTCTTACTTATACGCCTGCGGGCACCAAGTTCAAGGTATGGGCCCCGACTGCGAAGCAGGTCCATATAGCGTTGTATAGCGATGCGGGGGCGTACGATCAGGAGGGGAACGTTCAGGAGCACGGCGGGGGTCAGGAATTTCTCATGATCCGTGATGATCAAGGGGTATGGTCTATAGAGCTGGAAGGTGACTGGAACAAATATTATTACATGTACAGGCTGGAGTGGGCGGACAACACTGTTCATTATGCTGCCGATCCATATGCCACAGCGGTATCAGCCAACGGGCAACGTACAGCGATCATTGATTTGGCTCAAACCAACCCGGATGGATGGGAATTGGATGCGGGGCCTACCCTTAAGCGGCCGACGGATGCCATTCTCTATGAGGTTCATGTGCGTGATTTTTCGATGGATACCCATTTTAATACAGGGAAAAAAGACTTATCTGCTGCTCAGGGACGGTTTGAGGCCTTTACGTATACGGGATTGAAGGATCCTGAGGGGAACAGTATCGGGCTGGATCATCTGCTGGAACTGGGCATTACACATGTTCATTTGCTTCCAGTAGCTGATTTTCATACGGTGAATGACTTTGCGGAATTAGATACTGAATATAACTGGGGCTATGATCCCCAGCATTATAATGTGCCGGAGGGGTCTTATTCTTCCAATCCGGCTGATCCGGAGGCACGTATACGAGAGCTGAAACTGCTGGTACAGTCTTTGCATTCTGCCGGCATCGGTGTCATTATGGACGTTGTATACAACCATACGTATTCGGTGGAACAGGGGCCATTTGAGCCTGTTGTACCTGGATATTATTACCGCACGGATGAACAAGGGCAGCTCACCAATGGATCAGGTGTAGGCAATGAGGTGGCAACCGAACGTCCGATGGTGCGCAAGTATATCAAGGATTCACTACGCTATTGGGCAGAGGAATATCATATAGACGGCTTTCGATTTGATCTGATGGGTCTGATTGATACACCAACCGTGGTGCAGCTTACGCAAGAACTTCGCTCTGAAGTGCGTCCAGATCTGCTGATCTATGGTGAGCCTTGGACGGGAGGAGAATCTCCACAACCCTTGCTTACGCTAAAAGGAACACAACGGGACAAAGGCTTTGCTGTTTTTAACGACAACTACCGTTCTGCTATTAAGGGGGATAGCGACGGTACTGGAAGCGGGTTTGCCACGGGGGCAGAACATCAGGAGGAGCAGGTGCTCAAAGGTGCTTTTGGGGCTATTCATGATTTCACAGCTCAGCCATCGGAGACCGTCAATTATGTAACTGCCCACGATAATCTCAATCTGTGGGATAAAATTTTGACGGTAAGACATTTGCGGGAGCACTGTCGTTTTCCACAATGGGAGCAGGGGAAGCCACAGGATGGGAGGACACCTGAACATGCTGTTGCCGAAGCAGATCCGTATGGGGAACTGGATGAAAATAACCTGCTAGAGGACGAAACCGTGCGCAAGTCCCTGTTGGCCAACGGCATGGTACTCACATCTCAAGGTATTCCTTTTATTCATGCAGGGGATGAACTGTTGCGCTCCAAATATGGAGACCACAATAGTTACCGGAGCTCAGATGTGGTCAATGCCATTCATTGGGATAACAAGGCGAGGTTTCGCCCCGTGTTTGATTACTACCAAGGCTTAATTGCTTTGCGACGCAGCCACCCAGCATTCCGAATGGACCAACGTGAGCTGGTGGAGCAGCACATGGAAGTGCTGCAAAGCAGTGGGCATGTGGTGGCCTTTGCTTTGAGGCACCATGCTAACGGCGATGCCTGGAATCATATTGTGGTGATTTATAACGGCTCGGATACGGAGCAGACGATAGTATTGCCTGCGGAATCGGATCGTTGGCATGTGGTCGTGGACGCACACGGGGCTGGTAATGAGACACGGTATGAAGTCGTAGGCCATCGTGTAACTGTATCGCGCTGGTCAATGATGGTGTTATATGATCAGGAAGAACCTGCACGAGTCTCCTTTTTGACTGAACAAGATCAGGCTAATCGTCAGGCGGAGAACGAATTGGAAGACTCGGATGAGGGAACAGATCAAGAAATTGCAGGTACAGCCATGGCTTTGACAGATGTGCAGCTTGGAAACGATAATGAAGTCGCTCCATTTCGTACGATTGAACTGATCTACGAGCGTACGGATCGGCAATACACTGGCTGGAACGTATGGGTATGGGGAACTGGGCATCGCGACGGACATGTCGAATTTCGGGATTTGGATGACGGTCGTGCAATAGCGCGTATTCAGGTGGCTCCTGATATACAGCGAATTGGCTACATTGTCCGGCTTAATCACTGGGATGCCAAGGATGTTGAGGCAGATCGATATATTGATATAGACCAGAACCAGTCTGTGATGCAGGTACTGATTCATAGTGGCAGAGAAGAATATTTGTTACTGGTAAATGATAATCGGGCCGGTTAGACTTGCGTGCTTGGTTGCGTATATACACAAAAATAGCATTTTTCGATCATTTCGAGAAATGCTATTTTTTTATGCAAACGTGTGTCAGTTTCAGAAAAAAGGGGTAAAATAGAATTATGGACTTGTTTAGTTTTGCCAGCTAGCTGGCTTACATCCTGTAGTACGACTGGTAAACAGGCAAGATTCTTGGAGGAAAATCATTTGTAAGGTAACCTGAAGGAGGTTGTATATCATGAGTTCTAATGGAGGAAGTATTCAACTGACCGCCCAGCCGAGAACAGAGAAGAAGGGTTCGGCCATTCGTGGATTGAGGTTAAAAGGACGGATTCCAGCTGTGGTTTACGGCTCTGAGCTTGAAGGAACCCCTGTACATGTCGATGCCAAGGAATTTAATAAAGTAGTCAAAACCGGACGTTCAGAGGTGTTTAACCTCACAGTAGAGGGTGGAGAAACCATTCCAGTTATTATTAAAGATTATCAACAGCGTGATAACCAATGGTTGCATGCCGACTTTCTGAAAATCTCCAAAAACAAACCGCTTCGCGTGCGTGTTTCTATTGATTATCAGGGTACACCTGCAGGTACAAAAACAGGCGGTATTCTGCAAGTTCAGGAAACGGAAGTTGAGGTCGAAGGTCTTCCGGCTGATTTGCCATCTACCATTGAGGTGGATGTATCCGCGCTGGATGTTGGCGACAAGCTGAGCGCTAGCGACTTGAAACTCCCTAAAGGAGTAACACTGCACGTCCCTGAAGAAGAACTGCTTGCTTCTATTATCGTTCCACGTGCAGTTGAAGTAGAAAATGCTGCTGTGGAAGGTGATGCAGCGGCAACCGAAGGCGCTGAAGAGGCTTCTGAAAACAAGGAATCCTAATATTATCAGTGGTACATGAACCTTTTCCAATTGCAAAGATCATCAAAAATGAATTCAAAATCGCTCCCTGTCAGGGGGGCGATTCTTTGCATTCATTTATTTACAATTACATACTCTTTCCCTTTAAGAGTTGTCCTGTTGTAATTTGACGATTAAAGGGAATGTGGAGTGTTTGCATGATTTTCATTCACTACGTGTTCTGATATGACGATATATAAAGTATGGTATTTACATTTTTATTTTATAAATACCTAATATATATTCTAAGGAGCGCGTACACAATCATGGACAGAACGAGTGAATTGTTGTGGCAAAGAAACAAATTGGTGATCATTATTTTTTGGATTATGGCCTTGAGCGGCATCGTCCCGGCATTATCTAATCCCTCGATGTGGGTATCTAATGGTGTAGGATTTGTAGTCGCGGCAGTTTTAACGATCCTGAATGTGAAAAAGAAAGGAATCCGCCTTATTCCGTGGATTACTACGTTTTTTAGCGTATTAATGTGTATATTTTTGAACTTATCTAACGTCGAGGTAGGGACCACCATATTAATTTGCTCTTTGTTTTTGCTGTATCCGTCTTACCGGTATTTTCTGGTAGCTATGACCTTAAATCTCTGTAATATATTTGTGCAAATAACAATCGGTACGCCCCCAATTCCCCCGGCTACCGGTTCTTTGCGCTATGTGCATGAGTTTATTATTGTTTTACTCATTGGTTTGCTACTGTTAGTGGTATCGGTGTTAAATCAAAAGCAGTTTAAGAAAAGTGAAGAGCAAAATAAAGATATCGATGCTACAAGGCAACGAATTGAATTTCTGTTTGAGCAAGTTAGACAAGCAGTGGCTGGATTGCATAGCTTTACAGAACGATTCAGGAATCAAGTAGATGCGACGGGCAGCGTGACAAATGAAGTCGCTATCGGATTTCAGGAGGTTGCCAAAGGGGTAGAAATGCAAGCTTCGAATATCACCGAGGTTACGGATAACTTGGCTCAATCTGACCAGCACGTGCGAGAGGTAGCTGATCATTCCCGAGAACTGAAGCAGCTTTCCGAAGATACGAAAAATGCCGGGGACAGAGGGAGCAGTCAACTGCTTGCATTGACGTCTCAAATTAAGGATTTGGGTCAAGTCATGAGTCGTACCAAAGAAGAACTGGACGAGTTTAGAGTACAAAGTGATAACATGTCTGCCATGCTTAAAGATATTACTCAAATCTCGAAACAAACTAATTTGCTGTCCTTGAATGCATCCATTGAGGCCGCCAGAGCGGGAGAGCATGGAAAAGGATTTGCCATCGTAGCTGGCGAAGTGCGTAATTTGGCTGAAATGGTAGGGAACACCTCGGTGGCGATGGAAGCTATTTTGACTCAACTGAGAACTCAGATGGATTCTGTCGTAAGCCAATTTGACATGGGACAGCACAGGCTACAGCAAAGTATGGAATCGGCACATTCGACCGAAATTGTACTGGAAGACATCCTGCAAAACGCCAATAAAGTGCTGATGCAGGCCGTGGATGTGGAAAACAGTACGAATAGCATGCAGCAGTATTCATCTCAGGTTGTTCAAGAGATGACGGAATTTTCAAGTGTAACGGAACAGGCGAGTGCAGCATCAGAACAAATTTTGGCTGGAGTAGAGGAACAACGAAATATAACCTCCAATATGGTGACCGGGTTTAGTGAGCTAGAGGCGTTGATTATCCAATTAAAAGAACTGGTACATGATCAGAAGGAGTACAACAGTCCTACCGAAATCAGCAAAAGCAAATAACCGACAAGCTTCTTCATCGGACTAGAGAGCCGGGGAGTATCGCTATCAAGCGGTACTCTCCGGTTTTTTTCTGCGTTTGAAGAAGGGAAATGAAGAAGAGGCGATTTCTAGAAGCTATAATTAGATGGAAGTTGATGGTATAATTTGTGGCAGTTTAAATGCTTTGTAACTAAGGGGGGATAAATTCTTATGGAGCTTAAATATTTGTTATTCGGCGTGTTGAGCCTATTGGGTAGCGGAGTGATATATACGATGGAGCGCTTTATAGCGGTCATTCAATGGGCTGCGAATTCCGTACCTGTTAAATTGAATAGTTCGGGCATTTCTATGTCAGAACCTGATATGCCGAGTTTTATTGACAATATATTTGTTATTATTTTATTCGTATGTGGCTTGATGATACTTGGGTATGGTGTGTATGAACGACGTACACGATAACATAAGCATATTCGTTTTTATTTGGGAGGAACGCAGGTGAACGCCTTGTTGGAAATGCTGATGCAGCTATTTGAGCGCGCAGCGTTGTTACTGATTTGTTTATTTTTTATTACACGTATCCCCCGATTTAAGGAAACCTTGCAAAAGAACAGTCATTCTCCGGCAGAGCTGGCCATACTAACATTGATTTTTTGCATGTTTGCACTGTTCGGCACCTACACCGGGATTGAAGTTGAAGGTTCGCTTGTTAACGTTCGAATCATAGCAATTATGGCAGGCGGTATTTTGTTTGGACCCTGGGTTGGGATCGTTACAGGTATTATATCGGGTATCCATCGTTATCTGATTGATATCGGGGGAGTGACCTCGATTCCGTGTCTGATTACGAGTATTCTGGCAGGTGTGGTGTCAGGATACATCGGCCGCCGGGTCAATCGTTCCAAGAGATGGCTGGTCGGTATCGCCGCAGGTATGGTCTGCGAAGCGTTGACGATGCTGCTCATTATGGTGATGGCACAACCCCATAGCCTTGGAGTGGACATCGTTTCCAAGATTGGTCTACCGATGATTATCGGAGAAGTCAGTATCGGTTTAATCGTTCTGTTGATCCAGAGTGTGGAGGGGGAAAAGGAGAATATCGCGGCCAGACAGGCCAAGCTGGCACTGGATATTGCCAATAAGACGTTACCTTATTTTCGCTCCATTAATGCCGAATCCTTGCATACGATTTGCTCGATCATAAAAGAAGACATCAAGGCAGACGCGGTGGCGATTACGGATACCAGAGATGTGCTGGCCTATGTCGGTTTTGGCGAAGAGCGTTATCACATCGGAGATGAGATCATTAGCGATGTGACTAAATCGACGATCCGCAGCGGTAAAATCACGATCCGCAATCATATTGCAGACGATAAAACACCCCAAATCCAGTCCCTGCTCATTATCCCGTTAGAGGAGCGCGGAGAAGTAACCGGAACGTTGAAGATTTATTATCGCAAAGCTTATAAAATCACGTATCCGTTGCAGACGATGGCGATTGGCTTGTCTCAAATCATTTCCACGTTAATGGAAGTATCGCGTGTGGAGCAAATTAAGGAAGCGGCGAATAAGGCCGAGTTAAAGGCACTCCAGACTAAGATCAATCCTCATTTTCTGTTCAACGCGCTGAACGCCATTGCCTCGACGACACGCACCAAGCCGGATAAGGCACGAGAGCTGATCATTAATTTATCGGGTTATCTGCGCTATAATTTGGAGCTGAATGATGATTTGATTGAAATTCATAAGGAGCTTCAGCAGGTGTCTGATTACGTAGAAATTGAAAAAGCACGCTTCGGCAACCGGCTTCGGGTAGAGTATGTAATGGATGAGGTGTCTGTGCGTATTCCAAGCCTTATTATCCAGCCCCTGGTTGAGAATGCGATTAATCATGGAATCCTCAAGAAAAAGGGGGCAGGTACAGTAACCATTTCTGTAAAGGATCGTGGAGAAAAGGTGCGTATTTCTGTGGCAGATACCGGGGTGGGTATACGCGATGATGTTGTGGATAACCTGTATCATGATCGGGTTCCGGCTAAACAGATCGGCTTGTACAATGTGCACAGACGACTCAAGCTTATGTACGGCGAAGGAGTTATTATTCTCAAGCATGAGCCGGGCACCGAAGTTTATTTTGACATACCAAAGGAGAAGTCATGAAGGCCATAATTGTAGAAGATGAACTTCCGGCGCGTGAAGAGCTGGAGTATCTTATTCAGACTCATAGCAACATTGAGGTGACCGATAGTTTCGAGGATGGGCTAGATGTGTTTCGGTTTCTGCAAGATCAGGAGACGGATGCGATCTTTCTGGACATTAATATTCCTTCATTGGACGGGATGCTGCTGGCACAGAACATTAGCAAATTTGCCAAAAAGCCCTATATTATTTTTACGACCGCCTATAAAGAACATGCGGCGCAGGCTTTTGAACTGGAGGCGTTCGACTACATCCTCAAACCCTATGATGAAAAACGGATCGCATCTATGCTGCGTAAGCTGGAAAATGCTTATGAGCAGCAGAACGTTCCAATACAGGAGCCTGTCCAGACGGCGCAACCCCGAGCTGCTGAAGCCAGCACCGTTGCTGCGCCAGGTCGTATTAATCTGCTGAAAAATGACAAAATCATCGTAACGGATGCGAACGATATTTACTATGCGTGTGCGCAGGAAAAGGTGACCCGTGTCTTTACTAGGCACGAAGAATATACGATGCCGATGAGCATTTCAGAATTTCATAGCCGGTTGCCGCAGCAGGACTTTTTCCGCTGTCACCGATCGTACACAGTTAATCTGTCGCAGATCCGTGAAATTGTACCTTGGTTTAATCATACGTATCTCCTGCGTTTGCGTGGACTAGAGGCTGAAATTCCAGTAAGCCGTAGCAAGGCCAAGGAATTTCGGCAAATTATGCGACTTTAAAGGCATTTCATTCCGCTATATGTGCATTTCATTCCTCAAACGATTTCTGGCTGACATGCAGGGTTATAATAACCCGTGTAGAGAGAATCCTTACAGACTTGCTCCTCCTCAGGCGCAAAGTATACTGGATTCCCGGTTATCATAATCACAAATTGACGCTGTAGAGCCGGAATGAAAAGAGGAGATTGAAATGAAAACAAACAGCGGAAATCGTTGGCTTGTCGTACTTGGAACAATCATTGTCCAGATGGGATTAGGAACCATTTACACATGGAGTTTATTTAATCAACCGTTGGTGGACCGCTTTGGCTGGAACCTCAGTTCGGTTGCCATTACATTTTCAATTACCAGTTTTGCACTGGCGTTTGCTACCTTATTCGCAGGCAAACTACAGGATAAATGGGGACTACGTCGTTTGATTTTGTGTGCAGGTGTCGTGTTAGGAGCAGGGCTCATGCTCAGTTCACAGGTAACTTCGTTATCCCTGCTATATATTTTGGCGGGTATTGTCGTAGGTTTTGCGGATGGAACGGCATATATTACATCACTTTCTAATCTGATTAAATGGTTTCCTGAGAAAAAAGGACTTATTTCCGGTATTTCGGTTGGGGCATATGGAACAGGCAGTCTTATATTCAAGTATATTAATGGTTCGTTGATTCAGTCCGTTGGTGTATCGCAAGCGTTCTTATATTGGGGAATGATCGTGCTGATCATGATTGTGGGTGGTTCTTTCCTGGTAAAAGAAGCTGTAGTCGTGAACAAGCCTTCGGTACAAAATGGGGTTGTACAGCGGGACTACACCGTTAAAGAAATGCTGCGCACCAAGCAGGCATACCTGCTGTTCGTCATGTTCTTTACCGCTTGTATGAGTGGTCTATACCTGATTGGAGTCGTCAAAGATATCGGCGTACGGATGGCCGGCCTAGATGTAGCAACAGCCGCGAATGCGGTCGCTATGGTCGCTATTTTCAATACGGCAGGTCGGATCATTTTAGGTGCGCTATCGGATAAAGTAGGTCGTCTGAAAGTAGTAGCGGGTGCTCTATTAACAACGGCGGTTGCAGTTACAGTGCTGAGTCTATTACCGCTGAATTATGGTTTGTTCTTTGCCTGTGTAGCAGGAATTGCTTTTTGCTTCGGCGGCAACATTACAGTCTTTCCTGCCATCGTAGCTGATTTCTTCGGTCTGAAAAATCAAAGCAAAAACTATGGTATTGTGTATCAAGGCTTTGGCCTCGGTGCGCTGGCGGGATCATTTATCGCAGCCTTGCTCGGCGGATTCATCCCGACCTTTACCACGATTGCGGTGCTGTGTGTCGTATCGTTCCTAATTGCCCTCACCATTCGCACTCCGGAACAAGGTAAAGGCAAACTGCGCAGTGAACGGAAGAAAAATACGAACAGTGTGCGTAGCATGAAGCCCGGAACAAAACTGGGTTAAAGGATTTGAGAAAAAAGGACCAGATGAATGCCAAAAGACCTGTCATCATTTCTCTGTGGGAGATTATGGCAGGTTATTTGTTTTTCCAATAATCTATTTTACGGTATAATAAAAAGATGTGTAATAAGCCGATATATACAAAAGACATAAGCTAAGAACCTGACAGGAGGACGAGTCATGATCGTGGATACAAGCGGGAATCTGCTTGCCCGCAATACGAAGCTGCGAAATACATATCAAATTCGAAGCGCCTTGTCCCGCAGTGAGCTGGCCATCGTGTATACGGCAAGGCTGTTGGATAACCGAGAAAAGGTCATTGTGAAGGAATTTTTTCCGAATGCACTGGCTTTGCGGGGGATGGATCGAAAAACGGTCACTTGCGGTGCTTCTATGCAATCCAAATACGTGGAGTTTATGCATTATTTTTTGCGTGAAGGGCAAATGTTGAAGGAGTTAAGTCACCCGGGAATTGTCGGTTATATAGATCACTTTGAGGAAAATGGAACTGCCTATCTGGTCATGGAATACTGTGCAGGCAAGACACTGGATCGAATGATGAAAGAAGAGGCTGCGCCAACGTATGACCCCACTTTTTTGTACCATACGCTGCTACCTTTAATTGATGCCATGGAGTACATTCATGACAAAGGAATTATTCATCGGGATATTAAGCCGGGCAACATTATGATTGGGGAAAATGGCAACGTCAAGCTGATTGATTTTGGTTCGGCTGTGCATTTTGAAGGCAAAGAGCATCCGATTTTCACCACGGCGGGCTATTCTCCGCTGGAATTTTACTCTAATCGTTCGCAGCAGGGACCTGTGTCGGATATCTATAGTTTGGCCGCTACGCTGTATTATTGCCGAAAAGGAACACCTCCGCCAGATGTGCCAGGCCGATTATTTGCAGATCATGCTGAGCGGATTCAGATTGAAAATGCGGGACTTTCTCTGCTGCCGTATGTCATTCGGCGTGGTCTGGAGGTACAGGCTAACAAGCGCTGCCGCTCACTTCGATGGTTTAAAGCCGCACTACGTGCGGAATATTGGATAAAAAAAGGGAAGCGCCCTACTCTTACGGTTCGTTAATCGTAAGAGACGGCGCTTCTCTTTTTTTACGTTGTGACCGACATTATCCTGTCGGAGCTTGGATATGGTCGGTGTACACTGAAGTATTTGGTTTAATCGCTTTGTATCGCAGCTCGATTTCAGTGACACCATCCTCGAATGTAATGTACAGTTTGTCACTGTACTCCATGACCGCTTTTTTGTTGCGAGCTAATCTGATCTTTCCATGCTGTAAGGCACAGCGTGTATCATGTTTCACGATCAGGCTCCCTTTTTTACCTGCGGAAAATAGGATCCGTTCCGCTTCTGGCAACGGTTCGTGAACGTCAAGCGTACGGAACAACTCCTGCAAGCTGACCTTACGACCCGGAAAGGAGGTGAGCGGCCAGGATTTTACCGGAATCTCCTGCCCACTTGCTGTAGCGAGAAAATATCCTTCGATTCTTCCGGCAAACTGCGGCTTCGGCCGCAAGAACCAATACAGAAGAGCGGCTACCACGATACTGATGGCTACTGTCCATTTAATGGCTGTATACCGAGATTGTACGGTAACGGTTAGTGTAGCGCTGCTGGATGCTCCTTCCGGATCGGTGGCAGTAATCTTTAGCTGAGAGTCACCTGTGCGGAGCTCGGATAGCAGCAGATCATTACCGTTAATCTCAGCATGGATCGCATCCCCAGAGGCTTCTGAATCCAACTTATAGTTCAGCTTGTCATGATTCGGGTCAACAATAAAATCCGATACACTTCGACGGGAATCACCGTCTTCTTTCACCAGGTGAATCGTCAGGTCTTTTAAGACCTGTGGCGCTGCATTGGCCGCGTGAACTTTATGTACAGTTCCCTTACGGTACCATTGCGGACTATCCAGAGATAGCTGCCATGTATAATCCCCGGTTTGAGGGAACGCATATTCGGTATGGAAGGCTCCTGACTTATAGGTCATAGGCACCTTTTTGGCTGTGCCCCCCTTTGGAGTAACAATAATATGGGCTTGGAGAGACGTATATACGGCTTCATCCGTAAGCTTTTGACTGTCGGGTAACAGGAGCTGAGCTTGAAACGGTGTGGCTTGACCTTTCAGCAACTGCACAGGCTTGTCGCCATGAGTTGCCGATGCTTGCTTTCCTCCTATGGTTGCTTCGGCTTCCAGTCGGTAGCTGCCAAGTAAATTGATTTTCACCAAATCCCCGCGTATGCCCCGTAGTTTCAACTTCACTTTGCCTGCCTGTGGATGCTCGATTTTTAAAATCGCATATCGGCTCGACTTGTACCTGCGGACATTTTCTGAATTGGAATATAGCTGTGTTTCCAGAAGGGGATGCTCCGACAAAAGCACCAGATTAGCTTCCTCCATACTGGAATCAGGTAGAGTTACAGTTAATTCCTGCATCTCGCCAGTGGTCGTAATTGCAGCAATTGGAACGAGCTTGGAGCGAATTTGACTGGCGAAAATACGGTTCAGAATTTCCGGCAGATCCTCGGCACTACTCGTAATAAAAGAAGCTCCACCCGTTTGAGAAGCGATCCGTTCGAGTTCTTGTCGGTTCACTGTGCCATCATGGTTCAGACCAATCGTGTACACCGGATATCCTTTGGTCTGTGCAGATTTGATGACAGAGGATACATCGTTATTGGAGTCACCTTTGGATCGGGAACCAGAGGAGGCACCAAAATCAGTCTCTCCATCGGACAATAGAATCATAAAAGGCTGACGCCCTTGGGATGCTCCTGCCGCTAGAAGCTCTGAGCCTTTGCGCAACCCAAGTCCCAAATCCGTATAACCGGAACGGTTAAGTGTTCTGATTTCCTGCTGGATCTGGGATTTTTGTGCTGCTACGGCAATCGAAGTCAATGGTTTCGAGGCGACCACGTGGTGATTGTAGGCAACGAATCCGACGCGTGTGCGGTCTGCATCACTCAAATCCATAAACATATTGATGACTTCGGCGGCAATGCCCTCAGGATCGGTATCCCTCATGGAATAACTGGTATCCAATACAAAAACGGCATCATAACCCTCGATCGGGACAGCACCTAAAGATGCTGCATTAGCCTGATTTACAGTGCAAATGCCCCCATTTAAGCCCATTTGTAAAAATAGTACAAAAGTCATGAAAACGGTAATTCCTAGTTTCCTTATTCTGAACATAAGCTCCTCCATCGCCGAGGCCAACATGGGGGATCAACTCTCCTAATCCTTGGGATATAAGGGATAAAGGATCAAAACAGCTGATAAACCTCACATTAGCCATGAATTTGATTCTTTTACGCTTATCAGAAATATCCAATGGACTTCTATCGGTAATTGAGTTCCATTTGTGAATATTTCCCTGAAGAAACAGGTCTAACATATCATGAAAATTACGTATTCACGCATAAAATGAGTCAAAATGCCCTGTTTCAATCTGAGACTACAGAAATTGACAAAACTGAAGGGTGCTTTGTATGATAGCTCTCGTATCAACGGCAAAAATTGGGATTGAAGTTAGGAATACGAAATCATAAATTTAAAATTTCTGTGTTATCTGACTTTGTAATTCTAGAAACACATCTCATTTGCATCCTTTGTCGTTAAAAGCCGAATAACGCTTCGGACCGATTTTCGAGGTTACATGCCTGTACCGTAAATGTGGTATAAGCTCAATCCTTTGACGAATTTAAATGTTAAGTAGGGGGGAGGAGGCAAAAGAACTAAAAATGAGTATTCGTCCGTTTCAAATTGGACATCCCGTGTCCGTATATGGAGCAATGGACCTATAACTCATACTTTATTCATTTGCCGACAGCGATGGAAATCATTTATCAAACCAACCGGACAATGCTTTTTGAAGAGATTAACCCGGAAAAGCTGGACCTGATCACCATAGTAGGTGATGTGAAGGGTATTGACAGCTTGAGCGATGAGAAGATCAAGGAAATTAATCAGCACCTTCTGGTGCGCAGCTTTGACGAATTTTTGGATAAGTTTTCGCCGACCGTGTATTCGTTTTTTAACGCGGCCAATCAAAAAGTCGTCTACACCCTTAAAAAGCCAGAAGGAATTGATGAGGATAGCATTTCTGAAATTCGTGTAAATCAAAGTAATGACTTTCTGAAAATGTTGTTTACGCTCATCGATACCAAGCGGAGTCAAGGAATCACTAATGTAGATTTCAAATTTGAAAATCTGCTGGATATGATTTCACCGAAAAAGGTCATGGATGATATTCGCCAAGTCCGCAAAGAAATTCACTATATGTACGGTGAATACGACAAGCTGGATGATGGTGACCCGAAGAAACTCGACATGGGGGACAAGCTGAATGGCATGTTCGAGGAAGCGAGTCAAAACTACAACAACGTTATGGCTATGCTTCCACTGGCAATTGAGGACATCAAAACCCGCCTTCTGCTCGGTGGCGCGCAAGAGGAAAACTCCGGTGAACTGATCCAGGTGGGCATGCTCTCCATTGGGGAAAGCGGCGAACTGAAAATTATTGAAGCGCCGAAGAGCGACAGCACTGAGCTGATGTTGTTGGATGAGAACAGCACTGGCGATCTCTCTCAAGTATTCGAAGAAGATTATAACTCTATCACAGATACGCCTTCTGATTATGTGAAGGATTTGGTAGTTCGCACGTTTGTGCCACTGCCAGCTGTTCAGACCAAGGTGGATACAGCAGTTGAGGTTCAGAACTACAACACGTATCTGGAGTTCTATAAAAATGCCAAGGACGATTTCGTAAAGGCGGTTAAGCCGCTTGTGGAAAAAATTCTCGGTGTCAAAATGTTCTTCGATCAATATGCAACGAAGAGCAAAGGCATGCTGCCGACAATGCTGGTGGCGAACAACAAGCTGGACATGCTGGTAAAAAGTAGCAATATTCCGCGCCTGGAAACGTACCTGAACACTGTGAATGCTAAGAATGAATTCAGCGACACGATCTGGTTCGGTATCGTTCCATCCGTCGAGCTGGAAGCAGCCGGTAAGGTAAAGGTTTCACGTGAACGCTTCAAGGGCAACGAGAAGGTCGTTAAGCAGGGCGGAAATTCTATGGAATCGCTCTCGATGTTGCTGCAAGTCGTGAAAGATTACAAAATTCAAATGTTCTTTAATTTTGAATCCGGTGAAGAAACGACTTTCAACAGTATGGCAACAGCAGGCATCGATAAATATGTCGATAAATGCGCCAGTCTCGTTCGCAGAGAATATAGCGAATTTGCAATTCCTTGTGTACCGAACTTTACGATTATTCCGAAGGACAAATCGGGTGTCATTATCGACAGCAAAATGCTACAGACCGAAGATGGTGTACAGCTCTCTAAGGAGAAAGAGGATATTCTCAAGCTGTGGATCGAGGGCGTTTATGTAGGTGCAGCCTACGTTGCCGCCGGCTTGGTTGCTTCCTATCAGTGTCCTGAATACCTGCGTGAGACGTTCAAAACGGTCAATAAGAACTTCCCTGGCGTACGCTTCGACATCGAAGCAGGAGACAACAGTCTGCGCACGGTAACGACGATGGCCAAGGAGATCACCGGTTTCACTAACACGATCAAGGATGCCATCAACCGTAAAAACTTCGGCTTTGTATTTTCGTCGGAGAATGCACAGATCCAGGATAAGGATATCCGCCGGATTACCGTCTACAAGGCGAGAAGCATGGCGATGTCCGAGGACGGTTTTGACTCCATCTACAAGACGCTGGTCAGCACGTATATTGAACGTATTTTGCGCTACCAGACAGGGGACTTCAAACACGAGAATATCGTCCGTTTCTTCAGTAACAATCCGAGCAGTCAGAAGAGCAAGTGGCTGAGCAGCAGAGGATCTGTTAACTCGATCATTCAGGACGGAGACGATATGAGCTTCATTATTGATGAGAAAAGCAATATGTGCCATATCGACCTGGTCTTCAATGGTAATGTGAAGAACCTGGAAGTCATGATCACTAAAGGAACCAGCTCGGTCAAATCATGATCCGAGTCCTACGAAAGATGTTAGAGGCGTTTCTTTCTAGAACCGCCTTTATACATAAATCGCGAAGAAGCTCTGCTTCTTCCGCCATCATATTACCTAATTTCAAGGAGGCAACACACATGGGATTCAGATTGAAAGTAGAAGGACAAGAAACAATTGAGCTGGGCTTGGATAACATCCAAACGGTTATTTATGACACCGATACACCGGACGATTCCAATGCACGCTCCACTGACGTAGGCTCCACGCTGCGCATCAGCGGCAAAATCATCACAGCAGTAGACGGTGACAGCGCGGATGACACGCTGAAACTGGCTTTGTGGTCTCTGGTTCCTGCTGAAAAAGCAGACAGCTACCGTAAAGTAACATTGGAAGTTATCGCAGCTGATCAAGTTGTGCGTAAAATCCACTTCCCGAATGCTTTCGTTGTAGACTACAACGAGCATTTCGGCGACACAGAAGGTGTAGGTGCATTTACACTCTACATCAAACAAAAGAAAGACAAAACCGAGCTGGCTACAATCGACGGCGGATATCCGGTTTAAGCTTAACGTCTTCACGTTAAGTGCAGCTTAAACACACACTCACCCGGCACACAAGTGCAGGGTGGATAAATATTAAGAGGCCTACGGGTCTCTTAATATTTATTTTTTTCGGAGAGGGGAACATCACACAATGACTAACTACTATGAGCTGCTCGGTGTCAGCCGGGATGCTTCGGAGGCAGAGATTAAGCAGGCTTACCGTAAACTGGCCAAAAAGTATCATCCTGATACCAACCAGGGAAGCGAGGAAGCAACGCGCAAGTTCAAGCTGATTCACGAGGCTTACAATACATTGCGTGACGAAGCATTGCGGCAGGCATACGATGCCGAGCTCATCCGAAAAACCGAGGGAGCTGGCGGGAAACAGCAAGAGAGAGGGAGAGGGGATACATCTTCCGGCGGTGCGCGTACGGCAGCCAGAGGATTCAATCCGGCTGATATAGGAACTGATTTTGAGCAATTTTTTGGTTTTCATCCGAAAACGAAGGAAGGCTCACCAGGGAAAAAAACGAAAAAATCCGGTGATCCGACGGATACCTCAGCGATGTTTAACCAATTTTTTGGTATTCGTAAAAAATGATGATTTCAGGATAGAAATGGGGGAAGCAAGCAGTGAAAACGGCGCAGAACAGATGGGTTTTCATCATAGATGTTGCCATGTTCGGGCTGATGCTGGCGATCGCCTTTTATGTGTTTAATCGTACAGGCTACAGCGGTTTGAAAACCGTGGTCGCGACAGGTATTGGAATCGGCGTGCTTGTATACATACTGCGCAATCTGGTGTCCGTTGTACCTGTGGCCAAGTCAAGGGCACAACGTCAGCGGATTGCCAAGCTGGTGTTGATTGATGAAGAGGGCGAGTCCATTAAAGAATGGTATATCGAAGGCGAAACGTCGCTCTTAATCGGCAAAACGACGTCACGTTCGGAGGCGGATATTGATTTGGCAGGTACAGATTATGCCTCCCTGGTAAGTGTGGAACATGCGGTACTCAACCGGGTGAACAGCGACTGGTTTGTGGAAGATGTGGATTCCGGTAATGGTACAGGTTTGCGGTCTGCCAACGAAAGTGTAACCAAGAAATTGGAAAGCGGTGAGCCATACCGGATTTACTCAGGTGACTTGTTATATATTGCCAATACAAGGGTGCTCGTTAAATAGATGAGGATGCTGCAAAATCCTCAGATCGCTGAAAAGACAATCATGACAATGGGGGAAGGAACCGACTATGAGTTTGACAAGATGCCCGAACGGACACATGTTCAGTACACGAAAGCACGGAAATACGTGTCCTTATTGCAACACGGTAGTAAATATAGCTGCACCCAAGAGCGCGGAGCCAGCAGCGAAAACAAACGTCGCGGGAGATAATGACAAAACAATGCCGTATTTGGGTGAGACGGTGGGGATTCATCCGGTAACTGGATGGCTGGTATGCATCGAAGGAGCACAGGTGGGTCAGGACTATCGCATTATGGCGGAGAAGAACTTTATCGGGCGCGCAGAGGAAATGCATGTCCGCATTATCGGGGACAACACGATTTCTCGCAGAAATCATGCGGTTATTGTGTATGATCCGAAGAAACGCAACTTTTACTTGCTGCCAGGCGATTCATCGGGTTTGGCGTACCACAATAACGAGGCGGTATATTCACCAGCAGAGCTGGCTGCCTATGACGTGATTCAGCTGGGACACAGCAAATTTATCTTTATCCCGCTGTGTGGCGCCCATTTTGAGTGGGATAACGAAAACTAGGATGGAATTGGGCAATGGTGCAGGGAGGTAACGATATGCAGCCTTATTTTGTTGTAAGTGGAGCTGCGGTACTATTCGCTGTTCTTCTCATGATCCGTATACGACTGACGCGAAGTTCCGGCAGCCGTACCGTAAGTGGAATTGAAATCGGAAATGGTCAAACGATCGGGAGCCGGAGCGAGCAGGATGATTATTTCTCCAGTATGACGACACCTGTCGGTACGCTGGCTGTTGTCGCAGACGGTATTAGTGGACTGGCCAATGGACGTATGTCCAGTACCTTGGCTGTGACGACTTTTACAAAGGCATTTGCCAAGCTGGAAGATGCAACGAATTTGAACGGATATTTTGCAGAAGCGGCAACTCAAAGCAATCGCGGCATTTTGCAAAATTTGAATGGACAGGGCGGAGGAACGACGCTGGCTGCGGTCATTGTGTGCGGCTATCAGCTGTATTACGGAGCGGTGGGCGACAGCCTGATTACGATTTACCGTAATGGTCATTTCCAAACAGTCAATTCCAAGCATACAGCAGAAACACTGTTGGAGGAACGTGTGCTTGCTGGACAAATGACCTCGGAGGAAGCCAAAACGAGTCCAGTGCGCAATCAACTGGTCAACTACTTGGGCTATGAGGGTTTTGAGAGCATGGAACTGGGGAGTGCACCGATTCGTCTGTATTCGGGCGATCATGTGCTGTTGTGCAGCGATGGCATTCAGGAGGCGCTGACGGAGATTGAATTGGAAGAGATTATGCGCAAGGGTGGAACACCGCAGGAAACAGCGGATGCCATGATCGACGCCATTAATGATAAAGGCTTTAAAAGTCAGGATAATGCAACAGTACTTATTTTGGCGATAGGATGAAACCAGAAAGACGGGGGTAGCGATGCGCAAGGACAACAGCGATTTTAGTACCGCCTTTGTGTCGGAAGCGGGCTCTTATATAGACAACCGGGACTATTTTGCATTCATGGAGACGGACGACATGGCCTGTTATGTCCTCGCAGACGGTCTGGATTCGGATCAGGAGCTGCGCAGCGCAGAAATGGTTGTCAAAACGGTGCTGGAAAACTTCATGGAGAAGCCTTCCATGTCCAAGCGGCGCTTGATGAGAGATCTGCGTGAAGCGCAGGAATGGCTGCAATTTGAAAGCCGTCGTGTTCGGCTCAAAGCCAGTCTGCTGATGGTAGTGACCAACTACAACAAAATGGTGTACGTTTCGTGCGGTAATGTGCGGCTATATCATTTTCGCAATGGAAGGCTTAATTTTCGCAGCAAGGATCATAGTCTGGCTCAGTCATTGGCAGATGATGGACGCATTCCAGACGAAGCGACCAGCACACATGAGGAACGTGGCAATCTGCTGGAATACTTGGGCAATCCGAATGGGGTTCATGCCCATTACGCCAAAAAGACGCAGCTTGCAGATGGAGATGTAATCCTGCTCGCCACATCAGGGATGTGGGAGGACGTCGAGTTGGCGGAAATGCTGGGGGCGCTGGAGGAAGCGAAGGACCCGGTCATGCTGACGGACACATTGGAAGAGGTTCTGCTAAGCAAACAGCACCGGACGGTGAACAATTACACGGCTGCGGCCATTTATGTAAATAAAGTTTTTCAGGAAAAGCCTAAAAACCGCCGTAAGCTGATCAAACGGATTTTGATTGCGTTGCTCGCCTTTGTAATCGTGGGAGGGGGAGCATGGATTACACTGGCGCGTATGGCAGCGAACAAGGCGGCTGCGCTGGAAACGATGGTCGAATCGGCTCAGGCCGCGGATGATTATGCCAGGGCAGGAGATTATGCGAAGGCACTCAAGTCCTACAGTGAAGCGAAAAACGCGGCAGTTAAAATTAACGATAAAATTCACAAACGAATGTATACAGCCGAGCAGAAACTGTCTCAATTGCTGGTTGACGGAGACGGCTACGTGGAAAAGGCGGACTTTACCAAAGCTGAAGCCAGCTACGAGAAAGCGCGGAAAAGCGCTGGTCTGTACCCGCCTTTCAATGTGAAGGATATTGAGCATAAAATCGACCAACTGGACAGCTATGCTGAGACGGCGAGCTGGATGAAGGACGGAGATATGAAATTTCAGGGCGGCGATTACACGAATGCACTCAAGCTGTACAAAAAAGCAAATAAGGCTGCGATGGAATCCGGTTATACGTCTGCGCAAAAAGAACTGGAGAAGAAAATTACCGAGGCCAACGATAAATTGACAGCTATTCAGCAGCAGCTCAAGGAGATTCAAGCTGGCAAGCTTCAGGCTAAAGGAGATCGGATGATGAAGGATCTCGATTATGAAGGAGCCATTGATGCCTATAGCGGGGCACAGGAAATTTATCAGGAGATCGATAAGCTCGAAAGTGTTCTGGCATTGGAGCGGAGCATAGCCAAGGCGGAGGAAAAGCAGGGCGCTGAGCAGCAGAAAAACGGTCAGCTTCCTGTTGGATTGGGATTGTCTGACGGAGCGTTGAACGACACGGACGCAGGGGACGCAGCGAGTAATGCTTCAGCTTCCGTTGCTGCAACCCCTGCTGCAGAATCGCAAACGAAGGCTACGCCAACGGCTTCAGCGGGAACTACACCCGCGAAGAAGGAAGTCTCTTCAGCGGCAAAAAATAGCGGTACGGGCGATGGAAATGCCTCTTCGGCCAAGGCGGGTACCAGCAAAGAACAAGGAACTGCTGATTCCGCTTCTAAAGCAGAAGGGGCGTCTGATTCAGAGAACCAAGATCGGGCTGCTGCGAACGGAAGTTAAGTTTTCATGTTCAATGAAGCTGGAGCTGGAAAGGAGTGAGACGTCGTGAAAGAGTTGGTACAGGACCGTTTGAGCAAGATGGACGATTTGGAGCAGAGACGTTTATTGAAAAATATGATGGCGGGGGTATTTATGAACCTCGTCGAATATCAGGAAGAAATGACCCGCCAGCTAGAACGGCGGGTATTTGAGGAAATTGAGAATACGGAAGAAAAGATTGATGTGTACGTGTCATTGACATCGCGTGAGGACTATGACCCGATTCATGAATTTTTATATCCTGTTTTACCGTCGGATACGGAGGAAAAGCAGATTGACATCAGCCATGTGGCAGAGGTGGTACGCGAAGGCGGATCGATGCCGCTGTTTACGCTTTTCCTTGAGATGGAGACCGAACGAATCTCAGCACTGGTGCGCAGCAAGCGAATTTTCTCAGGAATGTTGGTCACGGAAACCGGCAATTATCCGATTCGTTTTCGTCTGGAGCATAACCGTTCTTATATTTTAGAGATTGAGCAGTTATATCACACGTTTATGCAAAATGGCATGCCGTGGAAAACAATTAATCACCCGTACGCTTATAAGTTTGTGGACTGTGTATTGATTGGTGGAGACGGCGAGCCGGCCGCCCATGAAGAAATTCATGAAATTACAATTTCATTGGAGGAATTCGACGGTTTTAAGAAGGGTGACGTTTTTCCGCTTTGGAACATTGAAAGGCTATCTCTAAAGAACAGCGGCTTTCCTATACCCGCTATGGATCGTGTGAATTATGAGCATGTGCTACCTTTGCGAAAAACAGGTCCTGAGCATGGTTACTTGATTGACGGGACTGAAGGCGATATCCGGTATATCAAGCGTACAGAAGAGGAACTGACGATTGTCACACCACGTGATAAGTCTGGCGAATGGAATGTGTTGAAGGTTACGAAGCCTGTTACAACGAGACTTAGTCGTCAGACTTATCCGTTATTGTCCAATCGGCGACAGGACAGCTTTTTGGGCCGCTATGCAGGAAAACAGGCCGTGATTGTCCGTGCCAAAGCGGAAATCATGCGCATCGTAAACTCGTTTGAAGCAGCGCAGGGGCTTGAGCTGGAACGTGTAGACATCTGGGGAGGTGCAGGGAGAAATGATGTAAGCAACCTTTTAACCAAAACCCAGACGTATCCGTTAAATCCGTTTGTCAGCGATAACGTACGGACAGAGGAAGGCAAGCAGATCATGCGTTTGGGGTTCAGACGTGGTTCTGACGATGTTTTGCCCACTGCGCCTGCTTATATTTTATCCGATTTAATGAGCTTTCTAGTATCAGAAGTGCAGATGTATTTTCCGGAGTACAAGTGTGAAGGAGAATGGGTGTGAATTACGTCTGGGATTTGCTCATGCGCGCGAGGGAACAGGGGCTGGATGTAGATAAATTCCGCTTCGTACCCGCTGTCAGCTACTCTCCGTATATGGAGCTTAGTCTGGCAGAGTTGAATACTTCCCATTTGGAGCAGGTAGTGGAAATCAATCCGTACTACCGCTTTTATTCTATTTTTCGGGATCTGTTTCCACCGGATGCTGAAGAGTATCTAGAGCTGAGAGAATCGCTATTTGATATTATGATGCATTTCCTGGCGGAAATGGACTTGTATCAAGGGATGAATCGGCGGGAGTACCATATCCGGTTTGTTCAGCGTGATATTGCAGAGGGCATTTTTGGCCCGAAGGTAAAGGAAGGCTTTGGACAATTAAACCGTGAGAATCAGGACGCGATTGCTGAAGGATTGCTGCGCCTGTATGAGACGGGAGAAGCCGTACATTTGCTAAAAGAAACGATGCGGCGCGTCTTTCATCGCTCAATCATTTACACCAATTGTGAGGAAAAAGACGAACTGCTCATCTATATCGGCCAAGAGGAGACACCATTGTCACGGATTAAAGTGGATTTGATTCTGGATTTGTTTCTTCCGGCACGTTTTACGACGGAATTGTATTGGACAAGTCATTTCGGCATTTTGGAGGAAGATCCTACGATGAAAATAGACGCTATCGCCCTCTATTAAGGCTAAATGGCTAAGAAAGGACATGTGAACGATGAACGGACCCTATACATACAGGTTGCTAGACCCGCTCACCGATCGAAAAAGCATACGCTTCACGGCGAAATACACGCGGGCGGAATTGGAGCAAATGACGACCTTTCAGTTACGCGGAATATGCGATAAGGAACGACTGGTCGAGGGCTTTGCCAATCGCCTAGCACGTGAAGAGTTGATTCGCGTGATTTTGCGATTTCGGAGCGCGGAAGAGCATTTACTCATCACAAGGCCGAATCCTGGCGGCTTTGAACGCATGGAATCGGCACTACAGCGAAACTGGAACGACCGTCGGCAGGAGAGCAGCGGTATCCGGGTTCCCGCCAAAATCACGCTGTATCAGGGTGTACGCACAGGTCGCATGGACAACTACCGGATTGAATCCGATTTGCCTTGGCTGAGCTCATCTAATGTGCTGCTGGTGAATGCAACAGGAGAACTGTGCGGTGTTTTGAATTTGGTGAAGGATGAGGCACGAACAGGCGTATATTATCTTTCTCGTCATCGTGATGCTGAACTGCGAGAGACGTCCAATCATAGTTATAGCCTGCTGTTTCTGCGAAGACAGGAATCAGAATATTTTTATAACCTCTACTATGGAGATAAGCCCATGCTGCCGCTGAAGCTTCAAGGCCACCGGGTTCCTGTGGCAGAGCTGATCATTCGGGGCACGGAAACAACAGATGCGGTGCTTGCGATTGATTTTGGCACCTCGAACACCACAGCAGGTGCTTATTTAGATAGTTCCTACGTTACGGCTCCTGATACAGGTATGAGCAGCACGGTAAGGCTGAACGCCATCAACTATGTGTCATTCCCCGGCCCACAAGGGGCAGAGGGTGACTGGATCGAAGTATTGCCGACTGCTATTCGCGTCGCAGACTGCTCCAATCCGGAACATATCCTTTATGTATTTGGGGAGGATGCACTACGTGGATCTGACGTGGCAGGCAGCCGTGCAACAGTATTGCGGGGGATCAAGCGGTGGGTCAACGATTATAAGCGAATCGAGGAATTAATGGATTCCGAGGGGAATACAGCAACTGCTTCCCGCAATGATATTTTAGCTGCTTTTATCCGTTATGTGATTGCTACAGCCGAGCAGCAATTTAAGTGTCGGTTCCGCAACCTGCACTTTTCTGCTCCGGTCAAGCTACAGCCCCAGTTTATAGAGATGTTTAGCGATATTTTGCCTGATTACCGGATTGAAGCGGAGGATGCGCTGGACGAAGGGTTGGCTGTGTTGTACAACACGCTGGCAGACCAGATGGAACGAGGGACCTTTGCGGATGGTGAAGAATATCAGGCACTTGTCATTGATTGTGGTGGAGGCACGACAGATTTGTCTTCCTGCCGATTCCGAATTGAGAACGGGCGTATTGCTTATAAGCTGGACATTCACACAACATATGAAAACGGGGATACCAATTTTGGCGGCAACAATCTGACGTATCGGATTATGCAGTTTATGAAAATTGTATTTGCAGGTTATTATGCTGCCGAGACTCGTTTGCCTGACACCGATATTGATGCCCTGATCGGCATTCCTTCGGGAGATTTGTACCGTCATGTGGATGAGTTTGGTGTAGATGCTGTGTATGCAGGACTGGAAGAACGCTACCGTGAGGCAGAGGCCATCTTGCCTACCGCGTTCAAACAGTATGAGCATGCTACACGGGATGAATATCAGCGGGTACTGAGTAATTTTCATCTGTTGTGGAGCGCGGCAGAAAATATGAAAAAGGAATTTTTTCTACGTACGGGGATCTTGCGCAGCCGCTTCGAATCCGAGCAGGTATTATCTGCTGAAAGCGACCTGAACATTGCAGTGATGGACCGTTGGCTGGTTTCAGTCATCGAGAACGGACGGTTTCGTGATGAATATGGTTTGCCTGATGTGGTGTTTAACATTCGGGAAATACAGCAGCTTCTTAAGGCGGACATCTACAATATTGTGCGCAAGTTTCTGGATGAGTTTTATCTGGAGGGACGCTTGCAGGATTATTCGATTATCAAGCTAACCGGGCAATCCTGCCGGATTGACGTATTTCGCGAAGCACTCAAGGAATTTGTACCGGGGCGCAGTATTGAGTTTCGTCAAAAGGCAGAGGACCTCAGCCGGGTACCTGAGTTGAAAATGGCCTGTCTGCGCGGGGCTATCCGTTATCTGAACGCTAAAAAAATGGGCACGATTGAGCCTGTCATTACCAATCATATTCCGGCTATACCGTACACGGTTAGCGCATGGACGCATACGGGGCGCGAAAAGGAGCTGATTGCGAGTTTGGAAAGCAACCGGGTACGCGGTTCTATTTCCCGGCCGTCTCATGCGGCTGAGGTGGAGTTCTTCCTGACGGCCGACGACGGCAAGCTGCGTCAGCGCCATGTGTACCGTAGTCGGCCAGAAGCTTTTGAACCCATGCCGTATGAGGAAATTGCCGTGCTGTACGGGCGGGATATCCCGCAGGATGATACGGACTCCATCCGTAATGGGGAAACGAAATATTTTGTTTTTGTCGGGGATAGCCGCTGGGGCTTTTATGTAGTCCCGATTACTCGCCGAGATGAATTGCTGCATCTGGGTCCCAAACGCTTTTTTGCCTTCGAAAATGATCTCTCCGAGCTGGATTTCTTTGACGGCACGAAATAGTAAATTAAGGATTTCGCAAAATGCTGAAATTAGAAAAGTACACAACACTTGGAGGGGATAACGTGCTGTATGCAGGTTTTTGGAAACGAACTTTGGCTTATATCATCGATAGCCTTATTTTATGGTTTGTATTTTTAATATTTGGGTTGATCTGGTTGGTAATTCGGACCTTAGGGGATTGGGTACCGTCTCCGGCAGAAAGCTCTTTGCTCCCAGACGGATCGTCTTCTATTGTTACCATGAAAGTAATAGGACAGACCTTGCTGAATTGGGGAGCTATATGGCTATATTATGCGCTTATGGAATCATCGAAATGCAAAGCCACGGTGGGCAAGCTGGCTCTCGGCATCGTTGTAGTAGATGAGTTTAATCACAAGCTCAGCTTTGGACGTGCTAGTGCCCGCTACTGGAGTAAGCTTCTATCAGTCATCATTTTGTTCGCCGGCTTTATTATGGCAGCCTTTACGGCGAGAAAACAGGCTCTCCACGATCTGATTGCCCGTACCTACGTTGTGGACAAACGCGAGCTGAATTATATCCTTCGTGAGCAGGCTGGGCGCGGAGCTGGAATGTAACATTTAGGTTGGCACACAGATTCAAAGATTCTGATGAACAGCAGGCTTTAAACAGGAGGAGCAGTAGGATGTACGCTGGTTTTTGGAAAAGATTTTTAGCCCATTTGCTAGATTATACTATTTTATTTGTGACTATTCGTTTGATTGATACGTTGCCGTTTGTGACGATAGGGTTTGTCTCTGCGTTCGTAAAAATGCCGAATTTTTCGGAGTTTGTTTCACACTTAGACGATGTGTCGGTGAGAATTTTGGGAGCTATTATTATTTTTGGCCCTCTTTTATTGGATTGGCTTTACCACACCATCATGGAATCATCAAAATGCAGAGGAACGGTCGGCAAGCT
The DNA here is from genome assembly GCF_053570945.1 of Paenibacillus sp. CMM36. Taxonomy (NCBI): domain Bacteria; kingdom Bacillati; phylum Bacillota; class Bacilli; order Caryophanales; family Paenibacillaceae; genus Paenibacillus; species Paenibacillus sp. CMM36. The sequence continues at coordinate 180,928 of NZ_JBSEDY010000007.1, forward strand.
GGCTGCGGGGATTGTCGTTGCGGATGAAAATAATGAAAAAATATCTTTCGGACGGGCCAACGCCCGCTACTGGGGTAAAATCATTAGCTTAGTCACTATATTTGTAGGCTATATCATGGCAGCTTTCACTGAAAAAAAGCAGGCGCTGCATGACAAAATCGCTCGTACCTATGTGGTGAACAAAAATTGGCTGGACTACTCTGAGTATATTAAGCAAAATCCATCGCTGACAGAGATGCCTGTCCCGGCTCCTGCACCCGGTGTGAATCGGTTGTCCGTTCCCTTGAATAAAGAAGAGCAGTAATGACGTCGCAGAGCGACCCGGCTGGCGCATAACGTTGCTACGCAATGTCATTACTGAGGTGCCGGGCGACACTTGTGCCGAAATCGGCACGGAGAGGAGGAAACCACATGTTAACCCATATCGTGCCGAAGTTCGAGAAAGGCCGTATTCTCAAAACCGAGATGCTAGAGAACCTGCGGGACTACCCCCGCAGCTTTCTCGATATCCGGTATCAGGATTATTCGGATGGCATCATTACAGGAATGAACGTAACTGTCGGGGAGTACACGCTAACCATTGGTAGAGGCATCGTGAAGCACAAGGGTAGATTGTATCTGCTGGAGCAGGAGCAGGAAGTGCCGTATGCGGCCACAGGGCGGCTGTCGGTGTTGAAGCTGCTCTTTTTGGAACAAACAGATCGCCCGGATTTCACAGCCCATCATGCAGATATCGTGCTGGAGGATGAGGCAGAAATCGGTCTGGATGAGATGGAGCTGGGCCGATTCAAGCTCAAAGAGGGAGCCGTGCTTCGCTCGGATTATCAGGATTTTGCCGACATGGCAACGGAATTCAATACATGGAGTGATATCCATGCTCCTTTTGCGGGTTTGAAGCAGAGTACATTGCGCCCGGAGACGATGCGCTACTTCGCATCCGAGCTGCTTAAAAGTGGTGCATCAGATCCGATGGATTGTATGTTTGCGTTGATGTGCCTGAACTCGGAAGTTGTAGACAGGGAATCCATTCAGCATTACATCGCAAACCGAAATGGTGCGGAATACAGAGATTATTCTCATGCTCAGTTGCATAGACAGCTAGTTCTTATTCTGGAAGGCGCCGGACGTGGAAAACGAACAGCAGGCCGTTGGCAGGGCGGCGGAGCCGGACGGATGATTGTGGATTAGAAAATCAGGTAGAGGAGTGTGCATTATGAAATATGAGGATGAAAAGATTTTGGATCAGCTCCGTGAGATGGAGAAGCTGAAGAGGCCTAACAATATTTTAGCAGGACCCATAATCATTGACGGTCAATCCTATGTGTTTGAAGAGCGGTCTTTCTTTAAGGATCGGCTGAAAATGCATGTCCCCTCTATCTTTAGTCCAATGCCCAAGCATTTGCAAAAGATTAAATATCCTCATGAGCAACGTCCAGAAATGATTTTGACGAATGATTTGGGCAGTGTGGATGTTACCCTGAATCGGGTGGACCAGACGCTACAAGATGAATGGGTGGAACAGCTCACTTCTGGCATGAAGGCAATGATGAAAAATATGAATCCTGCCCATGTATTTTATGAAGAAAAAATAGAAGAGGTACATGGTAAGCAGATTGGCTATTTTGACTTTAAAAGTCCTGCGCTGGACCAGCCCATCTACCACAATATGTTTTACTTTGAGCTGGAAGGAAAGACGGTCATGGGAACATTTTGTTGTCCGTATAAGCAGTATGCTGAATGGCGGGATGTCGCCCTACAGATGATACGCACCATTCAAACGGTTGACGAGGCAGAAAAGGAGGGATATGAATGAGTAACCCCATTTACACCACAGCAGATGTTCAGGTGGCCCCTTATCAGTTTCAACGTGTATTAAGTATCCATCTCATTAAACAGTTAAACGAACATGTGAGCTTCTGCATACGTGGAATTGTTTCGGAGGACAAGCTGGATCAATACGTAGAAAAAGCAGATGAAGATGAGCACATCGAAGTCTTCTTAAAAAGTGAAGGCAAGGAGATCCGGCTTTTTCAGGGAATCGTCACGAATATTGCTGTAAAAGCTGTAAACGGAGTACGCGAGCTTACGATTGAGGCTAGCAGTGAAACCTTAATAATGGACATTCGCCCCAAACGTCGTTCATTCCAAAAAACAGCGGAATCATATAACAATCTATTTTCGCATGTTACAAGTTCATATACTGATGCAGAAGTGATTGGCGAGGCTTCTCATGGCGCAGCTATCGGTGAATTGTTAGTGCAATACAATGAAACGGACTGGGCTTTTGTCAAAAGAATTGCTTCTCGGCTGCATGCTGCTTTAATTCCAATTACGATGCAACAAGGATTGAAATATGTGATTGGTATCCCCCATTCTAGTGCCCCTCAACCGCTGAACGAACATAACTATTCCATAAAAAAAGACTTGAAGGAGCACAAGCTCATGTCCCGTAACGGACTGCCGGAATACGGTGAGTCTAACAGCTTGAGTTATGAAGTGACCAGCAACAAAGTGCTAGAGCTGGGCAGTTCCGTCATTTTTCATAGAAGAACGCTTTACATAGCTAGGGCGGAGACGACCACGGAAGGAAATCTGATCGTTAATCGTTACATTTTACGGGATGCACATGGGTTAAAATGCCCAACCGTCTATGCCTATGATCTTTCAGGAGCCTCTCTGTTTGGCAAGGTAATTGATATTTCCAAAGAAAAAGTAAAAATCAAGCTGGAAATTGATCAAGGCTCGACTGCATCCGGGGCTATGTGGTTTCCCTATTCTACGGTTTATTCTTCTCCTGATGGCAGCGGTTGGTATGTTATGCCGGAAGCAGGTGATCAAATTCGTCTGTACTTTCCGGATGAACGGGAGCAGCATGCTTTTGCCGCCAGTTCTGTCGATCTTGCCTCCTATGATCCTGTTAAAAGAAGTGATCCTGCGGTTAAAAGTATCAGCACCAAATACGGCAAACAAGTCGTTTTCAAGCCTGGTGCAGTAGAAATTATCAACAGTGGGCAAATGCTCATGCGTCTCACGGATGAAGGCGGGATCGAAATTAATAGTAACAAAAAAATAACCCTGTCTGCTCAGGAAGATATCCAAATTACAGGGGGAGCGAAAATTATTATGGAGGGGAAAGAAGGCGTAAGTTTTATTCAATCCGGAGCCAAACTCGACATCATGGACGATGTGAGATTAACCGGGGGTAAGGTGAACATTGAATGAAGCTCATGGATCGGGATGCTGCGTTGCAGGATTTGCTGGAAAAGCACGTATTTACGGAATGGATACATGATTTGGCTCTTATTGAAAACAACTTTCTGACGCGCCAGCAAGCCATTGAAGACGAGCTTATAGCAGCTCTAGAGTCGCTATGCCAGCTCGCTACCCTTCAGCACGAGCAAGGTCGTAAGGGGGATATTCGATATATTTATATCTCCTTGCTCAGAACTCGTGTTGCGAAAAATAAAGCGGTTTATCGTCTAGATGCCTATGATGAAAATTGGTTTCTGGATGAGACTGAATGCGCTGTGGAATGGTCGGCAGACTTTGTTTTCGAGCCTCTGTTCAATCGTATGACTAAGCTGGAAAAGCTTAAATCAGATTATGTCCGTAAGATCTCGACGATGGATATTGAACAAATTCAACAAATTGAGGCGGTCAAATACCATCTGCTCACTGTAGAGTTCTTGAAAAGCCAGATGCCAGTTTTTATAGCTTCCCCTTCGTTAGAAAGGATGCCAAAAGCAAATGTATGCACGATATTTGCTGGAGAGTATCGAGATGATAGCGAAATATTGTGCCGTTTTACGCGTAGTGAGGGAGCTGAGACACGAAAGGGGGAATCTTCATGGATTATTTCCTCTTAAAACAGGATGTGCGGTATACCCATGTTCCTGCGCTACAAAAGGTGATGGAAACGATTGATCCGTGGAAGCTGTATGATTTGCAGCCGGAGGATATTGTCAAGCCATTGATGTTTCACGTGAAGGCAGATGCAGAAAGTATTTTTATTGATTATCTAGAAGGTCCCATCCCACTCATTTCAGATGCTTTAAAACGCCTTGTCCAGGCCTATGTGCCGGAGATGCCTATGAAATTAACGATACTTACTCAGATCGAACAGAGGATACAGAAGAATTACTATATTCCTTTTGTGGAGCGGCTTGCAGCAGTACATCCAGAAAGCGAATGGAATTTAGATCAAAGTGTGCTTAGAAAGCTGGTATTACGTGCAGATGCTATTCGGGGCCACAAGATATTTAGAATCCAGGAGAGTGCTATCCCGATGATCATCGTCCGTTTGGACATTGCGGAAAGTATACTGCGGCGTGATTATACCGGGATCGCTTTGGAGCAAATTCAGGTGAAATAGGGAGGGAAAGGGCACATGTCAGACAATGAGTATTATGTCGTACGGGGGGCTTGTATGCGTTGCACTTGCGGGACCCATCCTCGAAAGATCAATTTGCCGAACAGCCACGGGGCTTATGTTAACGGTAAACCCATGATGAATGAAGGAGATTATTCTCCTGAGAATGTCCCTCATTTTGGAATTTGTACCAGTCCAGAACAGCCGAGTGCCGAGACTATATATCTGATCGCCGAAGATGGCTCCACAATCTCAGGGAAGCCATGCCTACCAATGCTGACGGATAAGTGGAAAAACACAAAAGAACCGACAAAGGTGGAAGGCCAGCCAGCCTTGACGACCTCTTCATTTCAGACTTGTTTATATCATGGATTTATCGAATTTCATACGAATGGCCAGCAGGAGGAGTAGCTGGAAGGGAGGTTTGAAAACATGATAGGATATGATCAGATTCGAATAGATTCCCCTTACCCCATTCAGGTCTTAAAGGATGTTCAGATCGAGTGGAAGCCGGGTGAGCATGGGCGTATTACACTCACAGGCATTTGTAAGGAGTCGAGTCATGCCACGGCTGCGCTGAATGCGACCTCAGAGGATCAGCTACATGTGTATGCGCAGAATGGACAAGAGGAAGTCAGCTTGTTTAAGGGTGTCGTCCATACGGTAGAAGTTGAGAACCATAATGGAGTGTATACACTTACACTGGAAGGAATCAGTGGCTCATTTGAGCTGGATATTGTCAAAAGAAAGCGGTCTTTTCCTGAGGAAAAACAAACATATAAACAGTTAGTGAATAAGCTTGCTCAAGGATATGAGCGAAGTGATGTCTTGTACCAGACCGGAGAGCAGTCGGTAGGCGAAGCCATTTTACAGTATGATGAAACCGACTGGGAGTTTATGAAACGGATGGCGAGCCGTTTACATACAGTGGTGGTCAGCGACATATGGGAGTCCGCATCGCCGAAGCTGTATTTCGGCATGCCTGCTGGCACCCAGCGAACAATTCGGAAGGATACGCCATATACGGCAAGTAAGGATTTAAAGGGCTATCAGCGGGCAGGCGGAAAGTCAGCCGGGCTACATGATACCGACTTTTTCAAATACGAGATTGAAAGCGGAGAACGGTATGCTCTTGGAGACGAGATGCAATTTCGCCAGAAAATAATGATTGTAACTGAATTGCGAAGCCGCATGGAAAAGGGGCATTTGCTATTCAGTTATGTGTTGGCCCGCGCAGAGGGCATTCGCAGTGATTTCATCCCCAATCCCAAAACAATCGGAATTTCTCTGGAAGGAGAGGTCATTGCGGTACGGGGAGAGGAAGTGAAGCTGCGGCTGGCGATTGATAAGGATGATGGGGTATCCGAGCCGCATTGGTATCCGTTCGCTCCCCCAACGGGAAGTGCGATGTACAGTATGCCGAAGGTGGGAACACAGGCAAGCCTGTACTTTCCAGATGCGTCTGGTTCCAGAGCAATGATTTTGGGTGCGGTTCGTACAAATGGAGACGGTTGCGCGAAAACGAGTAATCCTAATGATCGATATTTTGGAACGGAGCATGGAAGTGAGCTGAAAATGGCACCGGGTCGCATCCATATCATGGGTGATCCGGGTGGGACATTGCAGATGAGTCTGGACGATGCTACTGGGATTGAATTAACTAGTCCCAAGAAGTTATCGTTAGAAGCAGAGCAAGAAATCATTCTGAATACGCCGAAGAAAATCATTATTGATGGAACCAGCCAGGTCATGGCGTATCAAACGGGAGGAAGCACGGGGCTTTCGGTAGAAAACGAATACCACGTGTTGGGAGGAAGCGTCTGGGCGGACGGTAGCGACCGAACTGCATACCCGCCGTTTGATGATGAACCGAAGGAAGGCGAGCCACCTCCACCGCCGCCACCCCCTGAACCGTTTAACTGGGGCAAGCTGGGGATGAATATTTTGGGCGGTTTGGCAGTAGTGGCAGCCGTAGCCGTGGTAGCAGCCATTACGGTAGCGACGCTTGGAGCGGGTACGGTGGTCATTGCAGCGGTAGCCGGAGGAGCGCTGCTGGCGGGTGGCTTGGGTGTAGCAAGCTTGGCCGCATCAGATATCGCCCGAGGGGAAGTGAGCGACTTCAGCGACTATGCCCTGACCGGCTTGAAGGAAGCGGGAATCGGGGCGGTATCTGGAGCAATCTTTGGCCCTCTCGGTGTAGGGGGAACCTTACTGAGGAAAGCAGCGATCGGCGGTGTCACAAATGCCGCGGAAAATCTAGCGAGTCAGGTGCTGAGTGGTGAAAAGATCAACTGGGGCTCAGTAGCAAAGGACGCGGGATTGGGTTTTGTCACCGTAGGCGTACTGGATTCCAAAGTAGGCAAGGCCATTGGCGGATTCGCTGAAAAAGTAGGCAGCAAGGTTACACCGCAATGGATTAGCAAAGGTGTAGATGCAGTCGGGGCAGGCTTTGGCAAAGCTGTAACCAAGCTGGAGCAGTCCGGCAGTAAACTGGGTCAGAAGTTCAATGAGCAACTGAGTAAAATGGCAGACGGCCTCAGCCCCGGGAAGTTGGCCACAGCCAACGGAGCGCCAGTTCCGCACGTTAATAAGATGGACAGCGGACCACTTCCACAGACGGATGTGCAGAAGAATTACAACAAGGTCATGAAGGAAATGGAAGAGAGCGCGGCGAAAAAGGTTGAGGGAACAGTAGGAAGTAAAGAAAAAGTAACTGTTAAGAAGTATGGTGAGTGGAAATATGATAAATCTGGGAAGCAAAAGCATCACCTTAATCAAGATGCTGCATTTAAAAAAGATGGGAATGGCAAACAGGTAATCCCGTCAGATGAAGGATATACTATCGAATTAGAGGGCAATGCATTTAAGGATGTTGGTTCACCACATTTTATGGCACATAAAACTATGGAAGAATTTTTTAATAGATATAGAAAAGGGGATAAAAAAGGTTTAATTCCTACAAATGCTGAATATAACGTAGCATTATATAAATCGTTGAGAAAGGCCGGATTAACCGAAAAACAAACCTTAGATGTAGTGGAGAAAGCTAGAAGCCAACGGTTAAAATATGGTTTACAAGATGATGATCCAATACCAAAAATACCAGGACAAATAAATTCTATATATAAATATTTATTTCAAAAAATAAAACTAAACTGAGGGGAAGAAAATGAACGAAGTAAAGGATTTTTACGATAATACAATATCTAAAATTGACTTTTTCAGTAACTGTGGGGATGCTATTAATGCTACACTCAATGTTAATGTTACGCAAGTACGTAACTGGGTTGATGTTGAAAAAAAAAGTTAATTCTACTTGGGATAATGTTAGACTCCAAATAAGAAATCAACTAACTTCGACTCTACATGAGAATTGGCGAGAAGAATACAGACAGTGGAATAATATTACTATGGAGGCTAAATTATTACTTAAGGATGGAGTCCTTAAAAATATTTCTACATTTATAGAAAGAAATAAATTAAACAATTGTATATATGAGAGCGTTGAGTGGGATTTGCTTACTGCAATGATGGAATATGCATATAGCACGTATGTAAAACCAGGCTTTCATACAGAATTGTTGGAAATATATAATTCAGGACATATACCTTGTGGTTGGAAAGGGAAGTGGCCTCAAGGAAGCCTATTGGTATTCTAACAGCCTATGGGAGGACTTCAATACAAAGAGATTGCTTATAAGAGGAAGTGATAATATTGGATATAAATAATCAATTATTAGAACATTATAAGAAATACATTGGTGAGCCAGATTTAATAAATATAGAGACCGTTTCAGAAAGTCTAAATATAAACTTAATCATTTTTCGAGCAAACGACCAAAGAGACTTTCATACTATTATAACGTCAGGAATGAGCTTATTACCTGCACAAGTTTCAGAAGATAATAAAGATTGGGAATATACAGAACTTATCATGTATCTTCCGGCATCATGGCCTGTGGCTAAAGAGGATATTAAAGATTTTAAAGATTATTGGCCATTTGGTTGGCTAAGAAAACTTGGCAAGTTCCCGCATGAAAGAAACACATGGTTTTGTTATGGAGACACTATACCTAATGGGGAACCTCCAGAACCAATTGCAAATGACAATAATTTCACTTGTATGCTATTATTACCTCCCATTCGTGAAGATGAAGGATTTAGCTCGTTAATGTTAAGTAAAGATAAAACAATACAATTTTTAGTTGTTTGTCCAATATATCAGGAAGAAATGGAATTTCAACTATCAAAAGGTTTTGGTGCTCTTCTTGAAAAGTTTGATGAATACAACGTAAATGATATTGTTGAAGTTAATAGATTAAATGCATGTAAATAAGGATATTAATAGCTAATTAAAAGAGCGAGAATAACAGATTGTAAAAAGAATTCACACAATTAATTGGCCCCAAAATTATAATTTATCTTAAAAAACTTATTTCACTCGAACATGAGAGGAATAAGTTTTTTTCTCGTAGAGAATAACCAGTTGTGTGCTATGGTGACACTATAAAATACTGGTGAATAGCCTCTAGTCTCCAAAACAAGCAGTGAACTCTTAGAAGGCTATTCAATGATTAGCTTATTTCTAATTAAATCGACCCTATGAAAGCCTATACATTCTTTTAAATAAAAAAGTTGACATATGTTTAAAAACAGGAAAAAAGTCACTAAGACTAAAGTCTCTTGTTAGATGAATTATGCATTCCTTAATCTGATGAAATTCGACATTTTTTATGCTAGATGGATTGTTCGAAATTAAGCTAGAAGTCAATGGGGTTGTCGCATCAAGGAATAAGCCCCGTTTAGGAATTCATAAGTAGGAAACTGGAACGGAGAAGTAGTGCTATTGCGCAATTGTGCTTGTCCTTTATGAGTATTTCTAATCGTTCATTCACATTTTATTAATTCAGTTCGATTAGATTAGAATATTTGCATACATATGTATAAAAATGAGTATTAAGTCTCGGAAACTCCCTTTGCTACTGTGAATTGACAAAATATGAAGCAGTGGCTAATATGGTTGGGTACACGGGAGATATTGGAATTTATAAAGGGGTAATGAGTTTTGAACAAGAGACTAGATAACAGATGTAGTAACAAAATGAAATGGGGCCAAACGATTTTTGGAGCGCTGTTGGCGCTTAGTCTGGTGTTACTCAGTGGGGGTAATGCGTGGGCCTCATCCAATGAACAATTAAATTGGATTGAGGGCGGCCGAAAGGTAGATCTGGGAAAAATGGCTACGGTTGAACTGGACTCATCTCTTCTTTTCTTGGATGCAGCTAACACAGCAAAGGCAAGCGAGATGAATCATGATAAGCCATCTGGCAAGGAAATTGGGAGTATATTTCCGAAAGATGAAAATCAAAATTGGGAAGTTGTTTTTGAATACGATGAACTTGGACACATCAAGGATGATGAAAAAGAAGATATCGATGCGGATGCTATTCTAGATAGTTATAAAGAGGGGACGGAAGAGAGTAACAAGGAAAAAGCGGAAAGTGATCGCTTGTATGTTACGGGCTGGGATGTCGAGCCTTTTTATAATGAAGGGACCCATAATCTAACCTGGTCTATGTTGGCGGAGGATGGGAACAAGGAAAAGCTGATCAATTATAATGTTCGCTTGCTCACTCGTCAGGGTTATATCTCTGCAATATTAGTGTCCGATCCTGCGCATTTGGACGCAGATAAGAAGTTTTTGAATGAGAACATATTACCCAAGCTGACAGTCAAATCAGGTGAGCGGTACGAGGAATTTAATGCTTCAACGGACAAAATTTCCGAATACGGCCTAACCGGGTTGATTTTGGGAGGAGCAGGCTTGGCAGTAGCTAAAAAAGTAGGCTTGTTGGCATTACTCATTGCTTTTTTTAAGGGCGCGGGAATTAAGGTTATCCTACTTATTGGTGCTGCTTGTGCAGGTGTGTTTGGCGTGATAGGCAAGTTTTTTGCCAAATTATTTCGCAAGAAAAAATCGGAATCCATGCACAATGAAACGAACGCCCAGGATCAGTCAGAAACACTACAGTAAAGATAAAAAACACTCCATAAAATTGCTGATAAAAAGGAGATGGTGTTGAGCGTAAAACACAATCTCAGGTAGCCTGAGAAGCACAACCTGGATACGTAATTTGAGCAGAACAATATGAACAGATGATCATGGTGACGTTAGACCCGTGAATCATCTGTTTTTCATTTGTTTTATCCCTTGTAATACTTTCGGTACACCGCGGGCGTTGTGCCTTCATACTTTTTGAATATTTTGATAAAATACCCCGGCTCATTAAAGCCGAGCTCGCTACTGATCTGAGATACAGGAATATCTGTAGCTTCGAGCAACTGCTTCGCCCATCTAATCTTCAAGCGGGAAAGATAGCTGGAAAAGTTCTCACCCGTTTCCTTGGCAAACAGCCGACTAAAATAGCTTGGGCTAATGTGGCACAAGTCAGCCATGGCTTTCAAAGAAAAAGTTTCACCCTTGTGCTCAAAGATATATTCGAAGGCGGATTTGAGTACGGGATTTCCGCACGGAATATCCACATCTTCTGAGGAATTCAGATAGGCATCTGCTAAGAAATTATTCATTTCTTTCTTAAGGTTTTCGATATGCTCCAGCGAGTAGCCAGGAAGGATCTCGGACAACTGCGGAGTGGAATGTGTGGCCGACGCCTTCTCGAACATTTCCGCGAGAAGATTTTTGTTCATGGCTTCTTCTACAATATAATTACACAATAAGGATAACATGTTGGAGATCGTCTGAATTTCCTGATAGGTCATGGAGGGCAGATCGGCGTAGTCGTTCTTAAGTTCCTCCCATTTGGAACTGTACAGTTTTTCATTTTTTGACGTGAGGATTTGCTCCAGCTGTAGGGCACTCGAAGGATCGGCTAAGCGGACCTGACCTGCCATGACGGCGCCGATGTACTTATCGTCAATAATGATCGGTACCGCGATGTCGACGATGTCATAATGACAGAGATAAATATAAGGTTTGTTGGAACGTACCGCTTCAAGTCCACCGCGAGAGTCACATTTTTGGCAGTAGGGAAGGAGATTCTCATTCTGACGAACCTTCTTGCAGAACGATTGGCATTGGCTGTGGCTAGTTACGGGATTCCCTTTATAATCGACGGTAAGAATAGCTAATTGGGTAACGGATGCTAATGAATCCTGCAACTGCTCCCACTTTTTTAAATCAAAGATTTTCTGGATGCTCAAATGTTCACGTATCAAGATCTCATCCCTTAATAGTAAATTATCCTGTAAGCGATAACAAAAAAGTACAATTCGTGATCCTTAGTGCAAAAAAATACGATTGTAGATTATAATATATTCCTTGATTCCTCCAATGTAAAGTTTACATGGTTCGGTTATAGTTTTAATCAGAACGAAGCCAACACAATCATAAGGAGGAATTATAGATGAGAAAAGCTTTTATCAGCCCAAGCAAATATGTACAAGGTGAAAATGAATTGTTGAATTTGGGTTACTATGTGAGCACCTTCGGCAAATCCGCTTTACTGATTGCGCATCCTGCCGACGTGGCGCGGGTAAAAGATAAACTTGATTCCACTTTGGGTAAATATAACGTGACTTTTATTGAAAGCGGTTTTATGGGTGAGTGTTCCAGACAGGAAGTATCCAGACTTCAGGAAATTGCTACTGCAAACGGATGCGATTGTATCGTAGGTCTTGGCGGCGGGAAAGCGATCGACGCGGCGAAATGCGTAGCTCAAGGGGAAGCGCTTATCATCTGTCCGACGATTGCTGCGACAGATGCACCGACAAGTCACTCGGCCGTTCTGTACACTCCGGAAGGTGCTTTCGACGATTACGCCTATTTTAAGCAAAGTCCGAGTGTCGTATTAGTCGACACCACCGTAATTGCCAATGCACCAACCCGATTCCTTGTATCAGGTATGGGTGATGCACTGTCAACTTACTTTGAAGCCCGTGCGACCTCCCGTTCTTACTCCTGGGTCAATGCCGGACTGCCTAACGGAGTACGCGAAGGACAGTGTGCGCCAGCAGTAGGTACAAATGCGGCGATTGCACTTGCAACGCTATGCTATGAAATGCTGTTGAAAGACGGTGCCAAAGCAAAAGCGGCATGTGATGAAAACCAGGTTACGCAAGCACTCGAAAATATCATTGAAACTAATATTTTACTCTCAGGCCTCGGCTTCGAGAGCGGTGGACTTGCGGCGGCCCATGCGATTCATGATGGACTCACGATTTTGGAAGGCACGCATCATTATTATCATGGAGAGAAAGTTGCATTCGGCACGATCGCACAGCTGGTGCTCGAAAACGCACCGACGGAAGAATTACATCGGGTACTTGATTTCTGTTTAGCCGTCGGTTTACCGGTCTGCTTGGCTGATATCGGCGTCGATCATATCAGCCAGGAAGAACTTATGGAAGTAGCTGCAAAGGCCTGCATTTTGGAGGAATCGATTCATTCCATGCCGTTTCCGGTCACAGTGGAGCAGGTTGCAGCGGCAATCGCTGCGGCCAACCGTATCGGGAGCCAGTACAAAGCGGAGGTAAAGTAGCATGAAAAAGGTCATCAACCGTGCGGAAAATTTGGTCCTTGAGATGTGCAGTGGTATTGCGCTCGCGCATCCTGAGTTGGAATTTCTGCCAAAATACAAAGTGCTCAAGAAAAAGGAATTGAACGCGGAGAAAGTAACGCTCATCAGCGGCGGTGGCAGCGGGCATGAACCCGCCCACGCCGGCTTCGTTGGCCAAGGGATGCTCGATGCCGCGGTCTGCGGTGATGTCTTCGCCTCTCCCTCACAAATTCAAGTATATCAGGCCATCCGAGCGACGACCGGGAAAAAAGGTGCGCTGCTGATTATCAAAAATTACAGCGGCGATATTATGAACTTTAGAAACGGCGCCCATCTGGCCACTGAAGACGGTCTGGAAGTGGACTATGTAAAGGTTGAGGACGACATCGCGGTAGAAGACAGCCTATATACAGTCGGACGGCGCGGAGTGGCGGGAACGGTACTCGTCCACAAGATCGCGGGTGCAGCGGCGGAAGAGGGCCGGAGTCTGGCGGAAGTTAAAGCAGTAGCCGAGAAAGCCGCTGCGAATGTACGCAGTATCGGATTCGCATTGACTTCGTGTACCGTGCCGGCGAAGGGCACGCCAACATTAGAGCTCGGGCATGATGAAATCGAGTACGGTGTTGGCATTCACGGCGAGCCTGGGACCAGCCGCGAGAAGCTGACGGATGCAGATACGCTGGCAGCCAGAATGGTAACCGATCTCCTTCGAGACATGCAGATCGAAACTGGATTCAGCGGAGAAATCGCCCTGTTGATCAATGGTTTCGGCGGTACGCCTCTGCAAGAACTGTACCTCTTCAACCATTCGGTCACTCGCGAACTAGCAGCGAAGGGGGTCAAGATTGATCGTACTTTTGTCAACAATTATATGACGAGTATCGATATGGCAGGTATCTCGGTTTCCATCATGAAGCTGGACAAGGAACTGAAAACGCTCCTCTCTCATGAAAGCAACGCGCCTGCGTTCAAGGTGGCTGGACCTGTTGATCATGTCGTATTCACGGATATTTCAACTGTAGCAGACGAAAAGCGGCAAGTATCCTTTGAGGTAGAAACGGACCCTGCCTTCGCAGTTATTGAAAACAACAAAATTACGTTGAACAATCTTACCTACCTAGTCGATAAGATGAGTGAGGTTATCATCAAGAATGAGGTACCTTTCTGCGATCTTGACGCTCATGCAGGCGACGGCGACTTTGGCATGAGCGTTGCTAAGGGATTTCGTCAGCTGAAACGGGAATGGAGAGACATCCTGAATCAAGACTCTTTGACGATGGGAGCCTTTCTTCATTCATGCTCGCTCGTCATCATGGAATACTGCGGTGGCGCTTCGGGTCCGATCTGGGGCTCAGCATTTCGCGCAGCGGCACGATCTGCTGGCGAACGAACCGAACTCACCGTTTCCGAATTCGCAGATATGATGCAGGCTGCGGTGCAAGGCATACAATCAACAGGCGAACGTTCTTTCGGCAGAGGAGCCGTTGTTGGCGATAAAACACTTATAGATGCATTAGTGCCATGTGCAGATAGCTGGTTGGAGAGCGCAAAATTAGATTTTGACGTGAAGACAGCCTTTGTAAGTGGTGCTCAAGCCGCTGTATTAGGGGCCAAAAAGACGGAAGACATCGTGGCGCGTATGGGCCGTGCCGGAACGGTAGGAGAGAGAAGCCTTGGTTATCCAGACGCGGGGGCTTATGCGCTTGGCGTGATTTTTACGGAGCTTGCTGATTGTTTGAACTGATTTTCTATAAATCCAAAATTACTGGCACGAACACTTCGTTTAGATTTCCATTCCTGCCCGTACCACTCGCTAATTCTTAAAAATTCAAGGTTTGTTCATTGCAATTGATGTGCATTAGGTTTATAATTTCAGACGGATTCAACGGGCTTATCCCGGAATCCATGGGAGTTCATCCCATCTGAGCTAGCTTACTGCATGCTCAAATATGAATTAAGCGAGGGATTTACAATGAAAACCTGCTGCACCATCCAAGTTGACGAAGACAGTTTAGTTATTGATTTGCCAGAAGAAGGAACCACGCTAGAGTCCCTGCTCGGTGATATTGAGAGCTGTGGAGGTAGTGAAGAACCTTGGCTGCAACTTATTGACAAGGTAATAGGTAACTCATCTGAGACTGTACTGACAGAGCAAGCGACGGATGGCGGCGATATGAAGAAAGATCAGACGACCAAAGAACCTCAAGCAACTGCTCAGGGGTAATAGGGAGATCATACGTTAAGACGATATTTGTAACATTATTCGATCACATATAAGATCATCTATAAGACTGCTACCGAGCCAAGGCACGGGAAGCGGTCTTTTTTTATTAAAATAACTAAAATTCTCCGAATTTTGCAATTGGTAAATGAGTCTTTTGTCCCTTTAGTACTCCATAGTAGCCAACCAAGTAGAACACATCCCAAAACCGTGACTTCCTGTTCATTTTCTATCATAAAGTCGAAATGTAACATGGAACTAACTATAATAGTAGTATCATCCATATACAGGTAAGTGACATCGATGTTTGGACCTGATCCTCTTGTTGTATAAAGGAGGGGGTAAAAGAGCAGAGAACAACGTACTGATAAGTCTCATCTACTTTATAAAAAGGAAGGAATGTGTAAATGATGAATGGGCAATGGATCCTGTCAAGGATCGCAAAAAGAGTAGCGGTGATGCTAACAGCAGTATTACTATTAACGTTAACGAACGGATTCAACTGGAATACGCAAACAGCAGAGGCTGCTGGGACGACACCTGTGGAACGTTACGGACAACTTTCAGTAAAGAATGGTAAATTGGTGGATAAAAACGGTAAACCTGTGCAACTCAAAGGTATTAGCTCTCACGGCGTCCAATGGTTTGGGGATCTGGTAAATCAGGACTCTATGAAATGGCTACGGGACGATTGGGGCATTTCCGTATTTCGGGTTGCACTGTACACTGAAGAAGGTGGTTATATCGCCAATCCTTCTTTGAAAAATAAAGTGAAAGAAGCGATTGAGGTAGCACAGAAACTGGGCTTGTACGTCATTATCGACTGGCACATTCTTTCAGATGGCGATCCGAACATTCATAAAAATGAAGCCAAAGCTTTCTTTAATGAATTTTCAACTCAGTACGGCCATTTACCTAACGTAATCTATGAACTTGCCAATGAGCCGAATGGAAATGTGAACTGGAACAATCAAATCCGACCTTATGCGTCTGAGGTATCTCAGGTTATTCGCGCTAAGGACCCGGACAATATTATTATTGTAGGAACAGGCACATGGAGTCAGGATGTACATGATGCAGCAGACCATCCACTTCCAGACAAGAATACAATGTATACCGTACATTTCTATGCGGGTACGCATGGACAATTCTTGCGCGATCGGGTCGATTATGCACTGAACAAAGGCGTGGGCATATTTGCTACCGAGTGGGGTACAAGCGATGCTTCGGGTAACGGTGGTCCGTTCCTGAATGAATCCAAAGTATGGACTGATTTTCTGGCTAGCCGTGGAATCAGTTGGACTAACTGGTCGCTGTCAGATAAAAATGAGACCTCTGCTGCGCTGATGTCTGGTGCTGACCGTAAGGGCGGATGGCCTGATTCACAATTGTCCGCTTCTGGAAAATTCGTAAAACAGGCGATTCTGGAAGGCTCCAGCAACATTGGTGGAGGCGGAAACAACGGTGGGGATAACGGCGGAGATGGCAACACTGGCGGTAATAACGGTGGTGGCAACAACGGCGGCGATAACGACAACGGAGGAAGTACACCAGGCAGTAACGATCAAGGAATTGTGCTACAGTATCGCACCGGTGACACAAATGCCAAGGATAACGCAATCCGTCCTGAATTTAATATCAAAAATAAAGGGAAAACAGCTGTGAAGTTGAGCGATCTAAAAATTCGCTACTATTACACAGATGAAAGCAAACAAGCTCAGCAGTTTTTTGTAGACTGGGCCAGGATTGGCAATGAGAAGGTAAAAGCAACTTTTGTAACATTGCCGAATCCAAAGGCCAAGGCTGATAAATATGTGGAGATTTCTTTCACAGATGGAGCCGGAACGATTCAGCCCGGTGGGGAAAGCGGAGAAATTCAACCCCGTATTCATGCTGCAAATTGGAGCAATTTTGATGAGACCAACGATTACTCCTATGGTGCTACCCAAAAAGCATTTGCAGACTGGGACCATGGCACTGTATATCAGCAGGGTAAGCTGGTTTGGGGTATAGAACCTTAGGAACCTTAGAATTTAACCGTTATTAACTTTATCGGAATGAGTAAAGAATGGGACTTTTGGGTGCAATTTTTCCAAGGTTTGGAGTATAGAATATGCGCCTTTGGTATATACGAACTGGAACTTTAGGAGGTAACAACTGGAACTTTAGTTTCGATGTGTATACTACCAAAGTACCATATGGTGTTAGACTTTTGTAGTGCTTGAATTACTTCCATAGTGTAGATGGGTTGGTTCCAATGAACCCTTCTCTACGACAAACCCCCGCTGTTGCCATTATAGGCTGGCGGGGGTTTTTTATGTTTCTGAAGCTCAGCCTCCGTTCAACGGCTGTCTATACCAAATCAAAAGCTTTGGCCAGCAGACGGTAGGACTGAACACGTTTATCAAAGTCATGAATGGATGAAACGACCAGTAACTCATCGGTACGATACTGCTCAGCCAGTCTTAGTAGCTGTTCCTTACACTGTTCAGGGGTACCAACAACACGCCATGCTGCGGACTGACGCAGCCGCTCACGATCCAACTCTGTGTATGGATAGGCCATTGCTGTTTTCACCGACGGAAGAGAACTCATTTCTTTACCTTGCATGAGCAAAAGGAAATACAAACTAGCACTGGACGCCAGCTGCTCAGCTTCTTCTTCGGTTTCAGCGCAGGCCACCGTAACTGCCGCCATGGAATGGGGCTTATCACCCAGGATCGAAGGCTGAAATTGCTCGTGGTAACGTGCAGTAGCTTCTACACCGCCTGGAGTCCCGAAAAATTGGGCAAAGGCATAGGAGGCCCCCATCATCGCGGCCAATCGGGCGCTCTCTCCGCTGGAGCCGAGCAACCATAATTCAGGAACGGTCGATATCATTGGGGAGGCATGAAGACCGGCAAACTGATGATTGTCAGGCACCGAATCATGGAAGTAGTCGATTAAATCGAGAATCTGCTGTGGATATTGTTCGACAGATTGGTACTTGCCTTCCTGCAGGGCGCGAGTAGCAAGCGGTAAACCGCCGGGAGCCCGCCCTATTCCCAGGTCGATACGTCCTGGATGGAGTGCCTCCAGCAAACGGAAGTTTTCGGCGACTTTATACGCGCTATAGTGTGGCAGCATAATACCGCCTGAACCCACACGTATGCGTGATGTGTGAGCAGCCAAATGCGCAATCAGCACCTCAGGGCTGGAATGCGCTAGTGTTTTGGAAGCATGATGTTCGGATACCCAATAACGGCTGTACCCCAGTTGGTCAGCTTCGCGGGCTAAATCTGTTGTATTGGATAATGCATCCTGAGCAGTACCGCCTTCAGGAATATGAGACTGGTCCAGTATACCCAGTTTAAGCATTTATAATCACCTCTTACACAACTCTATCAGACACAACTCACTAGGTCAAAATTCAAAATGGATAGGTTGGAGTTTGGGGACCTTTTCGTTATAATAAAGGATGTGTAAAGGATGAGAGTACATCCTTGCTAATGGAGAGGGGATTGAAATTGTGTTAAGAACACCTTTAGGGCGTGTCCGACTCATGCTCTGGATTCAAGCTATAGCTTATTTGGCGATACTATTCACCCACCAGCCGCTGCAAGCAGCGGGCATGGCCCAGGCGGTTATGGTGATTGGTAACATATACCGGGTGAGCTTTTTGTTGCTCCTCGTTGCTTTGATCTATGGGAAAACAGCACTGCATTGGTCTATACGGCGGCCTCTTTTTATTATGTTTGCCTCCTTCATTCCGTTTGGTCTGATGATTATGGATTTTGTTTGGGTGCGAAAATGGACAGGGGATTCGGCAGCAGAACAGCGAGCTGCATCGTAATCTTAGAAGTTTTGTTTTGTGTGAGTTGTCGAGGAGTTTGTCTGGCGTAAGCGGGACTGGCCCCGATGCAGCAGAAAAGAACATTACGCAGGTTGATGCGTGGTGTTCTTTTTTTGTGCACCGGAGGAATTATGAAAAATGCTGCACTAAAAATTCAACTGTTTTACGTCTTTGAAAGCCTTCAACCCAATGTCCGGTAAACGGATAAATTTCAATCGTTTTCGGTGATTCAATACGGTTATAAGCGGCGAAAATCGTCTCTGGCATACACACAGTATCCTTGAACCCTACCGATACCATGATCGGGATACGAATACGATGAGCAAGATTCATCACGTCAAAATAACTTAATGTATGTAGCACCTGCTCCAAATGCTCCGGAAATCGGTTAGCAAATTCAGCTGCTTCCGTCAGCGAACTGGTAGAATTCATCATACCAAAATCCATATGACACATATTGGGGATATCCGCTACTGTAATAGCAGCTTTATCGCTGAGCGCAGCCACCATTAATGAAAGTCCGCCGCCCTGACTGGCGCCACTGATTGCGATTTTAGCCGAATCGACATCCGACTGCTCCGCTACCCAATCTACGGCTCTAAGGGCATCAGTTGTAATCGTTTTGTAGTAGCAGGTATCTTTGTCCAATATTCCTTTCGTTACCCAGCCTTTAACCGTACCATGAGCATCACCCAGACGGTCTCCCGTTTCTCCACCTTGACCACGTACATCTACTGCCAATACAGCAAAGCCAAGCATAAGCCAGGAGGAATAATCTTCAGGATAGCCTTTTCCGCCTGTATAGCCATGAAACAGAACGATACATGGCAGCTTTTGATCTCCGGCAAATCGGGGGCGTACATACCAGGCATGCAGAGGCGTATCATCGACACCCTCAAAAGTAACCCGGTAGGCAAGAATATGAGGATATGGCGTTTCTACGAGAGTTTTGAACGCATGTACAGGTTTGGCGTGGACTTCTTCCAGTGTTTTGGCCCAGAATAAATCTATATCCTTCGGGGCGGTAAGATCGGGTCGATATTGCTTCAATTCGGCAATTCTTTTTTCAATAACATTCATAATCAAAATTCTCCTTCATATAGAATGAACTTCTCCTTAAGTTTTACCCGGTAAAGTTGACTCCTCTAGCTCTCTCAGTAGCTGATATGCTCTTTCATTAGTGCTTCCGCACGTATCCTCATCAGCATGGAACCCACTGCATACAACTGGGCGCTCAGGTTTGCCAAACAATCGGCAACGGTAATCGGAAGTTAGCTGAGGGCAAGGAACACCAGCTGGTTTTCCATCTGGCATGCCGGGAATAGGGGAAGAAATCGTAATGGCAATACAGCACGCGGCACATCCTACTCGACACTCCAGTTGGGGTCACTCCTTAAAATCTGTTATTTTTGTAACTTATGCATGAAGTGACATTAATCAAGCCATAATGTGAGGATGGCACAAAAAAAGCAGGAATACAAGGATAAACGCATATGAGACACACTTTTCACACAAGGGGTATAAATAGTCGTAGAGGCACGTAAGATGGTATCAAGTCCCTAAATCAGTGTTCCATACTGTGGTAATATTAACCAATCGTCTTTTGTGTGTTCAAAAGGAGTTCGAGTGGTTAATAATAGAACACAACGATAAAAACTTAAACGAGGTGACGCAAAATGAGTTGGTTATGGGCATTGATTGTTGGTGGTATTATTGGTTGGTTGGCAGGAATTATTGCAGGTCGTGATGTTCCGGGTGGCGTGATAGGTAACATCATCGCTGGTTTTATCGGCGCATGGTTAGGTAGCTTGATTCTGGGAAACTGGGGTCCTGAAATCGGATCATTCTACATCGTTCCTGCATTAATTGGTGCGATTGTGCTGGTCGTGATTGTAAGCTTGATCTTCCGTTCCGTTGGACGGACTAGAGGCTAACTTTACGAATCATTGAATAGACTAGCCCCTATGGGGCACAAGGCTAAAATGGAAAGAAGCTGCTTCCGCAAGGTTCGCAAATGAACCTGTGGGAGCAGCTTTTTTTTGAGGAAAAGTCCTATTGAAAACGCCTGATATGAGGAACCCTCAGAACGCCTAGCACGATACACATGCCGATGGTTGCAAACATACCCATGGTGAACATACCACCAAGCTTATCCGCCACAGCACCTACTGCCAGATAGCCGACAGGGAGCAGGGCAAAGGAAAACATTAGATCCAGACTAGCTACACGTCCAAAAGACTCGGCTGGGACTAATTCCTGAAGGCTCGTCTCCCAGATAATCGCAAATATCATAATGCCAAACCCTTCGAGCATCATGCTCATAATCAGTCCTGGCATCCAAGTGACTACAGACAACAGTAGTAAAGCAAGACCGCTGACAAAAGCTCCTAAGTAAGCGAGCAGGCCACGATGCTTCCAATGCTTGCGTGATCCATACACAAAGGCCCCCAACATGGCGCCAATACCGCTACTTGCCATCGCAATGCCATATACGACTGGATTGTAGCCATGATGAACCTTGAACAGCCATGGAATGAGTACAGCGATAATGCCTGAATAACAAATATTAATGAATGAAAAGGCAAGAATCGTAATCCATAGCCAAGGATGGCTTTTGAGAATGGTAAAGCCTGCGATAAAATCCTTGAGAAAATGCTGTCCCCCCTGATCTTGCTGTTCTGGATCTACCTGACCTTTGCCGATGATGGAGGCCAAATGAGCGCTCAGCATCCAAAAACAGGCAAAAGATATCAGATAAGCGATAGAATCCAGCCCAAAGCCCACACCCGGTGAGGAAAAAGATACAATGAAGCCTCCTAACGGAGGACCAAGTAGACGGACGGCTTGTATACTAATCTGGCTAAGCGCGTTGGCTGCATTGCGTATGTCCGGTGTGAACACCTGTGCACGTAAGGCAGAATAAGCGGGATTAAAGATACCGTCCATCAATCCGTATAACGCTAGGCCAACGAATAGAAACGGCAATTTCATCCCGCCCGTAAACATCAGCACGGCCGCAATGAACATCAGCCCAAACCGGGCGATATTCGTAAACAGAAGGAGACGGATTCGGTCAATTCTGTCCACAATCATGCCTGCGAAAGGCAGAATAAGTACGTTAGGCAGCATATAAACCGTCATCGTCAGTCCCATGATAGTAGTCGAGCCTGTTAGGGAATAGATAACCAGTGGCAAAATGACTGTGGTGACTGAGCTCCCCAACATTGCGATCCAATGTCCAAGCCACAACAAGGTGAACGCTTTGGATTGTTTTAAGGGTGAAGTGAAGGTAGCCCAGGCCGAGGGACTGCCTTCAGGTGAAGTAGAGGATAAGGTTGAATTCTGGGTATCCATGATCACACTCCGGTACATATTTCTAAATTGCATATTAAAACCTATTATACGAAATCTCAAACGTGAGGGTACAGAAAAAGTTGCTGTGAGGGGAGTTATAATGAATAACCTGCCAATGAAAGAGTCAACCTAGAATAACTTTAGGCCACAAAAATATATAACTTACCTTTTTCATAGGGATTATTGGATAAAAGCATTGACGCGTGAAAATGAATGATGTACTATTCAATGACCAGCCGCGTGCTAGGTTATCAAGAAAAGGGAAAGAGTGTGGATACCATGAAAAAATTTAGTTTTTTGCCGATTGTACTCATCGTGATGGCATTGCTGGTTTCGGCCTGCGGGAACAACGATAAAGGCGCCAGTACCAATAATGCATCTACCGGAGAAAACGGATCTAATAATGGAAAAGCAGATACCACTGCTACAGCTACTCTTGAATCTGTAAAAGCAAGCGGCAAGCTAAGAATTGGCACGGAAGGCACCTATGCTCCGTTTACCTACCATGATGCTGCTGGTAAACTGACGGGCTTCGATGTCGATATTGCGACTGAAGTGAGCAAACGCCTGGGTGTACAACCGGAGTTTATCGAGACGCAATGGGACGGCATATTCGCAGGGTTGAACTCCAAGCGGTTTGACACAGTGTTCAATGAAGTATCCATTACAGACGAGCGCAAGCAAAAATATGATTTTTCCGATCCGTACATTGTCTCCAAGGCAGTTCTGATCGTAAGCGAAGACAATACAGACATCCATAAATTTGCTGATCTAAAAGGGAAAAAGTCCGGGCAATCCCTGACCAGCAACCTGACTCAAATCGCGAAAAGCAACGGTGCGGAAATTGTGGCAACAGAGGGATTTAACCAAGCCATTGACCTCCTCACTTCCAAACGGGTGGATGCGACCGTCAATGATGGATTATCCTATCTCGATCTGAAAAAGCAAAAGCCAGACGCACCCATCAAAAAGGTGGACGAATCTCCAGATGCTTCACACAGCGCAGCTGTATTCAATAAAGGCAGCGAAGATTTGATCAAGGAAGTAAACAAAGCGCTGGCTGATATGAAGGCTGACGGTACGTATCTGAAAATTTCCGAGAAATATTTTGGAGCCGACGTATCCAAATAATAAATGAAGACCAAACGTTCGCCAAGGCGAACTGAATCTTCTCAAACCTATCTTTTCAAAGGATGTCTGTACAATGGATGATCGCCAAATACAAATCATTATGGATTCATTATTGCCTCTGCTAAAAGCAGGGGTTTCTTTTACGATTCCGCTCACGCTTATCTCCTTTGCTCTGGGACTCGTGCTGGCGCTGATTACAGCGTTAGCCCGTCTGTCCAAATGGAGAATACTCAAGCTGATTTTCGGCTTCTATGTATGGGTGATTCGAGGAACTCCGTTGCTGGTGCAGTTGTATATTATTTTCTATGGTTTACCTTCCGTGGGTATTACATTGGACCCGTTTATTGCTTCAGTAATCGGTTTTACCCTCAGCGTAGGGGCTTATAGCTCTGAAATTATACGTGCGGCTATCATATCTATTCAGGAAGGCCAATGGGAGGCGGGATACTCCCTGGGGATGACGCGCTGGCAAGTATTGCGACGTATCGTGCTACCGCAAGCATCCCGTGTGTCCGTACCTCCGTTGGCTAATTCATTCATCAGCTTGGTGAAGGATACCTCACTGGCTGCGACCATCACCTATGTGGAAATGTTCAGAACGGCTAACCAGATTGTAGCTACCACATACGAACCGCTATTGGTGTATACCGAGGCGGGGGTTATTTATCTGCTGTTTAGCACTATTTTGACTGTGCTGCAAAATTACCTGGAGAAGCGACTAGGCCGTTTTTCCGTCAGATAAAGGAGATTGTACCGGTGATCCAAATTCGGAATATACACAAATCGTTCGGCTCGCTGGAAGTGCTTAAGGGTGTTGACGTAACGTTGGGTAAGGGGAAGGTGCTTGTTATCATCGGTCCTTCCGGTTCTGGTAAAACAACGTTTTTACGCTGCTTAAATTTGCTGGAGATTCCTGACCAAGGAGAGATTCAAGCAGGGGATATTGCACTGAATTTTGCGAAAGGAACGAAGCTCCGGCAAGAAAATATTTTGGCGCTGCGCAAGCGGACAGGGATGGTGTTTCAATCCTACAACCTTTTCCCACATATGACAGCAGCACAAAATGTGATGGAGGGACAAGTCACGGTTCAGAAAAAGAGCAAGGACGAAGCGCGCAAACGTGCATTGGAGTTGCTTAAAAAAGTGGGGTTGGCTGATAAAGCCGAATCCTATCCGCATCAGTTATCAGGAGGACAGCAGCAACGTGTCGGTATTGCCCGGGCAATGGCGGTCGAACCTGAGGTACTATTGTTCGACGAGCCGACCTCCGCGCTTGACCCCGAGTTGGTAGGCGAAGTGCTCAAGGTTATAAAACAGCTGGCTGCCGAAGGGATGACGATGGTCATTGTTACCCATGAAATGAAGTTTGCAGCCGAGGTCGCAGACCATGTGATTTTGATGGATCAGGGTGTAATCGTTGAGCAGGGTACGCCGCATGAGGTTCTGGAACAGCCCACCAGTCCACGGGCTATTCAGTTTTTGAATCGTCTGAGCGGGGAAGTGGAATAAAGGGAAATACAGTATTTATTAAAATAAGCGTTTAGACTGAATAAAAGGCAGCTACAGCCGGGCATTTCAAAAATAAAGCCTTGCACCCGTAGCTGCCTTTTGCTCATCAGTTGTCCTCTTTTATTTCATTTTTAATGTAAGCAAAAAAGTAATCAACAGAATACAACAGCCTGCTATAAATGGAGCGAACAGATTTGCATCCAATAAAAAACCCGCTAGAGTAGGGCCTAAAATATTCCCAACACTCATATAGGCATTATTCATACCAGCTACATATCCTTGCTCATTCCCGGCCATCTTCGATAATTGTGTATTAAGAGCTGGACGAAGCATAGCTGTGGCAAAGAAAATAAGGGAAGTGACAAGGAAGATACTCCAGAAATCTTTGGCTAAGAGAAATAAAATATAAGCAACAGAGGTGAAAAGAAGCGATCCTTTGATCACTCTTTGTTCACCAAACTTATTGATTATTTTAGCAACAACTAATGCTTGCATACCGACTCCGATCACAGCACCTGCGGTCAGAATGACAGCAATATTTTGCGGCGAGAATTGGAAGCGGTTCGTTACATATAAACCAAGAACAGATTCAAAATTAGCGAGTCCAAAGGTCATCACCAGGACAAGTACAAAGAGCATTGTATATTTTGACTTCAATGATCTCGCGTATTGTTTATAAATAGATTCCTTCTGAATCATTCTTGCCCGTGCTGCTTTCATTTGCTCTTTCGATAAACTTTCAGGCAAACAAAACACTGAAAAAATAACAGCAGCTATAGCAGCACCTGTCGCTGTGTAAAGCGGCACTCTCGTTCCATATCCTGCAAGAAGACCACCCAATCCAGGTCCAATAACAAATCCGAATGACATGGCTGCGGCGAGCAGGCTGTTCCCTTTGGCGCGTTCTTCGGTTGTTGTAATATCCGCTACATATGCCATCATAGGAGGAACAATCAAGGCTGCTGCCATTCCTTCCAGAAGTCTTGAGGTATACAGCATCCATAATTCATCTCCGATAGCAAAGATAAATTTAGCTACAGCAAAAACAATGACACCTACGAGGATAAAAACTTTTCTCCCATATCGATCAGACAGCTGTCCAGTCAGGGGAGAGAGCAGGAACTGCGTTATGCCATAGGCTGATACCAATAAACCGATTGCCCGCCCACTGGCTCCAAACTCAATGATCAGTTCCGGCAGGATGGGGGTAATTAAACCCACGCCCACCATAACAATGAAGATATTAATCATTAGAATCCCAAGTATTCTTTTCATGCAAAAAACCTCCTTATCCATTGGTTTCTGGATAGGAGGCAGACATACGAACAAGAAGATACACTGCTCCCGTCAAAGAAGCAATGCTCTTATCGTTAATACCCAAAAGCCTACACTAATCCTATCCAGAAAATTCGTAAGATTACGATTTTTTTCTTTGGTGGAATAGGATTAGTAGATCATTGGCTTAAGGTCACCCTTTCGATACTTTATTGTTTATCAACGTAACATAAATTTCTTGATAAGGAAATGAAAGGATAAATCAGAAGAACCCGACTCGTCCTTCGGCCACATTTTTTAGCCAGTCCTGCTTACGGCTCTTATCGAGCTCGCCTCGCATACCTTTGATAATCAGTTCAATATCGGCTTTTCCCTGCTCATGCCACTCCAGAGCCGTGCTGACATAAAGTTCTCCGAGCTGTGCCAGCGAAAACCCGTCAGTCATGGCTGCCGCCTTCTGTGTACCCGTTTCTCCTGCAAAAACAAGGAAGTTACGCAACTTGAGATATGCCAGTCGCAGCGCTTCGTCAGGCAAACTGATTTCATAAGCCCGGTCGAAACGCCCTGCCCGGTTCATCAGACCCGGGTCGATTTTTTCGGGATAATTGGTCGTTCCGATCAGGAAGATGCCCTCCTTGGATGTAGCACCGTCGAGGGTATTCAGGAAAAAAGAACGCACCTCCTGAGGCATGGAATCAATGTCCTCAATGACCAGCACCATCGGAGCCAGGCGAGTAGCCGCCTCGAACACCTCTTTGACCGATTCACTGGTTGTATACTCCGTAATTTGCCAGTAGGCTGCCGGACCCGGTACACTGCTGGCAATTGATTTTACAAGTGTTGTTTTACCGTTGCCCGGATGGCCGTATAGTAGAATACCGCGCTTGTAAGGAATGTTATAAGTCTGATAGAAGGTACGATCCGCTTCAAAAAACTGATCGAGTGATCGGAAAATATCCCGTTTGATTTCCGCTTTCAAAATCACGTCATCTCGCGTAATTGCGCGGGTTATCGGCTCTGCCTGCCGAGAAAGTCCACGGCTTGTGTCGGTAAACACGGTGACACGCTTCATATTCTGCTTACGTTCACGACCGCGTACTCCCGCGAGGAAGCCTTGCAGCTCCTGGTCGCCTATCGCAAATACGTAATCTTCATTGTACACGCCATTATCACGGAAAAAGGGAACTCGCGCCAGCGCGATGCCCCACTTGGGATAGGCGAATACATTATTACGCATCGACAGATGCACGCCGTATTCAGGAGTCGGCCCGTCATCGTCATACTGGATGGTGCGTTCCTCCAAACGATCGAAGACCCGTGCCACATGCTCCAGGTCGGGACTGCCTGAACGAATATCCTCCTCCAGCAGATCCCAATACTCAATATTGGGATCATCGCTGGCATACAGCACGTATTTTACGCCATAGCGGTTATAGAGTGCTTCACTGATACCGTCGATCAGACGGGCATAAGCGGCATAACCGGTAATACGTCCATCTGTACGTTCATCAAATTCATAAATAGCTGGGATGTCTATACTCAAATTATTTGGCTCCTTTCAGGGCAGCTAGCGGCTTGCATTTGGCTACAACTGCTGCGAGTCCTGCCCCGGTGACACTTTCGATAATATCATCTACATTTTTGTAGGCTTGCGGAGATTCGTCGATAATGCTTTCCAGTGATGCCTGATTGACCACAATTTCGTCGTCTGTCCCTACACCCAGGGCCCCTGCAAAATCGTCCACACTGACGAGTCGTTTGGTCGCAGAACGCGAACGAATACGGCCTGCTCCATGGCAAATGGAGTGGAAGTTATCCTGACCGCCCGGTAAGCCTACCATAATATAAGAGGCTGTTCCCATAGAGCCGGGAATCAGGGCCGGATGCCCTGTCGCCTGATAAGGCCGCGGATTGTCGGGGTGTCCTGCTGGAAGAGCACGCGTAGCACCTTTACGATGCACAAACACACTACCGTGATCCGGATGGGATTCCTCCCAAGCATAATTGTGCATTAGATCGTACAAAGTACGCAACTCGCACTTTGTACCAAAGACATCGCGAAAGGCTTCACGCACGGAGTATGCGATGAGATGTCGGTTCACCACGGCATAATTCAGCGCCGAATACATCATATCGACATAATGTGCAGCTTCGGGATGGTCCAGCGGTGCGAATACCAGTCTCGGGTCAGAGGTACCGAGTCCGAGACGGCTCATCGTCTTGGCAATGGCAGATGAACTAGCCTGGCTGACTGCTCCACCCCAAGCCCGCGATCCAGAATGAATCATCACAGCCACCTGACCGTCGAACATCCCCCAAGCTTCAGCTGTTTCACGGTTTTCCTCCGCGATTTCAATCGCCTGAATTTCGACGAAATGATTGCCTCCACCCAGTGTGCCGAGCTGTCGGTGAGCCCGGTGCCATGTACGGTCTTCGACAAGATTCAGCACCTCCTCGTCAAAGGAGAACTTACTGTGCTCTACATGGGTGAGTGAGGTGGATTTCTTAGGAGTGTAGCTGTCCGGAATATATTTGTTGGGTAAGCCGTGTAGACCCTTGCGTACAATATGCTCCAGTCGGATATCCGAATAATGCCCGCGTTGGTGGGCTTCCATGGGCAAATATTTGTCGATGGTTTTGACCAGCTTACGGCGCAGCTTGGTTTCCTTCAAAGCATCCTTGTGCAGATTGGTCAGGTGTACGCGCATGCCGCAGCCAATATCACTGCCGACGATGGAGGGAGATACGTAACCATCCTCCATTCCCCATACAGCAGTCGTACCGATGCAGGTTCCGACGCCTACATGTACATCTGGTGTGTATCCCATATAGCGGATACCTGGAATTTGTAAATTGTTATTAGCCATCTCGAACACTTTGTAATCCAGTGAGGAGAAAAGTTGCTGAGAAGCATAGACGGTTAGATCACCTGCCGGAAGCTTCATCAGATGGCTGTATGGTCCTTCATGCAAGGACGAGTCGGTTGTATGTTGTATATTCATATAAATGGGTAGTTCCCTTCTTCAAGTAAATTCATAAATACTTGCATAAAAAGATTTAAAAAACAAAAAAAGCCGCAGACTTGTCGTCTACGGCTTCTTGCACCGAAAGTGTTATTACATTTTATGATCAACACATCATAAATACGTAAAATAACTTGTTCTTCCAATAGCATAAAAAAATAAAAAAGCCTGGCTAATCACGCCGTCAGACAGCGTGATATCACCCATCATGTCGCCCGAACGGGGCCGATGAGACGAAAACTCAAATATGTGGTTGTATCATGCTGCCTGTCTGTCGTTATCATGTAAAGCACGGTCATGTCTGTCGGCCCCCTTTTCTTAAAGTTAATTGCTATGTTAATGGAAACCTGTGGAAGCTGTCAACCCCTGAAAGGTAGAAGTGTGGAAAAATGTGACTTTACTCATGGTGAAGTGTGAGTAACATCATAGTTCAATTGGCCCGAAGCTGTTATTGTACTAAATATTCAAATATTCAGATATTGTTGATCGTTTATAGGACAATTCTGTGAGGGGGACGGAGCAGGCATGGAAGGAGATCTCCAGAAATTTAAGGCCGACTTTTTCAAAGCATTGGCTCACCCTCTGCGCATCCGCATTTTGGAGGTGCTGAGTGAAGGGGAACGGAATGTGAACGAGCTGCAGACTGCGCTCGGTTCTGAAGGTTCTGCCGTATCGCAGCAATTGGCCGTTTTACGAGCCAAAAATTTGGTGAACAGCTTCAAGGAAGGTACATCGGTTGTGTATTCACTACGTGATCCGCTTTTGACGGAGCTGCTTGCAGTGGCGCGACGGATTTTTGACAATCATTTGGTCGAAGCTATCTCGTTGCTGGAAGGTATACGTAACGAGAAGTAATGCTATTACAGAAAAGAAGGGTTACAGGAATGAAGTGGATAGGAAGGTTCGAAGGCTATAACGCAGGGGCTTTGCGAAAGGATCTCATTTCCGGAAGTATTGTAGCGATTGTGGCGATTCCACTCGGTATGGCGTTTGCCATTGCATCAGGAGTAAAGCCGGAATATGGGCTGTATACGACCATTGTTGCGGGAATTTTGGTTTCGCTGCTGGGAGGATCCAAATTCCAGATCGGAGGACCTACAGGCGCGTTTATTCCGATTTTGCTAGCTATTGTCATGCAATACGGTTATGAGAACTTACTCATAGCCGGTTTTATGGCGGGCATTATGCTCATTTTAATGGGTGTACTCAGGCTGGGGGCATTGATCAAGTTTATTCCCAAGCCAGTAACGATTGGCTTTACGGCCGGAATTGCCGTGACGATATTCAGTGGTCAGATTGCTAACTTTCTCGGCTTGCGCGGGGTAGAGAGGCATGAAACTTTTCTGCCTTCCATGGCAGAGCTCATCCATCGACTTCCTTCACTGAATGTGTATAGTATCCTGACGGCTTGTATCTGTCTTGCCGCGCTTATTTTGGTGCCTAAAAAATGGCCCAAGATACCCGGATCACTGGTTGGTCTACTCTTGTCAACGCTGGTGGCAGCTTTACTTTTTCCAGGGCAGGTGGCTACGATTGGCTCTGCGTATGGCGCAATTCCAGCATCTTTGCCTGAGCTACATATTCCTGCGGTGACGTGGGATTTGATCGTGAAACTCTTGCCGCCAGCACTTGTTATTGCAATGCTGGGAGCTATTGAATCTCTGCTTTCAGCGGTGGTAGCTGACGGTATGACGGGAGCCCGGCATAGCAGCAATCGTGAACTGGTTGGACAAGGGATTGCTAATTTGCTGACTCCGCTGTTCGGCGGTATTCCTGCGACAGGTGCAATTGCCCGCACCGCCACAAATATCCGTAATGGTGCTGTTTCTCCTATGTCAGGCATCGTACATGGGTTCGTGGTGCTCCTCATTCTGGTGCTTTTTGCACCTTACGCATCTAACATTCCGTTGGCCAGTATGGCTCCGGTGCTGATGGTAGTAGCGTGGAATATGAGTGAGCGCAAGCATTTTGCGCACATTCTCAAAACGCGGACAGCGGATTCTATTGTGCTGGTTGTCACCTTTTTGCTGACGGTTTTTACGACGCTGACAACGGCTGTGGAGGTAGGCCTGATTCTAGCGGTTGTATTGTTTGTTAAACGTATGAGCAGTACACTTTCAGTAGACAAGGTACTTCCTGATCCTTCTGTAAAACATGAAAAAGTAGGCGCCCATATGGTCACAGATCAGCATGATTGTCCACAAGTGGCTATTTACAATGTGGAAGGCCCTCTATTTTTCGGTGCAGCCTCGGTATTGGAAAACTCAGGTGTGGGAGGCCGGACTGATCACCTACAAGGGATTTTGTTGTTACGTATGGGAAAGGTTCCTTTTATGGATATGACGGGAGAAGGTAACTTTACTGCATTAATTCAGAAATACCGGAAGTCTGGCGGGACAGTGCTTGTTTCCGGACTCCAGCCTCAACCGCTGGCATTACTACAGAAAACTGGATGCTACGACATGATTGGACAAAAGCATTTTTTTGAACACACAGGAGAGGCCCTTACGGCTGCTCTTGCACTGGTGAATCAGGATCATTGCTGTGGATGCAGGCAAATGGCTTTCCGAGAATGTACGAGTCTGTGCCGCAGACCGCAGCCAACCAAATCATCCTTTCCAGATGGAGCCGTCTCGGTTCCCATACCTGTAAATAGCGGCAGATAACACTCTTTTAAGTTTCTTGCTGAATGTCGAAAAATCTCTTCCGATCTCCGAAACCAAGTGCACAATGAAGACTTGCATTTGCTTCGAAAATGGAAGAGATTTTTCTTTTCTTCAAGGAAAAAAGGAATAAAATTCAAAAAAATGCTTGAATATCTGATTTTATGACACTATACTAGATTCAAAAGATACCATGTGTTTCATTCTTTTGTTTTAAATTGTATTTTAATACTTGCACATTAACCTCCTCGATTACTTCTAAATTTCTTATCCTACCTTTCTCTTCATTTTTTTCACTTATCATTTTCAAACTTGTCCACCTGTTTCTACCCGATGCTCGTTTTTTACGGTCTGCACCAAGGGTTGTTCACCTCAGAATGATGATCTATGGATTTCACCCCGGCGGAATCTATATTTTTTAAAGGAGGTGAGTACCAGAGGCTATTTTGTGAGCTTTTGACGTAGCTGCCCGGAAGGTTGTCCTTGAGAATTAAAAAACCAAGTAAAGGGAGATGGAAAGTATTAATTAAGTCGAAAAATATCAAAAAGACGCTGTCGGTCAGTTTTACTGCTCTTCTTGCTTTTTCTCTAATTTCTCCGGTATATGGAGATTCCAGCACCACCACCTCAGCAGGAGGATCAACCATTTCCGCCAAGGTTTCAGCCAAGCTGAACCAACAATTCAGTGCCAGTGAGTATGTCACCTATCTGGTTAAATTGAAGGATCAGGTGGATACGGAGTCCGTTGCCAAGCATGCTTTCCAAAAGGCCTCTGCAGAGCAGATTTCACCCGCTGCTGCTAAGCTTTCTGTACGTACAACAGTTGTGAACTCTCTCATGGATACAGCAGAAAAAACGCAACAATCCGTGGAAGAATACTTAAAGAAAGAAGTTAATAACGGAAGCGTCAAAAAGTACAAGAGTTACTTTATCGTGAACGCTTTTGCGGTCACCAGCACCAAAGAGGTCATGGATAATCTGGCCACACTTCCTGAGATCGACAAAATTTTACCGGATGAAAAGCGGGAACTGCAAAAGGTAGAAGTAGATAAGGATGCCCTACCTGTGGTTGAGGAATCTACAGCTGACCAAGCGGTTGCAGATCAGGCCGCTGTAGATACGGCTGTGACGGAAGAGAATGCACAAAAATCGGTGCAAGAATCCGTATATAAAGATGCGGTAACGCCAAGTCGTGTGGAGTGGAATATTTCTAAAATTAAAGCACCAGAGGTTTGGGCCAAAGGTATTGACGGCAAAGGCATTGTCGTTGCTAGTTTGGATACAGGTGTTGAGTATACTCACCCGGCATTGAAAAGAAAATGGCGCGGGCTGAATGCTTCTGGTCAAGTCGTAAATCCAGAGCTGAGCTGGTATGATGCGGTGAGAGGCGCAGCGCTGCCAACCGATTCCCATGGACATGGTACACATACGATGGGGACAATCGTTGGCTCAGACAGCGACGGTACGAATCAAATCGGTGTTGCCCCAGGGGCCAAGTGGATTGCCGTGCGAGTATTTAATCCATCTACCACAGATTCCATCTTGCTGGATGGTGGGCAGTGGATTCTTGCACCTGTAGATAAAAACGGCGAAAAGCATCCTGAACTTGCCCCGGATGTGGTGAATAATTCTTGGGGTGGTGGACCTGGCCTGAACGAATGGTATCGCCCAATGATCAAGGCGTGGAGAGCGGCTCAGATATTCCCCGAATTCTCCGCAGGGAACACAACATGGTCAAATCCAGGCGGAGCCGGGTCTGTAGCCAATCCGGCGAATTTGCCGGAGGCTTATGCCACAGGGGCCACGGACGTTAACAACAAGCTGGCCAGCTTCTCGCTGCGCGGTCCTTCTCCTTATGACGAAGTGAAGCCTGAAATTTCGGCTCCTGGTGTCAACATCCGTTCTTCTGTACGGGGTGGAGTGTATGAGGGGGGATGGAACGGTACTTCCATGGCAGGTCCGCATACAGTCGGATTGGTGGCACTGCTTCTTCAGGCCAAACCATCATTGACGGTGGATCAACTGGAGGATGTGATTTCGAAAACAGCGACGCCGCTGACTGACAGCCAGTATCCGACTTCACCCAACAACAGCTATGGAAATGGTCTGATCGATGCGCTTGCTGCGGTGAATTCCGTACTTAAGTGAGGAATTTACAAAAATCCCAAAAGCGATTTCCAATGAACAGATAGGATTAAGATAGCCCCCGAAAATCCCTTTGAGCGGCTCGTACAGAGATAGCATACAGCTGCTAACCGTGTAATGCACTAATTACGTAGCTGCTAAAAAGGGGTTTTCGTACATAAAAGAATATAAAAGTCATAGAATTTCAAGAAAAATGCAAAAAAATGACTTGTATATCTGTTTTGATAACTTTATACTATTCCATAATATATGATTATATATCAATTTTTAATATAAACTGTAATGATATAACATGTTTTTCTTCGAAGTTCTCCTGCTTTTTCTCCTTGGTTTCTACTGAATTTCATCGCTCTTCTATTGGGATTGTAAACTCACCTATGAAGTACCACCATCTATGAACAGCCAAATATTTTTGTGCCTCTATATTCTATGAAGGAGGTGGTCGCCAACCACATCATGTTGCGCAACCCGTGTGTTTGATGTGCAAGGCATGAGGTCTTACTCTGTACAGGTTGTTTCAGAAACATTAAACCTAGTAAAAGGAGTGGAAAAGTAATTGATTAAACCTAAACGATTCAAGAAACCACTGTCTATCGGACTATCTTTACTAATGGCCTTTTCCTTTGTTCAACCTGCTTTGGCGAATAACACACCGGATGGCTCCAAGCTGGAGCTGAAATCAGCCTCTCACAAGGTCACGACCGCGAAGGTATCTCCGAAACTGACCAAACAGTTTGAGGAGAATAACTATGTTACCTATCTGGTCAAATTAAAAGAACAGGTAGACACCAACAAGGTTTCCAAAAATGCTCTCCAAAAGGCCTCACTTGAGAAAATAACACCCTCCGCTGCCAAAATGGCTGCACGCAGCCATGTGATCAGTTCTCTGCGCGAAACGGCTTCAAGAACCCAATATGGGCTTGAAAATTATTTGGATAAGCAATCAGAGAGCGGCGGAGTGAAGGAATATAAAAGCTTTTTTATTGTCAATGCATTGGCTGTAACAAGCACCAAGGAGGTGCTGGATCATATTTCGCAGTTGCCTGAGGTCGATAAAGTCTTGCCGAATGAAACGCGTTATCTGCAAAAGGTGACGGTTGACAAGCAAGCAGAGGGGGCAAATGCCAAAACAGCTGAAACAGCGACAGCAGCAACGGCGAAGTCTGCAACGGTAGAGAAAGCTGTAGAACTGGAGAAGGACGATGGCAAAACATCGGCTAAGCCTGGCAATGCAGGTAAGAACGCTGTAGACCCATCTACGGTGGAATGGAACATATCCCATATTAACGCACCACAAGTGTGGGAAAAAGGAATCGACGGAACCGGAATCGTGGTTGCCAATCTGGATACAGGTGTAGATTATACACATCCGGCCCTTCATCGCAAATGGCGGGGTCTGGACGCGGCAGGCAATGTCGTGAATCCCGAGCTGAGCTGGTACGATCCGCATAGTCACGCAACGCTTCCGGTCGATCAGGAAGACGATTCCCATGGTACACATACAATGGGTACCATGGTCGGCTCTGAGGAAAACGGAACGAACCGAGTGGGCGTTGCCCCTGGGGCGAAGTGGATTGCGGTTCGGATTTTTAATCCGGAAACGACGGATGCAATTATACTGGATGGCGGTCAATGGCTGCTTGCGCCAAAAGATGCCCAAGGAAATCTTCATCCCGAGCTTGCTCCAGACGTAGTGAACAACTCGTGGGGAGGCGGACCGGGTCTTGATGAATGGTTCCGGCCTGTGGTTCAGGCATGGCGGGATGCTCAAATCTTCCCCGAATTCTCCGCAGGTAACACCTCTCTTTCCAATCCGGGCGGACCTGCCTCGGTAGCCAATCCGGCGAACTATCCGGAATCCTTTGCTACTGGAGCCACGGATAGCAATGATAATCTGGCCAGCTTCTCATTGTTAGGACCCTCACCCTATGGTGAGGTGAAGCCAGAAGTTTCCGCGCCGGGTGTAAATATCCGGTCATCTGTCGCTGGCGGCGCCTATAAAGGTGGATATAACGGTACTTCCATGGCAGGTCCGCATGTTGCGGGTCTTGCAGCACTGTTGCTGCAGGCGAATCATTCTCTTACCGTAGACCAGCTTGAGGAAATTTTGATGAACACGGCTACACCACGCACGGACAGCACATATCCTACTTCGCCAAACAATGGCTACGGACATGGTGTCATTAATGCGCTGGATGCAGTCGGTTCGGTCATGCAAGGTCTGGGCTCCGTGTCTGGTAAAGTTGTAACGGGTGGCGACGATCTGGAAGCACCTGTTCTCGAGCATACACCGCCCGCAGCCGCATTCGAGGGTATTGATATACCTCTGACTGCTCATGTAACGGATGATGTCGGCGTGACAGCCGTTGAGGCATTTGCCAAAACAGCAGGTACGTCAAACTATGTATATATTCCGTTCGAACGGACCTCCGGCGACAGCAAAGATGGTACATATCAAGCATCCATCCCGACTTTTTTGGTGGACAGCGCTGGTCTGGAATACTATATTCGTGTAAATGATTACGGTAATAACGGATTTGAAACTGAAGTATACAAAGTTAAAATCTCCAAAGGCGTAAAACCAGGCTACACACAAGACTTTGAAAAAGACATTGCCGGTATTAATGTCGGTGGACAGGGCAGTGTTTGGAAATGGGGAACTCCGACAAGCGGCCCTAAAAGCGCACATTCGGGTACAAAGGTCATCGCGACTAATCTCGAAGGCCAATATCAGGCTAACTCCAACAGTTATTTTATGGCCCCTCCGATTGATCTGACCGAGAGTTCAAAAGGGGCATTGGTCAGCTTCAAGCATTGGTACGATCTTGAAAATAATTCTGATTTCGGCAAAGTGTACGTAGCAACCACAAACAATCAGAATGCGTTTGAACAGGTATTATCGTTTACCGGTACCAGCAACGGCTGGAAAACACAATATCTTGATTTGCGGGCATTCGCGGGTCAAAAGGTGTACCTCCTGTTCAACTTTACTAGTGACAATACGGTTGTGAAAGATGGCTGGTATATTGACGATCTGTCGATTCAGGAGCCAGACACCGTTGCACCTGCTGCGCCGAGCAATTTGACTGCTGAAGCAGATACTGTGGGCAACGTCACGCTGGCCTGGAATGCTTCCTCCGATGAAGATGTGAAGCAGTACAAGGTGTATCGTTCTACCCAGTCAGGTAAAAATTATGCTTCCGTCGGTACAACCTCAGCACTGACATTCACAGATACCATCACGGTCGGTGGAGCGACTTACCATTATGCAGTGGCGGCCGAGGATTATAGTGGCAATGAAGGAATCAAGTCGAATGAGGCTTCTCTGAGAGTAGACGTGCCGGATACGCTGTATAGCGATCATTTTGATGGCAGCTCGGATAATGGCTGGACTCATTCCGGCACCAAAGATGAGTGGGAACGCGGCATTCCTAAGGAAGTAGGACCAGAGAGTGCGGTGTCCAAACCGAATGTGTGGGCAACCGATCTTGATAGCAATTATGAGAACGGAGCTGACTTTTCGCTGGTTTCTCCAAAAATTAATTTGCAAGCTGTACGCAACGCAACACTGACCTTCAATCACTGGTTTGAAATTGAGGCTGGCTATGATTACGGTTATGTGGAAGTGTCCAAAAACAATGGTGACACGTGGAGCGAGCTGGGCAAATTCTCTCACAATACGAACGGGAAAAAGTGGGCTCCGGTTTATTACAATCTAGATAGCTACGCCGGAAATGAAATTCAAATTCGCTTCCGTTTGAAATCAGATAACAGTGTCAACAAGAACGGCTGGTATATTGACGATTTCCGTGTGTTGGGAATTCCAGCTGCGACAGTGACCAAGGACATTGTACCTGAGTCGAATATCAAGCTGGAAAAAGCGGAAGAACAGTTCCCGCTGTACAAAATTACAAGCACTGAAAAGAGTGAATTCCAGGAGAAAGTGAAGCCGGCAGAAACAACGGTGGAACGTGGACGTGTCGGTCTCGACAGTCTTCCAGCCAGCGCTACGGTTACGGTATTGGAAACCGGACGTTCGGTAAAAACGGATCCGACCACGGGCAAATACAGCTTCACCCATGTAGCCGGCGACTATACGCTGAAGGCTGAAGCCTATGGTTACGTGCCTCAAACGAAAGCAGTCACGATTGAGAATAACAAAGTCATCAGAGCAAACTTTAGTCTTCAGGCCATACCTCACGGTACGATTCACGGGGTCATTACCGACAAGCAATCCGGTGAACCGATCCAAAAAGCGAAAGTGTTGGTGCTGGAGGATGCACGTATTGCTCCGGTAGAAACGAATGAGGCTGGAGAATTTACACTGGACGTGCTGGAAGGAACATACACATTGTCCATTGCAGCCGAAAATTATTATAGCGACAGTGTATCCGTTACTGCTCCTCCGAACGGTAGTGTGGAAGCGAATGTCATGTTGAAACCTTTTATCGGGTTCCAAGGAGGCATTGCTTACGATGACGGGACAGGAGAAAATGCCAGAGCCTTTAATGCGGCAGGCAACTCATGGGCAGTCAGAATGACACCTGAGTCGGAAGTGACTCAAGTGACAGGAGCATCGCTTTTGTTCTGGAACTCTGCCTTCCCGAATCCGGGAGGAACGGCATTCCAATATTCTGTCTATGACGCCTCCGGTGTGGCAGGAGCACCTGGACGATTGTTGGCTGGTCCATTCGACGGGACTGCCGTACGGGATGAGACACAATGGACGACGGTGCAGCTCCCAGAGCCGGTGACGGTTCAAGGTGACTTCTACATCGTATATACACAGTCTGCTGTAGGCACACAGTCGCCGGGTCTTGCTACAGATGAAAGCAGTCCCAATGCGCTTCGAAGCTGGCAAGGTGTAAGCGGCACATGGAGCCAATCACCTGAGGAGGAAGGGAACTACATGATCCGGGCTATCGTCAGATATCCGGTGAATGCTCCAACGATTACGACTCCTACGAAGGCTACCTATACGCAGGAAGAGACGATTACCGTAACAGGAACTTCCCCGGCAGAAGGAGCCGATATTCAGCTCTTTAACGGCAAGGAGCTGGCTGGCACAACGAAGGTGAAGGATCGTCAGTTCAGTCTGTCGGTCGATCTTCAGCCAGGTGCTAATCCGCTAAGTGTTCAAGCAGCGGTATACGGCAAAGTAACGGACCGTTCCGAGCCGGTAGTTGTGACGCTCGATCAGACTAAACCGGGGCTGATCCTGACTTCACCTGATGAAGGGGCGCGTACAAACGCGGGTGTAGTCAGTGTAGTCGGTACTGTGTATGACGAGTTCCTCACCGAATTGACGATTAATGGTGAGCCCGCTGAATTTGGAAGTGACGGCAGCTTTAACAAGCGGTTGCTTATCAACGAAGGTGAAAATCAAATTACAGTGACGGCCAAGGATCTTGCCGAAAACGAAACAACTGTTACGCGCTCGGTGTATGTCGATACAGCTCTGCCGAAGCTTGAAAACATTAGTCCTGCTGAGGATGTGCGTATTACTCCAGGACAGTCGGTACGAGTATCCTTTGACAGTGCATCCGGTTTGGAAGCGTCCTTCCATGTGGAGCTGCCTTTCAACCTGTCCACTTTGGGCCGCAACGATATTCCATTAAATGAGACTTCGTCAGGCCACTATGAAGGTACTTATTTCACTTCATCTTCTCTGAACCTGGAAGGCGGAGTCATCGTGATCCGGGTAAGGGATGCAGCGGGAAATGAAGTGGAGACGGAGGCGCCGGGAAGATTGTATGTAACCAATGGTGGAGGACAGAACCCTGATCCGAATCCACCTACATCCAATGAAAAGCCAGTAGCCATTATTCAGGCTAATGAATCAGCTAAGAAGAACAAAAATGTACAATTTAACGCCAAAGCTTCCCGTGATGTAGACGGTGAAATCGTCAGCTACAGCTGGAATTTTGGCGATGGCGATACGGCAGTCGGTTCCAAGGTGAAACATAAATTCACCACAGCTGGAACGTATACCGTAGAGCTAACGGTGACGGATAATGATGGCGCAAGCGGTAAGACTGTGCATACGATCACGATCCGTTAAAAGCCAGCAGGAAGGGAAATGCTTCTTTTAGAATAACAATGAAGGCCCACAGCAAGCTACGGTTTATAGGCTGCTGTGGGCCATTTTTAAATTGTCGAACTGTTCAAGAAGCGATACAATGAGTAGAACTCTATAAAGTGAATCGTTTCACAATAATATTTTTTAGCAGGAGAGGATCCTATGATTCATTTGCAAAAAGAAAGCGGACGTATCCGTCTTGTACTGGATGCCTATTTTATGGGGGAAGATATCGTTGTACTCATTTCTGGCGGTGATCAGCCCCATTTGGGAACGATTACAGCAGGGGCCAGACTCGAGCCGATTCAAACTGTGCAATTGCAAAATCACAAGGAGTTTTATATTACCGAAGAAATTGCAGTTCGCTTACGAAAAGAGTTTGCGGGCAATTTTGCCATTTGCTGCGGGACACATTTGGACCATGCATCCAAGGACGAAATCCGAGTGCTGACAGATATGGCTATACAACTGGGAAAAGAGCTCATTGGAGAACTCAAGCAAGCACGCTAGTAGCAACCTTTTTAAGTGAACTCCCGAAAGAGCAGATTGCGATAGGGATACTTACTAAAGGGATACTTAAAAAGCAAGGCAAAGCCATCGTCCTCAATCTGTACGGATTTCAGCGCAGAGGATGGAATCAAACTACGGATCATGACATGAACTGCACGCTGGTCTTGTCTGTTGATCGCTTTGGCTAAGGCAGAAGCAAAACATGGATTACGTGCTAATTCGCGATACAGCGGAAAAACGGCTTTTGCGATGGCGCGATGAACTCTCGGCTCAAATGTAAACTGCACAGTCCCCGGTGGAATCGTTGTTCCATTCGTATAATAGAGCATCGGTGGCTGAGCTAAAAAGGAAATAAAGTAGCCGATGCCATTCGTGCCTAAGCCTTGTTTGGCGGCAAATGGAGCTACTGAGCAGAGAAGGGATTTCATCCGATCCAAATTCGCCTGAACGACAGCTCGTGACCATTGAACTGCAAACGCACGGCGAGTTGCTATAGCTTTGTAAAATGGCAGCATGGCAGTGGATATTATCCTAAGTGTGTTTGCATTTAAACGTTTGTGAGGCGAGCGCTTTCTGTGGGATGTTGCACGATATAGCATAGCTCCGACCTCCTTGGCAGGATGCTCTCATGGAGCACAATTGATCTGTAACAGGTAAAATACTGTATGCCCAGTTACCTCAAAAAGTGCTAATATCGCTATGTTTCTTCTTTTTAACGTTCTAATTTAAAAATTCGAAATAAGTACTGTCCTGATTTGTAAGATTGTGGTACCCTAGAACTTATATAATTGCTATTTTTCGTATTGGAGTTGAATTTAACAGATGAGTGATTTGTACAAGGAGCCTCGATCTTCCGATCCTTTTCAGGAGACGAACGATTATAACGCCCCATTTAACCCGCCCCCAGTAGTTCCACCTACCAATAGTAAAGCTGTTGCCTCGATGGTGCTCGGGATTTTATCTGTTGTCATTCCCTATATCGGGTTGATTATCGGAATTGTGGGTATTATTTTGTCCAGTCTTTCCCTGAAGGAAATTAACCGTCATGGCGAGCAAGGCAGAGGTATGGCCATTGCTGGACTGGTATGTAGTATTATCGGTACACTGATTTATACACTGATCATCATTTTTATAGTTATTGTTTTTATTGTAGCGGCCTCCAGTGGCGATCCGGATATTTTTTCAGACATTTAATGAATTGAAGAATGCTTGAGTCAGACAAACCATTCACGATTTGACTATTGGATGCTATGATAAAAGGAGTCCAATGAAGGAGAGTGAAGCCGTATGGCACGTACTCAAACACAAAAAGCGCTAAGCAAGGCAAAACGCGCTGGAATCTATTGCGCGGCACAGAGCCGCAAAACAAATGACCATTATGGCGAGATTTCACAGCACATACGAATGAAGCCGACCAAGCAGGAACAATTACAAAAGGTCAAGCACAAGAAGCGAATCGTTCAGAGCGACGCTTCTTTTTTTGTCTTTAGAGAGAACAGCAGTGTCCTTTTCAGCGTGGATTTATAAAGTAGCAGAGAAATGATTGTATACAAGCGAAAAGCGCTTTTCTGTACCGAAAAAGGACTTGATAATAATTATCATTCTTGTTAGAATATCATAAGAAAGAAGGAACCCGGGCATGGGCTCCTTCATTATAAAGCTAGGCTTGAAATCAAAGATTTACTTGGCTTCGAAGGTTTTGCAGTCTGTTTCTTCAGACTTGTGAGTGTCTTCTGGTCTGTTGCTTACGATGTAAATGGAGCTAGCGCTGCATTTATTCTCTTGGGCCCAGTACGTACAAGAGTTGACTTCACACAGAACGTCTTTTGCCATGTTGTGCACCTCCTTATATGGGTGTGATGGGCTGAGCAAATAGTATCACGGTCAGTCAAGGTAGGACTTGTCCAACTGTGTTTACCCTCTTGTTAGGAAGAGGGATTTTGCTATGCCTACCTGTACAATATCAAATGAAATTTAAAATTGCAATGATAGCATCATTTGCAGTTCAAAGCGGACATAAGTGTCCCTTTTAATTAAAAACAAAAGCTGTCCTCCATGCAGAACGAAATGTTTCTCTGCTGGAGAACAGCTTTTTTTGTTTTTCTAACATAGGGACAGCACTAAAAGACTTAGCGCACGTTAGGAATATTTATGATGGGATCAATATCAGCATCATAGTCCACACCTTCGAACTCAAAGCCGAACAGTTGGAAAAATTCGCGACGATATCCTTCAAGATCTGACAATTCGTAGATATTGTTGGTCGTCAGCGCCTCCCATATCTTCTCAACCTCTGCCTGCACGTCTTCGCGCAGTTCCCAATCATCAATGCGAATACGTCCTTCTTCATCTACAGGAGTTTCTGGTGCGTACAGACGCTCAGCAAACAGGCGGTAGCTCTGTTCTACGCACCCTTCATGCAGCCCTTTTTCCTTCATTACCTTATATAAAGCAGAAATATACAGAGGAACGACAGGGATAGCGGAGCTTGATTGGGTAACGAGTCCTTTGGTGACTGCGACGAAGGCGCGTCCGCCTGTAACTTTCAGCTGATCGTTCAGCTGACGTGCTGTCTCCTCCAGATGATCCTTTGCACTTCCGATACTGCCCTCTCTGTAGATGGCTTGTGTAATATCTGAACCGATGTACGAAAAAGAGAAGGTCGTTGCAGTATCGGCGAGCACGCCGCCAGCACGCAAGGCGTCAATCCACAATTTCCAGTCCTCACCGCCCATAACTTCTACAGTTCCTTGTACCTCTTCTTCTGTTGCGGGTTCGAGCGTCACGCTGCTGACTTCCCCGGTGTGGAAGTTAACGGTCTTGTTTGTGTAAGGCTTACCAATAGGTTTAAGCACGGAATTAAACGTTTCGCCTGTGCGGGGATTTGTACGGCGACCTGAAGCGACACTATAAACCACTAGATCGACTTGTCCCAGTTCTTCGCGAATGGCTTCCACCGTTTTGGCTTTGACCTCATCCGAGAAGGCATCTCCTGTCACGCTTAAGGATTTAAGCCCAGCTTCCTGAGCGGCTTTTTCAAATGCAGCAGAATTGTACCAGCCTGCCGATGCTGTGCGTGTAGCCGTAGCATTGCTAGGACGATACACGCCAATTGTATTGGCACGCGCACCGAAGGCGGCAG
The DNA here is from genome assembly GCF_053570945.1 of Paenibacillus sp. CMM36. Taxonomy (NCBI): domain Bacteria; kingdom Bacillati; phylum Bacillota; class Bacilli; order Caryophanales; family Paenibacillaceae; genus Paenibacillus; species Paenibacillus sp. CMM36. Next base: position 224,757 of record NZ_JBSEDY010000007.1, read on the forward strand.
TAATGCGAGAAGCCAATCCATATCCGGCAGATGCCCCGATTACAAGTACATTACGGGGGCCTTGGATAGCAGGACGGGCCTGTACATAGTCAATTTGCTCCTGAACATGTTGGGCACAGCCCACCGGATGAGCAGTGGTGCAGATAAAGCCACGTGTTCTTGGTTTGATAATCATGTTATTGTAATTCCTCTCTTCTTGTAGCGATCTTCACCCTTACTATTTTAACTTTTAACTATTTTTTTTCAAACGTGGATTTTAGTAAGTATCCTTTTTACCCAAAAGTGAATCTCTGTACAGGGTGGCAAGTGCCTAAGGGTCTGCATATGATGCTGTAACGATAAACATGAGAAGGGAGAGAGCTGCTTGAAGAACAAGAGCCGAAAAACCAACAGAAACAAAAAGCCGCTCTATCGTGTAATTGACCCGGATATGAATGAGTTAAGTATGATACAACGCTCAAAACCACTGCCTGCGGAGAGGGAGACAGAAGCAAGACTTCATCAAGTTGCTTCTCCGCCTCCCCCAACTACAGAGGAGTCGGAGCTAAAGACAGTTTTCGAGCCTGAAGTCGAGGCTCTGCACGAGAAAGAAATTGAGGTTGCAGATGTAGAGGAGACTCCAGCTTTGATGGAAGAACCCCCACTGCCAGAGCTAGAGCCAGAGCCAGAGATAGAGCTAGAGCTAGAGCCGGAACCAGAACCAGAACCTGATCCAATTGATGTGGAAGAAATTTTGAACAATAAGAAGGCTCCGCATGTAAACAATGCTTTCATCTATACAGACGATTTGAGTGATTTCGCTGTGACAGGTGAAAAGATCGCTCCCGCTTCCATAGATTCCAGCAAGCTGAAACAAGAGAGTATCCAAACGGAATTTCTAGCAGATTATGCTGTTCATACAATTAAAATAGCTGACGGTGCTGTGACTGCTTCGAAGATTGCTCCCGACTCCATTACGGTCGAGCATCTGTCAGACGCATCAGTGGCAGGCAGTAAATTGCAGGATCGCTCTATTAGTGGTGAAAAACTTCGTGATGGCAGCATCACTCCAGAAAAGCTGGCGGATAAAATTATCAGCGGCGATCATATTGCCAATGGCTCGATTGAAAGCCGTCATTTCAAGCAATGGATCGTGTCTTCAGATATGCTTCAAGATCAGTCGGTCACCTCCGATAAAATTCGCAGCGGTACGATTCAATCGAACAATTTGGCGAATGAAGCTGTTGATAGCTCCAAGCTGGGCGATCAGTCTGTGACCACCTCCAAATTGCGGGATGGGGCTGTGGATGGAACTAAAATCCAGGCAGGCAGCATTGAGAGCGCGCACCTGACCGAGCATGCCGTTCATGCAAGGCATTTGGCCCCCGGTTCGATTAATCGCAAGCAGCTATCCGACGGAATTGTGGGCAGGGAACAATTGGAGGAAGGTGTTGTCAGCGGGCGTCATCTGGAGTCTGAGGCAGTCACCAGTACGCACATTCAGGCAGGAGCGATTGAAAGAAAGCATCTGGGTCCTGGCTCCATCGGGGAAGAGCAGCTTGGAACGGGCCAAGTAACAGCCCGGCATATCGCGGATCGGAGTATTCAATCCAATAAACTGGCAGATCAGTCTGTAGGCTCATTGCAGATTGTTGATCAATCCGTCACTTCATCCAAAATATCGGATCAGAGCATTCTCCCACACAAAATTGCCGATGAGGCAGTACTTACCAGACATATTGCAACAGCAGCCATACAAGGACCTCAGATTTCTCCAGAGGCAGTTTCTTCCGTGCATCTTCAATCCGAAATTATTCGGAAAGATCATATTGCACCAGAGGCGGTTACGGAGCAACATTTGCATTCCGGGGCTGTGACAAGCGAGAAAATAGGGAAGGGTGCAGTTCTGGATTACCATGTGGCGAATCAGGCTATCAAGGAAAATCACATCGCTTCGAGCGCTATTAAGTCTGACAAAATCGCTGACGAGGCGGTTATAGAAACTAAAATTGGCACAGGGGCGGTAACCGGAAATAAAGTTGCGTCTCAAGCCATTACCCACGTACACATTGCAACGGGAGTAATCCGTGAAAACCACCTTGCCGACAACAGTGTGGGCGGAAAGGCGTTACAGGCTCAATCGGTGGATTCAACCCATTTGGCCCAGAGCTCTGTACAGAGCAAGCATCTTGGGGAAGAAAGTGTCGGAACCGCGGCGTTGCAAGAACAGTCCGTTACCGCAGACATACTAGGCGAAGGCGCTGTTCATACCGCGCATTTGGCCAGTGGTGCGGTATACTCCCACCATTTACAGGATCATGCCGTTACTTCGTTGAAACTATCGCCGGAAAGTGTGGCTACGGATAAAATTAATGATTTGGCGATTACTGCGCCTAAGCTAGCTGAGGGCAGTGTCACTTCCTCCAAGCTGTCTGCTCGTTCGGTGCAGCCATGGCATATTACGGATAAAGCAGTACTGAGCAACCATCTGGCTGTTGAAGCAGTGGAGGCGAATCATCTGGCGCCGGAATCCGTCACCTCCAACCATTTGCAGTCTGCTTCGGTCCAAACCAAACATCTCGCCCCAGATAGTGTGTCCGGCCATGCACTTCAGTCGGAAAGCGTCACTTCCGAGAAGTTAGCGGCTCGGGCTGTGCAGGCTTCCAACCTGGCGGAAAACAGCGTGGGACCCGGGCATTTGGCTGCACAGGCCGTACAAACCAGACATTTGGCCGCAGGATCAGTAGAGGACACGATATTAGCCCAGAATGCTGTGAAGTCTGAGCATCTTACAGCAGAATCCATCCAATCCGAGCATTTGCAAAGCGGGATCATTCAGGGAGAGCATATTGCATTGCAGGCTATAGCGACTCAAGCCATACAGGATGAAGCGGTTACCTCTGCCAAACTATCAGAGGAAAGTGTAACCTCTACCAAGTTGTCGGCCCATGCAGTGCAGTCCGAGCATATTATGGATGAAGCTGTACAAAGCAACCATTTGGCCGTGGCGGTTGTGGACTCGACCCATCTGGCATCTGGAGCGGTCACCTCGGTGCACCTACAGGCCTCCTCGGTGCTAACGAGACATTTGGCTCCGGATAGTGTGTCCGGTCGTGCACTTCAAGCGGAAAGTGTAACCTCGGAAAAGCTGGCAGCCCGCTCGGTACAAGGATTGAACCTTGCAGAAGGCAGTATCGGCCCTTCACATCTATCTGTGCAGTCCGTACACACGCGGCATTTGGCAGCTGGAGCGGTACAGGATAGAGTGCTGGCAGAGGGAGCGGTGAAGTCCGTGCACATTGCCCCGGAATCGATCCAACCACACCATCTGCATACTGAAATCATTCAGGGCGAGCATATTGCATCCCAGGCCATTTCGACCGATGCTTTACAAGATGAGTCTGTGACATCTGACAAACTGGCAGATGAGGGCGTGACTGCCGCCAAGCTGTCGGCCCACTCCGTACAGTCGTGGCACATTACAGACGAAGCAGTGCAAGGAAATCATTTGGCAGCAGAATCCATCCAGTCGAACCATCTGGCACCGGAAAGTGTCACTTCAGCCCACTTGCAGTCTTCGTCAGTGCTCACGAGCCATCTGGCCCCGGATAGTGTGTCCGGCCGTGCGCTACAAGCGGAAAGCGTCACCTCGGAAAAGCTGGCAGCCCACTCGGTGCAAGGAACGAATCTTGCGGAAGACAGCGTCGGCCCGTCACATTTGTCTGCACAGTCGGTACACGCCCGGCATTTGGCAACTGGCGCAGTACAGGATACAACGCTGGCAAAGGGAGCAGTGAAGTCGGTACACATTACCGCGGGGTCAATCCAGCCACATCACCTGCACACAGGAAGCATTCAGGGCGAGCATATCGCATCCCAGGCCATATCGACCGATGCTTTGCAGGATGCGTCTGTTACCTCCGATAAATTGGTGGATGAGGGTGTGACTTCCGCCAAGCTGGCGGTCAACTCGGTACAGCCGTGGCACATTACAGACGAAGCAGTGCAAGGAAATCATTTGGCAGCAGAATCCATCCAGTCAAGCCATCTGGCTTCCGAATCCGTTACCTCTCGCCATTTGCAGGCTTCCTCAGTGCTTACGAGTCATCTGGCGCCAGATAGTGTATCCGGTCGTGCACTACAGGCGGAAAGCGTCACCTCGGAAAAGCTGGCAGCGCGCTCGGTACAAGGGACGAATCTTGCGGAAGGCAGCATCGGACCGTCACATCTGTCTGCACATTCCGTACACAGCCGGCATCTGGTAGCCGGAGCGGTACAGGATAGAGCGTTGGCAGAGGGAGCAGTGAAATCCGTGCATATCGCTCCAGAATCAATCCAATCACACCATTTGCACCCTGGAACCATTCAGGGCGAGCATCTGGTATCTCAGTCGATATCGACTGATGTTTTACAGGATGAGTCTGTGACATCTGATAAATTGGCCGATGAGGGTGTGACTGCCACTAAGTTGTCGGCTCACTCGGTACAGCCGTGGCACATTACAGATGAAGCAGTGCAAGCTAATCATTTGGCAGAAGAGGCCGTTCAATCAAGTCATCTGGCGCCGGAATCTGTCACCTCAGCCCACTTACAGTCTTCGGTGATACTTGCGAGTCATTTGGCGCCGGATAGTGTATCCGGTCTTGCGCTACAAGCGGAAAGCGTCACTTCGGAAAAGCTGGCAGCACGCTCGGTACAAGGGACGAATCTTGCGGAAGACAGCGTCGGTCCTTCGCATTTATCTGCACAGTCGGTACACACTCAGCACTTGGCAGTCGGCGCTGTGCAGGATACAGCGCTAGCTGAGGGGGCAGTGAAGTCAGTACACATTGCCCCGGAATCCATCCAGCCGCATCACCTGCACCCTGGAACTATTCAGAGCGAGCATCTAGCATCCCTGTCGATATCGACCGATGTATTACAGGATGAGTCCGTTACGTCTGATAAATTAGCGAATGAGGGTGTGACTGCTGCCAAACTGTCGGCTCACTCGGTACAACCGTGGCACATTGCGGACGAAGCAGTGCAAGCCAATCATTTGGCAGAAGAGACCATCCAGTCGAGCCATCTGTCACCGGAATCTGTCACTTCAGCCCACTTGCAGTCTTCGGCGGTACTTGCGAGCCATCTGGCCCCGGATAGTGTGTCTAGCCGTGCGTTACAAGCAGAAAGCGTCACCTCGGAAAAGCTGGCGGCACGCTCGGTGCAAGCGACGAATCTCGCGGAAGGAAGCGTCGGCCCTTCACAATTGTCTGAGCATGCCGTACACCCCCGGCATTTGGCACCTGGTGCAGTACAGGACAGAGCGCTGGCAGAAGGGGCAGTGAAATCCGTGCATATCGCACCGGAGTCCGTCCAGTCGCATCATCTGCAAATGGGAACCATTCAGGGTGTGCATATCGCCTCACAAGCAATACCGACCGATGCTTTGCAGAATGAGTCCGTTACGTCCGACAAACTGGCGGATGAGGGCGTGACTGCCGCCAAGCTGTCTGCTCACTCAGTCCAGCCATGGCACATTACAGACGAAGCGGTGCAAGCCAATCATTTGGCAGAAGAGGCCGTCCAGTCGAGCCATCTGGCTCCTGAATCCGTCACCTCTGATCATTTGCAGGCTTCCTCGGTATTTGCGAGACATCTGGCCCAGGACAGTGTGTCAGGTCGTGCGCTTCAAGCAGAAAGCATCACCTCGGAAAAACTGGCGGCACGCTCGGTGCACGCGACGAATCTCGCGGAAGGAAGTGTTGGTCCTTCACAGCTGTCTGAGCATGCCGTACACCCTCGGCATTTGGCACCCGGTGTTGTACAGGACAGAGCGCTGGCAGAGGGGGCGGTGAAGTCCGTGCATATCGCACCGGAGTCTATTCAACCGCACCATCTGCATCTTGGAACTATTCAAGGTGTGCATATCGCCTCACAAGCAATATCGACCAATGCTTTGCAGAATGAGTCCGTTACGTCCGACAAACTAGCGGATGATGGCGTAACTGCCGCTAAAATATCTCCTCATTCGGTCCAGCCGTGGCACATTACAGACGAAGCGGTGCAAGCCAATCATTTGGCAGAAGAGGCCGTCCAGTCGAGCCACCTGGCTCCTGAATCGGTCACCTCTGATCATTTGCAGGCTTCGGCAGTGATGACTCGGCATATTGCGCCGGGGAGTATATCGGTTCACGCGCTCCAGGCAGGCAGCGTGAACGCTGAGAAGCTTGCACTTCGGGCGGTGCGTGCTTCGAATTTGGCAGAAGCCAGCATAAACTCCGTGCATTTAACGGAGCATGCCGTACACGCTCAGCATTTGGCCGAGGGGGCGATCCAAGGGTCCGCACTGGCAGAAGGCGTGGTGCAGTCCAGGCATATCGCGCTGGATTCAGTCCAGTCGGAGCATCTGCAAGCAGGGGCTATTCAACCACAGCATGTAGGCTGGCAGGCGGTGGTTGAGGATGCTATACAAGAAGGAGCGGTAACATCCAGCAAGCTGGCAGATGGAACGGTACAGTCCCGTCATGTGGCTGAGGAGGCTATTGAGAGCCACCACATTGGAGAGGAAGTTATTGATTCGCATCACCTAAAAGCAGGCTCAGTGACACGGGCTCAGCTGTCCACAGATATTCATCTCTCGGGACTTTTGCCAGAGGAAGGTATCAGTGGCGACAGACTTCAGGCAAACAGTATATCTCGAAACCATCTGCAAGCTCAGGCCGTCGACAGAGAGGTGCTGAGCCCGGGAGCTGTGGGAGCAGAGCATCTGCAGGCCGCTGCGGTACAAAGCCATCATGTGGCAGAGCAGAGCATTGAAGGCCATCATCTGGTGGAAGGCACTGTAGGCTCACGTGAGTTGGAGCTGAACGCAGTGAAGCCGGAGCATTTGAGCATCACTCCGGTTCGTACGTGTGCGAATCAGCCCGCATTGCAGCAGTTCGGCAGAGCGCCGTTTCTTTTGAAAGGCAGTGAAGGAGAGACGGAAGTGACCATTGTATTCGGGGAGCCTTTTGTAAACCCGGACTACACATTAGTAGCGATGACGAACCACCCTCTCTTTCATGCGACGCTGAAATCTCAGACGCCGAATGGAGCAGTGATCGTCGTAACCAAGTGGAACGAAACCGCGCATAACTACGGTATTATTTCCTGGATCGCCATTGGCTAGTGAAGACGGTTATTGTAAAACTCATAGCGTGCAGACTCATGTATTTTCTAAATACAGAACTGCACGCTTTTTCATATACTTTTCACACATTTGCTCCACAATTATGCCGAATTCTCCTGATAAGCTAAAGATACTTTAAAGGAGAGGTGATTCAATCATGAAAAAATGGACTAAAAATGCAGCAGCCGTATTGACCGTAGTAAGTGTACTGGGAGGAGCAAGCAGCGCATTCGCCGCTACAGCAACAACGACTCCAGCGAGCACTGCACCAGTAACCAAAGCTCCTGCGGTTATGACACCAGCTACCAAAACACCGGCAAAAGCACCTGTGACGAAAACACCTGTGGTAAAAACACCGGTTAAAAAAGCTGTAACAGCTCATAAAACAACAACCAAAGCAAAGAAAGCCCCTGCCAAAAAATCCGTTGCGAAAAAAGCGGCAAGCCACAAAACAAAAGCAGTGAAAGGGCAGCACCGTACAGTTAAACATCATGCCAAAAAACATAATGTTGTTAAACACAAAGCAACAGCTCATAAAACTCGTACACATCATGTCGTAGCTAAAAAAGTGACCCACAAAACTCCAGTTAAAAAAGCAGTCCCAGCAAAAACAGCTCCAAAAGCAGCAGCCAAAGTAGTAACAACCAAGAAATAAGTTTGATGCGTAGTTAGCACTCAGCTCGCCTGGCATATACAGCAGCGATTCATGATAAGAAAGACGGGACCGGGAACGGTATACCCGTCTTTTGTCTATTCTGCTAGGCTTCTGTTAAGCTTAAAGAGAGGATGGAAGCATCCAGAACAACGGCAAGGGGTTAAGGCCATGACAAAAATAGTAGTAGTGGATGACGATGTGTTCATTCTGCAATTAATATCTGAATATTTGAAAAAAGAATCCTACGAGGTGACTTCCTTTTCCAGCGGTAAAACACTGGTAGAGCATATCCGTACGAACCGTCCGGATTGTCTCGTTCTTGATATTATGATGCCTGGCATTGATGGGCTTTCTCTACTGACTCAGCTTCGTGAGTTTACGGAAATGCCGATCATTATGATCTCTGCCCGTGGAGAAGAGAACGACCGTATTCACGGGCTGGAGCTGGGCTGCAGCGATTTTTTGACCAAGCCCTTTAATCCAAGGGAGTTGGTAGGAAGGGTCAAAGCAATGCTGAGACTGAGCAAGGCCGGAATGTCTGCATCGGACGATAGGCAAGCGGCAGAAAACGCAGATCTATGCCATGCGGGCAATCTGTATATTTTTGCTGACTTTCGTAAAGTCACAGTGGACGGACAAGAGCTGAATTTAACCTCACGTGAATTCGATCTGTTGCTGTTTCTTGCGAATCATCTGGAAAGACCTTTTGGCAGGGAACATCTGATTCAGCAGGTGTGGAGCTATGATTTTATAGGTGATGTGAGAGTCGTGGATGATCTGGTCAAACGGATTCGTAAAAAGTTAGCTGAATATCACTCTACGCTCGTCATTAACACCGTATGGGGTTTCGGATATAAAGCAACGGTTCAGGAGTTGTAATCATGCGTACGATGAGAGCTAAAATACTGCTTTCCCTGTCCATCGCCATGCTTATTACCGTCTGTATTACAGTGGTCTTATTCATCAGACTTATCGACGACATTCTGGTGAATCAAGCCAAATCCAAACTTCATGAGCAGGCACGCAAAGCCGTCCATATTATGAGTGATGGAGGCTTTGATCGACTGGATAATGCTGAATTTAACTATGTTATCAAGGGCGTGCTTTTATCTACCGATTACTTTATTTTAAGCACGGATAACCACATCATCGACTCAAGCGTTTCTGGAATGGAAGGCAAAAAGATCGAACATTTGCTTTTGATCCGCCAGGGATTTTTTGCATCGGTTCATCCGTCTGCCCAGGATCTGACCGCTACACATGAAGGGGTGGCTGTGCTTCAAGGTAAAAAGGTACTGTTTACGAATGAGGAATTGCCCGGACAACCTTTTCGTATTTTTGTATACTCACCCTTATCTTCTTTGAGAGCCCTGTATGTACCGTTAATGAGAACCACATTACTGTCTATCATCGCGGGTTTTTTAGTGATTCTCGTCATTGGTCTGATGGTGGTCTCGCGTCTGGTGCGTCCGCTCAAACGATTGAAAGAGGCGGTTGGCAACTATGAGCCGAATCAGCCGCAGGATAGTGATTTTCCACAGGCGGATAAAAGTGAGATTGGCGAGCTGATCGGCACCTTTCATTCCATGTCCGCCCGTATTCAGCAGCACCATCACGGTCAAATTGAATTTCTACAAAATGTATCTCACGAGCTAAGGACACCGTTAATGTCGATTCAAGGCTATGTATATGCCATACAGGATCAAGTGGTATCCCAGGACGAGGGACTGAGTATCATCAAAGTGCAGTCCCAGCGGTTAATTGACATGGTGGAAAAGCTGCTGCAGCTATCGAGGCTGGAGGCGCTGAATGAAGAGTGGCCTGTCTCTCTGGTTGATCTTAGAAGCATGGCGGAGGATGCTGTTCATCTATTGATGCCGGTGGCTGCTGAACGTTCTATCTCGCTCCGAGTGGAGGGAGAGGGTCTGCATGTGGCCGTTCCGGCCGAGCAATTGTTCCGCATGATATTGAATTTGCTGCAAAATGCAGTTCGGCATACCTCTGCGGAGGTTGTCATTCATTTGGAGACAGGGACAACACCGGAGGTTGTATGGGTTATGCATGTGGATGATGATGGGGAAGGGCTGACCGAACAAGAGGCAACCGAGGTGTTCGGAAGATTCTATGCGGGCTCGAATGGTGTCACAGGTCTTGGATTGGCTATTTGTCGTCAAATTGCTACCCGGTTGAATGGAGAACTACTCTGCACACGTTCGCCATTGGGTGGAGCACGCTTCAGCTATATCCAGCGCATGTTATAAATGAGTACAAAAATGGTTAAAAATGATCGTTTTTTCGGAGAAACATTTCATTTATCTAACATCGAATGGAAGTTTTTCGGTGATATTTGAGATATAGCTTGACTGGTAGGTACTAAACTGAGTAAAATTAATCGTATATACCTTGACTCATGGACGTCGTTTTTTTAGATAGTGGTCAATAATAGTGATGAATAATAAATGAAAGAGTGATGAGATGAACCGCCTTTTGGAAGTGAAGGACTTAACGATATCTTTCAAGACCCGCCAGGGACTAGTGCAGGCCATTCGTGGCGTAAACTTTCATGTCAATAAAGGAGAGACGCTGGCGATTGTGGGCGAATCCGGCTCAGGTAAAAGCGTAACCTCACAAGCTGTTATGAAGTTGATTCCGACCCCTCCGGGCATTTATCAAAAGGGTCAAATTATGTTTGACGGACAAGAGCTGATTAATAAAACGGAAAAGCAGATGCAAAAAATTCGTGGTAAGGAAATTGGCCTGATTTCTCAGGACCCAATGACTTCGCTTAACCCGACGATGAAAGTGGGCAAGCAGATTACGGAAGTGCTTTTCAAGCATGAAAAAATATCCAAGGATGCTGCTCGCAAGCGGGGTATTGAGTTGCTGAATCTAGTAGGTATTCCACATCCAGAACAGCGTTTTAACCAATATCCGCATGAATTTAGTGGCGGTATGCGTCAACGTGTCGTCATTGCGATGGCATTGGCTGCTAATCCGAAACTTCTGATTGCCGATGAGCCGACGACTGCGTTGGACGTAACGATTCAAGCTCAAATTTTGGAACTGATGAAAGATCTTCAGAAAAAGATTGATACTTCCATCATCTTTATTACTCATGACCTCGGTGTTGTGGCGAAGATGGCTGATCGCGTTGCTGTTATGTACGCAGGACAAATCGTGGAAACAGGTACGGTTAATGAAATTTTCTACAACCCGAAACATCCATATACATGGGGCCTTCTCGCCTCTATGCCAAGTTTGGACAGCCATGGTCAGAAGCTGGCAGCTATTCCGGGAACACCTCCGGATCTGCTTCACCCACCTGTAGGGGATGCTTTTGCAGCTCGCAGTTCTTATGCTATGAAAATTGACTTTGAGAAAGAGCCTCCACTCTTTCAATTATCCGATACGCACTTTGTGAAATCATGGTTGCTGCATCCAGATGCGCCAGCGGTTGAGCCGCCAGATGCGGTAAAGGCTAAGCTTCGCAAGCTGGATAACGCATTTGAAAAGCCGGTTTTGGTAGAACAATACGGCAGTTAATGTGCGCTATAATTTGTAATTAAACAAATGAAAAATAAAAAAAGGGCTGTTCTCTCCGTGTGGAATCATTCTACGGAGGAAACAGCCTTTTTGGTGTAAAATCGCAGGTTGTATGCGTCTGCGGTTATTTGTGTTAACGGGCAGTGTTTACAGCTTACCAGAGCCAGCTTGGGAAGTGACTTCTGCCTTCACACTGGCGGATGGGGAAATTTTATCGTTCAGCGATGGTTTCCAGCCTACAGAGGAGCTAAGACCCGCGCTGGAGCCTGCATTAACAGCTTGTCCATTCAGGATTGTGCCCGTATCTGACAGGGCAGTTCCACCAAAGACAGTCACGATTTTAGCTGCAGATAAACCGGCAACGTCAATAACATTGTTTTCGGCGAAGATTTTGGAGGATTTACCTGCGCCCCATATATACAGTGAAGGATATTCGGAGCGTTTTACATCACCTGTATAGTAATTGTTGTACAGATGGACTTGTCCATACCGCACGCGTGGTGTGCGTTGTACCGTGTTTTCATAATAATTGTGATGCAGGGTTACACGTAAAGTCCCTTCATCTGCTGTTTTACTGTCGCTGTTGCCAATAATCGATGATTTATCATGATCGTAAAAATGATTGTAAGAAACCGTAACCAGATCGCCCTGGTTAATCACATCGAGAAGCCCATCATGATGCTGGTATTCTTGACCGTAAAAGGAGCCGTTTTGGCTATCTGGGTGAGATCCATCATTGAAGGTATTGTGGTCTACCCATACATGTGTGGCGCCGTTAATTGTAATGCTGTCATATTCCGAATTCCAATTGCCTGTGCTGCCGTCCGTTGGGTCCCATTGAGGAAAATAATCGTAGGCATCCTGGAACTCAATATTACGGATAATGACATTATCTGTCCCTTTTTTTAGTTGAAGGTTCGCGCCGTTAATGACGGCATTGCTACCCTGACCGACAATCGTTGTATTAGAAGGAATCTCAATGACGACACGACTGGCCTGATTTTTTTGTGAAGCCTCACGTGCCTTTTCCAATGTGCCGGACGGAGCCTTTTTACCCCAAGTGGATGGGTCATAAGCTTTGAGGTAGGCGTCAAAATCATATTTAGAGTCCTTGTAATCGTTCAATCCCAACGGCTTGTTATTGTCATCGACGTTGGCGTTGACCGTGCCTTTGACATAAATGATTTTAGGCGTACTATTGCTGTTTTTGCCCAAAGCATCGACTAATTGCTTGCGATTCGTTACGGTGAAAATATTAGAAGAAGAGGCTGCAGCTCCGCCTGTTGTGCCTGTAGAAAAGGCTGCCCAACCGTTTTTGTTACCAAGCGTTTCTTTACCAATATCGCTGGCTGCATGAGCAGGTGAACCAAGAGGGGACAGGGTAGTGAATAGCAGAGCTGCTGCAATTCCGAGTGAAAATCTCTTTTTCATAAAATACCTCCGTATATTGGATGAATAGAGTAGACAAACGAAGGGAGTCCCGGGTGCTCCTGTGGTTTCTACATTTTCTATCATACTTCGTGTTCCAGTATTTGTTAATATAATAAAAGTTACATACTAAAATTTTTGTCGAATTTTTTATATAATTCAATAGACCCCTACTTTTTCCAATCAAGACGTATATGTAATAATGAAAACGTTAACAATCACACGGAATAGGAAATGTATATATGAATATATGGAATTGTTTTTGTGTTTTTTCTCAAAATGTTAACGATTTCAATCTATACATTCTGGAAGGTCGATTTATAGATTTTTGCAGAATCCTCAGGTAAAATGGCTTGTAATAAAGCTGAGGAGGAATGGGCATCATGGCAGAGCATTTAGCAGATATCTTGAAGTTGTTGAAGCAAAAAGACTGGGTAGATTTGTCCCACGCTTTTTATCCTGAAATCCCTCATTTTCCAGTATTCGATAATGTTCAGGTGGATACCCTGTTTACCCACGACGATGGCTTTTTTGTAAAACAATACTGCTTTCCAGGTCAGTATGGGACTCACATTGACGCACCCGTTCATTTTGTGAAGGGCAAACGTTACTTGCATGAGCTTTCATTGAAGGAGCTGGTTTTGCCGCTCGTTGTCATTGACCGTTCAGCAGCCGTTGCAGCTAATTCTGACTATGAACTTACGGTTGCGGATATTTTGGACTTTGAGAAAGAGCATGGACGCATTGCTGATCAGTCCTTTGTCGCTTTTCGCAGTGATTGGAGCAAACGTTGGCCTGATTCAGATGCCTTCTCGAACAAGGATGACGCCGGAGATGCACACTGTCCGGGCTGGTCGCTAGAGGCGCTACGCTTTTTGGTAGAAGAACGGAATGTGGCTGCCATTGGACATGAAACGCTAGATACGGATTCTTCTGTAGCTTATCGCAAAGCTGGCAAGCTGGTAGGGGAATATTACATATTGGAGCAGGATCGGTATCAAGTTGAGATGCTGACAAATTTGGACAAGTTGCCCCCGACGGGCGCGGTCATATATAATATCGTTCCGAGCATTCAAGATTCCCCCGGATTTCCAGTGCGCTCCTTTGCTATTTTGCCTTAATCATACAGTACCCAGTCATTTGAAAACGATTGTATATTCATCTTGAGCTTAAAAGACCGATTCAGATATCGACATCTGAATCGGTCTTTTCTAGCTTATACGGGGTAATGTACAGTGTGAATGACCGTTCAGTCCATCTTGAATCAAAAGGATGAAACGTCTTAAGTGATAATTGTTACGGTAGGGGCAGAGATGGTGGGCTGAGTTGATATGGTGGAGGTTGTGCCGCTAAAATCAGATATTTCTATGACAGCGGGGACACCTGGTGTAATATCTACAGAGGCAATGACCAGACTTGCCGTGGTCAGGGTGAATAAGGAACTCTGCTGAATAACTCCATTAATATAATAATTAGCAGAATCAGTAGCCGTTAATGTTGGTAAAGCAACTACTGGAGCGTCGGCGTCATCTACGAAGCTTGCAGCAGGAATAGTTGTTGTTGTTGCTCCGATCATCCCGGCTGTAATTGTTGCAAAAAAACGAGTCACGGCTGGGGTTACAGTCGTGCTTATGGCACCACCAGTTGCTACGGGAGCAGTAGCTACTGCTGTGTACACAGGTTTTATGATGGGCATAGTTTTCATCTCCTTTCTTTACTGGTATGAGCCATTCGGTGGCTCTTAATCAATAAATGATTTCTCAACCTATTCGGAAACGGCATATTAACCTTTCTATTAATAATAGGGTGAATGGAGAAGGCCTATTTTGCTACAAATACAGATGGAAGCGAATACTTGGAATCGGCATCCTACAAATGCCTAAAACCCTAAAGAGGGATATGCATACAATACATAAATAAGCATGTGAGAAGGAGGTGTATACGACTGGTATGAGGAGACGCGATTCATCACTAAGAAGGCAAGGAAAAAGAACCGTACATTGCAAGATCAACAAACGTAAAAAGTGTAAAACAAGTTATTCACTCAAAGGTAGAACAAAAACGGGGTTCCATGCCAAAAAGCATCCAAAGCTAATCATGCAACGGAGATGTAGAAATGCTCCTACCAAGCGGAGGCGGAGAATGGGCAAGACGGGAAAGCCGGGTGTTCCAGGTTCGGCAGGAGCACAGGGTATTCCTGGTTTGACAGGGAAGCAAGGCGAAGCCGGGTTAACAGGGGTACAAGGTATTCCAGGTTTAGCAGGAGCACAAGGCATACCGGGAACTGCGGGAACACCGGGAGTCCAAGGAATACCAGGAATACAGGGTCCAGCAGGAACACGGGGAGCGCCAGGTCCGGCTGGCGTCCAAGGTAGTTCAGGTGCAACAGGTGCACCCGGCCCTACTGGAGCACAGGGCATAGCGGGCCCAACCGGAGCCCAAGGAATAACAGGCCCAACCGGTCCGGCAGCTGACATTTCAAATATTGAAATTATACCCATAGCCGAGCGATATTTTTATTTTGCACCTGCTACAATTGAGTCTTCAATCACGATTATGGCGGATCAATTTTCTGTAGATGGTGTACAGGAGCCCTTTCAGCGGTTTAATGTCGGAAGCAACAGTTATGCCAATCTATACATTAATGGAATGATACAAGAAAGCACATTGTATAGACTGACACCTGAATCGCTGACGATTCGCCTTAACGAAGGGGAGGCAATTTCCTCCGGCACACCTATTATTGTGGAAATTGTTCAATTTAGTGTGCGAGCCAGTGGATGATACTGTTCGCGGTGAGGCAACCCAGAGGCAGATACAGCTGTTTTTGGGGCAACGAGCCTTTGCGTCCGACATGCCAAAGCTGAAGACCGGCCTTGGAGCTTTGGTTATGGATGGCGTGCACGACTTTTTGCAGCGGGGAAATGTGCTCGTCGCTCATATGCCAAGACTGCCTGAGTCTTTTCCCTGCTGGGTGACTGCATGCACCTTAAGCATAATGAGTCCCGCCTGCCCGAGCGCCCGTTTTATTCGATTACATATCTATTTTATATGAATAAAATGTGGCGATACACGTATCATTAATTGTATTTATGATCATTCACTTATAAAAACATGGTATTTAGGTTTAATACAATATATATCAAATGAAAGTATGAAGACAGAATGAGCCTGCATAAAAATATAATTTGCATTTTAGTTAGTTATCACTTACTATAATTTTATGAACAAGAAAACACATATAGACAGCAAAAAGAAAGATATTCTGCAGGCAGCGATGTGCTTATTTGCAACCAAAGGAATTGACGGGATTTCAGTCAAAGAAATTGGAGAGGCTGCCGGTGTGACGGATGCCGCGATTTATAAGCATTTTAAGAGTAAAGATGCGATGGCCTTGGAAGTATTTGGGCAGTATTGCAATAGCTACACCACCTTAATTGACTTCTATCGCAAGCAGAGTGGGAACTTCGTTAGTCGTTTCCATCAACTGGTGGATGAAGTGCTGAATATGCATGATGAGGACCAGTATGGTTTGCTTCTACTATCACAGCATCATGAGCTGTATGTTGAAGCAAGCCAGAGCCAGAATGTGCGTCAGCCGCTGGAGGCGTTGACTGAATTCATCGAACAGGGGATTCAACAAGGTGAACTGCCGAAGCAGGATGCTAAGCTATCCGGTGTGCTCATCATTGGAGCTATTACACGCTTGTCCGTATCCAGCCTGGAAGGTGAACTTCCACAGCAGTTGGTTCCATTTGCAACAGAGGTCAAACAACGTTTAACAGCTTTATTAAGTAAAGGTCAGTAGTGACCTTTTCTTTTTAAATATAAAGTTAGTGTTTTCTAACTAAAATCATAATGTGAAGATAGGAAGTGGCTTATATGTCTAAAAAAATATTGGTGATTCAAGGGAATCCAGTCGCTGGCAGTTATGGAGAAGCGTTGGCTCAATCCTATGTAAAAGGAGCGAAGGCTGCAGGAGCAGAGGTTCGTTTGTTGCAGTTATCCGCGTTGGATTTTAACCCAAATCTATTAGGTGGATATCGTAATAAATTGCCGCTGGAACCTGATTTGATCCAAGCACAGGAGTCGATTAAATGGGCAGAACATCTTGTTTTTGTCTTTCCAATCTGGTGGGGCAGCTTGCCTGCATTAATGAAAGGCTTCATTGACCGTACCATTATGCCGGGGTTTGCGTTTAAGTATCAAAAAGGAAAATCCTTGCCTGACAAGCTTCTAAAAGGAAGAACAGCTCGCCTCATTACAACGATGGACGGTCCGCACTGGTACTACCGATTTTTCCAGGGACAGCCTGGGCATCGGATGATGAAGGATTCCACGCTGCATCTATGTGGTGTCAAACCAGTGCGTTCTACGACCATTGATCTTATGAATAAGTTATCGGATCAGCAGCGCAACGATTGGCTGAGCAAGGTGGAGCAGCTAGGTCGAAGCATGAGCTAGGTGTTCCCCTGACCCAAACCCATTGGCCTACAGGTAAACCATAGCGGTATCTGAGCATAATCGACCTGCGAGAAGGAAAAAGACCGCAATGGGAGCAACTAGCTCGCATTGCGGTGTTCGGAATAGCTTATGTTTGCAATCAACGTTAAATAAATATCGATGCAACGATTAAAATAAATCCGATCGCTAGACCTGCAGGGCCCCAATAATGCATAGGGATAAAAAACAGACTGTGCTGGGTTCCCATTCGATAGCGTTGTCCCGTTTCCATATCAACTAGCACTTTGTCCGAGTCGGAGTTGAGTGCTTTCCCCAAATACCAGATAATAACTCCCGACACAATGAACACAAAAGCCATTGGCAGCCGGGAATCTATGGAGTCAAGCCCTAGAGCGGATACTAAACTACCGACAATAACAAATAAAATCCCTGGAATAATAATATTTAAAATACCAAAACCCTTCCAAATAATCACATGAATACTTCCTTTCTAAATTAAAATCCAACATATGTATTTATCGGTTGAAAGAGAGATTTAGTTTACAAAATGACCCATTCAATGGGGAATTTACAATGTGTAAAACTGGAAGAACAAAAAAAGCCGTTTCTCCACATCTTCATAGCCCAGCATAATCTGGCCTGAAGGAGGGAAATCGGCTTTTTTAATTAAGTGAAGTTGAAGGCCTGTGCCTATTCGGCTGCTGCTTCCGCTTGCTGGGCTACGGAAACAACAGGCTTCATAATTCGACCCAGCATATCTTGCTTCGGACGATTCCAGGTAGTCCAGTCATCCAGCAGCAGACCGCCTGTGTCGCCGCTATTCGGATTCAGGGACCAGTACGTAAAGTACAGGTTGTTGGCACCAATATAGTCTACGAGTGCATTTTGCCATTTCCCCTCAGGAGTAGACAAATCAACATTACGACCGCCGAATTCACCGACCAGTACCGGAGCTATGTTTTGCTTGCTGATGTAGCCCCAGGTTTGATCCCAGATCGCTGGCAGGTTGGACGGGAAGGCCGGGTCGTTGAACCATGGCTGCGAAGAAACACCGGGGCCGTAATCATGTGGAGAATATACGACACGGTTCGGTACGTCCAGAACGACAGGATAGTTGGCTACACCTGTCAGGTTGCCACCCCACCAGTATTGGCTATTGTTGCCTTGTACATTGTGGTCTACACCTTCTACGAGAATCAGCCAATTCGGATTTACGGACAGAATCGCATTCCCTGCACGTTGTGCCGCCAGACGCCAGTCTGTGGAGGCATTGCCTGTACCCCAGCTTGCTTGACCGTGTGGCTCGTTATGCAAATCCGCACCAATGACGGTGGGGTTGTTTTTGTAACGATCAGCCAACATTTTCCAGTCACTAATCCAGCGAGACTCAGGGTACTGGGATGTGTACCACAGCTCGGATTGCCCGCCTGAGCTTGGACGGTGACGGTCAAGGATAATCTGAATACCGCGTTGTCCAGCTTTTTCGATCAGCTTGTCCATAATTTGAATCGGAGTTAACCCGACTAGATCAGGGTTTTTGTGATAATCAATACTGTCTGGACGGGAACTGGAATCGAATAACTGATTGCTGTAAGGCAGACGAATCAGATTGTAGCCTTCTTTCTTCACCTGATCCAGCATGTCGTCCATTGAGCGACTCCACAGTCCATGCAAGGTGTAATTAGGAGTTTCCAGACCGAACCAGTTCAGGCCGTTAAATGCCGCTTCTTTCCCGGATTCGTCTACAATCTTGTTTCCTTGGGTGTGATAATATCCTTTCACACTGGCTGCATCTGCAGAAGCTGGTGTATAGCCATACAGTGTGAAGCCCATTACGAGGGAGGCAATGACGAAAAATGTTTTTTTTAATCCTTTTTTCTTCATAATTCTGCTTCCTCCTTTATTTAAAATAATTTGTAATCGATTACATTTTTATTTTATGTTCAAATCTTCCATCAAACAAGTTCATAAAATTCGTGTATTTCTAAGATTTCGTTCGAAATCAATAGATTTATAACAACGGATTATCAAGCTAAGTAGGAAAGTTCCTCTTGTAAAAGATTCGTGAAGGAGTTTCCACCCCGTATTTTTGGCCGCGCTTGTATATGAGGTAGAGGCACGCTCTAACTCTTTATTTATTATATTTTCCTGCTGTAAAAGAAGGTATATAATAAAGTGAAATTCACTTTACATACAGGTTGCAGAATATATATTTGAAAATTAGCACGCATGACATGCAAAAAAGAAAGGAGGGTAATTATGGTAGCAACGATGAAGGAAGTGGCAGAACGTGCCGGGGTGTCGAAGAGTACAGTTTCGCAGTTTCTACAAAAGAGATACAACTATATGAGTGAAAACACCAAGAAGAAGATCGAGCAAGCGATTGAGGATCTCAGTTATATACCCAATGAGGTGGCACGTAGTCTCAAGCAGAAGAAGACCTTCATTGTGGGGGTTATTTCTTCAACCATTTTATCGAGATTTACAACAGAAGTCGTGCGTGCCATTGAAGATGAATGCCAACTGGAAAATGTCCAGGTCATTGTCTGCAATACCGATGATGATTCGCTCAAAGAGAAAAAGTATGTCCAGTCGATGATTGCTCGGCAAGTGGATGGACTTATCATTTTCCCGACGGAAGAGAACAAGAAATTATATGTTTCCCTTGCCAAGAATGGCTATCCCTTCGTGTTTGTGGACCGAAAAATCGATGAAATCAGCGTAGATACGGTGCTATTGAATAATGAAAAGGCCAGCGAGCTTGCGGTTGAAGCACTCATTGAGCATGGTCATAACAACATTGGGATTATCACGTTCCCCTTAGGCAAAAAAGCGATCACCACACGAAGTGAGCGACTGTCAGGTTACCGAAATACGCTGGGTAAACATGACATACCCGTGAATGAAAACTATATCAAAAGCGGCAGGTTGGATGAAATGCCTAATCTGATTGGACAACTATTCCACATGGAGAACCCGCCCACCGCAATCATTGCTACGAATGACATGATTTTGGAGCAGGTGCTGATCTTTGCCAAAAATAATCATCTGACCATACCTAATGACTTTTCCTTGATTGGCATAGATGATGTATCCTTTGCGTCTTTTTATAATCCGCCGATCACAACCGTTTCCCAGCCGAGTTTTGAAATGGGGAAAAGGAGTGCCCGGCTACTGCTGGAGAAAATTGATCAAAAAGAACAGGATCATGAGGAGCTGTCAGAAATCATCCGTATGAATCCGGTCATCAACCACAGAGAATCGGTCCTAAAGCTGAACTGAATGTTTGAATAAGTCCTTTTCTTTTTTTTGAAAACGTTTTTATGAATTCTATTGTAAAAAGAAAATAAAGAGCTATAATGATCTTATGATTCGAGTCATGAATACCCTTTCATTTATGGTTGTCCTGAATTTAGTGATGATGGTGATTGAAGAGAGGGGAGGAATGGAGCTTAAGCGAATAATGTATGGAGTAATTTGTGATTTAATTCACAAGGAAATGATTCTGCTTCTTTTTACATTCCCGGAAGGGAAATTTTTTTCGAGTATTACTAAATCGATTTAGTAAGAATGGAAAATAATAAAAGAAAGTCGGAGATCACTATGGAAATGTTTATGAGCATTATCAGGGAGCCATCCATCATTATCGCGATTGTGACATTACTCGGCCTTATATTCCAGAGGAAGAAAGTATCAGAAATCATTACGGGAACTACCCTTTCTTTCATGGGCTTCACCATGATCAAGGTCGGCGGCGGCATTTTAGGAGGCGTTCTCACTAACTTCAGCCAAATTTTTTCTTATGCGTTCAACCTTAAAGGTGTCGTACCCAGCAATGAAGCCATTATGGCACTGACCATTGATCAGATCGGGGCGGATGCTGCGCTCATTCTGCTCTTTTCCATGATCCTTAACATCGTGCTTGCACGTCTGACCAAGTTCAAGTACATTTATTTGTCTCTTCACTTGATTTTGTTTATGAGCTTTGCCGCTACAGCCGTTATGAAAGGTCTAGGTCTCAGTTCGCTGACTACGATCATCGTCGGTTCATTGATCATTGGGAGCTATATGGCGGTGTTTCCTTACCTACTCCGAAATGCCAGCAAAAACATTATTAAATCGGATGATTATACGATTGCTCATGCTTCCATGACCTCTTACATTCTGGGCACCTATTTAGGGAAAGTGTTCGGCAACCGTGAAAATGACACCGAAAATGTAAAAATTAATGACCGCATCAGTTTTTTGCGCGACCCCAATGTTGCAACGACCTTGACGATGCTTGTGCTTTTGCTGGTATCCGGACTGGTTGCTGGTTCTGATTATGTCAGCAAATTATCGGATGGCAAAGAATATATCGTCTTTATCCTCGAACAGTCAGCTATTTTTGCTGCCGGCTTGTATATCGCAAAAGCAGGTGTTAAGCTGTTCACAACTGAAATTGTACCCGCTTTCAAAGGATTCTCCCAAGTGTTCGCACCTGGAGCAATCCCTGGTGTGGATGTTCTGGTACTGTTCGATAAATCACCCAATTCCGCGTTGGTAGGCTTCTTGGTCAGCTTCTTCACAGGCGTTGCCTGCGTCTTTCTTTTCCCGTTTGTCGGATTGCCTGTCATTGTGCCAGGGATCATGGCCTGCTTCCTCGCTGGTGGTGCAGCCGCGATATTCGGCAATTCCAGCGGTGGTTTTAGAGGAGCTGTTATTTCCAGTTGTCTTAATGGATTCTTGCTCTGTCTGCTACCAGCTCTCACCTTGCCGCTCTTTTCTTTTTTGGGTGCCGAAGGGGTAACGTTCGCCGATCCCGACTTTACTACCCTTTCCGGAGTACTTTGGCTTATTTTTCGCTGGTTTTAAACTAAACCGATTTATGAATTTTTTCAAAA
This sequence comes from Paenibacillus sp. CMM36, assembly GCF_053570945.1. Lineage (NCBI taxonomy): Bacteria > Bacillati > Bacillota > Bacilli > Caryophanales > Paenibacillaceae > Paenibacillus > Paenibacillus sp. CMM36. The sequence continues at coordinate 246,859 of NZ_JBSEDY010000007.1, forward strand.
TAACTCATCTAAATCAATTGTGCTTAAAAAGAGGAGGAATGATCCATGTTTTTTAATGACCAAGATATTCAAATTGATATCGTTGACAGTAATACCACCCGGAAAGTGCTGGCCCACAGCGACCAGCTTATGTATGTCAAAGTGATGTTTGCCAAAGCCCAAACAGGGGAAATCCTGTTGCATAAGCATGTCCATGAACAAGTCACTTATGTAATAAAGGGAAGTTTTAAGTTCATGATTGATGATGGCGAAACCAAGGAAGTCCAGACCGTCAAAGAAGGAGACAGCATCCATTTTCCATCCGATACTCTTCATGGCTGTATCCCACTGGAGGATGGCGGCATTCTGCTAGATGCATTTACACCCGCACGTGCAGATTTCCTGTAACGTCCGATCATTTCATTTTTATCTTTTTTAGAAGAAGACCGGCAAGTATGTTATATTTAACAAACGGCAATCGTGATGAGCAGTAATATAGTGATTTTTAGAAAAGGATGAGACAATTTTGGAAAACAACGAAACTCAGCAGGAATTTGCAGAAGTATATGAGCAGCTTAAAGTAGCTGCAAACCGAACCTCCGATTGGAAAACACGCCTAGCTGCGGTAAATGATCTGGGTGCATGGAAGAACCAGCAGACGATTGACTTGCTGACACATCGTTTGAATCATGATACGGTATATGCCGTTCAGGAAGCCGCTTACCGCAGACTTCAGGAATGGGGCGAGAATGTACAGCCGCCTGTGCGCAAAGAGGGTGAGCTTGTTAAGGGCCTGACGAAGATTCTGGTGCGGATTAAAAAAAAGCTTGCCAGCCGACCATACCTACAACGATTTTCGCGAGAAGCTGCACAAGATGAGAGTCGATATTTATGACATCTATGAAGGCGACAAGGGCGCTGAATTTGACCAGTGGCTGGAGCAAAAATGGGCTTCATTATCCACAAGGTAATTTCTGAACCCTGTAATTGTATGTATTTTAAGGATGGTTGCAGGTGATACAGACAGAGCCTTAACAAGGATAAGGGATTATCTTTGTTAAGGTTTTTTTGTATATATACTTCGGCAATAGGGTACGATGGGATCGGATTATTTTAGTGTGTACATGGGAGGGACTAACATGAGCAAGGCGAAGCTGTGTTTTATCGGGGCTGGCTTTCACGCTTCAACGAATATATATCCTGCTGTTATTGGGGCAGGTGCTGGAATTCAGGCGATTGCGACTAGAGATTTAAGCAGATCGAAGAAAGCACTTCAGCGGTTTGGAAGTAGTGGCACACCTTATGACAATTACAAGGCTATGCTGGAGCAGGAAGACTGTGATGGAGTTGTCGTGATAGCACAAGCGGCAGATCATCCTTCGCTCGTACTAGACTGCATTAAGGCTGGAAAACATGTCTTTGTAGACAAGCCACTGGGTTGGAATGCCGAGGAAGCGGCCCAAATTGCAGATGCGGCAGAAGCAGCAGGCGTCGTGCTGATGGTCGGTTTCATGAAGCGCTACGCACCTGTATACATAAAGTTAAAAGAATGGATTGAGGGTGGCTCGCTTGGAGCCGCACGCTCATTTCAGGCAAAATTTCTCGTGGACAGTACCCAGTTTTGTAAAACTGGCGAAGACTTCATGAAGCTGGCGGCGGTTCATATGGTCGACCTGGTACGTTATTTGTTCGGGGAAGTGGTACAGGTTACCGGATTTGCGAACGATAACGGTGAGTGTATTTCCCATACGATTGCCTTGAAATTTGAAAATGGTGTAGTGGGCAGTCTATACTTCGCAGGTATGACAGCATGGACACGCGAGAGTGAAGGGATTACGGTAACTTTTGATCACGGTTTTGCGAACGCGGATGAGGTGAATACACTGATCATTCACAAGTCGGAGAGTCATACAGAGCTTCCTTGGAAATCCCTTGCGGAAAATGATACGGTTCTGACACCATCAGCTTCCGCGATGTCGGGCGGATACCGTGATTTGTACTTGCGCGGTTTTGTCGGTGAAATTTCTCATTTCATGAACTGCTGCCAAGAAGGACGGACGCCTGATTCAAGTGGACGAGACAACGTGAAAACGATGGAGCTGTGCGACCGCATTTTGGCTGCACTCCAATAGGATATCGATACCCATGTAATATACTAACTTTGCAACCTGAACGATACCTTTGTTTGGGCACTTAAAAAAAGTTTCGGTTTAACTAGCTGTTAGATGGCTCCTGCATTTGTCGGGGGTCATCTTTTTTAATTAATATCAATTAAAAATATGCCAACAAAGTGGAACGATGCGCTAGAATGGAAAAATAGAAAGCGTTATCATTATCAACTTTTCTGCGATGATTCAGGGGGAGAAGGCATATGCGTTCAAGGTCAAGGTTTCAACCATTAAACACATTACGTAATCAGATTTTTATCGGATTTATACTGGTGATGCTCATTATGATGAGTGTGGCGGGAGCGTTCATTTATCTCAATGTGTCTCACTTGTTAAAAGACAGTGCCGAGCGACATATTGGTCAGACCGCGGTACAAGCAAGCGGCAGGCTGGATGCATTAATCGGCCAGATGGACAGCCTGACGGAGCAGGTCGCTAATCACCCGTCTGTTCAGCATATTTTGCTGGAGGAGCGCAACGGGGGCAAGGTGAATTTTGGACAGCGTCAATCCCTACTGCAAGTGATGCATAGCTATCAGGCATATATGCCGAGTGTCGGCTCACTGGAACTGTATACTGCTGAAGGGAAGATGTTGTTTCCGATTAGAGAGGGCAGTCTGGAGGAACGTATCGGACAGGCAGACATCCGGGAAGCGAATCAGATGAAAGGAAGACTGGTCTGGATCGGCATTGATCCCGAGGACCCCAGGTCACTGCTAGCAATTCGGCAGGTCAGCTTGGTGGATCGCTGGTTCTCACGCGGAGGGTACCTCATTACCCGTATGGAGCGAAGTTATTTTGGACTGAATGGTTCGTCAGCAGTCAATGAAGAAGCGGATGAAACCATGCTGCTTGTAGATCGTCAAGGCCAGCTGCTGTCGGGTGAACCAATGAACCAGACGGATTTGTCAGGTGTACTGCACAGCAAGACACAGACGGTTCATATTGGGGAGCGGGAATATGTGAAGGCGGTTCAGCAGTCGGAGCGGACGGGCTGGTCGCTGCTGATCCTGATTCCGGTTAGCGTCGTCACAGACGGAATTACGGTTTTACGGACTACACTTATCATTTCCGCGTCTCTTGGTGCCGTGCTTTTCCTGTTTATGTCCTTTATGTTGTCTACGTTGATTACAAGACCGATAGGTCACTTGATTCAGGCGATGCGTCGTTCACGGGAAGGGGCGTTGGCTCTGAATCCAGAACCGGCAGCAGCGGTCGAGCTGCGAGAATTGAACGCAGAGTACAATACGATGATTGTCGATATCAATGAATTGATCCATGTCATTTACGAAAAGGAGGTTTTACAAAGCCAGACCGAGCTTAAAGCTCTGCAGGCGCAGATCAATCCGCATTTCCTTTTTAATACGCTGGATGCTTTCAACTGGTCGCTACAGGAGAAGGGAGAGGAGGAGCTTGCCGGGCTGATGGTGTCTATGTCGCGGCTGTTTCGTTATGTTATCGAACCGGCTCACCATGACTCTTGGGTGACCCTCGGGGAAGAAATGGCGCAAATCCGTCGTTATCTGGAACTGATGGAGATGCGTCTGGGTGAACGTCTGAGCTGGCAAATTCATATGCCTTCAGAGGCAGCCAGAATTCCGCTTCCTAAACTGCTGATCCAGCCTATTCTAGAGAATGCTATTTTGCATGGTGTGGAAAATCGCATCGGCAACGGCCGTGTTGAAATCAGTGTCACTCCTTCGACCAGACCGGGGTGGACCAGGATCGCGGTCATAGATAACGGACCTGGAATGACAATGGAAGAACTTGCAGCTGTGCGTACAGCGTTGATGGGGGGGAGCAGCCTGCGAGAGCAAGGGAACCGGTATGGGACTGGTTAATGTGCAGCGCAGGCTCGCTCTCTATTATGACAGCGCATCTTATCCAACGGACGGTGTGCTGATACATAGTGCTGAGCAGGAAGGAACGGTGGTCGCTTTTGAAATTCCTGATGAATATGGAGGGCGGTAGCAATGAGTGTTTCATCCAAAACCATTGTCATTGTAGACGATGAACAGCGAACACGTCAGGGGATACACCAGACACTGGAGCAATGGGCAGCCGGGAAATACCGGATTGTGACATTCGGTAATGGTTTGGAAGCACTAAATATACTGCGTGCAGAGACGGTTCATCTGTTGATTACGGATGTCCGGTTGCCGGAATTCAGTGGGCTGGATTTAATCCGCTCTCTGGAACGGGATTCACGACGACCAGCGACCATTGTCATCTCAGGGTATGCGGAGTTTGATTATGTCCAGCAGGCTCTTCGTCTGGGAGCCGTCAATTATTTGCTCAAACCGATTGATAAACAAGAGCTGCTGAATGCGGTCAATGAAGCGCTTCGGCTGGAAGAGGAGCGGCAGCGGTACGAGAAGCTAGACAAGCTGGCTGACCCTGTTCTGCTAGAGCTTGACCTCCAGGCGGCTACCCTTAGTGATCCGGTACGACGTGCCTTCACCTTTATGGCGGAGCATCTTCACGAATCCATTACGATGGCGCAGACTGCCGCGCATTCACACCTGAATGCGAGCTATTTTAGTGTTTTATTCAAGGAGCAAAGTGGTTTGTCCTTCAGCGAATATCTGCATCGGCTGCGGATGCAACGGGCCAAGGAGCTGCTGCTGCATACCCAATTGACGATTGCCCAAATCGGCGAACGATCAGGCTACCGAACAGATAAATATTTTATTAAAGTATTCAAAGCGACCGAGGGGATAAGTCCCAGCCGCTACAGGCAGCAGATGCGTACAGGGCCGGAGAATATCGACTGACAGTAGGCAGATCAAACCCAATAAAAGTGGAATTATACCCAATGAGCGTACCCTGTTGAAAGCAGGAATAGAGTGCTAAACTTACAAATGATAACGGTTACAAAAAATATAAATACAACAAACGGAGGTCTAACGATGTCCAACGAGTATGGTTTACGTAAGCGCTCACATCAAAAATGGTTTGCTGGGTTGACCCTGCTGCTGTCATTCATGCTGGTGCTATCCGGTTGCGGTGCTGGTAAGGATGGTCAAGGCGGTTCCAGTGGAGACGGGGGAAAGGTTACACTCAAAATGATGCACCTCTGGCCAGAGGGAAGCTCGGCACAGCAGAGCAAGCTTGTGACTCAGATTATAGATCAATACCAAAAGGATCATCCGAATGTCGTCATTCAGCAGGAAGTGCTGGAAAATGAACAATATAAAAACAAACTCAAAGTGCTGTCAGCTTCCAATGAATTGCCGGATATCGGCATCACCTGGGCAGCAGGCTTTATGGAGCCTTACGTTAAAGGTGGATTATTTACGCCGATGGATGACCTGCTGCAAGGTTCCAAGCTGAAGGACAAATTCGTACCGGGAACGACCGAAGCTTATGCGCTAAATGGCAAAACGTATGCGCTTCCGATTGAATTGAATATTACACCTATTTATTACAACAAAGCCATATTCCAAAAATACAACTTGAAGGTACCTACGACTTTTGACGAATTTAAGCAGGTTGTGAAAACACTTACGGATCATGGAGTAGCACCGATTGCATTAGGCAATAAGGACCGCTGGACCGGCTCGCTCTGGTATATGTATTTGGCGGACCGTATAGCAGGTAACGAAACGCTGAAAAAAGCGATTGACGGCTCAGGATCGTTCGATGACCCTGGTTTAATTCAGGCGGCCTCCGAAGTTCAGACGCTTGTGGATATGAATGCATTTAACAAAGGATTTAACGGCTTGTCCAATGATGAGGGAAAATCCGAATTTATGAACAACAAGGCAGCTATGTATTTGATGGCTACTTGGGAATTGCCGAATTTTACGACCAATCCCGCAATCCCGCAAGCATTTAAAGATCAAATTGGCTTCTTTAAATTCCCGATGGTTGCAGGCGGCAAGGGCAACGAGAACAGTTGGGTAGGAGGTCCGGGAGTAGGTTTGTTTGTTTCTGAGAATTCCAAGGTGAAAGAAGAGGCCAAAGCGTTCGTTGAATACTTTGTAGTTAAATGGGGAGAACAATCGGTCACACAGGCGGGCGTTATTCCGGCGACGAAAGTGGACACCTCCAAAGAAAAATTGCCCAAGCTGTATGTCGATTTGCTGAACGGACTGAATCAAGCCAGCAGTATTACGTTGTTCGCCGATGTACAGATGAAGCCGAATGCAGCGCAGGTACATTTGAATATGATTCAGGCGTTGTTTGGTAAAGCGGTGACACCGCAACAATTTGCCGACCAGCATAAGGCTGCCATCGAGAAAGGAAATTGAAATTGACCACCTAAGGAGGTCCAACCGTGGAAAAGGTCATGTCCAATAAGCTTGTCATTGCTCTCTATGTATTGCCTTCTCTGCTGCTGTTATTAGCCGTAATATATGTACCCATCGTACTGACCGGCTATTACGGCCTGAATCAGTGGAATGGAATCGGTTCTATGACTTTTGTGGGGCTGGACAATTATCAACATTTGCTCACAGACAGTGCATTCTGGCAAAGTGCCTGGCATTCGCTGCTGCTGGCCTTGTTTTCAGGCATCAGTCTGATCGGTTATCTGGTCATTGCGATGATTTTGTCAGGAAAAATCAAGGGAGCGAATCTGCTGCGGAAAATTTATCTGATTCCCATGCTGTTGTCATCTGTAGCGATCGCACAGCTGTGGCTCAAAATGTATCATCCAACGAACGGAGTGTTCAATTCCATACTGGCGTCGGTCGGAGTCCACAATCCGCCTGAATGGTTAGCTAATCCGTCCTTGGTGCTGTTTGCTTTGTTCATTCCGATTATTTGGCAATATGCAGGCTTTTATATCCTGATCTATTATGCCGGGCTGAAAAACATTCCCGAAACGCTGATGGAGGCTGCCCGGATTGACGGGGCCAGTGCCTGGCAGATTGCGACTCGTATCAAATTGCCCCTGTTGCGCGAGGTGATTAACGTTACGATCATATTGTCCATTGTCGGCTCGCTCAAATATTTTGACCTCATCTACGTCATGACGGATGGTGGGCCGAATGGAGCCAGTGAAGTGATGGCTTCGTACATGTACCACCAGGCATTCCGCAGCTTTGATTTTGGATACGGTAGCGCTACAGCCTTTGCCCTGTTGCTCATCTGTCTGATCGCTACGTGGCTGATCCGCAAGGTTACGGCTACTAGTGACACCATCCAGTATTCATAATACGGTCATGCAAATAGATGAGGGTAACAAAGGACAGGAAGAGGGAGGAACGGATATGAAAACCCAGGCAGCCGCCAACTATCCGCTTGGAGTCGGTACCCGCGGCAAAATGTTAACTCGGGTCGGTTATGCCGCTTTGTATATCATTTTAATCATCTTGGCGGTGACGCAGCTTTTACCGCTGGTGTGGCTGATGCTTTTCTCACTTAAAAATAATCAGGAAGTGTTTAACCTTCCGCCGTTTGCACTCCCGTCCCAGCCACATTGGGAGAACTATATGAATGTGTGGACCAGCGGCAATATCGGGCGGTATTTCTTCAATAGTGTGTGGATTACGGTCATATCCGTGGCGTTAACGGTGCTGCTCGCCAGCTTTGTAACGTTTGCCATTACGCGTATGCGGTGGAAAGGAAGCCAGCTGGTTCTCGGGCTCTTTATGGTCGGACTGATGATTCCAGTCCATTCCACCTTGATTCCGTTGTTCAGTATGTTTCTCAAACTGCATTTAACAGACACTTCACTCTCTATCATCCTGTCGTATGTTGCTTTTAATCTGCCGACAACGATGATGATCTTGCTGGGATTCTATTACGCCCTGCCCCGTGAAGTGGAAGAAGCGGCTGTTATGGACGGTTGCTCCGTCAACCGAATGTTCTTCCGGATTGTGCTGCCCATGACAACCCCCGTTATGGCAACGACGTCTATTATTAATATGATCTATAACTGGAATGAGTTTATTTTCGTGAATACGTTTATTAGTTCGGACGAAAACAAAACACTGACCGTCGGCGTTCAAAACTTTATTGGACAATATACGACCGACTGGGGAGCTATCGGAGCAACGCTGATGATCAGCATTTTGCCCATTTTGCTCGTGTTCCTCATCATGAGTGACCGGATTGTGGAAGGGATCGCAGCCGGGTCGGTTAAGGGGTAAAACAAATTCCCCTGGTTAGAATAGCACCCCCTAGTGTAGACATTGGATCAAACCTCTTGGTTTGTCCGATGAATGCTAGGGGGTGCATTTTTTGTGCGGGTCTGGGTTGAGTTGAAGGAATATATAAATGAAGTATAAACTCCATAAATTTAAGCTTTTTCAGAAATTAAATGGAAAGCAAACGAACGTGTTGATATTTATTTACGGACCAATTGTGTGAATGGATCAGAGGTTATGATGTGGTTGGTAACCCTGATAGGGAGGAAGGGCAAGTTGTGTTATTCATATAGGAATTGGGATTCATTTTGCTAATTGACTGCTTATTTTTGGCATGAAAAAAGCACATTCCTACTCGTGTCTCAAGTTGGACTGTGCCTTTAAAGGGCTATCATGTTTGTGTTAAGATGTTGGTTTGCAAATCTGTTAATATTATAAATTAAATTTGTCCGAAGTTATTAGCAAGCTATTGACATGGCTTATTTGAATCTTTCTAAACCATGATATGGATTCGAAATATTTTCACCAACTTCCTCAATTGCTTCTATTATTTCTTCCAATATTAATTCATTTATATCCTTATCTTGATTTATTGAATCTTTAATTTTTTGAAAGCAATTCTTTAGTCCGAGGTTTACAACAATTGAAAGAATGATATCTACATCATCATAAGAATCAGTATTCCATAACCTGTGAAGAACCTTATCTATACTATTTCTTACTTCACTTTCCAATAACTCGTAGGTCATAACTTGTCTATCTGTTAATTGGCTAAGAATTAATAAAAAATCCTTTTTCTCAATTTTACCAGTATTAAATTCATTCAATACGTTTTGAAACATCAATGCTAATGTTTCTGTTGGTAATACATCGGGTAATTTCTCAATTTCTTTAAGATTCATTTTTTTATTTCCCCTCTATTGGAATGTGAAATTCATTTAAGGATTAATTTTTAGTCCAAGTTCCATCTGTTTTTAATTCTTTATTACCTATTTTTTTCTCAACTTGGTAAACAGATGCTCATCTTTTAATAAAATATAGACCGTTGTTCACTGGCGAGTTTTTGATCGTTTGCGTAACGCTTTGAGATACCAATCTGACATTTCGAATTTCCTCACCCGTGGTTTGAGTGTGCGTATGGTATTTCTGATGGAAAGGGATGAAAATCCATTGTTTTCTGCAGTAAAGCTGGACTATTATGTTTTTTTGCCTTAGATTTCGATAATACAAAAAAAGCTCGTTCCTACTCTTAGGTTCAAGTTGGAATAAGCCTTTGAAAGTTTATCAAGTTTGTGTCAAGTTTTTAGTGTTTGGTTTGTTATATTGTGCGATCTTGTTATTGGGTGTGTAAACATCCTATTGTTTTAAGCGTATAAATTTAACTTCTCCTTGATTTGAGCTAAACAACTTTCAACTTTAGCGACATTCTGGGAATGTCTTGATAGATACTCTTGAGCTACCTTAACTAAATACTCAAAAAACATCTCATAATCCACAATTGCATACACTTCTACACTAGTTACTGGCGGAGTTGTTGTGAAATTCACTCCACTATCTCCAAAATACTCTTCATCATTTGGAGTGCATTCAGTAGCAAAATAGCAGCTAGTATAACCAATACCAAATCCTTTACCCTTTTTAAATTCATTAAGAGCTTCTAAAAAATAGCCATCCCCTAAAGTACCGTAGTATGCCTCCATATTCTCAATTTTTTCCTGAGCATCTTCTACATAATATATTTCATCATCCATCTTATTCATTCCCTTATTTATTAATTAATTTTTCGGAATCACAGGGAAAAAGTTTGTTATTTCTCCAGTAGCTTTATCCCTGTAACCTATAAATTCCAGTTTTTTACCGTCAACTTCAGCATATCCAACAATTTCATCAGAAACAGCATTTTGTCGTGTGTCTATTTTTATTTTATTATGTTGAATGCCCTCTTCCATTGCCTCTCTCCCCAACTTAAGCATCTGTTCATCAGAGACTAGTTTCGGATCGTATACAGTTTTTGGATTCTTATACTCTTTCCACTGTCCAGTAAAGTTTCCTTTTCCACCATTATCTAAGCTCATTCCGTCATAAACAGGGAGTTTGTATTTAACCTCATAAATTCCCGGAATATCTGGATGTGGCGTTTTTATCGCAGCTTGATTAATATTCTTAACTTGGTCGCCAAAGTTGTCTAAAATATACTGTTCAAAGTTTTCGAGGTTATGGCCACCTTTTATTCCTATAGTTGGTTTTGCTTTAAACCCTTTCACTTCAATTAAATGATCATCATAACCTGGTTTATAATTGATTCTAACATTAGGAGCTTGTGACGTCCCCTTAGTATTCTTCGATTTAACAATTTCTTTTTCCTTTTTTAAATATTCTTTTATATTTGAGGATTTTCTTGTATTTGTACTCTTAGCTACATTATATATGACCTTCTTTTGAATTTTACTATTTTCTTCTCTAGCTGCCTTGGAGGCAGTCTCTCGTAGCGTTTTCCTTGCCTGTTGATCCTGTTGTTTATATTGGTTTTTCGTTGTTAACCTTTCATTTGGCTGTGGCTTGTAGCCTTTGGTTTCAAGAGTTTGGTTAATTTTTTGGGAAGCTACGTTTTCTGTAGCTTCTATTTGTTGTCTCGCTAATAATTCCTGGACTCTTACTTTTGCACTTACTCCAGAAGAAATATTAAAGAACCCTTTCCCTCTACCCAGTTTTGAGAGTATCCCCTTCAATTCTTTAGTATTGTCCATACCGCCTCGACCACCAACCATAAGAGGGTTTTCTATGGAAATAGCATAGAACATCCACTTTTTTTCTTCTTCGGTTATACCTTGCTTCCAAGTTTGCATGAAGAAATCATCATCTTCGGGATAATTATGTTTCCATTCACTATAGTATTGGACATCGGGTTTACCGTCACGAGTACGTACAACACCATCTTCTCCTCGATAACTCCCCGGTTTAAGTTTGGGCCTACGGTCTTCGGTATATATGTTCCTTCGATAATCCTGCCAGATCTTTTTGTAGTCTTCTTCTGTAAGCTCTGGTGGCGCAGCTTCTTTTTTCGCTTTAAGGGCTTTAGCTCTAGCTTCTTTTTCTGCTTTAAGAGCAGCTTCAGCCCTAGCTTTTTCTTGTTCTTTATATTCCCTCAGCATTCTATCTTTAACACTTTTAGGTACCTGTTGATAGGCATGAACCATGGTTTTCGATGTTGTCAGCAAGTTTTGGATCAGCTCTAATCGGCTGCCGGAATGTACTATTTGACGTGCGCTTGTATACACTTTCCCAAGAATCCATTTGCTATAGTAGGCATGTCTCGCTTGCTCATGTTCATACTGAGTAATTAAACCTTGTAATGCTAGACCAGCCAAGTGTTTCAACGGATGAATGCCGTTCCCCTTACTGCCTCCAACGGTAGGGGTTCCTTTGCTCCGAACAGGGATCGCTGCGGTTGCCCTCAGAATCACACCCGCCGCAGGTCCACTTAGCGCTCCCACAACAACGCCAGCCACTTTCCCCATTACCGGAATGGAGCCTAATAGCTTGGATACTGTCCCCATCATGGCATTCGCCTGTTGAAGCTCTGCTGGGCTGGTGACTTTTGCTTTAGGGGTAGAGGCTTGGTTGCTAGATGAATCCTTGGCTGCTGATTGAGCTGCTTCAAATGCTTTGATGCTCATCAATGGCGGCTCAGGCACAGGAGGGAGGTCAGCTACGAAAACAGGAGCTTTCACCGTACCTTCCTGATAAATCACCGGAGCTTTGGTATCCGTCTCACCATCCAGTACCATACTGCTGGCTCCACCTTTTAAGTATAGCGCCGTGCCAGCTTCCAGTGATAGTTCCTCGCCTGCACCCAGCTTCACATGACCACCCTGAATCTGCACATTCCCCGGACTGTTAACGGTAATGCCACCATCTTCATTTAGTGTAATTGAAAATTCATCCGAGGTGGATAGGGTCAGATCATGCTCAGACATTTCTACGCCGCTACCTTGCACATGTTGCCATACCTTCACATTCGACTGTCCATTGGTGTGGCGTTGTTGTCGCAGTGAATCCGTGACATAGGCATCTTGTTCGCGGTGGGTAGGCAGATACAATTCCACTTGTTCCCCGATCTCAGGCATATCGTACCAGCCACTATGTTCTTCCGCGACATAACGGGTGGCTACGGGAAACCAGCACGCTTTAGCAGGATATTGCTTCGGGTCAATGTCAAGTTGAAGCTGTACAAAATCCTCCTGTACCTTCTGCACCGTTCCTGTCAGTGAAATCCCGGTGGCCTGATCGTTTTCATACCGGGCATAGCGGATATCCTGTTCGACTTGAAGATCGTAACGGGTGCGCAGTAAGCCATCCGTTAGTGTGGTTACTGCCCGAACCACGACCAGTTCTTTACCTTGTCCAATGGGTAACGTGATGAGGTCGCCCAGCGCATAGTATTGCAGGCTTTCGATCATATAGGTGACATACGAGCCAGCACGTTCGCCTGGCTTTTCCGCATCCAGCTCATGAAACGTTTTACGTACTCGATAAAATACATCCCGCTCTACCTTATGCTGCTTGCCTTCAGGCATCCCGAAGAAAACCTTGGGCGAGGCTGCGGTTACCTCTGGCACAAGTACGGAACCAAAGCGAGAAGCGAGGCGTTTTAAAAACGCCCAATCCGTCTCCTCATATTGTAAAACAAATGTCTCCAGTTTGGCATAGTTGGTCACCGTATCAATGGCATCTCCGTACTGATATTTTCGAACCAGCGCAGTGACCAGATCATCATAAGTACGGTGAATATCTTGATAGGAGCGCCTTTTACGCTTAATATCCATCTGGTACGAATGGGAAGCGGCCTCTAGTTCAAACGTATACACGCCTCGCACGCAGTGTACGGACATACGTGTAACAATCCCATGGAACAACCTTCTCAGCGATTGTCCCTGATCATCCAACTGACGAATCACAATCGGCTCATGCTCCATATCCTGTCCGATGCATGCAGCTCCTTGTTCTTCGGAGAGCAAGCCACTGATATGTAAAAAGGCATGATCGTTAATGGTACGTGTTATTTGAAGTTGTTCGATATGTAGTAGCTGAAAGGGACCATAAAAGCGTAGGCTTTCATATCCGATCCCATCTGATAATACGCTCAAGTGAGTTCATGACTCCTTTCTAGATGCGATGGATATTTCCAATTGAAGCACGTCATTTTGCAATTGCTTCTGATTATAGAAGCAGCAGATGGGTGCAACAGTGAGTCAAAATAGATATGTATTACAAGGTTTGTACGCTATAAAGGGACGAGAGATGATTATTAATAAACAACCCAGCATATGTATTTATCGGTTAAAAGAGAGATTTAGTTTACAGAATGACCCATTGGAAGTGGTATTTACAATGTTTATTTCTGGAAGTAGGAGATATCGGAGGCGAGTTTTGAGAAGAAAAAAGCATATAATAGGTGGTAAGAGGGAGTATACAAAGATATTTATAAAAGATTGAACTTTAATGAGAGATGAGGGTTCAGGTTATGCCAAAAAACGATAATATGCTGGCCATTCTATGGATGCTGAATTCGGGCGTAAAGATGACGGCAAAACAAATATCCGAAAAGTTAGAAATAAATATAAGGACAGTTTATCGGTATATTGATGCTCTATGTGCCAGTGGAGTGCCTATAATATCCGACACGGGTCATAATGGCGGGTATAGCCTGCTGAATAATTTTATTAGAGCACCTTTACTATTTGATATGGAAGAAAAAAAGGCACTTCTTCATGCTGCTGTTTTTGCAAAAGAAGCTGGATACCCTTTGAGTGAGGCATTAGGCAATGCCACATCAAAATTGAAAATGTATTCAAATCAAGAGCAGGAAAGTATACTTAGCCGTCATTTAGCCGGGTTTGAAGTGATAAATCGCATGGGAGCTCCTTCTCTTCAGCCGATATTGGCAGAATTGGAGCAGGCTGTAGCCAACGAATTTTCTGTAGAAATGGATTATCGCACAAGTCATGAAGAACAACCCAAGTATAGGGTGATAGATCCCTATGGAATGGTTTACTGGAACAACAAATGGTATACTATTGCATTTTGCCACCTAAGGAATGAGATCCGTAGCTTTCGGGCAGATCGGATTCTACAAATCAAGCGGACTCCAATCCTATTTAAGCGTCCTGAGGATTTTTCGGCTCGTGAATTTTTTATGCAAAATCTGTTACCTGATTTAGTGGGCAAGGACGGTTTAATTTCTTTAATGATCGGAGGTAGGTCAGAGGCATTGGATGACTTATGTCTGCATTGGTTTTTGGGGCATCATCTGAAAGAGCGGACCTCCAATCAAGCAATCTTTTTGCTTGAGGAAAAATCACTTCATACCTATGTCCCTTATTTACTCCTACCCTACGGGAAATCCATTCAAGTCATCGAACCACAGAGTTTGAAGAAAAAACTTGTTGCTGTTGCGTCGGAGTTAATGGAATATTATCAACGTTAAAAGCTTCACTGACAGCGGATGTCAGTGAAGCTTTTTTATAATGAAGATAATCACGGATTACCGAGGGCTGGTATCACTTGATAAATTATAAAATAAGGAGAACCTGTGAATGAATAGTACGGTATATCTGTATGTATTTGACACCATGGCAGACTGGGAGATAGGTTACTTAACTGCCGAACTGAACTCGGGAAGATATTATAAAAAGGGGCTGGCCCCATCCAAAATAGTTACCGTGGGAATGGAAAAGACTCCTGTCACTACCATGGGCGGATTGACAATCCTGCCAGATATCAAACTGGATGAGTGCAAAATTGAAAGCACGGATGCATTGATTTTACCCGGTGGAAATACATGGACAGAAACCATTCACCAACCGATCTTAAAAATCGCTGAGAGGTGCTTAGAGGAAGGGATATGGGTTGCTGCGATTTGTGGTGCTACCATGGGACTTGCCCAGGCAGGATTGTTGAATTCACGTTGGCATACAAGCAATGATCTGGAATACCTCAAAATGACCTGTCCCACCTACACGGGCGAAAATTATTACAAAATGGAGTCTGCTGTAACGGATGGAAAACTAATCACTGCATCTGGAACGGCTCCGTTGGAATTCTCCGTACATGTTTTGAAAGCTCTGGGTGTGTTTTCTTCTAAAACATTAGAAGCCTGGTATAGTCTAAATAAGACTCGTGCATCCAAATATTATTATGATTTGATGAATTCAATTCAATAAAGGTTGAGCATTAAATTGAACTGTTATGATCATTTATAAGGAGGAGTCAAAATGACTGAAAGCAGAGAATATGTGGGAGTGTCTGGTAAATATACAAAGAAGGGGATACCCAACGGTTTTACATCTATTACCCCTTTTATTGCAGTGAAGGATCCTTCGGAAGCAATAGAGTTTTATAAAACAGTTTTCAATGCAAGGGTTAAGGATATTACTGAATTTCCTGATGAGAATGGCAATAAAATCATTGTTCATGCTGAATTAGATTTTGGAAATGGTTTTTTGCAGTTGGGAGCAGCGAATCCTGCATATCAATTGGTCTTGCCGCCAGATGAAGGCAATGCGTGTTATTCTTTCGGAATTTACGTAATGAATGTGGATCAGGTGATTGAAAATGCGGTAGCAAGAGGAGCGAAAGTAAGGGAACCCGTTACAAACTTTGTTTCAGGTGATCGATTCGCAAGTATATTGGATCCTTGTGGAGTAAGATGGTCTATTATGACCAGGATCGAGGATTTGTCAGAAGAAGAAAGCAGTCGTAGGGTTGCTGAATGGGCCAAAAGCTTGAGTGGAGAATAAATGCAATAACTTCTTAATAAAAAGTATTAAAAGAGACTATCTGCTGAAATGATGTAATAGAAATTCTGGTGGCCCTTAAAGATGGGTTAGGAGCCACCAGTAAAAATTCGATACACACTTTTATTTTGATTAAGAATTATTGTCCAATTTGTTCTAAGATTTGTGTGTAAGCATTCCTATAATGATCGGGGTTAGGGTCTTCTCCTATTATTTTGGGTACGTCAAAGTCAGACAGCAGGAAATGGTGTTTGGGTTGAACCTCATGCCTTGCTAAGCAACTCTTGCAACAGGACAAGGGACAGCCGTCAATTGCAATGATGTCACGTCCCGATTTTGCTGTTCTGACAAGTGGTTTGACATCACCACCAACACCAGCGATGCAGGACATTTCGGCGACTTTTTCTCGATCCATTTGTATAGCGATCATGTTAGCGGTTTGTGCTGCGGAGGAACATCCAGAACAAGAATAGACAAGAGGTAAATCAGTTCTTTTCATCTTTGTACACTTCCTTGTTTTTTCTTTGTGATCGATCACGGTACTTTGGCTTCAGCTGAAATAAATTTAAAATTGTTTGTATTTTAACTTAAATTTACAGTCTAAACCGTGATCGTGATCACGACAATATTTTAGTGAAATCTGCTATAGGGCTAACTGTGTGTGTGTATAAATCAGCTAGATCCCCAATTATTTATCCATCTCCCAACGAAAATATGCAGATAGGTTTTTATATGCCTCATTAATATCATTATCTGCGCATTTATTAATGATACGATTTAATGTGGCTTCAAGTGTATTTTCATTAAAGTCCTTTGCTATAAAATGACCATGACCGATAATAATATCACCTTGACCTGCCATTCTATCTAACCTTTTAGGACTTACTAGTTCAAATGAAAACATGTCTGATGCTCCATTTATTTCACTGGGTCCGATATCTATACTATAAGTAATATAGAAGTCGTCTATATCTTCACCCCAATCCTCATACATCTTTGTTAAAGCCTTTATTATAAGCATTTAATTATCCTCCTATTCTTCAATATCAATATGAACGTTACTTATCTGTTTTGGTACCCGTGCTTAACCAGCGCTGTATTCTTCGAACACTTTCTCTTGTAAGTCAAACACGTTAAGATGTGGAGGGATCTCAAGTCATTGTTTTAGGGAAAAGATAGGGGCGTGTTCTATACAAAACGAAACAACTCTCGCAGTGACTTCTTTGGCGCTATGTTTTTATTTTGGTAGAGTGTAAATAACATCAAATGGGTTCTTATCTTCGAAAAACTCGGTGTATAGCTTTGCAACTTCGTTTGAACTCAAGTTCATATTAAGTCGCAATAAGTCCCCTAATTTCACCAATATGTCAGCTTCTCTTGAGGTTACTATTTTCTTTTGTACTATATGTTCTGTATTTTTTGGGGTTACCCATGCCCAATCATTCATGGCCGCTTCAGTAAATGGATATCCAAAAGATAACGAACTAACATGAGCGTATTCTGAACACAGAGGATGAACGATTAATAAAAAGGCTGCAATTATTCCTGAACGATATCTTATCCTTTGTGCTTTTTGAACCTCTTGAGCAAATGATTCTAGGTAATGAGGGATTTCTCCCCAATTAGAACGTCCCATTGAAACTAGTATTTCAACGGCAAATTTATGATTTAATTTATTGGCCAATTGTAAGAATATCTGATTGTTTGTACAGCCAGAGGCGGTAAATGCACCTAAACATCTTGCAGCTTCCTGAACGTTAGTCGCACCTTCTGATATAAGTTTCACATATTCGTCCAACATCGTATCGTCGCTAACGAATTCTGGAGATTCCACAATTGTTTCGATTAAAAGTGCCTTTGTACTCTGTTCTTTAACCAGAGGAATCATACTAATAAGTTGAGCAAAATAGTCACCCACTAATTCTTCTAAATTGCAATCATTTTTTAATAACTTTAGAGCAGCTACTATAACACTATCATCTTTATCTAAAGACGCGTTTATTATTAGGTTCATAATTTTTCCAATCACATATTTCTTCCTCTCAGGCTTAGATTAAAAGTCATCTTAATCTTTTAATTTGTTCTTTTGTTGATCTGACAAAAAAAATCCTGAGTAATTTTTCATTCGACGATAATCTATTCAAGCGGCTGAAGACTTTTTGAGTAACCGCCACTTATACGTTTGTATTGTTTAACTTATTGCGGTGTATAAAAAGAAACCACAACACGCGACTAGCACGTATTATGGCGTTTAATTTTACATACGATATGGAAATTTTCATAGACACTTTTAAATAGTTTCCGTAGTTCTATTTTATATGGTTTTATAATCCTGTTTCATAGTCTTCTATTAAATGTGACCAGTATCCTTAAACGTCTTTCATTGCTACAGGATCAATTTGGTCAAACATCTTTTGGAGTTCATGTGTATATTTTTGTGTACTATATTCATTTTGTTGTTTCATTTTCATTGCTAATTCATTTTTTATTAAAATGGAACAAAAAAATGTCTTCAAGTCTTTATTTATCATATATAAATGAGGTTCATGAAGGGGTGAAGTAGTAAAAAGTTCACTGCTGCTTTCTTTAAAATACAATCCACACGAGTTACGCATACCGAAACTTGTAAAATGACCAATTTTAATATACTGTACGCCTTCAATTAAATTTTTTGAAAAGTATCTAATCCATAGAATATAAAATCATTATATTCCTCTGGCACTCCGATACTGACCATAAACTCAGCATTATCATGACTTACACCGAGTCTTACTAATTCATTGTAATCATAGTCTCTTATTTCAGATTCATAGTAGTCACGAATCTCACTAATATCAATATCCACACTTTCACTTCTCCTTTAACTTTTCAAGCTCACTAAATAGTTCAGCATTTCCTCGATCCCTTGAAGCCTTATCTCCCCCATACTCAACGCTATAGGTTACTTCTGCATGAGGAAGTTCATTAGCAAGTAG
The DNA here is from genome assembly GCF_053570945.1 of Paenibacillus sp. CMM36. Lineage (NCBI taxonomy): Bacteria > Bacillati > Bacillota > Bacilli > Caryophanales > Paenibacillaceae > Paenibacillus > Paenibacillus sp. CMM36. The sequence goes on from NZ_JBSEDY010000007.1 coordinate 265,872, forward strand.
TTCTTTACAATTATGACCACCAAGAACACAAGGTTCTCTCTCAGTATAAACACGTTTGACTATATGTCTGCCCATTTTTTTCTGCAGCAATTTTATCCTCAATGAAAGGCACTAAACCAATCAAGGTATTACGGAATTATCACTAACTATTGGGGCAGAGTTGGTAAAAAAGGTCGCTTGTTTTCCAATTCAAACCACACTTCAATATGCTTACATAATGGAGGAATGTCTGCTATTGCTTGTTCACACAAAGTTTCATAACTATCTCCTAAAATCTCTTTTAAGTTATAGTTTACAGCATATTCATCACTTAATTTCGCTTTATAAACTATAACTGGCTCAATTATATAATTCTTATGACGTGTGTTATTGCTGACATTTATACACCATTGAAGTTTACCACTAAAAGCATTGATACAATCTTCTAATTGTGTATATACTTCATTCTTATTATGAAATCTAAAATAAAACCCCGCTGGGCGGTCATAAATATTATTCGGATTATACATTGATGTTCTATGCCATTCAAATGACCCTAGTTTTGAGATAGTATAAGCCATTAACTCAGGATACGCTACCTCTCCATTTTCCGAAAAATAAATACTTTTAGGGGACATTGTTCTCACCTACTCCAAAGATTGTGTACTTACAGACACCTTTCCACCATTTAGCTTATTTATAGTATTCATATAATCTTTAGCATGAATCGGTTGGTCACTTAATCGAGGATCATAGACATACTTACCATCAGAATACACAGTATGGTAGTCAAAACTTTTTGTTTCACCATACTCAGTAACTTTTATTGTCCCATATTTTTCTGATGATGTTATTGTAATAATTTTACCTCTACCTCCTGACGCGTGTGCTAAATCTTCTGCTATTTCTGAACAATCATATTCTAAATTCGATTTGTATCTAGCAGCATTGGAGGACATTTCATTAACGACAGATTTATTACCTACAACTTTACCCGTCCCCTCATTTTTAGGAGTTTTCTCCTTGGGTTTACCTGCTTTTGAAGGCATAACTTCTGATGTGTTCTCAATAGGTTCGGATGCATTTTTTGTGGTGATGCTCTTCTGATCTATTCGCTGTTGGATTCCCCTCACATTTTCTCTTGCGAGCCTAGCGTTCTCAGATGCCCCTTCTTTGCTCATTTTGGAGAATTCATTTTTAAAGGCTCTACCTTCACCACCTCGACCGTCGAGTGCAAACGGCTCTGCTGTTAGGTTTGCATAGCTCATCCATCGTTGTTCTTCCGGTGTGATGCCCTCTTGATTAGATAGAACCAAAAAATCTCCTGGATAGTTTTGTTTCCAGTCATCGTAGTATTTAAAATCTGGATCTCCATTCGCCATACGAACCACCCCGTCCTCAGCACGGTAGCTTCCTAGCGGAATTTCAGGTCTGCGATCACCTTCTAATGAAGCCCAATAGACATAATCACTATAAATTCTCTCATACTCTTCATCTGTAAGCTCTGGTGGCGCAGCTTCTTTTTTCGCTTTAAGGGCTTTAGCTCTAGCTTCTTTTTCTGCTTTAAGAGCAGCTTCAGCCCTTGCTTTTTCTTGTTCTTTATATTCCCTCAGCATTCTATCTTTAACACTTTTAGGTACCTGTTGATAGGCATGAACCATGGTTTTCGATGTTGTCAGCAAGTTTTGGATCAGCTCTAATCGGCTGCCGGAATGTACTATTTGACGTGCGCTTGTATACACTTTCCCCAGAATCCATTTGCTATAGTAGGCATGTCTCGCTTGCTCATGTTCATACTGAGTAATTAACCCTTGTAATGCTAGACCAGCCAAGTGTTTCAAAGGATGAATGCCGTTCCCCTTACTGCCTCCAACGGTAGGGGTTCCTTTGCTCCGAACAGGGATCGCTGCGGTTGCTTTCATAATGACACCCGTTACAGGCCCACCTAAAGCTCCCGCAACAACGCCAGCCACTTTTCCCATCACAGGAATGGAGCCTAATAGCTTGGATACTGTCCCCATCATGGCATTCGCCTGTTGAAGCTCTGCTGGACTGGTGACTTTTGCTTTAGGGGTAGAGGCTTGGCTGCTAGATGAATCCTTGGCTGCTGACTGGGCTGCTTCATAGGCTTTTATGCTCATGAGTGGCGGCTCAGGCACAGGAGGAAGGTCAGCTACGAAAACTGGAGCTTTTACCGTACCTTCTTGATAAATCACTGGGGCTTTGGTGTCTGTCTCACCATCCAATATCATGCTGCTGGCTCCACCTTTTAAGTATAGCGCCGTGCCAGCTTCCAGTGATAGTTCCTCGCCTGCACCCAGTTTCACATGACCACCCTGAATCTGCACATTCCCCGGACTGTTGATGGTAATGCCGCTACTTTCATGCAGTGTAATGGAAAATTCACCGGAGGTGGATAGGGTCAGTTCATGTTCAGACATTTCTACGCCGCTACCTTGGATATGTTGCCATACCTTCACATTTGGCTGTCCATTTGCGTGACGTTGTTGTCGTAGCGAGTCCGTGACATAGGCATCCTGTTCGCGGTGGGTAGGCAGATATAATTCCACCAGTTCCCCGATCTCAGGCATATCGTACCAGCCACTATGTTCTTCCGCGACATAACGGGTGGCTCCGGGAAACCAGCACGCTTTAGCAGGATTTTGCTTCGGGTCAATGTCCAGTTGAAGCTGTACAAAATCCTCCTGTACCTTCAGCACCGTTCCTGTCAGTGAAATCCCGGTGGCCTGATCGTTTTCATACCGGGCATAGCGGACATCCTGTTCGGCTTGAAGATCATAGCGAGTACGCAGTAAGCCATCCGTTAGTGTGGTCACGGCTCGAACCACGACCAGTTCTTTACCTTGTCCAATGGGTAACGTGATGAGGTCGCCCAGCGCATAGTATTGCAGGCTTTCGATCATATAGGTGATATACGAGCCAGCACGTTCGCCTGGCTTTTTCGCATCTAGCTCATGAAACGTTTTTCGTACTCGATAAAATACATCCCGCTCCACTTTTTGCTGCTTGCCTTCAGGCATCCCGAAGAAAACCTTGGGGGAAGCTGCGGTTACCTCTGGCACAAGTACGGAACCAAAGCGAGAAGCGAGGCGTTTTAAAAACGCCCAATCCGTCTCATCATATTGTAAAACAAATGTCTCTAGTTTGGCATAGTGGCTTACCGTATCAATGGCATCTCCGTACTGATATTTTCGAACCAGCGCAGTGACCAAATCATCATAGGTACGATGAATATCTTGGTAGGAGCGTCTTTTACGTTTGATATCCATCTGGTGCGAATGGGAAGCGGCCTCCAGTTCAAACGTATACACGCCTCGCACACAGTGTACGGACATACGTGTAACAATCCCATGGAACAGCCTTCTCAGCGATTGTCCCTGCTCATCCAACTGACGAATCACAATCGGCTCTTGCTCCATATTTTGACCGATACAAGCTGCTCCCTGTTCTTCGGAGAGCATGCCATTGATATGTAAAAAGGCATGATCATTAATGGCGCGTGTTATTTAAAGTTGTTCGATGTGTAATGGCTGAAAGGGACCATAAAAGCGTAGGCTTTCATATCCGATCCCATCTGATAATACGCTCAAGTGAGTTCATGTCTCCTTTCTAGATGCGATGGGTATTTCTAAGTAAAGGACGTCTTCTTGAAATTGCTTTTGATTAAAGAAGCCGCAGATGAGTATAACAGTGAGTCCATATAAATATGTATAACAAGGTTTGTACGCTAAAAAGGGGCGGGAGGTGATATTTAATAAACAACCCAGCATATGTATTTATCGGTTAAAAGCGAGATTTAGTTTACAGAATGACCCATTCGTTGGGAGATTTACTATGTGTATTTTTGGAAGCAGTTGATACGGGAGGGAAGTGTAACATGAGTTAATATGGAAATATAGTGATACGCCACATGGTTTGCCATTATGATGCATTTTCGTGTTGGCAAATCAGTTACCTAAAACCAAAATGGTAGCCTGTCCAAACGATCTAAATTTAAAAATAATGGAGTGATAGAATGATAAGTGGACTTGTGCTTTTAAATAGTGGGAATATTGAAGATTACTTACCAGACTTATATGATTGGAGTCTTACTGAAAGCGAAAAAGAGCAACATACTTGCCGACCCATAATCGAACTTCCTCCATATAACAATTATAAAGAGAATGTACTGAAAAGGCTTGCAAATGGGCAATTAATATATATCTTGGTTGATAAAAGTAACGGTAATAAGCGGATAGGAAAGATACAGCTTTTTGACTATAATTCTCGAAATAAAAGTGCCGAGATCGGATACTATTTGCCTCTAAAACATAGAAAACAAGGATATGCGAATGTATTGTTAGAGCTATTTATAGATACCATTTTTGAACGTAAGGATTTGGAGTTGAACAAAATTTATGCAACGGTTGCAGCATGTAATCAAGCTTCTATAAAATGATTAGAAAAATTCCATTTTAAGCTGGAGGGAACTTATCGAGAGCATTATTGGTTTAGTGATGGTTCGATATGCGATCAATATCATTATTCTTTGCTAAAAAGAGAGCATGCTAGCTTAGCTGAAAAAGAAATAGAAGGAAATTGAACTATTATTTTTAAAATGGAACGAGTTAATTTCAAGTAAATCCGTTCCATCCTCTCGACACACGTTGAGGCCGTAGTAAAGCTATGTCGAGTCGATATATAGAGGTGCTTAATTGTAGCTTCCTATGTCCTTTACGAGCTGGGGAAAAGTTTATAGAAATAAGGTATGGCACAACAAAATAAATGTTTCGATTTTTTTGGATTTAAAGTGGTTGGACACATCCGATGTATTTAACTGAAAATGTGAGTATTCAAGAGAGCGTCCTTAGTTTGGCGTTCTTTTCTTTGTACGCTACCTGTAAGAATTCCTCAAGCAATAAGGTTATTCCCTTCTGTGACGTGCAATCAACTTGCTGTGGTACAATTACTTTAAATAAATACGGATGCAGGGAAGGTGAACCCCTTGGATAAATTTAAAGATCTGGAGAAATTGATTAAACTTACCGAAGAGACTTTCTGAGATGGATATTGTGAACAGACCTGAATTCTCGGAATGGGAGGATAAGCATCATTACAAGCAAGCATTGGAGAATGAAGCTTTGTACTGGCAGGGCATGAAGGACGGAGCACAGTTTGTATATGTTGTATTAGAGATGATGCTTCATGATGAAAAAGAGAAAGAAGAATAGCCAATGGAGATTAGATGGTTATAGAGAACATTAAAAAAGATGCTGGGCACCTACCAACCTGGTCATACCCCTGTCAAGTAGACAGGGTATGACCAGGTTGGTAGGTGTTTTAATTTGTCTTACGTTATGAGACACAGGCTCAGGCTTTTTAGTTCAATTCGTCTTGATTGACTATGCTTGCACCTTACCCGCACGAATATCATCTGTCATGCCCGCGTAAGGTGCCTGGGCAATCAACTTCTCGTTGTTCACACCTGCATTTTCAATGAAAGTAATATATGCGAATTCAGGAACTACATGCTTCGGATAAGTCTGATATTTTTCACGCGATTCTTCCATCAGAGGGATGAAATCATTTTGATAGCGTACTTTAATCTCTGGATGCTCATGCACCCATTTCGGAAAGAAAATAATACCATGCATGGTCAATGAAATGGCTGGATGGGTTCAGTATCGGAGAAGCTTCGCCGAAAGAATAATAAACTTTAAGTCGGTATAAGTCGATTAAATAATTAAGGGCTTATATATACACAAATTTCTATATTAGAACATACCTAGCAGTGAACTTAGGCCCAAGCGTAGAAGCCGTATCTAAAAATAGAATTCATTCCAGGAGGTAAGCTATGAATAAGAGAACAGGCTTTAGATTTTTAGTTGTAATTATGATGATTTATGTATTTACTTTTAATCTGGGTGTGGAAACTGTAAAGGCAAATTCCGTATATTATGTTTCTACAACGGGGAATGACATCACTGGAACCGGTACACTATCAAATCCATGGAAAACCATACAAAAGGCAGCAGATACCATGAAAGCCGGAGATACCTGCATCATACGAGGTGGTACATACCGGGAAACAGTAACACTTCATACTTCCGGAAGTTCTGCAAAACCCATAAACTTTGAGGCTTATACAGGAGAGAACGTAACGGTATCCGGTGCCGATCCGGTTACTGGCTGGAAAAATTACTCCGGATCCATCTATTATGCGGAAATGAAGGGTTCCCTTGGAACAAAAAATCAGATATTTGTTAATAAGCAAATGCAATTTGAAGCCAGATGGCCCAATTCACCAACACTTGATCCCTTAAATTCAAAATATGCAACAGTTGATTCCGGTTCCACTACAACCATCAAGGATGGAAACTTAACTCAGGCACCTGGATACTGGGTTGGCAAAACGGTTTGGAGTGTTCCGGGAACAGGCTACAAATCTTATAAAAGTACCATTACCAGCTCAAGTGACGGCTCCATTACCTTTGATCAAATAGATACTGCAGCGACAGGCGGTAACAGCTATTATATTACTGGTAACCTTAAAGATCTTGACAGTGCGGGAGAATGGTATTATGACAGCACTACTGGCAGACTTTATTTATGGGCACCTGGTGAAGTTGATCCGAATACTTTGACAGTAGGAGCAAAGAAGCGGACTTATGCATTTGATTTAAGTTCCCGATCTTACATAAATATTACCGGAATTAATATCTTTGCCTCCAGCATTAAAATGTCGAATTCTAATTACTGTAAAGTTTCTAATATGATTGCGGAATATGTCAGTCATGATTCGGATGTTACGAGACAATACAGTACAGGGATATTTATGTCCGGTACCAATAATGAGCTTAGAGACAGTACTTTGACCTACAGTTCCGGTAATCTGGTGAGTATAGAGGGAACAGGAAATAAGGTAATTAATAATCTTATTCATGAAGCAAATTATTCGGCAGCGGATATTCCGGCAATCTATCTATTGGGGGCAAACCATCTAATCAGTCATAATACGGTATATAACGCTGGGCGTCATCTGATATTTATGCCTACCCAAAACAGCCAGATACAATATAATAATCTGTACAATGCAGGAAAGCTGACAAAAGACTGCGGAATACTCTATGAATTTGCCTGGGATGGGCAAGGGACGGTAATTCATCATAATTACATCCATGATAATCTGGCAAAGAATTATTCTGGCACTGGTATCTATCTGGATAACGGTAGCAAGGGCTATATTGTGCATCATAATGTTGTATGGGGAAACTATACAGGGATAAGATTGAACACACCCAGTAATTTTAACCTGATTTATAACAATACCACCTACAGTAACGGAAATGTAGGATATTGGGGAAGTAATTTTCAGTCAGATATGTACGGCGACAGAATTTTCAACAATATCTTTACTACTACCTTTACACTGCCTGGTACTCATATAGAGGGAAATAATATTACCTCAGAAACCAATCCGTTATTTGTGAATCCCACAGCATATGATTTCAGGTTGCAGTCTACTTCTCCAGCTATTAATGCAGGGGTTGTAATATCTGGAATCACGAATGATTATGTTGGTGCGGCACCGGATATTGGAGCATATGAGTTCGGTGGAACTGACTGGACTGCTGGGCATGATTTTTCTTCACCTCCGGACCCGGTTTTTGAGAGTGTCGGCTTACTTTATGTTAATAACGTAAGGCAATCTGATTTCGAGAAAGGGATAATCTCACCATGGGCAGCAACATATTCAGATACTGCTGCAAGTGTATCGGTACCAAGAAGCGGCTCTAAGAGTGTTAGATTGGGACCCGGAGAAGATGGTATCGAGCAGGTACTTACGGGGCTAAGTCCTAATACCAGCTATATGTGTACCGCCTGGGTTAAGGCAGACATAGGAGAGCGGATTCAGATTGGCGTTAATGGCTTTGAAGGAACGGATGCATCCGCAACATCTGACAGTACATCCTGGACAATGGTAAACATTCCTTTTACAACCGGAGCAGGCGCTACCAGGGCAACAGTGTATGCTTACAAGAATCCTGGTACAGCATATGTTTATGTGGATGATTTTGGGGTAGTTGAGCAATAAATTATTTTACTGGTTTTATGTTTGACAGGATTGTCAGAAATTCAGAAAAACCAAGACTGCCTTGGGGCAGATGGATCAGGAGGGACACTTTCAGTAGAAAATAAAAAAAGAAAGACATAAAGACTCTGATCTAAAAATGATAGATTTTTCGCCAAGGGGCGACCAAGCCTTAGGGTCATCATTTTTGTACACTCAAGGCACGTGGAGTGCGTGGTAGTAATATATCGGGATCAGATGTGAATAGCACTCAAAGTTTGCCCAAAGCCTAAATAGTTTGCCTAAGAGCCGAGCGATAATCAGGTATTCGCTCCTTATTTTCTCGGCTTTTTCTTATTTTAGGGGCAAGGGGAGATCCTAAACCACTCAAAATCCTTGTTATATCAGGCTTTTTCTCGATTTATTCATCCATCATTCGCTTCACCCCGAAACCCCGCGTCCCCTTTCTTTTCCCATTGGAAGTTCCCAGTATCCGCCGCTTGAAACCTATTATGCATATTCACAGATTCCCTCTGCTCATACTGGTCGGGCAATAGCGAAAGTAAGCTATGATTTTGAGCGTATTGAGGATGTAAAACAATACATGCTGGAAAAGTTTAGATTACACATTCCTTACCTGACTAACGTCTGAAAATCGAAAAAGCATAACAGCAATGATTGCCAACTTTCAATTGGAGGTGGCCGAGGCGGAGTTAACTTTAAAGTGAGTGCTCGAAACAAATATGGACATGCATCGATATACCTACATTTCGAGGAATGTCAGAAGAAGCTGTACCATTCCTTCGAGAGCAGGATTAAGGAACTTCAGAAGGATATACACCCCATGCTAAAAGCTGAGGTTCGAAAAATAGGGGTTAGTTTTAAGCCGGACAATGATTTGGATACTACGATCAGGAACCTGTCTCAACTTCTTGATAAGATGTTGAAGACGATGGGACCAGAACTGTATGCAGGGCTTAGATAAAAGACTGAACAAACCGCTGAATAAGCGGTTTTTCTTTTTAAGTCAGTAAGGTATAATCATGGAATAAGAATAAAGTAAGAATCGAGTAAAAATGGTGATACTTATGAGGTGGTCACGTTGGAACTAAAGCTTTTCTATAAAACGCAAAGGGAACTCGCCACAGCAATCAACGAGATTGTTGATGCCTATTGGGATGATAATGTAAGCGAGGATTTGCTGAAAAAGAACATAGCGAACATCTATATAAACAACCCACAGAAGATTTTGAAACAAGCGGAATTCACCACAATTCTCAAGCAACAATGTGGCAAACGACGGCTGGAGGTTGTTGAACGGGTACTAACCATAACTGGAATGTTAGAGTATGAAAAATCCACTGGAGAAAAAGCAGGGAGTTGAATTATGTCTACAGAATTAGAATATAGTGCCACTTTAACTGGTGCTTCATTCATGTTCTATGAATTTAAGCAGGTCATAAGTCTTAGATTGAGTGGGTTTAGTGAGCAGGACATAAGGAAGAAAGTTCTTTCCGAAAACCTATTTCAATATCAGATTAATGCAAGTCTAAAACGTAGTTTGCCTTCAGTATTACGGAGAGTAAGGACCCTTGATGAATTGTTATGTCAAATGGTTTTAGAGCAAACATTGGAAGCGGGTAAGCTCATTAACCTGTATGCCATTATGAAAACGGACAGACTATTCTTTGAATTCATGAACGAAGTTGTTCGTGAGAAGCTGGAGTCAAATCATTATTTACTGGAGAGAAAAGATCTGAACCTTTATTTCGTGTCCAAAGCTGAACAAGATACAGGGGTAGCAGGTTGGACAGAGCAAACTGTTACGAAATTAAAGAATGTCATCCAACGGATACTGCTTGAGTCAGGCATATTGAAAGATAAACAGACAGGTGAGTTAAGTCGTATTCTCATGGATGACCAGTTAAAGCAACACTTGATTCATATCGGAGACGTCGCATATGTAAGAGCGATGGGTGAGTGAGGGTAGAAGAATGGCGAATTTGAATAGCAGATTGGATAAGATTATCCCAAAGATCAAGGAAGATAAGTTTATTGAGGGTAGAGGACTTGGGAATGAAATAAGCTTTTATGTATTTGATTATGAGCCGGAGAAGGAACTACTCATGCGGGATTATATCTCCCATATTTTGAAGGAGTTCAGTTATGAAGGTTCTAACCGCCGGATAATTGAGTTTGATCTGTATAAATTGTTAATCGAGATCGCGAAGGAAAAGAGGATTTACGATCGTATCCCCCAGATGGAAGAAAAACAGGGTAAAGATGCTTTATTTAAGGCAATGGCTAATTTCGCCAAGCCTGATATATTTCTTCAAAAAATTAAAGAGCAAATAGCCGATAATAATGTTGTGTTCATCACGGGGGTTGGCAAGGTTTATCCGTTTGTGCGTTCCCATAATATATTGAACAATCTTCAAGAAGTTCTGGATAAGATCCCTGTAATTATGTTCTTTCCAGGAAAGTATGACGGTTTATCACTTCGCTTGTTTGATCGATTCAAAGATGACAACTACTACAGGGCATTTCGTTTAGTGGATTAACTTCGAGGGGGCAGTTCTGTGCGTATTAAAGATATGTTTGTGAAAGATATTGAACGTAGCATTAAAGGGGTTATCAAGGTTGCACAAACCGATGAAAATAATATTTACCAAGAACTTGATGAATATGTAGTAACACGAGAACTGAATAAGCATTTATCCAAGTTTTATGAGAACTATCAGCAGAGTATTGATGGTACTACCGATAAGATGGGTGTTTGGATCTCAGGCTTTTTTGGTTCGGGTAAATCGCATTTCTTGAAAATTCTTGCGTACTTGCTTGAGAACAAGAAGGCGAAAGACAAGCGTGCAGTTGATTTCTTCGCCGACAAAATTCAAGATCCAATCGTTCTCGCTAATATGAAAAGAACTTCAAACGTTGAAACAGAGGTTATCCTATTCAATATCGATTCAAAAAGTTCCTTGGACAATAAGTCTAAGGAAGATGCTATCCTTCGAGTATTCTCTAAAGTATTTTACGAGCATCAGGGCTTCTACGGCGACATCCCCGGTGTTGCGGAGATGGAGAAGTATCTTACAAAAGAAGGTGTGTATGAAGACTTTAAACGCGAGTTTAAAGCGGCGGCGGGAGAAGAATGGGTAGAACGCCGTAATACTTTCTACTTTGATGCGGATTATGTCATTGGTGCACTAACCAAGGTTACCTCTATGTCCGAAGAAACAGCTCGCAATTGGTTCGAAAATGGAGTTAATAATTTTGAAATCAGTATTGAGAAGTTCTCGAAGGATGTAAAGGAATACATCGCACAGAAAGGGAACAACTTCCACCTTATTTTCCTGGTTGATGAGATTGGCCAATACATAGGTGACAGTAGACAATTGATGCTTAACCTACAAACATTGGCAGAGGATCTTGGAACACATTGCTCTGGTAAAGTGTGGATCATGGTTACTTCGCAAGAAAGTATAGATAGCATTGTAAAAGTAAAGGGCGATGACTTCTCCCGCATCCAAGGACGATTCGATACGAGATTGTCGCTTTCCTCGATCTCAGTTGATGAGGTTATTAAGAAGCGGATACTTGAAAAGAAGGGGCATGTCGTTGACAAACTAAAGCTTCTTCATCTTGAGAAGAGTGCAACACTCAAGAACCTTATGAGCTTCAAGGATAGCACAGCGGATCTGAGAGGTTATGAGAATGATCTGGAGTTTGCGGACGTGTATCCGTTCCTTCCTTACCAGTTTAAGCTCCTACAAAACGTTTTCGAGCAAGTGCGTAAACATGGAAGTTCAGGCAAGCACTTGTCTGAAGGGGAGCGTTCTATGCTCTCTGCGTTCAAAGAAGCGGGCTTGCGGTTTAAGGATGCGGAGGAAGGCACACTTATTCCTTTTTACGCATTCTACGATACAATAAAAGAGTTCCTAACTCCTTCGATTTCAAGGGTTATCGAAGGTGCATATGAGAACCCTGCGTTGCGAGACGACGAATTTAATATGGATCTGCTTAAAGTGCTATTCATGATTAAATATATTAAAGAGATTCCTGCCAATATTGATAATATTGCTACACTTATGGTCACGCAGATCGATGAAGATAAGTTGGCGTTGAAGGAGAAAATCAAGGTTTCACTTCGAAAGCTGATTTCACAAACGCTCATCCAGAAAAACGGTGATTCCTACCTATTCCTGACGGATGACGAGCAAGATATTAACCGTGAGATTAAGGCGATGAAGATTGAAGAGGATGTCATCAAGCGTGAGCTTGCTAATTACGTTTATCAAGACCTGTATGATGACAAGAGATACCGCTATTCGGCACAATACCAGTTCTCTTATAATCAGAAGATGGACGAGAAGAACATCGGTAATCAAACATCGAGTATCGGAATCAATATTCTCTCGCCGCTGTCTGATCATTATGCCAAATCCGAACAAGAACTAATGCTCATGTCTTCTGGCACAGGCGAGATGATTCTAAAATTGGGTGCAAATGAGGCTTATGTTGAAGAAATGGAAGAGGTCCTCAAAATCGAGGAGTATCGTAAGAAAAAAAATCCTACACAACTCCCTGAGAGCATTCAGAATATCCTGAACAATAAACAAGCCGAAGCAAGAGATCGTAAGCGTCGGGTACGGGATATGCTGGAAGAGGCGATCAAAGGCGGTACATTCTTTATCAATGGCAATAAGGCGGAGATTAAGGGTTCGACGGTTAAAGAGCGGATTAACGCTGGATTCCTTTCATTGGTTGAGAACGTCTACACGAAGCTTGGATACGTGAAGAACTTCTTGGAATCGGAAAAGGATCTCATCTCGATTTTGAGAAGAAAAAATGAGCAATTGACCATTGATGGCGGATCATCGAATTCGAATGAGCTGGCAGTAAAGGAAGTCATGGACTTTATCAGCTTGCAGGATAGTATCCAAAAGCAAATACGTGTTAAAACGATATTGGATCGCTATAAGGATAAGCCGTACGGCTGGAAGGATCTCGATATATCAGGCTTGATTGCTGAGTTAATGAAAGAACAGCGGATTCGCCTACGGTTTAATTCCGAGTATTTAGAACCAGAAGATGGTAATATTCTAAATGCTTTGACCAAAACGAGTGAGATCGATAAAGTAATTGTCGTTAAGCGGCATTTCGTTGATGAGTCGTTATTGAGAGTTGCTAAAAACATTTGTAAGCAAGTGTTTAACAAAACGGATGTTGCTGATGATGAGGATGGTCTTATTAAGGATATTCGTCATCTTATTGATCAGCAAGTGATCGAGATTAAAGCATTAAAGAGCCGTTATGAAGGAAGGAAATATCCTGGAGGAAGTCTTCTGGACAAAGGTCTTGAGTATTTTGGTGAGTTTACTAAAGGATTAGATAATGTGTCGTTCTTCACCAAGCTTCGTGATTTAGAGGACAACCTTCTTGATTGGGAAGAAGATGTGACCTATGTGAAGAGCTTCTTTGCTTCTCAAAAGGATATTTTCGACAAAGGTCTTCGTGCAATTGAAAAGTACAAAGAAAACGATGTTTACTTGTCGGGGAACGAGATAAAAGCGAATGCTGATAGATTACAAGAGATCTTAAATGAAGTACAGCCGTATCGCAAAATCAAAGATATTCCTGAGCTGGTGAATAAAATTGAAGAGCAGATTCAAGGTGTACTTGAAGAGAAGAAAGTAGCGGCTAAAAGCGTTATTCAATTGGATATTAATCATCTTACGTTGCGGGCTAATGAGGATGGTGTGTCTGAGGAAACGAAAGAACGAATTCAGACTTATTATGAAAACCTGTTCAACGCAATGGATGAGCTTGTCGATATTTTTAAGGTGGATGCTACAATAACGCAAAGCACCGCTTTCAAAGAGAAACAAGAACTTATTATTAACCGTGAAATTCTTGAGTTTGAAAAGAAGCAACAAGTGGAGCCATCAGTTACAGGGGGCGGCGGCAGAGATAAAACGCCAGTTATAGTAAAGCCTGTTTCTCAGAGAGAACGAGTAAAAGTGAATGATCTACTTGCCACTAAGACCTTACGCACGGAAGCTGATGTGGATATGTTACTGGACACATTGTCTGCAAAGCTGAAGCAAATTATTAAGAGTAACAAACAAATCGAGTTTATTGATTAAAAAAGTGTGCCGTGGCTTTGGCCGCGGCACTCTGATTATTGTAAAACACATCCAATATTAGGTTGGTGAATTAGCTCATGAATAAGACGGCATTGAAAAACTTTGCGACGAGTGCTCGTATAGAACTGATTGAAAAAGTTAAAGCTAAAGCTTTTAAAATAGGAATTACAGAAGAGAACATTAAGAAGGCTCAATTTGAAAGTTCAGATTCCCTTTATATTGATGGAAAACAGCTCTCGGCAACAGAGAAAAAGCAACGGAAAAAACTGATCTCACGAATTAGTGAAATTGGATATAAGCAGGTTATTGAGGAAGTAGCATATACCTGGTTTAACCGTTTTACTGCACTTCGGTTTATGGAAGTTAATAATTATCTTCCTACCAAGGTAAGAGTATTGTCCTCCAACAACACCGATAGTAATGAGCCTGACATTATTAAAGAGGCATTATCGGTTGATTTAGATGTCGATAAGGAATTGGTATATGATCTGAAGCTTAATAATCAGACTGATGAGCTTTTTAAGTATTTGGTTATTAAGCAATGCAATAGCTTAAATAAGGTTCTTCCATTTATGTTTGAAACGATTGATGATTACAAGGAGATACTTTTTCCAGATGGGTTATTGGCGAAAAAATCGTTCCTGCGGGAGATGACTGATGTAACAGCTATTCCAGAAGCGGATTGGGAGCAGGTTGAGATTATTGGTTGGCTTTATCAGTATTATATTTCTGATGAGAAGGATAGAGTATATAAAGATAAGGGGAAGCACAAAAAAGAGGAGATCCCATTTGTCACTCAGTTATTTACACCAAGTTGGATTGTCCGTTATATGGTACAAAACTCGTTGGGAAGATACTGGATTGAATCACATCCAGAAGATTTTGAGATTAAAGGGAGATGGGAGTATTACCTCGAAAGCCAAAGTTATGAGATTGGACCTGAAAGGAAATCGACTCAGTATTTTCAGAAGGATCTAAAAGTAGAAAATATCAAGTGTTTTGACCCAGCAATGGGAAGTGGACATATTCTTGTTTATATGTTTGATATACTGTTTGAGATTTATAGTAAATGCGGTTATATGGATAGGGAAATTCCGAGACTTATTATTGAAAATAACCTATATGGATTAGATATTGATGATAGGGCGTATCAACTTTCTTGCTTTTCTGTTGTGATGAAAGCAATGCAATACAATGATCGTTTTCTTAGAAATATTGAAAGAGAAGGCTTACAAATAAATTTAGCTTCTATTCAGGAGACAAACGGTTTAAATGAAGATGATATCGGTTTTATTGCAAACGATAGAAATGGTTCTGTATTTGAACAAACGAAGGAATTTATTAAACAGTTTCAAGATGCCAAGATATATGGCTCATTAATTAAGCTTAAAGAATTTGATATGGGTTTTCTGGAAGAACGTCTTTCAGAGATTCAAAATAATCCCGTTGAGGATGTGTTTTTAGAGTATTCAAGAGCCAAAGCGTTACAACTCCTTCCTCAGATTATAAAACAGGCGAAAATCATGGGATGCTATTACGATATAATAGTAACGAACCCACCTTATATTACTGATGGAAGAATGAATGGTAAACTATACGATTATCTAAAATTGTACTATCCAGATTCAAAGGCAGACGTGTGTGCATCATTTATGGAAATTAATCATTATTTAAAACCGCATGGATTTTTAGCGATGATCAATCAGCATTCCTGGATGTTTTTGTCAAGTTTTAAGGATTTGAGAATCAAAATTATTAACACGAAAAACATTTACTCAATGTTACATTTGGGAGCGAGAGCATTTGAGGAGATTGGCGGCGAAGTAGTCCAGACTACTGCATTTGTTATAAGAGATAAAAGTAATGAAATTGACAAAAGTATGAAAGGTGAATATATAAGATTAGTTGATTTTAAAAATCACGAAGAAAAAAAAAATAAAGGCATTAGAAGCCGTAAGAAACTCAAATGTTTTTTATAGGTACGTTACTAATTTAAATAGCTTTAGTAAGATAACTGGAAACCCCATTGCATATTGGGTGAGTGATAAAATAAAGAGCATCTTTGAAAGTAATAAGAATTTAGGTGACGTTTCAAAACCAAGACAGGGCATGAAGACCTTAGATAATGAAAGGTTCATTAAGTATTGGTATGAAGTGGAATGCAATAAAATCAGTTTCGATTCTGTTGACTTAGAATCAGCTAAAGTATCGAAAAGAAAATGGTTTCCAATAAACCACGGTGGGGAATTCAGAAAATTTTATGGGAATAATGAATTTGTAGTAAACTGGGAAAACGATGGATATGAGATGAAAGAATTAGCCATAAGTAAATATAATTCTGTAACGAGAACTATAACCAACATAGGGTTCTATTATAAAGAAGGGCTAACATGGACAGCTATTTCAAGTGGAACTTTAAGTGTGAGAGATTTTAAACAAGGTTTTCTTTTTTCGAATGCTGGGTTTTGTATGTTCGATTGTGAAAGCAAAAACTATATTAACGCTTTATTAAACTCTAAAGTGAGTGGGAAAATACTGGAGATACTTTCTCCAACCTTAAATTATAATGTAAGGGATATTGCTAATATACCTTATATATATTCCAACTCATCAGATCGGAATGAAAAAATCGAATTATTGACAAACCAGTGTATTGAGATTTCTAAGAGGGACTGGGATTCATTTGAAACTTCTTGGGATTTTAGAGTAAATCCGATTATTTTATATCAACAAGGAACCGATTTAATATCGCAAGCTTATGGTGCTTGGAAGAAAAGTGTTGATAATGACATTACTTGCATAAAAGAAAGCCAGGAAGAGATTAATAAACTATTTATTGAGATTTATGAGCTTACAGATGAGATATCACCAGAAATTTCAGATGAAGATATCTCGATAAGACAAGCGGTAAAAGAGAGAGATATAAGGGCATTTATTTCTTATGCAGTAGGATGTATGTTGGGGAGATATTCTTTAGATAAAGAGGGGGTGATTTTTGCTGGAGGTAAATTTGATCCAGAGGTCTACCAGACATACCCAGTTGATAGAGACAACATCCTCTCTGTTCTCCCTGGTTCTTATTTTGATGATGATATAGTTTCCAAATTGATTGAATTTGTTAAAGTAACTTTTGGAGAGAGTCGATTGTTTGAAAATATGGAGTATATTGCTGAAGCTCTCTCAATGAAGGAAGGAGAAACATCCAAAGAGGCAATTAGGAGATATTTCCTCGCCGAGTTCTACAAAGATCACATTCAAATGTATAATAAGAAGCCTATTTACTGGCTATTCACATCAGGAAAACAAAAAGCATTCAACTGCCTTATCTACATGCACCGTTACGATAAATCAACGTTGTCAAGGATCAGGACAGATTATCTCCACGAGCTTCAGATTCGTATGGATGCCGAGAAGAAAACCCTTCTTGACATTATAAATGGAGATGGAACAACTAAGGAAATTGCAAATGCGAAGAAAGAACTCAAGTCACTTGACCTGAAGATCGAAGAACTGCGGGCATACGATGAAAAACTTCATCACATGGCAGACATGCAAATTGAAATCGATCTTGACGAGGGTGTTGCTGTGAATTACGCAAAATTCGATGGTTTGCTCGCTCCAATCAAATAATTTGGTTACAATGGGGATATGCCAGTTCATCTTGGTATATCCCTGTTTTTAGCCCGATGAAAAAAGGTGTTGATAAATAATGAATATGGATGAAGTTACAAAGGCACTGCAAGAAGCTTTTCTTCAGCCCCTCAATGAAGGTGAGCGTAAGAAGATCATCTTCTGGTTTGATAAGGATCAGGAGTTTGCCGACTACATAAATGAGATTTCCCTTGAGAACGTCAAAATACATACTCTGACTGAGGGAAATAGCTTCTATACGAAGGTGTTGCTCGAAGAAGAGGATCCCACTTCGAACTATTTGATCTATTCCAACCTGGACATGAGCATGGAGGACAATTGGCTGTTGGATACAATTCTGTATTCGAAGACGTTCTATGCAGATAGGATATCCCTCATCATGAATGAACTGAACATCGATCCTTCTCTTCGGAGTTCAGTAAAGAAATATGAGAAATTCTTTGGGAGTAAGGATCGGATTAAGAAATTCAAGGGGTTCGAGGTTAAGGCAAATTCTGAAGGAACAATTGAACTAATGATGATGAATGCGTTGTGCAACCTCAAGACTCCAGATTTCGAGGATGTGCTGAAAGTTGTTCTGATGGATTCACTTGATGACAGCGAAAATAAGTATCTGGATTCGATTTCGAAGTATGTAGGGTTAGAAGTGTTTTGGAATACGGTAACTGAGCGGTATGGCTATGAGCAAAGTCAAAAGTCGCTTAAAACGCTGTTTATCCATCTGACGGTCACTGCACTTAGCCATACGGTTAGTGAGGAACGTCTTTCGCTGGTTAAAGGCTACATTGCTACTCGAAACAAGTCCAATGCTTTGGTGTTCGTCGACCACTGGATGCATCATAAAACGGATTATCACATTTATGATGAGTATGCTGAAATTGCCGAGAGAGAAATTAGGCTATCGGATATCGTAAACCTGCTCCCTGTTGAAGCGTTTAAGGCGGCGGATACGTTCCCTTACTTCGATAAGGCAATTATCATCTATATCGCCAACAGTCTGGAAGATCGGCTTGAGGATTATGATGCATATACGAAGCTGATTAACCTACGGAGAGCAAAGCACTATTATGAGCGGTATCAATCCATTTATGAAGCATTGTTCTATACCGTAAAAATGTTCGAATTTCATAAGAAGTACAGCATGGGTATTCCGAGGACGCAAGCAGTAGACATGTACCGAGCGTATGTGAATGACTATCACCAAATGGATATGTACTACAGAAAATTCTATTTTGCTTACGACAATGATTCGAACAGCGAAATTCTAAAGAAGCTCAAAGTGATGGTTGAGAACCTATATACCAACTGGTATATGAGCGAATTAAGCTCGCACTGGTCCGCCGCTGTACACGATGAGATGAAATCAAGTTGGGTTCTGCCAGGGATTCAAAACCAGAAGGATTTCTATCGAAGCTTTGTTGCTCCGAAAATTTCCAATGGTGATCGGGTATTTGTTATCATATCAGATGCCCTGCGTTATGAGATAGCGGCGGAGTTGGCGGATAAGCTGAATTCGGAGACAACGGGAGCTTGCGACATTCAACCATTATTAGGCGTACTCCCATCCGTCACGAAATTGGGTATGGCATCACTTTTGCCGCACAAGAACTTAGAGATTGACTTGAGTGGTAATGTATTAGTGAATGGCAAGTCTTCAAGCGGCATCGACAACCGAATTGGAATTCTCCAATCAGCAGTATCTGATAGCACGGCAATTCATTTTCAAGAGCTGAAAAATATGAACAAGGCTGGTCGCAGGGAGACATTCAAGGGTAAGAAACTGGTTTACATTTACCACGACAGCATTGATGCAACGGGAGATAAGGCATCGACCGAGATTTATACGTTCACAGCGGCGGAGAAAGCCATTGATGAATTGTACGATATAGTTAAAATTATCAAGGATGATTTGAGCGGTACGAACATTTTCATTACAGCGGATCATGGTTTTGTATATCAACGTGATGCATTGGAAGAGAGTGACAAGATTGAGAACGAAGGTATTCAAGCCTTTGAAGTCAAACGGAGATATTTGTTCTCCCAAGAAAAAGGAGAGCGGAGCGGTCTTCTCGATATTAATTTGGACAAGATGATCCATAATGAACATCAGATCACAACTTACGTTCCGAAAGCCACGATTCGTTTTAAAATACAAGGAGCTGGAGCTAATTTTGTTCACGGTGGAGCCAGCCTTCAAGAGATCGTTGTGCCACTCATTCAATTTAAGAATATCCGTAGTGGGCAGAAGAATAGTCGTGAAATCGAGAAGGTGGATGTTAAGCTTACAAACACTACCAGAAAGATTACCAATAGCCTATTTAACCTTACCTTCTTCCAGACGGAGAAAGTAGAGGACAAACGAATTCCTCGAACAGTGAAGATCTACATGGTGGATGATGCCGATAACGTGATTAGTAACGAGGAAATGATCATCTGTGATCTCACATCTGATAAGCCAGACGAGCGTACATTTAAGCTTCGGTTTGCGTTGAAGTCGATTCCGTATGACAAGAATAGTAACTATTACCTCATTACGAAAGACATTGAGACGGATATCGTCATTGAAAAAACACAATTCACAATCAATTTGGCCATCGTAAGTGATTTTGACTTTTAGAGGAGGGAGGAAACCAAATGGAGACAATAAATGAAGGACAAACACTTGATTTAGATCGGAAACTGAATGACGTATTTTCAGGAAGGGTCGTCCGAAAAGATCTGACGAAGCTTATGAAAGAAGGGGCAAACGTCCCTGTGTATGTACTTGAATATTTACTTGGCATGTATGCGGCGACAGATGACGAGGATAACATTCGAGAAGGAATTGAGCGGGTAAAGAAGATACTCTCAGATAACTTTGTAAGACCAGATGAGGCGGAAAAGGTTAAATCGAGAATCCGAGAATTGGGGCAATATTCAGTTATCGATAAGATCACCGTCACCCTAAATGAGAAGATTGACTCCTATGTTGCGGAGTTTTCGAATCTTGGACTTAAAGGGGTTCCGATTTCGCCGAGCTATGTCAAAGAATTCGATAAGCTTTTGGCCGGTGGCATCTGGTGCATGCTGAAGATGGAATATTTCTTTGATGAGGAAGTGAAGAACAGTAATCCATTTAGTATCAGTAGTTTGAAGCCGATTCAGATGCCGAACATGGATCTGAACGAGGTATTCGAGGGTAGAAAGAGCTTCACGAAAGAGGAATGGATAGACGTACTTATTCGTTCGACGGGCATGGAGCCAACTCAACTTGAGGAAAGAGTGAAGTGGCATCTGTTGCTTCGACTTGTGCCACTTGTCGAGAACAACTATAACATGTGTGAGCTGGGTCCACGGGGGACGGGTAAGTCGCATGTTTATAAAGAGATCTCACCTAACTCTATTCTCGTATCAGGTGGCCAATCGACGGTTGCTAACCTCTTTTACAATATGTCCAGCAAGAAGGTTGGTTTAGTTGGGTTATGGGACATTGTGGCTTTCGACGAGGTGGCGGGTATAACGTTCAAAGATAAAGACGGCATTCAAATCATGAAGGATTACATGGCTTCAGGATCCTTTGCACGAGGCAGAGAAGAGAAGGCGGCTTCTGCTTCTATGGTATTCGTCGGGAATATCAATCAGAGCCTTGATTCTTTAATAAAGACATCCCATCTATTTGCACCATTCCCTGAAGCAATGGCAAATGATTCAGCGTTTTTTGATCGGATGCATTACTACTTGCCAGGCTGGGAAGTTCCGAAGATGCGTCCTGACTTCTTTACGGATAAGTACGGTTTCATTGTTGATTACATGGCTGAATACTTCAGGGAAATGCGAAAACGCTCGTTTGCAGATGCCATTGATCGCTACTTTAAGCTGGGTAATAATCTGAATCAACGAGATGTAATAGCGGTTCGTAAAACAGTTTCAGGCTTGGTGAAGCTCCTTTATCCAAACGGGGAGTATACAAGAGATGACATCGAGGAAATTCTGAAGTATGCCCTTGAAGGAAGAAGACGAGTAAAAGAACAGCTCAAGAAAATCGGAGGCATGGAATTCTACGATGTTCATTTCTCCTACATTGATAAGGAAACGCTGAGTGAGGAGTATGTTTCCGTTCCAGAACAAGGTGGAGGCAAACTTATACCTGAAGGGCTTGGAAAATCTGGGCATGTTTACACCGTAGGGCATGGCGATTCTGGCATGATCGGGGTATATAAACTGGAGAACCAGGTCGTTTCGGGGACAGGGAAGTTTGAGAAGTCGGGTGTTGGATCACATCGAGGAGCAAAAGAAAGCTTGGATACCGCTTTCCGTTACTTTACTTCAAATAGTAAGAGTATCAGCGGTTCGATTAGCACGAAGACCAAGGATTATTTGATGCATATTAGCGACTTGCAGGGCATCGGATTGACGGATGAATTAGCTATAGCTGAATTGATAGGATTATGCTCAGGTGCATTAGAGCGACCCGTTCAAGAATCCATGGTCGTACTTGGTAACATGACGGTCGGCGGTACTATTGCAAAAGTTGAGGAGTTCGCCAATACGCTTCAGGTTTGTGTAGACGCGGGAGCGAAAAAGGTATTGATACCAGCCTCTTCCGTAGTGGATTTTCAAACGGTTCCTGCTGATCTGCTGATAAAGGTTCAGCCCGTATTTTACTCAGATCCGACCGATGCAGTGTTTAAAGCGTTGGGGGTAGGATAAGGAAATGGATGATAAGATACATAAAATTATTACCGAGCTTGATTATGGATCTGCCTATACCATTACTTATACCGATTCTGACGGAAAAAAAAAAGTGTTATGATCTTTGGTGAGACAAAGAGAACACTATATATCGTTTACAGACCATCTATTTGCTTGATGGAAAACCAGAGGAGATTGGGGAGACTGTTGGGTACAACAAGTCTGAAGTAACAAGGATATTGATCGAGCTGTCAGCCTATGATCAGTTCCATGTCCGTGAAATTGACTGAAAATAAGAGTTGTCAGGTCGTCGAAAGGGTGGTTTTCGGACTATTTTTGAGATTTTTGCTTACGAAATTCCCATCAACATTGAAGAGTAAGCTGGAATACATATGGGGAATGGCCGATAGTTGGCTGTTCCCTTTTTTCGTGCTGGTCTAATAGCTACTACTTATAGGGAAAAGAAGGAATTACATTCAAATTTGTTGAATTAACTCTGATAAGACAAATCAACATGTTCAACAGCATGAGAAGGGGAAGCTAGATGATCTGGAATATAAGAAATCTTGTCACATTTGTATTTGTCATTGTCATGTGGATGATTGTGGATCGTTTACACATCAATAATGCGTTAGCTTTTATAATCATTTTCATCCTGATGTTTTTGATACTATATGTGCCTATTCTTTTTACTGTATTATGGGATTCTAATTTGAAGAGAATTGAAAAGTTTTTAATGTCGCGAAAGAGTAAGCCAGAATACCATCTATTTTATGCTCTAGCCCATGAAATCGATGAAGAAGTAGAAGACTCAATCCGACTATTGCTCGAAAAGTATAAGGGAATTCACAAACAAGCGTTATATAAAACCGTTTTTGCTTTCTATAAAAAAGAAATTCTGACGGTTAAAGAAGAAATCGAATTGATCAAACCACTGGCATATAAAAATTACTATCGAGCTATCGTATGTATGGAAGAAGGAAATAATGCGGAAGCTCACAAAATCATTCACGACATTCCAACGCCTTGGATGAAAAATGCAATTCTTTCCGAATTGGAGTTGAAATCAAATCATTATGCAGCAGCATTAAAACTGGCACAACAAGCCTTGCATCAATCCAAAGGTTTACAAAAGTATGTACTGTTCAAAACGTATCAACGGAAATTCCCTGAGATGCAATCTGTAAATGGAACACAACTTTAAAAACAAAGGTCTATGCACATTCGCATAGGCTTTTTTCGTGCTGGAGGTGAGCAGAAGATGAGCAAAAATAGTGACAAGCCCAAAAGAAATAGTCCGAAGATACTAACCAAGTACGATCAATTTGTTGTGCCAAGACTCAGGGATATTCCCATTTGGGTACGTGAAGGAGCCACAGATGAAGAGATTGCTAAGCGACTCAATATTCATATTTGGACATTAGGCGATTACCGTAGAAAGCATCCCAAATTTGCGGAAGCATTGGAACGTCCAACCAAGTGGGAAACCCATGTATATCCTAGACTAGCGGAAATCCAGCAATGGTGCGAAGAAGGCGTGAATGCAGAGACATTATCAGGAAACTCGATATAGGTAAAACGACTTGGTACGAGTATATTGATAAACATCCGATGCTGGCTGAACTAGTCAAATGGAGCAAATCTGTCCCTATATCCCACGTAGAAAATTCACTTTTGAAAGCTGCTACAGGGTATGAATATGAAGAAATTAAAACGATTATTGAAGAGGATAAAAATGAAAAAAAGAAAACACGCATTGAAAAGGTGAAAAGGTATCAGCCTCCTAATCCGACAGCGATGATATTCTACTTGAAGAACCGCGCACCTAACGAGTGGAATGATCGGCGTGAGCTAGTGGTCAATACGAAGGCACTGGAGCAGGAACGGAAGCAGCTATTTCTAGATATGATCGAATCTGATATAGTGGATGCCGAATATGAAGCTATTGAGGAATCGGTCGAGATTGAGGAAGGATATATGGAGCCAGATGATTCGCAGCCATAACGTTATGCCGTCAGTATTTGTATAGATAAACGCCCATTTCAGCCCTGAATTAGCCCGTAAATTGCCCAAATTCAGTGCATAAGATAAGTTATGCAATCAGTGGACTTTCCCTCGCATCAACGGTATGATGTGACACACAAGCGAAGGGTGGGGCGAATATGGACTATATTCAAGGGTTTGAAGTACATTTACGGAGCAAGGATCGGAGTGAAAATACGGTTTCCTGCTATATTAGAGACGTATTGCAGTTTATAACCTGGTATCAAAGGAAAACGGAATATGGACTGGACAAGTGGATTGAACTGGATGGAGTAGAGTACAAGAAGGCTCTGCAAAGCACCAACCAAGCTGTACTCACCATTAACCGTAAGATCGCCAGTATCAACGTATTTTCACAATGGATGCACCAACAAGGCTATATTAAGGAAGATATACATATCGAAGCGGTCAGAAACAAGGTTGTTCGCCAATACAAAGGGTTAGCAGAAAAGGATTTGTGGAAGCTGCGGAATGAAATTCACCGTATGGGTAATCGGATGCATATCTGTATGATTGAATTGTTGCTTGGAACGGGGATACGGGTAAGCGAATTGGTTGGCATCAAGCTGAAAGATATTGAAATAAGTGAACGCAAAGGATTATTGAAGGTATTCGGTAAAGGGAATTCCTTTCGTACTATTCCATTAAATAAGGATGTACGAAAAGCCATTACTCGGTATCTTGAAGTCAGACCACACAGTGAATCAGAATGTCTATGTATTGGCCAGCGTGGAGCATTGGAACGAAATGCGATCAACCTGATTTTGAACAAATATGGAGATCGGATCAACGTAAAGGTCACACCCCATATGCTCAGACATACACTTGGCTATAAGCTGGTGAAAACGACTCCCTTGACGACCATCCAACAAATCCTTGGACATGATCATGTAGCAACGACCAATATCTATACCCTAACCACGCAGCAAGATATGGAAATGGCTTTGTCGAATATTGAGTGGTAATGAGCCACTCTTTTTGTCGTGGAGGGAGGGGTACTTCTATGTAGATAAACGGAGCTGCCAGCAAAGGGTGCAGAAATTTTTGTGATGATTTTATAGTGAATATGAGAAAGGAGCTATACCCATTGAAACGATAAAGCAAGAAGAGCAACGCCAAGCTGAGCTGCTGAAGCAGTATATGGAGAAGCATTTCAAGCCGCCCAAAATGAAACAATTGATCGAAACGTTCTCTTTCTCTGAACTACGCAAACTTATTGGTGAGATGGACATTGAGTTTTTCGCTTTAGCCTATTTTCCTAAATACTTTGATCGAGCATTTGGACAGTTTCACAAAGAGTTATTTTCGGAATTAAGACATATGCTTGCGAATACAGGACTGATTACAGCTTTCGGACTCCCAAGGGAGCATGGAAAGTCAACGATCAGTTCTTTTTTATTTCCGCTGTATGCAACTTTATATGATAAATCACAATTTACATTGATCATATCAGCCACAGAACAAATTGCATTGCCCTTCTTGGACATGATCAAAGATGAGCTAGAAACAAATCAGATGCTGATTGAGGATTTTGGGATTCGTAAAGGGAGCCGCTGGAACAATAATGAAATATGGCTGAAGAGTAAAGGTGGGCTGGACTCTTGCATTATGATTCGTGGGATTGACGGTAGCTTGAGAGGAATTCACTATAAGCATCATCGTCCTACCTTGGTTCTAATGGATGATTTGCTCAAGGAGGATACGGCACGATCCGAGGCCAAACGAGAACAGATTAAAAATACATTTACGGATGTTATTCTGCCTATTGGTACAAGGGATACCAATATTCTGATCTGTGGAACCATTTTGAATGAAGAGGACATCATGGCTGATTTGCTCAAAGGTAAAATCCCAGGTGTGAGGAGTATTCGTAAAGCAGCTGTGCTTCAATTTTCGGAACGGGATGATCTGTGGTCAGAGTGGGAGCGACAATATAATAACTTGCAAGACGAGGACAGGATCAATACGGCTTTGTCTTTTTTCATGGCGAATGAGAAGGAAATGCTAAAGGGTACAGAAATCCTGTGGAGCGAGTACTTGGACTATTATTATTTGATGTGCAAGAAGCAAGCCATGGGTGAAAAGAGTTTCTATAAAGAGCTACAAAACGATCCGCGTTTAACAGACGAATACATATTTCAAAATCTCATGTATTGGGACAGATTGCCTGAATTTGAGGACATGGAACTAGCCATGTACATTGATCCAGCTATTAAAGCAGGGAAGAAAAATGACTTTACGGCTATTTCAATTATTGGTCAGCACCGAAGGACGAAGCAAATGTATGTGATTGACGGGAACATCTATAAACTGCTGCCGGATGATTTGTTCCAAGTGGCTATTGAAAAATTGAAGCTTTATCCTGTAGATAAGCTGGGATTTGAAGTCAATCAAGCGCAAAGCTATATGAAGCAAAAGTTTGAAGAAGAATTATGGAAAGTGAAGATACATACGCCTGTTGAAAGTGTCCATTCCAAGGGGCAGAAGCATGAACGAATTATTAGCTTGGAGCCGGAAGTGAAGAAGGGCCATATTCTTTTCAATTCGGATAACCTCAGATATAACCATCAAGTGAAGGATTACAATCGAAACTGTACATACGACGATGCGCCCAGATAGTTTATATGGGGCTGTTCAATTGATACAGTCGGTCAAGAGTCTGAAGTTTTATGATCGAAGTTTGTTATTTTGAGGGTTTTGCTAAAACTCAAATCTTATTTTATCCAATCTCGTTAAGTCAATGGACAGGATACAGCAGGAAAATGTCGAATCACTAATTATGACCGCATTTGCTGTTGTAACTCTAAGGGGTGTGTTAAATTGGAATAAAATGGTTAGCATATCGAATCTTTCCTGAACCATTAG
Organism: Paenibacillus sp. CMM36; assembly: GCF_053570945.1. Classification (NCBI taxonomy): domain Bacteria; kingdom Bacillati; phylum Bacillota; class Bacilli; order Caryophanales; family Paenibacillaceae; genus Paenibacillus; species Paenibacillus sp. CMM36. Next base: position 293,301 of record NZ_JBSEDY010000007.1, read on the forward strand.
GAACCACTTATCAGGATTATGACTTAATGAATAGAGCTGACGTTGAAAAGTTATTTGATTACTGTCAAATATTGGAGGCTATGATTTCAAGACAGGGTTGGCAATTTTTAATAAATCATCATAGCTATCTAGTATTGTTTGAGATAAATAAAGGAAGTGAACGGTTTGATTGTGAAAGCCTTGAAGAATTTATTTTTGAAGTTGAATCTCATATTGATTCGTTACCTATTTAAGCTCCCTCGAAGTAGCAAAAGGCAGCTATGGGCAGACATGAGTACGGTGAAACTATGTACGACTATATAAGTATCCATTCGGATAAGTACATGTCCAAAATTAAATCGGAGGTTGCTGAGCAATTCTTAACCTCTGTTTTGGGATTCACAAAAGCAAGTCACCTAACATTTCATAAAGAAGTCAATGGGGAGATTGTTAAAGTAACTGGTATTCTCGCTAATCCAAATGGGAACTATGCTTTCGACACACTTGATGGTACTGAAGAAGTAAATTTAATTGAAATTGATGTACCAACATACACTGATGACATCTTAGAACTAATATTATCTAGCATTGCAATTTCGATTACGAAAGAATTTTCGTGGATAATTGACGACGACCATGGATTGAACTAACGGGTAGAATAGTTAAGTGTTGTGGCAACCATACAAGCTGATAACTGTAATCAAGACAATAACAGTTACAGCACTCATGATGCCTAAATTTCTTGAACTTTTTAGACATGTGAATCGTATGTATCATGATACATAAAGAAACATTATAGGAATCCTTATGAGGGAGAGATTTTATTGAAGAAGGGCTTAAAGTGGACGCTGTGGATTGTATTGCTGCTGATTTTAGGTGGTATTGTTTTAAACTTTTATTTGAATTATTTCACATTCGCCTATGCCTTGATGGGAGTACTCCTGCTTGTATTCTCGGGTTGGGGAGCTGTGGCCAAATTAAATAACGACGTACATGAATATGAGGACCATATGAGAAGAAATTCGAATATAGAAGACATTGAACAATATACCAGATAGCGTCCAGACTGCGAGCTTAATTTTTTTATAATACAATATTGGTAAATGAAGGATAGAATTAAACATTATAAAATATGGAGGTCGGAGTGTGGGGATTTACAAGAAGAGATTGCTTATTATGGCAGGATGTATTGCTCTATACGTAACGTTAACAGGTTGCGGGGAATCAACCAAAGAAAGCAAAGACAACGATAATGCTGTAGAGACAATAAGCACGGTTGAATCAACTGCTGCAGATGAAGCTGTGACTGATACAGTAAGCGGTGAGGCTTCTGAGCCAGTAAAAGATCAAGGCACAACTATAGAACCTCTGATCACCAAGGCAGGAGGACTTGGTGATACGAAGGAAACTATCGAACATCTCCGCGGGGCAGATGAGAATGGGCAAAATGCTGGCATTAGTTCTTATCAGAACAATAGTTTTCTGGCTATTTATGCCGAAGATGACGTTACAAAGAAAGACACGGCTTTGAATGTAACCCTGTCATTTGAAGCTACGGATACGCCAAGGCGCTCTGTAAAGGAAGCTATACGCGAGGCTTCTTCTGTAATTCCAAGTGACGCTGTTAAGGTCAAGGAGTATAAGGTAGACGAGGGGCGAGATGTTATCCAGTACGAGAGTAAGCTCCTTTCAGAACGGTTGAAGGGTTGGTATGAACTTGATGCAGCGAATAGTCCAGAATCTATGCCCGGCACCTTTATCGTCATACTGAAGCACGATGAAGAGGGAGTTTTCTCAGTCGTGGTTGGTGCTGGTAATAATCCGTAAATAAGCTCAACAGATAATAACTAGAGTTGGACGAGTGCAAATAAGGTTAGCTCCTCGCCTGTATCTTAATAATTTTCTTTGAAGATAAACGAGCTGTTAAACAGATGAAATGTATTTGTGTCCATTTACGTTTTGATAATAAGACACCTGGTATTAAATATCCGTCCACCTGTTGCCCGTAATAATATATTGTTACCAATAGATACTTGTTATAATCCCCGTTTGGCTTAATCACGGGTATGTAAGGAGGTTAATATTCTATGGACGGCTGGAATGAGGAGAAGGTTCTGGAACAGAGTGATATTCATCAATTGAGTGGTGAGATCTATCAGATCCTACACGAGAGGATTGACAAGCTAGGTGTAGCATATGGCATCGTTAGTGAATTTAATTATAACCCTGAGGAACCACCGTTCTGGACTATTACTATCGAGGACTATGAAACCGTGCTTACCTCGGCCATCTTGTTCCAATATAAGAAACAGCATAGAAATTTGAAGGATGCGTTAACTCATTTTATGCGCGATCACTTCCCATACTTCACTTAAGCAGAGTATCAACGGTGAAAGGAAATTCAACAAGGAACTACCTTATTAAAAGGTGGTTCTTTTCTTTATTCAAGCAAAAATTAGATAACCCATTTTGAAAGGAAGGATGTATTTACAAATTACGGAACAAATCATTATAGAATGTCTAAATGAACTCCAATCGGCTGCAATAGCCAAACAGAAATATGCAGATTACTACAATGGTCAGCATGCTATTCTCAAGAACTATGCAATGCAAGAAAGCCGCAGCAACCAAAAGCTTATCTTCAATTTCCCACGTAAGTTCGTGGATAATGAAGTCGGTTATCTGCTCGGTAAGCCAGTAAACTATGTGTCCAAGTCGGATCAGGATGATGCCATACATAATATAGATATACATATGAGTCATTGGGACAAAGAGCATAATCTACAGCTTCGGAAACAGTCTGAAATCTTTGGTGAGAGCTTTGAATTGAACTATATTGATTCGGAAGGTCAATTTTCAGCGACGGTGCTATCCCCTTTGAATGCGTATGTATTGGAGGACGGAACAGCAGAAAGAAATGTACTGTTTGGCTTACATAAATTTACCCGTCGATTCGATAAGCAAGTATATTTGGATGTGTACACCAACCATGAAATTCTACATTATACAATCGGCAACGTTGACAAACAGATTCAGAGTAAGCAAAATCAATCGCCTGAATTAAAATATATCGGCAAACATAATCACATCTTTGGAAGAGTTCCGCTCATCTCCTGTCTAGCCAATACGGAGAGAAAAAGTGGCTTCCAGGATGTGATTTCTTTGTTCGATGCCTATAACGCATTGAATTCCGATTTGGTCAATAAATTGCAGATCATCGCAATGCCTATCTGGTGATTGAGAATGCCAAGCTGGAAGCTGAAGACTTGTTGAATATGAAGAAGATGGGCATTATTCAAGTTCCGGCTGGAGGAAAGGTAAGCTGGCTTACGAAGGAGATTAATGATTCTTTTGTAAAGAACGAGTTGGACAATATTGAACGCAAAATTTTCGACATGATGGATCAGGTTAACTTTAATGAAAATTGGGCCAGCAATACATCTTCCCTAGCGCTTAGAAACAAGCTGCTGAATCTGGAGAATCGAGTAGCAATGCGTGAAGCCTTAATGGAAAAGGCAATCAAGCAGCGTCTACGCAATTTCTTCACCTTTCTGTACATTAAAGAAGGCGTTCAATATGATTACCGGGATATTGCGGTGAAGTTTACTCGCAACTTGCCGACAGATTTGGTTGGGATGGCAGATGTGATTGTGAAACTGAAAGAAGTGGTCTCACAGGAAACGTTGCTGACGTTGCTTCCGTTTGTTGAGAATCCGAAGCTGGAATTCAATAAATTTCATTCGGAGCAGCAACGATTAATTGCTACGGATAAGGAGGTATCAAATGCAGAATAAAAATAGGTTTAAGCGACTGGTCAAGAATAATTGTGCTTGTTATTTTGGAGCGAAGTACGGTATCCCAAACTATTGCTGTTTACAGGATGGCCCATGTGTATTCTTTATTCAAGGTGATGCTCTGCCCCGTTGTACATATTTTGAAAATGGAGTGCTGCCAATGGATGAGAAGCTGGAGCGAGAATATAAGTCTGATCGGAATGTAGAGGTTGGGTTTAATACAGCAAAACCGAGGGTGAACTGTACACGTTGTGGAGGAACATTTTCGGCAAATTCGAATCGGCAGAAATACTGTGACAAGTGTAGAGGTAGGGCGAGAAAAGAAAGTATCAGGATGCGTGTTCGGAAGTCCAGACAAAAAGACAGCTCGATGTAACGCTTTAGAGGTTGAAAAAGTCATATAAACAAAGGGTTAAAAATAGGCGGGAATGAGGAGTTGGTATGCTTGTACCTTTTCGTCACTTTTGCGTTTTCTAATGCGTTACATGATTGTCTTGAACATGATATTCAATATGATACAGTTTCACCATACATATACGTTTCTGAGGTTTAGGTAAGCAATAGGGTGGATGTAACGCTTTAGGCTATCCAAAATACGCATAAACAAAGGATGAAAAACAGGCAAAAGTGGGGAGTTGGTATGTTTGTACCTTTTCCTCGTTTTTGTGATTTCTAAAGCGTTACATTGCTGTCCTGAGCATGACATTAAAAGGCTCCATACATACATAAGCGTGTTCGGTTCTGAGGAGTCGGATGGGCAATAAAGGAGATTAACGAAAGTGAAATTGGAACAAGTGAAGCAGTTGATTGAAGAAAACCAAACAAACGAGGAATGGCAAACGTATCTTCAGGGTTTAAATCCGTATAGCGTAGAAGGGATAGAGCGATATATCCAATCCAACAAGGAAGCAAAAAGTTGGTTCGATAGCACGGTGGACAAACGATCCGCTAAATCGTTGGAAACGTGGAAAGCCAATCATTTGGAAAGTGCAGTGGACGCTGAGATTAAAAAGCGATTCCCGGCTAAGGATGAGAAAGAAATTGAAGTCGAGAAGCTGCGAGCCGAAGTGGAGAATATGAAGCTAGAGAAGCAGCGTGAACGGTTAACCAGCCAAGCGATTAAAATTGCATCCGAAAAGAAACTTCCACTCCCTTTAGTGGATTTTTTTATTGGTACAGATGAAGACGCAACGACAGCGAATTTAGATATGTTGGAACAATCGTTACAACTGGCAATTCAACAGCAAGTCGAGCAACGACTCAAAGGAGATGGCTATACACCTCCGGCTGGTTCAACAGGTAGCACATTTACATTGGATTCGATCAAAGGAATGTCCCAAAACGAAATTAATCAGCATTGGGATCAAGTCAAACAAGCATTACAAAACAAATAATAATCAATAGAAAAGGACAGGGTGATTAGATATGTCAGTACAAAATTTTATTCCTACCATTTGGAGCGCACGTTTAAATGAAAGCCTGAAAAAGAATTTGGTGTACGGTAATGTCGTCAACACCGATTACGAAGGGGAAATTCAAGGCCAAGGCTCCACTGTAAAAATTAATTCGATTGGGGCAGTAACGATTGGCAATTATGATAAAGCTGCTGGAATCGGTAACCCACAGGAACTAGATGCTACGCAAAAAACGTTGGTGATCGATCAGGCCAAGTATTTCAATTTTCAGGTGGATGATGTGGATGCTGCTCAAGCGAATGTGAATCTACTGGATGGTGGGATCGTAGAAGCTTCGTATGGGCTTGCTAATGTGGTGGATCAGTATCTCGCTGGATTTTATACAGAGGTTAGAGCTGAGAATACAATCGGTAATGATACAACACCTATAACTCCAACGAAAGATACGGCCTATGATTTACTGATTGATCTAGGCGTACTATTGGACGAAAATAATGTACCTGAAACGGAACGATTTGTGGTGGTTCCCGCATGGTACTATGGCTTGCTGCTGAAAGATGCACGTTTTACCAAAGACCCAAATATTATTCGCACAGGCTATGTGGGAGATATTGATGGCATGACTGTTTATAAATCCAACAATGTGCCAAATACAGGAGGAGTTAAGTATAAAATCATCGCAGGTCATAAGAGTGCGATTTCGTTTGCCGGGCAAGTGGATTCGGTGGAGGCGTTCAGACCAGAGAAACAATTTTCAGATGCAGTGAAAGGGTTACAAGTATTCGGAGCTAAATGTATCAAGCCGGAGGCTCTTGCTGTACTCACAGCCAATAAGTCTTAATTGAGAATGGGATCATATGAAAACACATTATAATAGAAGAAACACGTTTAGGGTGTCCGCTTTGGATGCCCTTATTTTCATTTTTGGAGGGTGATAAGATGTGGTTTTTGAATCAGGAAACAGACTGCATATGGGAAGTAACAGATCAGGAGCTGATACTGCGGTTACAGGCTAGTGGACATTATGAGCAAGTAGAGGAACCTAAACAGGATAAGACGGAGCAAGATGTACCCCAAACGAAAGCTCAAGCTACCAAGAGCATGAAGCGTACCGAGAAGGAACAGGTAAAGGAGGTACAGGAGACAGCACATGAGTGAGCTAATGGATTTGATGAAACGATTATTAGGCATGGAACCAACAGACATATCCAAGGATGATATCCTGATCCATTATTTGAATAAAGCGAGGAGTAACATTTATGGCTATTGTAATGTGGCGACACTGCCTGTGGAATATGATCATGTCATGGTCGATTATGCGGTGTTTCTTTATAAGAATAGGGAGTCGGTTGGACTTATAAATAAACAGGAGGGAGAGCGATCAGCTAACTATGAAACAGGCATTCCGACAAGTATTCGATTGGCTCTTCCTCTACCTAAAATCAAGGTCGGAACAGATTAATGTTCTATGATACGAAGCTGGAAATTTTGGATAATGCCAATTTCACACCTGTTCTGTCAGTGAAGGCAGATGTACAACCTTATCGCAAAAGCTTTTCATTTGAAGATGGTTACATACTAGAGACAACATATCGAGCTTTCTGTCCACTGGAATCTTTATTGCAATTAAACGGCTATGTTCGAATTGGCAAGGCTGTCTTTATTATTTTGGACATGAAGGAATGGAGCGATTATGTGGAGTTGTATCTGTATCGCTGCAAGCAGGATTTTGCATTGGAGGTGAAGGAGTGACACGAAGCTTAGGACCCATGCTGGATTTCTTCCTGCGAGAGAAGGGAGAGCTTGTGCATATTAATGGTATGCGACAGCTTGCTCTAATTCAAGATGCGACAAATACCATTCAAATGACCGATGAAAAAATTATTCGGGCAGCAACACCTTTACATACAGGAGATATTGTGGATTATCGTGATGAACGTTATTTAACTACTAGTCAGGTGGATCGAAATGAAAAGTCTTGTCGAGGCAGAATGAAAAAGTGTAATCAACGGCTGGCTTTGAACTGGAACGGGCAGGTAGAATGGTTTGATACTGTGGTAGAAGCCAGAACGTTTTCAACGGAAACAGGTAAAGTTATCTCCATGCCAGAGGGAAATATTATGGTTAGTTTACAGGACAATGCAGATACGAGGGGTATTACATTAAGCCAACGATTTTATATGACTCATCAGCCATTTAAAGTGACTGGAATTGATCGCACGATGAATGGCATCATCCTGTTAAGCTGCACATTAGATAGCATAAATACAGCTTATGATGATGTGGAAAATAACATTGTAGACCGATGGAAGTACGAAATTGCTCATACATACGCATTACATATACACCAGGGAACGATAGCTCATGTACCTCTAAACGAAACAATACAGTTGAATGTGACTGCTACGGATAATGGAAATGAGATAGCCAATCCGACGATTACCTATATATCAAGTGATCCAAGTGTAATTAGCGTAGATCAGCAAGGTCAGGTTATGGGCATCGCTTTGGGACAAGCAAGCATCACTGCGAAATTAACGTATCACCTCACAGTACGAAGTACCATTGAATTGAGAGTCGTTAAAACGGGGACACATATCTATTCGATAGCCATTATCGGCAATTCAGTTCTAAAAACAGGCCAAAGCGCCTCATACGTTAGTCATATTTATGACCATGGTACTGAAGTGTTCAACCAGTCGGTAGAATGGAGCCTACGGAATCAAGATGGTTCAACTCCGATCATGGGAAGCATAACAGCGAGTGCAGGAAATTGTGTGACGGTGAAAGCTGGAAGCAGTAGTGGAGCGGACAATAAAGCCCTTGTACTGACTGCCACTTTAGTAAGCGATCCTAGCATTACCACAGAAAAGAACATTAGTCTTAAGAATTTATTCTAAGCTTTGTATCTATCGGCTTGCCTTCGTGGTGAGCCATTTTTATTTCAAAGGAGCACATACATATGCAACGAAAATCTATTGATTATCTACTGAGTCTAAGCCTATTGAAGCAATTGAGATTACAAAATGTCATTACAGAAGAAGAGTTCATAGCGATTGATGAGCTGAATAAAAAGTCTTTCAAGTAGCTGTAACATTGGACAGAAATGGACTTGATGATGTACCGCACGCATTATAACATGTGACCGTATAAGAAGATATCGAAGGGAGAAACACCTATGGCACAAGCCACAACCGCAAAAAAAGTCGTTGTCGTTCCCATTAAAACGATGGACATCGTAGAAGGAATTCAATCTATTCAAAAGAAGAAAGTCGCTGCCTATTGTCGGGTCAGTACAGATTCCGAGGAGCAAAAGGAGAGTTATACGAATCAGGTCAATTATTATACCCAATACATTCAAAACAACTTGGAATGGGAAATGGCGGATATTTTCGCAGATGAAGGCATCACCGGAACCAGCACTAAAAATAGAACGCACTTTAATCGCATGATAAAGGATGCCCGAAACGGTAAACTGGATCTTATACTGGTCAAGTCGATTTCGAGATTTGCTAGGAATACACTGGATTTATTGAAATATGTACGGGAACTTAAAAGTCTTGGAGTGGCTGTATTCTTTGAACGGGAGAATATTAATACACTGGATACCACAGGTGAAGTATTACTGACTATCCTCAGTTCCCTTGCCCAAGATGAGAGTCGAAATATTTCGGAAAACAGCCGGTGGGGAATACTACGTGGCTTCCAAAACGGCAAAGTTTTCTGTAACACGAACCGCTTCCTCGGCTATGATAAGGATGAACATGGTGAACTGGTCATTAATGAGAAGGAAGCCGAGATTGTACGGCGCATATACGAGGAGTATTTGGATGGCAAAAGCTATCAGGCGATTGCCAGAGGATTGATGCGAGATAAGATTAAAACAGTCACGGGTGGCGATACGTGGTGGGATTCCTCCATTACCTTAATTCTGACCAATGAGAAATATTACGGAGCTTTGCTTCAGCAAAAGACGGTAACGGTAGATTTTCTAACCCACAAACGAATAAGGAATAAAGGACAAGAACAGCAATATTTAATTGAGAACAACCATGAGCCGATTGTATCCAAGGAACTATTTGAAGCGGTGCAAAAGGAAAAGGAACGGAGGGCCAAGCTGAAAGGGAGTGTGATGGGGGAGAGTAAAAGATACTCCAGTAAATATGCACTAAGCAGTAAAGTATATTGTGGATGCTGTGGAGCCATTTTTAAACGCCGAACCTGGAACAGCAATAATCTATCCAAAAAAGTAGTATGGCAATGCAAAACGTATGTAAATGAAGGGAAAGCAGCATGTGATGCCAAATCAGTCGATGAACAAGTTTTACATTCCGCGTTTGTACGATTGTTCAACCGGATGTATAAGGATAAGAAAGGATTCAATAAAACGCTAAAAGCCAATGTTGAATCGGTACTTTCCAGCAGAGTAGAGCAAGAAACACTATTGAACATCGAAGGACAGATGCAACAATTGAAATCCGACTTGAAGGAATTAGTGAATCTCAAGCTACGGAATCAGATTGATGAAATTGTATATGATGAAGAAACGAACAGACTTTCCAGTGAGCTCAACGAGCTACGGCAACAGATGCTGATACTAGAGGAGGAAGAGGATCAGAAAGCAAAAATCAAGGAACGAGTCGATGAGATTATTCAAATCCTAAGCTCACGGCAAGATATACTGGAACAATTTGATGATAACCTATTTAATGCGTTGGTGGAGAAGATCACGATTCTCTCACCAGCGCATTTTGTTTTTACCTTGAAAAGTGGAATGAGCATAGATGAAATCATAGAAGATTAATAAAACATTGTTAAATGAATTTATCGGCTAGAGAAACCATAGTCTGAGACAATCAATGGGCTAACGAATATTTGTGGAGTGTATGACGGGAAGAATCAATCGAATCCCGTCTTTTACTCCTTCCATATAGATGGATTGTTTGTCTTGACTTAGCTGATAGCCTATGGCTTCTTCCCATTCAGATAGTAGATGTTGGATATCCTCAGTTTGGTTGGTTTTGAATTGATCCATTTGAGTGAATAGATGCTCATCTTCTGATAAATTTGAAGCCTGTTGTTCACTGGCTAGTTCTAATTCATAAAACCGTTGGCGTAACGCTTCGAGAAACCAATCTGGCGAATTTGACATAGCACATTTCCCTCCCGTTGTTTGAGTGTGTGTATGTTAACTCTGATGGGGAGAGATGGCAAGTTATTGTTTTGGTGTAGGGATTGACTATTTGTCCTTTTCTCTTGTTTTAAGATTAAGTTAAGGGAACATAACCTTTTGCGTGATGCCGAGCTTCATCTTATAGATGCGGATTCAACCGTTCAAGCGGGAACGATTCAGGCATCCTTTTTCACCACGGTTCACAGTATCCCGGA
>NZ_JBSEDY010000008.1:0-262217 GCF_053570945.1 Paenibacillus sp. CMM36
CACCGGATACCGGAGCGGAGCTGGCAGTGAACGATCTGCGCGGCGCGCTGGCGCAGGAGCTGCCGGGGTACATGATCCCGTCGTACTTCGTGGAGATGGAGCGCCTGCCTCTGACGCCGAACGGAAAAATTGACCGGAAGGCGCTGCCGGCGCCGGAAGGGGAAGCGGGAAGCGGAACGGAGTACGTCGCACCGCGCAATGAGCTGGAAACAAAGCTGGCGGCGATTTGGCAGGAGGTGCTGGGGCTTGCGAAGGAGATTGGCGTTCACGACAACTTCTTCGACATCGGTGGTCACTCCCTGCGGGCGACGACGCTGGTCAGCAAGATTCATAAAGAATTGAGCGTGGATCTGCCGCTGCGCGACGTGTTCCGCCATTCCACCATTGAGAGCATGGCCGCCGCCATTTCCCGGCTGGATGAGCAGACATTCGTTGCCATTCCGGTGGCGGATGACCGAGAGGTGTACCCGCAATCTTTTGCTCAAAAACGTCTCTTTATCCTGAATCAACTGGAAGGCGCGGAGCTTAGCTACAACATGCCGGAAGCGATGCTGCTGGAGGGGGCTTTGGACCGGGCAAGGTTCGAAGAAGCGTTCCGTAAGCTCGTGGCGCGGCATGAAACGCTGCGCACCGGGTTCGAAATGGTGGATGGCGAAGCATCGCAGCGGATTTACCAGGACGTGAATTTTGCCGTGGAGTTCTATCGAGTGGATGAGCAAGAGGCCGAAGAGATGGTTCGCCGTTTCGTCCGTCCGTTTGACTTGGCGAAGCCTCCGCTGCTGAGGGTAGGCCTTGTCGAGCTGGCTCCGGAACGTCATATTCTAATGTACGACATGCATCATATTATTTCCGATGGCGTCTCGATGGAAATCTTTGTTGAAGAATTCGTCCGCTTGTACGGCGGCGAGCAATTGGAGCCTCTGCGCATTCAGTACAAAGACTACACCGTTTGGCAGCATTCGCAGGAGCAGAAAGAACGGCTTCAGCGTCAGGAGGCGTACTGGCTGGACATGTTCCAAGGCGAGCTGCCGGTGCTGGAAATGCCGGCCGACTATCCGCGTCCGGCCGTGCAGAGCTACGAAGGCCAAACGCTGGAGTTTTCCTTCGACGCTTCGAAAACCGACGGCCTGAAGCAGCTGGCCTCGGAAACGGGCACGACGCTGTTTATGGTGCTGCTTGCGGCGTATAACGTCCTTCTGCATAAATATTCAGGTCAGGAAGACGTGATCGTCGGTACGCCGATTGCCGGAAGGAATCATGGAGATGTGCAGCCGTTGATCGGGATTTTCTTAAACACGCTGGCTATCCGCAGTTATCCGGCTTCGGAAAAGACATTCCTGTCATACCTGAACGAAGTCAAAGAAACGACCCTCCATGCCTTCGAGCATCAAAACTATCCGTTCGAAGAATTGGTGGACAAGGTGCAAGTCACCCGTGATTTAAGCCGCAATCCGCTCTTCGACACGCTGTTTACGATGCAGAATACGGAAAACGAGGAATTTGAGCTGGAAGGGCTTCGCCTGATTCCTTATCCGAGCGTATTAGATACCGCGAAGTTTGATATCAGCTTGGATGTGGGCGAGGAGAACGGCGGCTTGGATTACAGCTTCGAATATGCGACGGCTCTCTACAAAAGGGAGACGATCGAACGGCTGGCGAAACATTACGAGCAGCTGCTCGAAACGATCGTAAGCCGTCCAGATGCGAAGATTGCCGAGCTGGACTTGCTGACGACAGAGGAAAAAGAACAAATTATCGGCGCGTTCAACCCGGCGCAGCCGGAAGCGGCTCCTGCGGCCGCGTTCCACCGGCTGTTTGAGGAACAGGCGGAGCGCACGCCGGAAGAGGCGGCCGTCGTGTACGAGAACGACCGGCTGACGTATGCGGAGCTGAACGAGCGGGCGAACCGCTTGGCGGCTACGCTGCGCGCAAGCGGCATCGGCCGGGAGACGATCGTCGGCATTCTCGCCGAGCGTTCGGTGGACTTGCTGGTGGCCGTGCTGGCCGTCTGGAAAGCGGGCGGGGCGTATGTGCCGCTCGACCCGGATTATCCGGCGGAGCGCGTGCGGTTCATGCTCGAAGACAGCGGAGCGAAGGTGCTGCTGACGCAAACGGCGCTGCGAGAGCGTGCTGAAGCCTGGCTTGACGAAGAGGAGCTGGCGCTGGCGGCGGTGCTGTACCTGGACGACGAAGCGTCGTACAGCGAGGAGCGGGCGAATGCGCCGATTGGCTCGGGCATAGTCTCCGGCAAGCTGACGGATACTGTGGACGACGGCGATGAGAGCCATCAGAATGTTGGCACCGACAGCTTCCATGAAGCCCGTCCGGAGGATCTGGCGTACGTGATCTATACGTCGGGAACGACGGGCAAGCCGAAGGGCGTGATGATCGAGCACCGCAGCCTGGTGAACACGGCGGCGGGCTACCGGCGGGAATACCGGTTGGATCAGTTCCCGGTGCGGCTGCTGCAGCTCGCAAGCTTCTCGTTCGACGTGTTCGTGGGAGATATCGCGCGGACGCTGTACAACGGAGGCACGATGGTGATTGTGCCGAAGGACGACCGGATCGATCCGTCTCGTCTGCACCACTGGATGGAGCGGGAACGGGTCACCATCTTCGAATCGACGCCGGCGCTGATCGTGCCGTTCCTGGAGTACGTGCACGAGCAGCAACTGGATATGAGCTGGATGGAGCTGTTGATCACGAGCTCGGACAGCTGCAGCGTGGGGGATTACCGGACCTTGCAGGAACGCTTCGGTTCGTTGTTCCGGATCATCAACGCATACGGCGTGACGGAAGCGGCGATCGACTCCAGCTTCTACGACGAGCCGCTGACGAAGCTGCCGCAGACAGGCCATGTGCCGATCGGCAAAGCGTGGCTGAATGCGAAATTCTACATCGTGGATGCGCACCTGAATCCGGTGCCGGTCGGGGTGCTGGGCGAGCTGGTCATCGGCGGAGTCGGAGTGGCGCGCGGGTACTTGAACCGTTCGGAGCTGACAGAAGAGAAGTTCGTAGACAGCCCGTTCGCCGCGGGCGAGCGGCTGTACCGAACGGGAGACTTGGCACGGTGGATGGAAGACGGCAACGTGGACTTCATCGGCCGGATCGACAACCAGGCGAAAATTCGGGGCTACCGGATCGAGACGGGCGAGATCGAGTCGCAGCTGCTGCGGGTGGAAGGCGTGCGCGAAGCGGTGGTGCTGGTTCGAAGTGACGCGAACGGGCAGAAGGCGCTATGCGCGTATTACACACCGGATACCGGAGCGGAGCTGGCAGTGAACGATCTGCGCGGCGCGCTGGCGCAGGAGCTGCCGGGGTACATGATCCCGTCGTACTTCGTGGAGATGGAGCGCCTGCCTCTGACGCCGAACGGAAAGATTGACCGGAAGGCGCTACCGGCGCCGGAAGGGGAAGCGGGAAGCGGAACGGAGTACATCGCACCGCGCAATGAGCTGGAAACGAAGCTGGCGGCGATTTGGCAGGAGGTGCTGGGGCTTGCGAAGGAGATTGGCGTTCACGACAACTTCTTCGACATCGGCGGCCACTCCCTGCGGGCGACGACGCTGGCGGGCAAGGTATTTAAGGAATTAAACGTCAACCTGCCGCTGCGCGACGTATTCCGTCACTCGACGATTGCGGCGATGGCCGAGGCGATCGCCCGGATGGAACGGCGGGAGCATGAGGCCATTCCTCAAGCGGAGGAGAGAGAGTACTACCCTCTGTCCTCCGCGCAGAAACGGCTGTTCATTCAGCACACGCTGGATGGAGCGGATCAGCTTTACAACATGCCGGAGCTGGTGCAGGTGGAAGGCGAGTTTGACTTAGACCGGTTGGAAGCCGCCTTGCGGAAATTGATAACACGGCATGAATCGCTGCGCACCGGTTTTGAAATCGTGAAGGCCGAAGCGGTTCAGCGGATTTACCCGCAGGTCGATTTTGCTATCGAGCATCATCAAGCGGATAAAGAGGATGCGGCTCAAATCGAGCAGATCGTCCGCAGCTTCGTTCGTCCGTTTGATCTCGGCAAGCCGCCGCTGCTGCGCGCCGGGGTCATCGAGCTGGAGCCGAACCTGCATATTCTCCTTTTCGACATGCACCATATGGTGTCCGACGGCGTATCGATGGCGATTGTGATCGATGAGTTCTCGAGTTTCTACGCCGGGGAAGAACTGCCGCCACTGCGCATTCAATACAAGGATTATGCCGTTTGGCAGCAGTCGAAGGCCCACCGAGAGCGGATTGGGCGGCAGGAAGCGTACTGGCTGCAAACCTTCGAAGGCGAGTTGCCGACGGCGGACCTGCCGATGGACTACGAACGGTCTGCGGCTCGCAGCTACGAAGGCGCGCATCTGGAGTTCGACGTCGAAGCTTCTCTCTCTGCGCGGCTGCGCGAATTGGCGGCCGAGCGTGAAAGCACGCTGTTCATGGTGCTGCTTGCGGCTTATACCGTGCTGCTGTCCAAGTACAGCGGGCAGGAGGACTTGGTCGTGGGTACCCCGGTGGCGGGAAGAACGAACGCCGATTTGGAACCGGTCATCGGGATGTTTGTCAATACGCTGGCGATCCGCAATCGTCCGTCGGGCGACAAAACGTTCTTGTCCTACCTGGAAGAAGTGAAGGAAACGGCTTTGGGTGCTTTCGAGAACCAGGATTATCCATTCGAGGATCTGGTGGAGCGTTTGAATGTGAAGCGGGAGCCGGGCCGCTTCCCGCTGTTCGATGCCGTTTTCGACTTGCAAAATATCGAAGAACGAGACGCCGAGCTGGAAGGGGTCAGCCTGAAGACTTACGAGCTTGACCATTTGGAAGAAGCGAAGTTCGATCTGACGCTGTTTATGTATGAAAACAACGGGGCGCTGAGCGGGGGCTTCTTCTACGCCACCAAGCTGTTCAAAGAAGCGATGATCCGCACCTTGACCGAGGATTACCTGCGGGTACTGTCTCAAATTGCGGAAAATCCACAACTCGAGTTAAGCCGGATTGAATGTCATAAACCGGCGGCAGGCGCAAAGAGTGCCGTCGATACGATCGAATTCGCGTTCTAATCCTACAAGCGCGCCTCCGCCGTCAAGTGAAAGCGGCGCGCATCCCAAGGAAGACGGCGAACAACATCCAAGCCCGTAAACGCGCAGGCCGAAAGCAAGCTTTTTCGGACCTGCGCCGGGGCATGCGGTCACTTCATTTTTAGGGGAGGTACAAATGAAATCTTTGTTTGAAAAGGAAGAACGGTACTGGAGCGGCAAGTTTGACGCCGATGACAGCCTGAGCTTCCTTCCCTACAGTCAATCCTCCAAATTATCCGCCGACGGGGAAGCTGCGGCCGAGCCGGGCTTGCTTCACCGTACTCTGCCGAGTGAACTCTCGGAGAGAATCATTAGCCTCGCCAACGGTTCGGATTTGGCTTTGTACATGATTGTTTTGGCAGGAGTAAAAAGCCTGCTGTTCAAATATACCGGGCGGGACCAAGTGCTGGTCGGCATGCCTTCTTATAGCGCAGACCCCGACGAGACTCCGCCGCCGCATGACATCTTGGTGATCAAGACGTCCGTAAGCCGCCAGACTACGCTGAAAACGCTGCTCGGGGGCATCAAAGCTTCCATCGGCGAGGCGCTGGAGCATCAACACCTGCCTTTTCGGAAAATGGTGGAGCCGCTCCATCTGGACTATACGGGGGACGGCCTCCCGGTCGTCAACACCGTCGCATCCTTCGCCCCGATTCATCCGGAACCGCTGGGTAACCGGGTGGCGGCCGATACAGTTTTTCGCTTCGACCGTCAAAACCACTCCATTGAGCTGGAAATAAGCTTTGACGGGCAGCGGTACGAGCGGGCATTTGTGGACCAGGCGGCCGACCATCTTGTTCGGCTGCTGTCCGTGCTTTTATTTCAGCCGGATCTGGAGCTCGGACAAGCCGATGTGCTGTCCCCAGACGAGAGGGAGACGCTGCTGAAGCGATTTAATGACACCGAAACCGGGTTCGAGCGGGGGAAAACGATTTACGGCTTGTTCGAAGAACAGGCGGAGCTTTACCCGGACAACGTGGCCGCCGTCATGAACGAGCGGCAGCTGACCTACCGCGAGCTGAACGAGCGATCCAACCGCCTTGCGCGGAGGCTGCGAAAGACGGGAGTAGAAGCGGATCAGCTGGTAGCGATTCTGGCCGAACGCTCGCTCGATATGGTCGTCGGCATTCTGGCGATTCTCAAAGCGGGCGGAGCATACGTGCCTGTCGATCCCGACTACCCGGAGGAGCGCATCCGCTTCATGATCGAGGATTCGGGCGCGCCGTTATTGCTGATTCAGAAGCATCTGCATGAGAAGACCGACTTCGCAGGAACGCGCCTCGAATTGGACGATTTCGTTTGGGGCGACAGTGGGGCGGACTCCGCCGATGCGCTGGACGCTTCGAACCTGGAGCCGATTTCCGGGCCGGGCAACCTGGCATATGTCATCTACACGTCGGGAACGACCGGCAGACCGAAAGGAACGCTGATCGAACATAAGAACGTCGTGCGCCTCCTGTTCAACGACAAGAACCTGTTCGACTTCGGGCCGTCCGACACGTGGACGCTGTTCCACTCGTTCTGCTTCGATTTCTCTGTCTGGGAAATGTACGGAGCGCTGCTGAACGGAGGCAAGCTGGTCATCGTACCGCCGCTGACGGCGAAAAATCCGGCCGATTTCCTGGCGCTGCTGGGCCGCGAACAGGTCACGATTTTGAACCAGACACCAACGTACTTCTATCAGCTGCTGCGTAAGGTCTTGGCGGACCATCCGTACGATCTGCGGATTCGCAACGTCATCTTTGGGGGCGAAGCGCTGAGTCCGCTGCTGCTCAAGGGCTTCAAGACGAAGTACCCGGAGACGAAGCTGATCAATATGTACGGCATTACCGAGACGACGGTTCACGTGACGTATAAGGAAATCACGTGGGTCGAAATGGAGGCGGCGAAGAGCAATATCGGCAAGCCGATCCCGACGCTGAGGGTGTACATCCTTGATGAAAACCGCCGCCCTGTGCCGATTGGCGTAGCGGGCGAAATGTACGTGGCCGGGGAAGGCCTTGCGAGAGGATACCTGAACCGTCCGGATCTGACGGCGGAGAAGTTCGTCGATTCCCCGTTTGGGGAGGGGGAGAAACTGTACCGCTCGGGTGACTTGGCGGCTTGGCTGCCGGACGGCAACATCGAATACCTGGGCCGGATCGACCACCAGGTGAAAATCCGCGGGTACCGGATCGAGCTGGACGAAATCGAGACGCAGCTGCTGAAGATCGCCGCCGTGCAAGAAGCCAAGGTGCTCGACTGCGACGACGCGAACGGCCATAAGCAGCTTGTCGCTTATTACGTCGCGGAAACGAGGCTGGCGGCGAATGAACTCAAAGAGGAGCTCGCCAAGCAGCTTCCGGGTTATATGATTCCTTCGTACCTCGTGCAGCTTTCGCGGATGCCGCTGACCCCGAACGGGAAAATCGACCGCAAAGCGCTGCCCGCGCCGGAGGAAGCCGCGGACGGAGGAGCGGAATATGTCGCGCCGAGAACGCTGCTCGAAATGAAGATCGCCCGCGTCTGGCAGGATACGCTTGGCGTTCCGCAGGTCGGCGTAAAGGATAACTTTTTTGAGTTGGGTGGCAATTCGTTAAGTCTGATGAGGCTCGTTCAAGCCGTTTACGATGAAACGGGCATTGAGATACCGCTGAACCGCCAATTCCATAATGTAACAGTTGAAGCCATGGCTTTCGGAGAGGGGGATCAGGGCCTGGATAAAGGGGGAGACTCCTTCATTAAGCTGAATAAAGCAGGAGATCTGAACGTGTTCTGCTTCCCTCCGGGCAGTGGCTTTGGCATCGGTTATCGAGAGCTTGCAAGCAGGCTCGACGGCGGGTTCGTGCTCTACGGCATTGATTTTATCGACGATGTCGTCGATTACGAGGCCATGCTGAACCGTTATGTGGACGAGATCGTCCGCATCCAGCCGGAAGGACCTTACGTGCTGCTCGGCTACTGCTTTGGAGGCAACCTGACGTTCGAGGTAGCCAAAACGATGGAGAAAAGAGGCTATTCCGTAACGGACGTGCTCATGGTGGACTCGTGGATTAAGGACACGCTGACGTCTTCCGAAACGTCGGAGAAAGAGCTTGAAGAAATGCTTGCCGATTTCGACGAAGAAGAGAAGGAATTAATGAGCAACCCGCTCGTGCGGGAGCGGGTTCATCGGAAGGTCAAAGCGACCTTGGCGTACGAAGCGCAGCTTATTAATTCCGGCACGATCCCGGCCCGGATTTACGAACTGATTGCGAAGGACAGCGAAGCGTTCCGCCTGGAGCACCAATTGCCTTCCTGGCGGGGGGCAACGACGCAAGCTTACGCCGATTACCGGCTGGAGGGCGCGCACGAGGAATTGCTGGAACTCGCGCGCGTGGAAGAAACGGCCGTCGTCATCCGGGACATCTTAGAGCAAGTCAAGCGGCAGATCGAAGCGGAGGCCGGGGTACTGCATGGAAGCTGACCGCCAGCCGTCTGTTCTAGAACAAGGCACAGCGGCGCCTTCCAAGCGCCAAACCGCTTACGCCGCCTGGAAAGCGTTCCGCTGGTTGATGTCCTATGTAAGCCGTCACAAAGGCTGGATGATCGTCGGTGTCTTGTCCGCGATTGCCGCCGCCGTTATTGAGATATGGACGGGAAGTTTGATCGAGCAGCTGACCACCCAGGCCGAGAAGGGGGCGGAGCCAATCGTTCTGCAAATCGTGTACACGGTCTTTGTGGTCATCTTGATCGGTGTGCCGGCGAAGTTTTTCATGAGCTTCGGCGTGGAGCGAAGCAGCGCCTCTGCGGTGCAGGATATCCGCAACCATGTCATGCGTCATATCGGCAAACTCCCGGTCTCCTATTTGGAAAAGCAGCACTCCGGCGACGTATTGTCACGGATCAACAACGACCTGCAGCTCATCCAGCAGTTTATGATTCGGGACCTCGCCCAGTGGTTTTATCATCCGCTGTTGTTCATCGGCTGTTTCACTTATTTGATCTACCTCCAATGGGAGCTGATGCTGTACAGCCTGCTGTTATTTCCCGTAGCGCTGCTGGTTTCCCAATGGATCGGCAAGCAGTTGGAGCGGTTGACGGAGGAAGCCCAGGCGAACATGGGCCGAATGAACGTCAACCTCCAGGATACACTTGGAGGTATGCCTATTGTAAAAAGCTACCTGCTATCCGGCATGTTATCTCGCTCCTACCAAGTGCTGCTGCAATTGACGGCTCAAAAAAAGCTGGCCGTGAAAAAGCGGGAAGCCTGGGTCAACCCGCTGCTTTCCACGCTGATGATCAGCCCGATCATTTTCGCCGTCAGTTACGGAAGCTATTTGATCTACAAAGGGCAGCTAGGCGCGGGGGAGCTGATCGCCTTCCTGTACTTGCTGAATCTGTGTCTGGAGCCGCTGGAGCATATTCCCGAGCTCATCACGCGGACGTTCGAAATGGCCGGTGCCCTGAGAAGGGTCTCCGAAATCGTCGAGCAGCCGACCGAAACGGAAAATGGCCGTTCGCTTCCGAAAGCGAGCGCCGCCCCCATCGAGTTTCAGAACGTAACCTTCGGGTATGAGGAGAGATCCCCGATCCTGCGGAATGTTAGCTTCTCGGTGCCGGAAGGGAAGACGATCGCGCTTGTCGGAGCGAGCGGCGGAGGGAAGAGCACGGTGTTTAAGCTTGTATACGGCTTTTATCCGCTTCCGGAGGACCAGGGCGAGATCCGCGTGTTCGGCAGCCTGATCCACGGCGCCGATCCCGAGCAGCTTCGGTCGCATTTTTCCGTGGTAACCCAGGATTCATATTTGTTTAGCGGCACGATCGCTGAAAATATCGGCTACGGGCGGGAAGTAGCGTCGATGGACGAGATTATTGAAGCCGCCAAAGCCGCTCAGGCGCATTCCTTCATTATGCAGCTGCCCGACGGCTACCAGACGTATGTCGGAGAGCGCGGAGGCTTTTTGTCCGGCGGGCAGCGCCAGCGCATTGCAATGGCCCGGGCTTTTCTGAAGGATGCTCCCGTTCTGCTGCTGGACGAGCCAACGTCGGCTCTTGATCCGGAGTCGGAAAGCGCGGTTCAGGAAGCGCTGGGCGTATTGATGAAGCAGAGAACGACGATGGTTATTGCCCACCGGCTTTCTACAGTACAAAACGCCGACGAAATTTGGGTCATGGAACAGGGGAGTATTGTTGAAAAGGGCACTCATGAACAATTGTTGAAGATGAAGGGACTGTACGCCCAGTCGTACTATCAGGAATTTACTGAGTCTGCCGAACGCAGGGAGGTGGCGTACACATGAAAAAGGGCGGATGGCTCTCGCAAGTGAAAGAACTCGGCTACTTGCTGATGTTTATGAACCGCAAGCGCAAAACCCAGTACGCCATTGGCTTGGCCGTGACGGCGCTCACCCAGACATTGTTCCTGATCGCCTTCAGCTTGGTCGTACATAACTTGGTTGATTTCGCCGTGTCCCGAGATACGTCCCTGATGGTGGAAGCCTTTATTATTTTGGGCGCGGCCTTGTTCCTGGAAAATGTGATTTCTCCCTGGTTCATTTACTTAAACCAGCGCAGTGTCGAGCTGACTGTGCTGAATATCCGCGAACGTCTTTATGACAAGCTGTGCCGGGTGCGGCCGAGATTCCTGGAGCAGACGCACCATGGGGACTTGCTGTCGCGGGTGAACAACGACGTAACGACCGTTGAGTTTACATTCTCGCAGGTTTACTTCGTTTTGCTGCTTCAAGTTGTCTTTTGCATCGGCTCCATTGTCTCCATGGTGTTGATCGATTGGCGGTTTGCCGGCGTATCCTTCGTCATTCTGCTGCTGTCCTCCGTGGTCAGTCTGAAATTTGCGCGGGATATTCGCGCCTTGTCCGAACAAGGCTTGCAAACGCTCGGTAAAATGACCGAAAAATTCAAAGATTTTATGGGCGGCATTCAAATTGTGAAGCTGTTCCGCATCCGCACGATTTACGGCCAGTACGAGGCGTTGAACGAACAAATGACGCAGACGCTTCGGCAAACCGCGCAGAAGAATGGCATGCAGGCTGCGGTGAATCATTTTATCAGCTACGTCACGTTCTGCGGCATCATCGTCATCGGCAGTCTTCTTTATGCCTACGGACTGATGGGAATGGGAAGCGTCGCCGCCCTGGCGGTTCTGCAAGTGAATCTGACGCATGCCTTGTTGAACTTGGGGATGGTTCTGTCGATGACCCAAAATTCGCTCGCGGGCGCTCATCGGATTCAAGAGGTACTAAGAGAGGAAGAGGAACCGGAGCGTTTGGGATCTCCTCACAGCGAGCTCGTGTCGGAGGCTGCGGTGGAGTTTCGCGATGTGGAATTTTCCTATCAGGCGGATAAAAAGGTGCTTGTCGACATCTCCATGCAGGTGTTTCCCGGCCAGGTCGCCGCTATCGTGGGGACCAGCGGCAGCGGCAAAAGTACGCTGATCAAGCTGCTGCTCGGCTTTTATCCTGTGGACAGCGGAGAAATCCTGCTCCAAGGCAAACCGTTCGGCCATTACACGCTGGAAGAAATCCGCAGGCAGATTGCATACGTTCCGCAGGAGCCATTCTTGTTTACCGGCACGATTGAGGAAAACATCCGCTACGGCAACCCGGATGCAACGGATGAAGAAGTGATCGAAGCGGCCAAAGCGGCGTACGCTCACCATTTCATTCAGGAACTTCCTGAACAGTATAAAACGCCGGTGGGAGAGAGAGGAGCGTCGTTGTCGGGCGGACAAAGGCAGCGAATTGCGATCGCACGGGCGATTCTCAAAAACGCCCCGATTCTGCTGCTGGACGAAGCGACTTCCGCGCTGGATAACGAATCCCAGCATTGGGTACAGCAGGCCTTGAACGTATTGATGAAGGGGCGCACCACCATTCTGATCGCCCACCGACTCAGCACCGTGGAACATGCGGATTTGATTACCGTCATGAACCAAGGGACGGTCGTCGAGCGGGGCCGCCATCAGGACCTGCTGGCGCTCGGAGGTTTTTACGCCCGGCTGTACGGCTAGATCCGCTTTACGGCGGGCGGCTTCTTGCTCGCGAATGCGACAGAGTCTTTTAGTAATCCAAGGTATGACTTTATAACCGGTAGTTACCAGAAAACGTAGACACGAAAAATGAGGAAGAGTCCGATGGAGCCGTTCCGGGAATGGCCTGCGCGGTTCTTCTAAGAGTGACTAAGTGACATCTAGGTACAAAGCCTATCTATAAAGAATCTCTAAACCGGGAGTGTGTCGATGTGACAGAGAATACCAACGAGCAATATGGATTAACGCAAGCCCAGCGCCGAATATGGTTCATGGAAATTATGAATCCGGGAACGTCCATCACGATGCTTTCCGCGACCTACCAGATTACGGGCGAGATCAACACACAGCTTCTGAAGCAAGCGGCGGCAGAGATCGTCAAAACCTATGACGTTTTCCGAATCCGCATTAGCGGGGATTTGCAAAATCCAACGCAGTGGTTCGAAGAGCCGGAGAATGTCCAAGCTAGGATAAGCCGCCTCGAAATAGGCACAATCGAACAATTCTATGCTTGGGTGAAGGAAGTAAGCGAAAAACCGGCCAGCGTGTTCGACGAACACCTCTACGAATTTACGATTATTCATTTTGCGAACGGCCAAGTATGGCTCAATTTGACGGTAAACCATATTATCGCCGACGGCTTGTCCGTCAATGCTTTGCTGCATGCGGTGATGGAAAAATACCTGGAACTGCGCAAAGGCATCTCCAGCAGTTACCAGCCCCCTTCCTATCTAGATTATATTTCCGCGGAGCGTGAATATGAGCAATCGCAGCGTTATCAGAAAGGCAAGGAATACTGGCTGACGAAGTACAACACTTTGCCTGAAACGACCGGCATTAAATCGTATCCGCCATTCTCGATCGGCAGCGAATCCAATAAACTGTCCATCACTTTGGACGGTTCCCGGTATGAACGCATTCTGGCCTTCAGCGAACAATATCAGATCAGCTTATATACATTATTTCTGTCCGCCATGTACGTTTTATTGTACAAGCTGACCGACAGCACCGATGTTCCGGTCGGCACGGTTTTTGCCAATCGCACCAGCAAGAAGGAAAAAGAAACGATTGGCATGTTCGTCAGCACCGTGGCTACGCGGATTCGTCTGAATCCAGACAGGAACGTGCTTTCCTTGATCCAAACGGTTTCCAAGGAAAATACGGCGGATCTGCGGTATCAGAAATACCCTTATAACCAATTGATCCAGGATTTACGCGAACAACACGGCCGCAACGATCTTTCGGGGCTGTTCCGCACGTCTCTGGAATATCTGCCTTTGAAAATCGTGGAGTACGAAGAAATCAAGGTACGCCTGGAGGCTCACTTCGCTAGGCACGAGATGGACGATTTGCTGCTGCGCTTCGACCATATGCTGAATGAAGGACATGTCATTCTCCATGCTTCCTATCGTACCGGCTTGTTCGAGACGGCCGAGATTGATCGGATTATGGAACAGTATGTAACCGTTCTGGACCAGTTTCTTCAGACTCCCGAACTGCCGGTACGCGAGATTTCTCTGCTGAGCGATGAGGAGAGACACCGCATTCTCAACGTTTTTAACCCGCCGGTGGCAGGGCTGAGCGAGGGAGAAGCGTTTCATCGGTATGTTGAAAAGTTTGCTCGAGAAATTCCAGATCATCCGGCAGTCGTCTACATGGACAAACAGCTGACCTACGGCGAATTGAACGAACGCGCCGAGCGGCTGGCTTCTCTCCTTCGCGAACAGGGCGTGGGAAGGGAGACGATTACGGGGATCTGGGCGGAGCGTTCGGTGGAACTGCTGGTCGGGGTGCTCGCCGTTTGGAAAGCCGGCGGAGCCTATGTACCACTGGACCCCGATTATCCGGCGGAGCGGATTGAGTACATGCTCAGCGATAGCGATGCATCGGTGCTGCTTACGCAGCGTCATCTGTTGGAGCGGGCCGGAGGTTGGTTGGCCGATGACCGGCTGAAGCTTCAAGCTGTCTATGCCTTGGACGATGAACAGATTTATAACAGGGATGCCTTAGCCGTGGAATTTGAATCTGCCGGCAGCGCCCCGCAAGACTTGGCTTATGTGATTTACACCTCGGG
Source organism: Paenibacillus sp. CMM36 (assembly GCF_053570945.1). NCBI lineage: Bacteria > Bacillati > Bacillota > Bacilli > Caryophanales > Paenibacillaceae > Paenibacillus > Paenibacillus sp. CMM36. The sequence continues at coordinate 14,150 of NZ_JBSEDY010000008.1, forward strand.
TACGACGGGACGTCCGAAAGGCGTCATGATCGAGCACGGTAGTCTCGTGAATACGGCGGATGCGTACCGTCGCGAGTACCGGTTGGATCAGTTTCCGGTGCGGCTGCTGCAGCTGGCCAGCTTCTCGTTTGACGTGTTCGTCGGAGACATCGCGCGGACGCTGTATAACGGAGGCACGATGGTGATTGTGCCGAAGGATGACCGGATTGATCCGAACCTCTTATACGGCTGGATTCGGGACCAAAACATTACGGTATTCGAATCGACGCCTGCGCTCATCCTGCCGTTCATGCAGCATATTTATGAAGAAGGACTGGACGTTAGCTCCATGCAGTTGCTGATTACCAGCTCGGATGCTTGCAGTGTCACCGATTACCGATTGCTGCAGGAAAGATTCAGCGGACAATTCCGCATCATCAACAGCTATGGCGTTACCGAAGCGGCCATTGACAGCAGCTTTTACGGTGAGCCGCTGGATAAGCTGCCACCGTCGGGTCATGTGCCGATCGGCAAAGCTTGGCTGAACGCCCGGTTTTACATTGTCGATGCCGCATTAAAGCCGGTTCCTGTAGGGGTACCGGGCGAGCTTGTCATCGGCGGCGCCGGGGTGGCGCGCGGGTACTGGAACCGTCCGGATCTAACCGCCGAGAAGTTTGCGGACAGCCCGTTTGTGCCGGGCGAACGTCTGTACCGGACAGGCGATTTGGCCCGCTGGCTGGAAGACGGCAACGTCGACTTCATCGGCCGGATCGACTATCAGGTGAAAATTCGCGGGTTCCGGATCGAACTCGGCGAAATTGAAACGGCCCTGCTGCGTTTCCCGGGCGTCAAGCAGGCTGTGGTGACCGACCGTATGGATGAGCAGGGGCAAAAGTATTTGTGCGGCTACGTGGCGGCGGATGCTTCCTTGCAACTGAGCGATCTGCTGTCCCAATTGAAGCAAAAGCTGCCGGCCCATATGGTCCCGACCCGGCTGGTGTCTCTTGATAAGCTTCCGCTCACGCCGAACGGCAAAATTGACCGTAAAGCGCTGCCTGAACCGACCGGAGAGGTAGAAGCAGGCCGTGAGTATGTGGCTCCTCGCACAACGCTGGAAACAAGACTTGCTCTCATTTGGCAGCAGGTGCTGGGTATTGCGCGAGTTGGAGTCCAAGGCGATTTCTTTGACTTGGGTGGTCATTCCTTGCGGGCCTCCACGCTGGTTTCCAAGATTCGGAAAGAGCTGCAAGTCGAGGTTCCGCTGCGGGAAGTTTTCCGCTACACCACGATCGAACAGCTGGCCCAAAGAATCGGCGGTTTAAGGCAGCAGGAGACGTATGAGATTACAAAGGCGGCTGAGGCCGAGTACTATCCGGTTTCATCCGAGCAAAAGCGCCTGTACGTCTTGCGCCAGCTTGACGGGGCTGAGCGCAGCTATAATATGTCGGCGGCGCTTCTTCTCGAAGGCAAGCTGGACTGCACGCGCGTCGAGCATGCGTTCCGGGCGCTGATTCAGCGCCATGAGACGCTGCGTACCGGGATCGAGCAGGTTCAAGGCGAGCTTGTCCAGCGCATCTATGACGAGGTGGAGTTTGCTGTGGATTATTTCCAAGCGAGCGAGCGGGAAGTGGAGCAAGTGGTAGAAGCTTACTATCACCCGTTTGATCTGACCAAGCCGCCACTTCTCCGCATCGGCCTGATCGAAGTCGCCGAGGATCGCCACATTCTGCTGTTCGATATGCACCATATCGTCTCGGACGGCATTTCGACAGCGCTGCTCTTCGACGAGTTCAGCCGCCTGTATCGGGGCGAGGAGCTGACCCCGCTGCGCATTCAATACAAAGATTATTCCGTTTGGCAGCATTCCGAAGCTTACGGGCAGATGCTCCAGCCGCAGAAGGAGTATTGGCTGGAACAGCTGTCGGGCGAGCTGCCGGTCTTGGAGCTACCGACGGACTTCCCGCGGCCTGCGGTGCAAAGCTTTGACGGCCGAACCGTGAAGTTTTATATCGAGAAAGATCGGACGGAGAAGCTGAAAGAGCTGGCGGCACGGACAGGGACGACCCTGTACATGGTGCTGCTGTCGGCTTACACCATCCTTATGCATAAATATTCGGGTCAGGAAGATCTGATCGTAGGAACGCCGATTGCCGGAAGAACGCAGGAAGAAGTGCAGCCGATCGTAGGGATGTTTATCAACACGCTGGCCATTCGCAGCCGTCCGGAGCGTTCCAAGCCGTACCTTTCGTACCTGGAAGAAATCAAGGAAATCACGCTCGGGGCTTTCGAACACCAAAATTATTTGTTCGAAGACTTGGTGGAAAGTCTTCACATTCCGCGCGCGACTGGCCGGAATCCGCTCTTTGACACGTTCTTCTCCCTGCAAAATACGGAGAACGAGCAAATTGTCATCGAGGGGCTGGAGCAATCATTTTATCCGCTGGAAAACCGAACATCCAAGTTCGAGCTGCTCCTGGACATTTCGGAGCTGGACGGTCAGCTCGAATGTCGGTTGGAGTACGCTACGGCTTTGTATAAACAGGAGACCGCGGAGCGGTTCGCCAGACATTATGACAAGCTGCTTGAAACCATCGCAGCAGCGCCGGACGGGGATATTGCCTCGCTGGAAATGCTCAAGGAGGAGGAAATCCGCGAGCTGGTGCGCGGTTTCAACGATTCGGAGGCGGACTACCCGCGGCAGCAGACGATTCACGGCTTGTTCGAAGAACAGGCGGAGCTTTACCCGGATAACGTGGCCGCCGTCATGAACGAGCGGCACCTGACCTACCGTGAGCTGAACGAGCGATCCAACCGCCTTGCGCGGAAGCTGCGGGAGACGGGAGTAGAAGCGGACCAACTGGTAGCGATTCTGGCCGAACGCTCGCTCGATATGGTTGTCGGCATTCTGGCGATTCTCAAAGCGGGCGGAGCATACGTGCCTGTCGATCCCGACTACCCGGAGGAGCGTATCCGCTTTATGATCGAGGATTCGGGCGCGCCGTTATTGCTGATTCAAAAGCATCTGCACGAGAAGACCGACTTCGCAGGAACGCGCCTCGAATTGGACGATTACGTTTGGGGCGACAGAGGGGCGGACTCCGCCGATGCGCTGGACGCTTCGAACCTGGAGCCGATTTCCGGGCCGGGCAACCTGGCATATGTCATCTACACATCGGGAACGACCGGCAGACCGAAAGGAACGCTGATCGAGCATAAGAACGTCGTGCGCCTCCTGTTCAACGACAAGAACCTGTTCGACTTCGGGCCGTCCGACACGTGGACGCTGTTCCACTCGTTCTGCTTCGATTTCTCTGTCTGGGAAATGTACGGAGCGCTGCTGAACGGAGGCAAGCTGGTCATCGTACCGCCGCTGACGGCGAAAAATCCGGCCGATTTCCTGGCGCTGCTGGGCCGCGAACAGGTCACGATTTTGAACCAGACACCAACGTACTTCTATCAGCTGCTGCGTAAGGTCTTGGCGGACCATCCGTACGATCTGCGGATTCGCAACGTCATCTTTGGGGGCGAAGCGCTGAGTCCGCTGCTGCTCAAGGGCTTCAAGACGAAGTACCCGGAGACGAAGCTGATCAATATGTACGGCATTACCGAGACGACGGTTCACGTGACGTATAAGGAAATCACGTGGGTCGAAATGGAGGCGGCGAAGAGCAATATCGGCAAGCCGATCCCGACGCTGAGGGTGTACATCCTTGATGAAAACCGCCGCCCTGTGCCGATCGGCGTAGCGGGCGAAATGTACGTGGCCGGGGAAGGTCTTGCGAGAGGATACCTGAACCGTTCGGATCTGACGGCGGAGAAGTTCGTCGATTCCCCGTTTGCGGAGGGGGAGAAACTGTACCGCTCGGGCGACTTGGCGGCTTGGCTGCCGGACGGCAACATCGAATACCTGGGCCGGATCGACCACCAGGTGAAAATCCGCGGGTACCGGATCGAGCTGGACGAAATCGAGACGCAGCTTCTGAACGTCGAGGGCGTGGAAGAAGCGGTGGTGCTCGCCCGTCAGGACGGCGGGGGCGAGAAGGCGCTTGTCGCCTACTTTGTGGCGGACCGGATGCTGACGGTCAGCGAAATGAGAACCTCGCTGGCCCAGGAAATTCCGGGATACATGATCCCGTCGTACTTCGTGCAGCTGGAGCGCATGCCGCTGACGACCAACGGTAAAGTGGACCGCAAAGCGCTGCCGGAGCCGCAAGGCGGCATACAAACGGGCGTCGAATACGTAGCGCCGCGTAACCGGACGGAGTCCCAGCTTGTGAAGATCTGGGAGGAAGTACTGGGCTACTCCGGCATTGGAGTCCTGGACAATTTCTTCGAGCTCGGAGGCCACTCCTTGCGGGCGACGAACCTTGTCAGCAAGATTCAGAAGGAAATGAACGTCGAACTTCCGCTGCGCGATGTGTTCCGCTATACGACGGTAGAGTCGATGGCCGGGGCTATTGCCAGCTTGGAAGAAACGCGGCACTGCTCGATTCCGAAAGCGGAAGAGAAAGCGTACTATCCGGTTTCCTCCGCGCAAAAAAGGCTGTACGTCCTGCACCAGCTGGATAGTTCGGAGCTGAATTATAACCTCCCAAGCGCCTTGCAATTGGAAGGGGCTTTGAACGAGGTCAAAGTGGAAAAGGCGCTGACTACTTTGGTGGCCCGGCACGATATGCTGCGCACCGGTTTTGAAATCGTGAATGGGGAGCCGGTTCAGCGTATTCATCCGCTCGTAGCTTTCAAGGTCAAGAAGCTTCAAGCAAGCGAAGATCAGGTTGCGGCCATTCTTGAAGGCTTCATTCAGCCTTTTGACTTGACCCAGCCGCCTTTGCTGCGCGCCCTGCTGATCGAACTGGAGAAAGAGAAATTCCTGCTCGCGCTGGATATTCATCATATTGGTTCCGACGGCCTTTCCATGGACGTGCTGCTGCGCGAATTCGTGCGGCTTTACAATGGGGAAGAATTGCCGGAGCTGCGGATTCAATACAAGGATTACGCCGTTTGGCAGCAATCCGAGGAGCAGCGCCAGCGCATCAAACGGCAGGAGGAATACTGGCGCGGGGTATTCAGCTCCGAGCTTCCGGTTCTTGAGCTGCCTCTCGACTTCTCCCGCCCGGCCGTCCAGCAGTTTGACGGTCAAACGCTCACGTTTACGCTGGATGCGGAGAAAAGTGAAGCTCTCAAACGGCTTGCCGGCGATTCGGGGGCGACGCTATACATGCTTCTGCTGGCTGCGTACTCCGTATTGCTTCATAAATACGCGGGACAGGAAGATATAGTGGTCGGCACTCCGATTGCCGCCCGTTCTCACGCCGACCTGCAGCCGATTATCGGCATGTTCGTCAATACGCTGGCCCTTCGCTTGGGTCCGGCGGCGGAGCGGACGTTCCTGGATTACTTGCAGGAAGTGAAGGAAACGACGCTTGGAGCCTACGAGCACCAGGACTATCCGTTCGAGGAGTTGGTGGAAGCTCTTCAGGTGAGCCGGGATTTAAGCCGGAATCCTCTGTTTGACACCATGTTTTCTTTGCAAAAACACGAAAGCTTGGATTTAACCCTGGAAGGCTTGCAATGGTCGCTGTTCGACATCGAGGAAAAGACGGCAAAGTTTGATCTTAGCTTTGATATCGTGGAAGCCGATAACGAGCTGGTTTGCAAGATCGAGTACGCTACCTCGTTGTTTAGACAGGAAACGATGGAACGGCTGGCGGGTCATTACGAGCAGCTTTTGGCGTCGATCTTGGCTCAGCCGGGTGCGCGGATTTCAGATTTGGATATCTTGCCGGACAGCGAAAAGCATGATTTGCTGGTCGGGTTTGACGTGTCGTCTTCGGCTCTTGCGAAGCAACCCGCCGCAGAGGGTACAGGTTTGGAAGCGGATGAGTCGTGGAGAGAGAGAACGTTCCACGAGCTGTTCGAGGAGCAGGCGGAGCGCACTCCGGGAGCGCTGGCGGTTGTCTACGAAGACAGCAAGCTGACGTATGCGGAGCTGAACGCCAAAGCGAATCGTCTGGCGTATGCACTGCGGGCGCGCGGGGTGAAGCCGGAGCAGGTGGTCGGCATTTTGGCCGGCCGTTCGGCGGAGCTGTTGATCGGGGTGCTCGCCGTATGGAAAGCGGGCGGCGCTTATGTGCCGCTCGACCCGGACTATCCGGCGGAGCGGATCGAGTATATGCTCGCGGACAGCGGGGCGTCGGTGCTGCTCACGCAGACCCGCCTGCTGGAGCAGGCGGAAGCTTGGCGCAGCGACGGAGCTCTAGTGCTGCAAACGGTGGTTGCGCTTGACGACGCCACGACGTACAGCCTCGGAGCGGCTGTGGGCGTACAAGCTTTGGGCGAAGCAGGCGCAGAGGCGGAGGCTTTGGCGCAAGCGGAAACGGCTTCTGCCGAAATGTCCGCCACGGCAGAAGCCGAGAAGAACGTACTAGCGTCGGATCTCGCATCGAATCCGGCGAATGTGAACAAGCCGCGCGATTTGGCTTACGTCATCTACACCTCCGGTACGACGGGCAAGCCGAAGGGCGTGATGATCGAGCACCGCAGCCTGGTGAACACGGCGGCGGGCTACCGGCGGGAATACCGCCTGGATCAGTTCCCGATCCGGCTGCTGCAGCTCGCGAGCTTCTCGTTCGACGTGTTCGTCGGGGACATTGCGCGGACGCTGTACAACGGCGGCACCATGGTCATCGTGCCGAAGGACGACCGGATTGATCCAACCCGCCTCTACGGCTGGATTCGCGACTACGCCGTGACGGTGTTCGAATCGACTCCGGCGCTGATCGTGCCGTTCATGGAGCATGTGCATGCCGAGGGTCTGGACCTCAGCTCGATGCAGCTGCTGATCTCAAGCTCGGATGCGTGCAGCGTAGCGGATTACCGCACCTTGCAGGAGCGCTTCGGCTCGCAGTTCCGTATTATTAACAGCTATGGCGTAACGGAAGCGGCGATTGACTCCAGCTTCTATGACGAGCCGCTGGAGAAGCTGCCGAAGACGGGCAGCGTGCCGATCGGGAAAGCGTGGCTGAACGCCAAGTTCTACATCGTGGATGCGAATCTGAAGCCGGTGCCGATCGGGGTGTTGGGCGAGCTGGTTATCGGCGGAGCGGGTGTGGCCCGCGGTTACTTGAACCGCCAGGATTTGACGGCGGAGAAATTCGTAGACAGCCCGTTCGCCGCTGGGGAGCGGCTGTACCGGACGGGCGACCTGGCGCGCTGGATGCCAGACGGCACCGTGGACTTCATCGGCCGGATCGACAACCAGGTTAAAATTCGCGGCTATCGGATCGAGCTTGGTGAAATTGAAGCGGCCATGAAAAATTTTGCCGGCGTGCGTCAAGCGCTTGTCATCGACCGGACGGACGAGCGGGGGCAGAAATATTTGTGCGGGTATGTCGTAGCGGATTCCAGCTTCGATCTGGAAAGGCTTGTGGCCCATCTGGACGCCGCGCTGCCTTCCCATATGGTGCCTTCGCGCATCATGCGCCTGGATCAAATGCCGCTTACGCCGAACGGGAAGATCGACCGTAAAGCGCTGCCTGTGCCGGAAGGAAGCATTCGTGTCGAGGCTGCATACACGGCGCCTCGTACTCCTGCCGAGCAAGCACTATCGTCGGTCTGGCAGTCGGTGCTGGGCGTGGATCAGGTCGGCACGATGGACAATTTCTTTGCGCTCGGCGGCGATTCGATCAAGGCCTTGCAGGTATCGTCCCGTCTTTTGCAAACGGGGTACAAGCTGGTCATGAAAGATTTGTTCCATTACCCGACGATTTCCGCCCTTAGTTTGCATCTGCAAACGGCGGAGAGAACGGCAAGCCAGGCCGAAGTGACGGGAGAGGTCATCTTGACCCCGATTCAGCGCTGGTTCTTTGAACAAAATCCGGCTGACGTACATCACAGCAACCAGGCGTTCATGCAGTTCTCCAAGCAAGGCTTTGACGAAGAAGCTTTACGCCAAGCGGTGCGTCAGCTTGTCGTGCATCACGATGCTCTCCGTACGGTTTACCGCCAAACCGAGAACGGCTATATCGCCTGGAACCGCGGCGCCGGGGAGAACGAAGCGCTGTTCGATCTGGAAGTTGTCGATTTCAAAGGAGTCGGCGACGTGAAAGAAGCGGTAGAGGCTAAGGCGAATGACATTCAAGCGAGCATCGATCTGGAAAACGGTCCGCTGGTGAAGCTCGGCTTGTTCCGCTGCGACGACGGCGACCACCTGCTCATCGCGATCCATCACTTGGTCGTAGACGGCGTATCCTGGCGGGTTCTGCTTGAGGATTTTGCTGCCGGCTATGAGCAGGCGCTGCAAGGGCAGCCGATCCGTCTGCCGCTCAAAACGGATTCATTCCAAACGTGGGCGAAACAGCTTGCTGATTATGCGAACGGTCCGGCGATGGAAAGCGAGAGAGAGTATTGGCAACATATCGAGCAATTGACCTATGAGCCGCTTCCGAAGGATTTTGAACAAGGCAGATCCAAGCTGAAGGACAGCGGGCTCGTGACCGTTCACTGGACGGCAGAGGAAACCGAACAGCTGCTGAAGCAGGCACACCGTGCTTACCATACGGAAATGAACGATTTGCTGCTTGCTGCGCTTGGCCTCGCGGTACAAGCTTGGAGCGGCCGGGAACGCGTGCTGGTGAATCTCGAAGGCCACGGCCGGGAAGATATTTTGCCGGATGTGGACATTACGCGCACAGTAGGCTGGTTTACAAGCCAATTCCCTGTCGTTCTGGAGCCGGGTCACGCCCAGGCGCTCGGTCATCAGGTGAAACAGGTTAAGGAAAGCTTGCGCCGCATTCCGAACAAAGGAATCGGCTACGGCATCCTGCGTTATTTGTCGGCGTCGCGTGACGGCGAGCGCTTCGCTTTGGAGCCGGAGATCAGCTTTAACTATTTGGGTCAGTTCGACCAGGATTACGAAAGCAGCGACTCGCAGCCGTCTCCGTTCAGCCCGGGCTCCGATTCAAGCCCGAATGCAGTGATGGATTTTGTCCTCGATATTAACGGTATGGTGTCGGAAGGAGTGCTGGAACTCACGATCCGTTATGGGGAAACCCAGTATAAACGGGAAACGGTAGAGCGCCTGGGCACCCTGCTTCAATCGAGCTTGCGTGAAGTCATCAGCCATTGCGTATCGAAAGAGCGGCCGGAGCTTACGCCTAGCGACGTACTGCTTCAAGATGTGACGGTGGAAGAACTGGAGCGGCTGTCCGAACATACGGCGGCGCTCGGCGAACTGGAGAATGTATACACCTTGACTCCGCTGCAAAAAGGGATGTTGTTCCACAGCCTGCTGGATGCCGATTCGGAAGCTTACTTCGAACAGGTGACCTTCGATCTGTACGGAAGCCTGAATGTCGAAGCCTTCACCCAAGGATTGGATACGCTGGTGCAGCGGAATGAGGCGCTGCGGACCAACTTTATTACTGGCTGGAGAGACGAGCCGCTTCAAGTGGTATTCCGCGAGCGGAAGTGTGAAGTGTACTTCAAAGATATTCGCTCGGTAAGCGATGAAGACCCGGAGAAGACGATAGCCGATTTTGTCAGCGCGGATAAAGCGAACAAGTTCGATTTTGCCCGAGGCTCTCTTATGCGCGTGACAGTTTTGCGCACGGGCGACGAGTCCTACCATGTGATCTGGAGTCACCATCACATTTTGATGGACGGCTGGTGCATGTCCTTCATGATCAAGGAAGTGTTCGACACCTACTTCGCGTTCCACGAGAAGCGGACGCTGGAGCTTCCTCCGGTTACCTCGTACTCCCGGTATATCGAATGGCTGGAAGCTCAAGATGCCGCGAAAGCTTCGCGTTACTGGTCCGAGTATTTGGCGGGTTACGATCAGCAGACCAAGCTGCCCCAGGAGAAAACGCAGCTGAAGCAGGACGCTTTTGAAGCAGCTGAAATCGATGTGGAACTCAGCAAGGAACTGACTGGGCAAATCGAGCGGGTGGCGCGCCAGCAGCAGGTGACGCTCAATACGTTCATGCAGACCGTATGGGGACTGGTTCTGCAGGTATACAACAACAGCCAGGATGTCGTATTCGGCTCCGTCGTATCCGGGCGTCCGGCGGAAATTCCGGGCATCGAAAGCATGATCGGCCTGTTTATTAATACGATCCCGGTCCGTATTCAAGGCAAAGCCGAGGAGACGGTAGCCGATATCTTGAGAAAAACCCAGGACCAAGCGCTGGCATCGGGAGCTTACGAAACGTTCCCGCTGTTCGAAATTCAGTCGCTGAGCGAGCAAAAGCGCGACTTGATCAACCATATCATGGTCTTTGAAAATTATCCGATGGAAGAACAGATTGAGCAGGTCGTCGGCGGAGACCAAGAAGCGCTGAAAATCGCTAATATCCAGTCGCCGGAGCAAACGAACTACGACCTGGACATTACCGTCATTCCGGAAGAGCATATTTTGCTGCGGTTTACGTACAATGCGCTGACGTTCAGAGAGGAAGACATCAGGCTGATCCACGGTCATTTTGCCCGGGCACTGGAGAAGGTTGCGGCTAATCCGAACATCCGCGTGAATCAGTTGGAGCTTTTGACGGCGGCGGAAAAAGAGCAAATTCTCGGCGCGTTTAACCCGGCGCAGCCGGAAGCGGCTCCTGCGGCCGCGTTCCACCGGCTGTTCGAGGAACAGGCGGAACGCACGCCGGAAGCGGCAGCTGTCGTGTACGAGAACGACCGGCTGACGTATGCGGAGCTGAACGAGCGGGCGAATCGCTTGGCGGCTACGCTGCGCGCAAGCGGCATCGGCCGGGAGACGATCGTCGGCATTCTCGCCGAGCGTTCGGTGGCCGTGCTGGTGGCCGTGCTGGCCGTCTGGAAAGCGTGCGGGGCGTATGTGCCGCTCGACCCGGATTATCCGGCGGAGCGCGTGCGGTTCATGCTCGAAGACAGCGGAGCGAAGGTGCTGCTGACGCAAACGGCGCTGCGAGAGCGCGCCGAAGCCTGGCTCGGCGAAGAGGAGTTGGCGCTGGCGGCGGTGCTGTACCTGGACGACGAAACCTCGTACAGCGAGGAGTGGACGAATGCCGACAGCTTCCATGAAGCCCGTCCAGAGGACCTGGCGTACGTGATCTACACGTCGGGAACGACGGGCAAGCCGAAGGGCGTGATGATCGAGCACCGCAGCCTGGTGAACACGGCGGCGGGCTACCGGCGGGAATACCGGTTAGATCAGTTCCCGGTGCGGCTGCTGCAGCTCGCAAGCTTCTCGTTCGACGTGTTCGTGGGAGATATCGCGCGGACGCTGTACAACGGAGGCACGATGGTAATTGTGCCGAAGGACGACCGGATCGATCCGTCTCGTCTGCACCACTGGATGGAGCGGGAACGGGTCACCATCTTCGAATCGACGCCGGCGCTGATCGTGCCGTTCCTGGAGTACGTGCACGAGCAGCAACTGGATATGAGCTGGATGGAGCTGTTGATCACGAGCTCGGACAGCTGCGGCGTGGCGGATTATCGCACCTTGCAGGAACGCTTCGGCTCGTTGTTCCGGATCATCAACGCATACGGCGTGACGGAAGCGGCGATCGACTCCAGCTTCTACGACGAGGAGCTGGCGAAGCTGCCGCAGACAGGCCATGTGCCGATCGGCAAGGCGTGGCTGAATGCGAAATTCTACATCGTGGATGCGCATCTGAATCCGGTGCCGGTCGGGGTGCTGGGCGAGCTGGTCATCGGCGGAGTCGGAGTGGCTCGCGGGTACTTGAACCGTCCGGAGCTGACGGAAGAGAAGTTCGTAGACAGCCCGTTCGCCGCGGGCGAGCGGCTGTACCGCACGGGAGACTTGGCGCGGTGGATGGAGGACGGGAACGTGGACTTCATCGGCCGGATCGACAACCAGGCGAAAATCCGGGGGTACCGGATTGAGACGGGTGAAGTCGAAGCGAAGCTGCTGAGTGTAGGTGGCGTGAAGGAAGCGGTCGTTGTCGTCAGGGAAGATCAAGAAGGTCAGAAAGCTTTGTGCGCTTATTATACAGCGGAAGAAGGCTTGACGGCGGCGGACCTGAAACGGGCGATCTCCAGCGAGTTGCCGGGTTACATGATCCCGTCGTACTTCGTCGAGCTGGAGCGCCTGCCTCTGACGCCGAACGGGAAAATCGACCGGAAGGCGTTGCCGGCACCGGAAGGGGGAGCAGGCGGAGGCCGCGAATACGTGGCGCCGCGCACCGAACTGGAGGCGAAGCTGGCCGCCATTTGGCAGGATGTGCTTGTTCGGGAGAAGGCGGTAGGCGTAACGGACAACTTCTTCGACATCGGCGGCCACTCCCTGCGGGCGACGACGCTTGTCAGCAAAATGCATAAGGAGCTAGGCGTTGAATTCCCGCTTCGCGACGTATTCCGCTACTCAACGGTTGAGGAAATGGCCGCGGCTATGGAGCGGCTGGAGATCGGCTCGTTCACAGCTATTCCGGCTGCGGAACCTAGCGAGTATTATTCGCTCTCTTCCGCTCAGAAACGTCTCTATATCTTGAACCAGCTGGAAGGAGCCGAGTTGAGCTACAACATACCGGGAGCTATGCTGCTTGAAGGGGAGCTCGACCGGCAGCGGTTTGAAGAAGCGTTCCGCGGGCTCGTAGCTCGTCATGAGACGCTGCGTACCGGCTTTGAGATGGTAAAAGGCGAAGCGGTTCAGCGGATTTACGAAGAAGCCGCCTTCCAGGTGGAATATGTGCAGATCAGCGGGGAGCAGGCGGAAGAAACGGTGCGCCAATTCGTTCGTCCGTTTGATCTAGCGAAGCCGCCACTTCTGCGGGTAGGCCTTGCCGAACTGGCGCCGGACCGGCACATTCTAATGTTCGATACGCATCATATCGTATCCGACGGCGTTTCGATTGACGTACTGATCGAAGAGTTCGTCCGCTTGTACAGCGGGGAACAGTTGGAGCCGCTCAGCATTCAGTACAAAGATTATGCGGTATGGCAGCAATCGGACAAGCAGAAAGCTCAGCTTGCCAAGCAGGAAGCCTACTGGCTCGACATGTTCCGCGGAGAGCTGCCGGTTTTGGAATTGCCGACGGACTATCCGCGCCCATCTATGCAGAGCTACGAGGGCCGCACGCTGCAATTGTTTATGGATAGCGAGAAAAGCGAGGGTCTGAAACGGCTTGCAGCCGAGAATGGCGCAACGCTTTACATGGTTCTGCTTGCTGGTTATACAATATTATTGCATAAGTATACAGGGCAAGAAGACGTGGTGGTCGGTACGCCGATTGCGGGCAGAAATCACAGCGACGTTCAGCCGCTGATCGGGATGTTCGTCAATACCCTGGCCATCCGCAGTTATCCGGCTGCCGGTAAGACGTTCCTTGACTACTTGAAGGAAATCAAGGAGACGACGCTGGGCGCTTTTGAACATCAGAATTATCCGTTTGAGGAACTGGTGGATAAAGTGAACGTGGCTCGCGATTTATCCCGCAATCCGCTGTTCGATACGATGTTTGCTTTGCAAAATACAGAGAATTTGGAAATGCAGCTTCCCGGACTCCATTTGTCGACGTATGCCAGCGAAGAAATTGTTGCTAAATTCGATCTCAGCTTGGACGTCACGGAGATCGAGGAAGGCTTGGAATATCTGTTTGAATATGCCACTGCTCTTTATAAAACCGAAACGGTGGAGAAATTGGCCGCCCACTACTTGCAGCTGCTTGAATCCATTCTCCGCAACCCGTCGGCGACTATTGCCGACCTGGGCATTTTGACACCGGCGGAAAAAGAGCAAATTCTCAGCGCGTTTAACCCGGCGCAGCCGGAAGCGGCTCCTGCGGCCGCGTTCCACCGGCTGTTTGAGGAACAGGCGGAGCGCACGCCGGAAGAGGCGGCCGTCGTGTACGAGAACGACCGGCTGACGTATGCGGAGCTGAACGAGCGGGCGAACCGCTTGGCGGCTACGCTGCGCACAAGCGGCATCGGCCGGGAGACGATCGTCGGCATTCTCGCCGAGCGTTCGGTGGACTTGCTGGTGGCCGTGCTGGCCGTCTGGAAAGCAGGCGGGGCGTATGTGCCGCTCGACCCGGATTATCCGGCGGAGCGCGTGCGGTTCATGCTTGAAGACAGCGGAGCGAAGGTGCTGTTGACGCAAACGCCGTTGCGAGAGCGCGCCGAAGCCTGGCTCGGCGAAGAGGAGCTAGCGCTGGCGGCGGTGCTGTACCTCGACGACGAAGCGTCGTACAGCGACGAGCGGACGAATGCCGACAGCTTCCATGAAGCCCGTCCGGAGGATCTGGCGTATGTGATCTACACGTCGGGAACGACGGGCAAGCCGAAGGGCGTGATGATCGAGCACCGCAGCCTGGTGAACACGGCGGCGGGCTACCGGCGGGAATACCGGTTGGATCAGTTCCCGGTGCGGCTGCTGCAGCTGGCCAGCTTCTCGTTCGACGTGTTCGTGGGAGATATCGCGCGGACGCTGTACAACGGAGGCACGATGGTGATTGTGCCGAAGGACGACCGGATCGATCCGTCTCGTCTGCACTACTGGATTGAGCAGGAGCGGGTCACCATCTTCGAATCGACGCCGGCGCTGATCGTGCCGTTCCTGGAGTACGTGCACGAGCAGCAACTGGATATGAGCTGGATGGAGCTGTTGATCACGAGCTCGGACAGCTGTAGCGTGGCGGATTACCGAACCTTGCAGGAACGCTTCGGCTCGTTGTTCCGGATCATCAACGCATACGGTGTGACGGAAGCGGCAATCGACTCCAGTTTCTACGACGAGGAGCTGACGAAGCTGCCGCAGACAGGCCATGTGCCGATCGGCAAAGCGTGGCTGAATGCGAAATTCTACATCGTGGACGCGTACCTGAACCCGGTGCCGGTGGGGGTGCTGGGCGAGCTGGTTATCGGCGGAGTCGGAGTGGCGCGCGGGTACTTGAACCGTCCGGAGCTGACAGAAGAGAAGTTCGTAGACAGTCCGTTCGCCGCGGGCGAGCGGTTGTACCGCACGGGAGACTTGGCGCGGTGGATGGAGGACGGGAACGTGGACTTCATCGGCCGGATCGATAACCAGGCGAAAATCCGGGGGTACCGGATTGAGACGGGTGAAGTCGAAGCGAAGCTGCTGAGTGTAGGTGGCGTGAAGGAAGCGGTCGTCGTCGTCAGGGAAGATCAAGAAGGTCAGAAAGCTTTGTGCGCTTATTATACAGCGGAAGAAGGCTTGACGGCGGCGGACCTGAAGCGGGCGATTGCCAGCGAGCTGCCGGGGTACATGATCCCGTCGTACTTCGTGGAGCTGGAGCACCTGCCTTTGACGCCGAACGGAAAGATCGATCGGAAGGCGCTGCCGGCACCGGAAGGGGGAGCAGGCGGAGGCCGCGAATATGTGGCGCCGCGCACCGAACTGGAGGCGAAACTGGTCGCCATCTGGCAGGACGTGCTGGGGGCGGTCACGATTGGCGTGACGGACAACTTCTTCGACCTCGGCGGTCACTCCCTGCGGGCGACGACACTGGTCAGCAAGGTGCACAAGGAGCTGAGCGTGGACCTGCCGCTGCGCGATGTGTTCCGGCACTCGACCATCGAAGCGATGGCCGAAGCGATCAGCCAATTGGAGCGGCAGGAACACCTCTCCATTCCGGTTCTGGAAGAGAGGGATTACTATCCGCTTTCCTCCGTGCAAAAACGGCTGTACATCCAGCAGCAGATGGAAGGCGCCGAGCTTAGCTACAACATGTCCGGCATGACGGTTCTCGTCGGGCGCTTGGAACGAAATCAATTCGAGGCGGCGCTCAAAGGATTGATAGCTCGTCACGAAATTTTGCGAACCGGCTTCGAAATGGTCGACGGCGAACCGGTACAACGGATTTATCCGGACTTGAAGTTTGCCGTCGAGTATACGAAAGCGACGGAAAGTGAAACGAAGAGCATCGTAGACGGCTTTGTACGCGTCTTTGATTTGGAGCGGCCGCCGCTGCTGCGTGTGGGCTTAGTCGAATGGGAAGCGGAACGGCAACTGCTCATGCTGGACATTCATCATATCGTCACGGATGGCATGTCGATGGGCATCTTTGTCGAAGAGTTGCTGCGCCTGTATAACGGCGAGACTCTGGAACCACTTCGGATTCAATACAAGGAATTCGCCGCTTGGCAGCAGTCCGAACCTGTAAAAGAGCGACTGAAACGTCAGGAAGCCTACTGGCTGGACGTGCTGGAAGGCGAACTGCCGACGCTTGAACTGCCTACGGACTTTGTCAGACCTGCCGCTCGCAGCTTTGAGGGAGATGTGCTGCCTTTCAGCATCGACAAGCAGATGACCGACCGCTTGCAGCGCATCGCCGATGAGAACGGCGCCACCCTTTATATGGTGTTATTGGCGGCCTATTCAATCCTGCTCAGCAAGTACTCGGGACAAGAAGACTTCATTGTAGGCATGCCGGTTTCGGGCCGTACACATGCCGACCTGGAGCCGCTCATCGGAATGTTTGTCAACACTTTGGCGATTCGCCATTATCCGTCCGGGGAGAAGACGTTCCTCGCTTACTTGAACGAAGTCAAAGAAACGATGCTGGGGGCCTACGACCACCAGGATTATCCGTTCGAGGAGCTTGTGAAAAAGCTGCAGGCACCGCGAGATCAAAGCCGCAATCCTGTATTCGATGTCATGTTTGTTCTGGAAACCAAGGAAGATAACGTTCAAAGCTTCGGGGATATCAAGATCGAATCTTATCCGGAAACTCATACGGTTTCCCAATTTGATCTTACCTTGGTCATTTCGTTGCTGGATGAGGGAATGAACGGGCAGTTTGAATATGCTACCAAGTTGTTTACGCGCAATCTGATCGATAATTTCGCTCAGGACCTGCTCGTGATCATCACCCAAATTTGCGAACAGCCTTCGGTGCTGTTGAAGGATATTTCCCTGAACGGGCAATCCGAACAGGAGCAAGATGTGCTAGAGGCCATTGATATTATTTTCTAATCCCTTACCCGGCTTGGGTGTATGCCGTATTTTTCTCGGTACGCATCCTGCCGGGTGTTTTTTTCCAAATGAAAGGGAAAAATCCACCACAGGAATCTGACGTCAAGTGCCGCTGAGTAACGATTTCAATTTACTGGAAAATCGGCAAAATACAACAGAAATCCGAAAAACGAAAAGAAGTAATTGCCGATCGTTGCAGACGAGTTTAATCTTTTGACTATGACACCAGAAGAACAACAAAAGGCACACGAAGACTACAGGATAAAAAGGAAACGTGAAGCTCTTGGAGAAGACTTTTGGTATTATGCCGAAACGTTTTTTTCAGTATTACAATCAGGAGGCTGGAATAGTAATCTACCTTCCATAAGTTCACTATTTAAAGAATTAAGTAAAATCAAGCTATCATTCGAACAAAAAAAGAGAATTAATAAACTAGCTAGAGATATAATGGTTTCGTTGAAAGAAGTGAATAATGAATTAGTAAGAGATTTGATAGAAGAATTTAATGAAATATAAATGGATAATAACCTAACTTTAGTTCAAAAAGAGCATCTGAAGACAGCACTTCTTGAACTCTCACGAACTACAGGGCGGTTAGTTCAAATATATGAACAATGGACTAAAGATGGACAGATTATTAGAGATAATTCTTTGAAAAAGAAAATTGATCATTTAAGCTCGTTATATGCGACATTCAGGATATTGAGGAAATGGTTATGAAAATTATATTATCGTAATAGTACAAGTTTCCAACTTTCTTTTTATGATAAATTGCCCTTGGGGATGTAACGGAGGCAGCTGGGCCAACAATCAGCTGCCTTTTTTCGTGTTAATGAAAATTGGCCCCCAAAAAAAATCTTGCGTTCGAGTTTACTCGAAGGGATATACTGGGATCATGAATAACTCACTAACCATTCGGCAAGTCGCCGCCCTTACAGGTCTTAGTGTCCATACGCTTCGTTATTATGAGCAAATAGGTCTCCTAACTTCCATTGATCGTAATGAACATGGACATCGTTGCTTTACTTCTGAAGACGTAACTTGGGTCGAGTTTATTAATCGTCTTAAAGCTACCGGAATGACATTAACCAATATGCTCGAAATTGCGGAACTTAAAAGGAAAGGAGATCCAACTCTCACTGCAAGAAGAATTCTTCTAGAAGAACATTACTCAGAAGTTCAAAAAGCCCTCATGGAACTTCAGACTAATCTTCATTTACTAGCAGAAAAAATTACTACTTACAAGGAATTGGAGAACAGGCACGCATTAAAGCAAAAGTTAAATGAACAACCAACAGACCGTTCAGCTGAATAATACCCTGACAGAACATGAAGAAGCTAACTTCTATTTAGCATTTGGGGTTGGCTTTACACTAAAACATGGTATACATATCCGTATAGTATAATATTTTCACAATCGAAAGGATGAAAATCAATTGCAAACGAATAAGTCTTTCTTCACCTTCCTTATCGCTCTTGGTGTATTTGGTATTGTCAATACAGAGTTTGGTGTAGTGGGGATTTTGCCTCAAATTTCTGAGCGCTTCCAAATCAGTGCTTCTCAAGCAGGTTTGCTCGTTAGCACGTTTGCTTTGATCATTGCCCTTACTGGTCCGTTTATGACTCTTTTATTTTCCGGTATTAACCGAAAAAAAATTTTGTCCGGGGTACTTGCTGTTTTCGCCATTTCTAATCTGATTTCCGCCTTTGCCCCAACCTTTACTGCCTTATTACTGTTTAGACTGCTGCCTGCTGTTCTTCATCCAGTTTATTTTTCTGTTGCATTTGCAGCCGCCGCCAGCTCGGTTCCAAAAGAACAAAGTACCAACGCAGTGGCCAAAGTTTTTATGGGGTTAACGGTCGGGATGGTACTAGGCATTCCGGTCACATCGTTTATTGGGGATCAGTTTTCACTTGAAGCCGCCTTTCTATTTTCTTCCGGAATAAATACGCTAGCTCTGATCGGAATTGCTGCGTTCGTTCCGTCATTACCCGTACAAGGTAAATTGACCTATGGCCGACAATTACGTATATTAGCAAAGCCGCAGCTATGGCTTAACGTTACTACGGCTTGCTTCATCCTGGCGGCTTTATATTCTGTCTATTCCTATTTTGCAGAGTATCTCAAGACGGTGACAGGTATGAATGGTGAAACCGTCAGTTTTATGCTCGTTCTTTTTGGCGTCAGCGGCATAATTGGGAATCTGCAAACGGCAAAATATTTAAGTAAGGACATGGTCAAAACCACCGTGTTTTATCCCATTGTGCTTGCCGGTATGTATTTGCTGATATTTTGTCTTGGACGTTACTCCATTCCGATGATTGCCATCGTACTGGTATGGGGAGCCGTCTTTACTGGCGGTCTCATTATAAGTCAAACATGGCTAACCTCGGAGGCCCGTGAAGCACCTGAGTTTGCTAACAGCTTATTTGTCTCCTTCGCAAATCTGGGTGTCACACTCGGCACCGCACTAGGCGGATGGTTTCTATCCCATATGGGAACACATCAAATTACGTGGAGCGGAATATTGTTTCTGCTGATTGCATTTTTATGTATTGGATTGAAAATTAAGTTGTTTGATCTGAAAGAGGACAAGAATTTATTCGTTAAGAAATCTCCAAATCAATGATACGGTTAGGGATTTCGTTGAGCTATGAATTGTCCATTGATGAAAGTCAATTCTGGTCCCAAGCTTCAATTTAAGAATATTCAAACTAAGAGAACCATGTATAAGATTATTATGTCACTTTAAAGGAAGACAAGTTTAAGCGCGTACATATATCTTTGAATGCGAACTAGCTTGGATCGTTACTAAAATAGAGATGAATAAAAATTAATAGCAATATAGTAGGAGTGTGTAATATGAGTCTAAAAGAAAAGTTGATATTGATAAAAGCAAATGACTACCAAGCACCTTCCGATACATTCCAATTGATACAAGAGATGATGAATAACATCGGTTCTTTAGATGCCCAATTACGTGATGAGCTAATTTATACTACCTTATCCAATTGGATTCCCGGTAATGCTCTAACTGTAAACGAACTGGAACAACTCCTACCCGTTATTTTGGATAAAAACCATTTGCTTTTCAGGCTTGATGAAATAAATACAGACTCTGTCTTCACTAGATCTTTCTCTATGCTAGTTATACCGCTTCTCCTTATGAGGCATAGGGAATCACCATTTCTCTCAAGTGAGCATATTCATCAGATCAAGGAGAAAGTATTTTATAATATACATAAGGAGCGAGATTACCGTGGGTATGATGAAGAAAAAGGATGGGCTCATGCCATAGCTCATGCAGCAGATGCTTTGGACGATCTGGCCCAATGTTCCGAACTGGACAAAAAAGACCTCTTAGCTATCCTCGATTTGGTTTATGAGAAGATGACCATATCAGATCGAGTTTACTCCGATGGGGAAGATGAAAGAATGGTGAAATCCGTAATTAGTGTTTTAAATAGAAAAATACTTAGTCAGACCTATGTAGAGAAATGGATCCAAAGTTTTGGTGATGTGGAGAAAAATCCAGAATTTCTTCATGCCTTTAAGCAAAAAAATAATATAAAGAACTTCTTGAAAAGTTTATATTTTAGAGTTAAATTTCACAAAGTAGATGCCGAACTTTGTCCAACTATCGAGGATACATTATATAAAGTAGAACAAGTATACTATTCTTAGTTAAGAATAGAGTGAGGGGAACCCCCCCTCACTTGTTCGTCTCACTTCAAGTGCAGTAAAAACAATAGCCTACAGAGGACACTTCATCTCCATATTTTTCACAGTTGATTTGATTGGTGGTTCAGATAAATCTCCATTGTTCAAGACATGAAGTTATTTTGTCATCGAAGAACTCATTTTTTATAAGCGGCAATTATTAGACGATTGGGACGCATTATTTTAAATTTAAACGGAGCAGTTTGCTGTCAGCAACTGCTCCGTTTTCATTAAGCTAACGGGCAGGGTAGTTGAAAATGTAAAATCCGTGTCAAAGATAACGCTATTGACAATTCATCTACTACGTGATACTTTATAGCGGTAGTAAGTATCACTGCATACTGGTTGTACAGAATAGCAAGGAGTGATTGTGCTGGAAAACCTAACGGAAATGCTCAAAGGCGTGCTTGAGGGCTGTGTCCTTGAAATTATAAGCCGCAAAGAAACCTATGGCTACGAAATCACGCGGCGGCTGAACGCCCTCGGCTTCACAGATGTTGTGGAGGGAACGGTGTACACCATCCTGATCCGGCTTGAAAAAAACAAGTTGGTGGAGATCACCAAGAAGCCCTCCGAAATGGGACCGCCGCGAAAGTTTTTTGCGATCAACGACGCGGGACGCGAGGAACTGCGGAAGTTCTGGGAAAAATGGGAGTTCGTATCATCAAAAATTAACGAGTTAAAGGAGAGAAAATAGTGAATTTTTGGGAAAAAATCACTGGCAGCGACATGACTAAAGAATTCAAAACTTTTGAATCGCGAGTCAAAAAGCTGCCAGCTGATTATCAAGCGGCATGGAAAAAAATGAATGCCAATCTTTGGGGGTACTCAGATTTCACCGGTCGCAACCTCATGCCAATTCTTGACGGTGTGCTTGGCCTACTAGAAGAAACGGCGGCGGACGGTCAGAGTGTCCAAGAGGTTTTGAGTGACGACATCAAAGGCTTTTGTTCAGCGCTGGCCGGCGAAGAAGGGGCAAAGTCTTTTCGCGACAAGTGGCGCGAGCAACTAAACAATAATATCGCTAAAAAATTAGGTGAATAGGAGGAGGATAAAATGAGAATACGAGATACCATCGAAGGCAAAAAAGAGTGGCGAGCGCACGTGGCGCGTGTCAAAGCGCTGCCGCAAGATTATCAGATTGTTTATAAAGAGATTCGAAAATATCTCTTTAAGGTCGGCCCTGTTGAGCTAACCGACGGGACAGGTTTACTCTCGGGAATCATCGATCTTTTTGAAGAGGGCGCGGCCTTGGGGAAAGGCGTGCTCGAAGTGACAGGCAGTGACGTAGCGGCATTCTGCGACGATCTAATCAAAGATTCAAAAACTTACGCTGACATCTATCAAGAATCTGTTGACCAAGAAGGTAACAAGGCCATGAAAAAGGTTACGGATAAAACAAAGTAAAAGGGGGATATCGGGATGCGAAAGTCTTTCAAGGACATAGAAGTCCTAAAAGGCGTGGATTTTTAAGTGAAGCGAGGGGAGATTTTCGCCCTGCTTGGCTCCAACGGCGCGGGCAAGACGACGATTGTCAGAATCCTCACCACTGATTATATTCAAGCTGCGCATCGGGTGATCGCCAGCTTTGAATAGACTTCTAGCAATCTTCTTCATGGCCGGAACATGGCTAAATCAATGCATCACAAAAAAAGCAGCCACTACAGGGCTGCTTTTGTGCTACGGGCTAATTGCTCGTGTATTTTACCCAATCGTATTCGGCGTATAGCGGATTCGCTCCATTATACGAACCCAGCCAGTCGTCAACGCCGGTGCCATTCCATAAATTCATCATAATCTTGCCTGGCGTGCTCGGTATATTCGTAGTTGCTGTATGCTTTAGAACCCCGTCAACATACCACTTAATGTACCCTGGCTGCCAATCGAAAGCATAGGTGTGGAAGCCTCTTGATGCATCAAAGCCCAGATCAACAATCTTCTCGTGACCACCGACCCCGTTTGTATAATAGTTGAATTGCACTTTTGTCGTGTCTTTGCCTAAAAATTCAATATCTATTTCGTCCCATTGCGTGCCATCAGTAGGTCCCGTATACGTAAAAAAGGAAGATACGATCCCTGTATTTTTAGCAGGCTTCATGCTGACCTCGTATAAGCCGTATCTGTAAGTGTTCGTCGATCGATACTCTCCACAGTCAAATTTATTGTACGCAGAACTTGTTAAGCCAAGCTTCATTTTGCCATCGTTCGTAAAATTGACATTATTGGCACGCCAAGTGCAATTAAACATGTTCCCATTGGAATATCCATCCGCCTTTTGCCATGCACCAGAATTGAAACCATTAAGTGGTTCCCAAAAAACATTCCCCGCATAAACGCTTACCGAAAAAAACAGAGAGACAATGCCCGTGACCATTAAAGTGAACCAAGATTTCTTCTTCATTTTACACCTCCATAAAAGATTGACCAAACATGAAAGAAATGGATGACGATGATACATTATTTCAAGTATTGACCATCTTACCGAAAAAATAAAGCGCTTCCAAATTTGGTATCTTCATTGTAGTTTGAAATGGAGTCGTCCACAATAGCAAACTTAACACTTGAGGCATAATTTAAAAAAAACTAAATTTTATCAAGTTGTGGTTTAAAAATGTAAGTACTACAATTATATACAAGAAATGAAAATCAGGATTAAAATATTCTATTAAGGGGGGAAATGACGATTTTGAAATGGGATAGACTCAGGAAGCGGAGCCACTACATGTTTATACCATTTTATTCTTTTGGTATAATAGTCAATTAATTTTTGAAGAGGAGGCCTTTCTTTGAAAAAATTAGGTATGGTATGTAAAATAGCTCTGATACTTGTATTCTTATTGCCTTTAACACCGGTCTTTGGCCAACATATAGATGCATGGTCAGGTATGCCTATGGGAAAGCTCCATGTCAGGGGCAATCAATTGGTGAACAGCAGCGGAAAACCTGTTGTTTTAAGTGGCTGGCATCAGCCGTCGGGGGCATACTGGACCTATCAAAACAGTAATTATTATCTCAATTTAAATGGTAACAATCGTCATGCAGCAATTTTGGCTTATTTGAAGGATATCACTGACACCTTTGCAGACACCAGACCGAAGTATGGAAGCAACCACGGCTGGTATATGAATCAGGTCCGATTGTTTATTGATCGCCAGGATATGGGAGATGTGGCCGCAGGGTCATACAATTTCTCAGGTTTACAAGCAGCTACACAAAATGTGATTATTCCATACATCAATTATGCGAAAACAAAGGGCATTTATGTTACCCTTGGTCTTGATTTCACTTTGGCTAACGACCAGGCTACAACACAATCCAATCTGGACAAATTCAATCAAATATGGGGGTATCTTGCCTCGCAGCCGGCTATTAATAGCGCAGATAACGTCATGTTTGAACTGATCAACGAGCCTATTAAGTCATATGCGAATGGGCATTGGGGAGGCTATCCTGGCGAAAATGATTTTGTTGACCATTGGAATGATCTGAGAAGATTCCAAAACTCTATCATTTCCACGATTCGAAGTAAAGGAGCGAATAATGTCATCTGGGCTGCAGGGCTTGGATACAACCAATTTTACAGCCCGGCGGCAAAACACCCGTTGACCGACCCCTTAAACAACTACGGCTATGCTGTCCACTGGTATCCGGGCTACGGAGCGCATGATAACAAGGACAAGCTACAATCGCAATGGGATTCCAACATTAAGGCGGCAGCTCAAGCCTATCCAATAAATATCACAGAATTTACCTGGTTCAAAACACAGCCCGGCGATTCGGAGTACTGGAATTTGTTTAACGGCTCTAATAATGGATTTGGGCAAAACACGAAGTCCATTTTTATAGCAGCCGGTAATGTCAGCATGACCGCACACATGAATGGCTTTCTGCTGGAAGCTGGAGCAAGGAGTTCATTTGCGGACCCAACAGCCGGGTTAAAGTGGGATGGCGATAACCGACGTCAGGCGATGGCCCGCTTCTTGTTTGACTGGTACTATGAGCGTGCACGGACCTATCCGAGAGCACTACTCCAGAACAGTGAATCAGCAACGGATGATGTGCCTGTGGCTGCACCGACTGATGTGCTTACAGATACATACATTAATGCACCGACGGACGCACAATCAGAATGATGTTAATACTTTCAGCTACCGACAGCCTTTCCAATTGGATAGGCTGTCGTATTATCTTATAGAAATGACTAGTGTAAGATTGACGGCCATTATGAGGCCTTCCATTATGTAAAGTTGTTGAAATGATGGGGAGAGAGTATAGTTTGTATGTATTTATTTTGTACGGGAAGAGGTTCATATGGCGACAATTCATGATGTAGCATTAAAAGCGGGCGTGTCGGTCACTACCGTATCCCGTGTAATGAATAACCGGGGATATATCAGCGAAACTACACGCAAAAAAGTGTTCGACGCAATGGAGGAACTTAATTATCAACCCAATGAAATAGCACGATCTCTGCTACGTAAGCAGTCCAATATTATTGGCCTTATTATTCCCAATGTCTCGCATCCTTTCTTCAGTGAGCTTGCCAATCAGGTTGAGTATTACGCCTATCAGCATGGCTGCAAGGTCCTGCTGTGCAATTCACATATGGATCCCGTGAAAGAGAAAGTGTATATTGATATGTTGAAGCGGAACCGGGTGGATGGCATCATTATGGGTAGCCATACATTAGAAGTAGAAGAGTACCGACATTTGAATTCACCGATCGTGACGTTTGATAGGCAGATTGACCCGTATATTCCTTACATATCCTCGGATAATTATCGCGGAGGCGAGCTGGCTACGGAGCTGCTCATTCGCAAAGGCTGCCGGAAAATTGCCCATATCTGCGGAAATCTGGAGCTGAACATGCTGTCCAATGAGCGGACCAAAGCATTCCGGGATGTGGTGGGTAAGCATAATGTCCAGCATGTGATTGTTCAAACAGACTTGAATGTGTTCGACCAGAAGGAGTACGAGCGGATCATTTCAAAACTCGTTCATGAACATCCGGATGTAGATGGGGTATTCGCAACAAGTGATATTATTGCTGCTTTCGCGCTAAAGGAATATATTCGCGCTGGAAGGCATGTGCCAGAGAATGTGCGCATTGTAGGCTTCGATGATGTAAGCGTTGCTTCCTGGCTGACGCTAGAACTTACATCGGTAAGACAGCCGATTGCAGAGATCGGCAGGCTGGCGGTCGAGCTGATCCGCAGGCAGGCGGAGGGGGAGCAGGTACAACCTGTCAATCTGTTGCCTGTTGAACTAATTGAGCGTGCAACGACCTGAATGAAAATCTGTTCCTCTAACAAGGGGAACAGATTTTTTTTTGTACATGCTAAGGGAATAACATGTCAAACGATTGACACAGGTTAAACCTTTGACATATAATCCGTTTGTAAGCGTTTTATTTAAGTGTTCAGAGCCATTATATAAATAAGGGGATGACAACAGTGAGTAAATTCAAAAGAGTTCAATGGATGGTAATGCTGCTTCTTTTAGTTATGGTGGTGTCTGCATGTGGTGGCTCCGGTGGAGAAGGTAATTCGGCTTCTGGAGGGGGATCAGGGGATTCGAAAAATGTGAAGATTACGCTTTTGAACTCCAAAGGCGAAATCCTTCCACAGCTGGAGGAAGCCGCTAAGGCCTTCCAGAAAGACAATCCGGGTATTACTGTTGAAATCCAGCCGGTTCCGACTGGTGGGTCGCCTTTTGAGCGTGCCTCCGCTTTGTACGCATCCGGAAACCCGCCGACCATGATCATGCTAGATACAGGTGATGTGGAGAAGTTCAAGGACCGTATCCTCGATCTGAGCGGAGAAAAGTGGAATAAGGACACAGTTGAAAACGCTACCACAGCTACGACGGTTGACGGCAAAAATTATGCGTTTCCGCTGGCTGTTGAAGGCTACGGATTCATTTACAACAAAGCCGTTGTAGATAAAGCGGTAGGCGGAAGCTTTGATCCTACCACAATTAAAACCCGAAATGACCTTGAAAAACTGTTTCAGCAAATTGAGGCATCTGGTAAGAAAGCATTGGTGATTTCACCAATGGACTGGTCTCTGGGCGCTCATTATTTGCCTCTTGCTTATGCAGGCCAGAACAAAGACATGGCTGAAGTGGACAAATTCATGGCGTCACTAAAAACGGGCCAGGCTAGCTTGGCTAATAATCCTGTATTTAACGGACTTATGGATACATTCGACCTCATGATGAAATACAACATCGATCAGGCTTCTCCGCTAGCAGGAGCTTATGAACGCGGACCGGAGCTGCTCGGCAAAGGTGAAGTTGGCATTTGGTTCATGGGCAACTGGGCATGGCCGCAAATCAACAGTTTTGATACGGCTAACAAAGAATATGGTTTCTTGCCTGTACCCATCAGTAACAATGCCGATGACTACGGCAATCAGGAGATTTCGTCCGCTGTATCCAAGCGCATTGTTATTGACAAGGAGAAGACTACTCCGGAACAGCAAGATGCGGCGAAGAAGTTCCTGAACTGGATCGTATATGATGAGAAAGGCCAGGATTTCCTCGTGAACCAAGCGAACATTATCCCGGCGTTCAAAAATATTACACTGCCTGCGGCCGACCCGCTTGGCAAGTCCATCCAGGATTATATTGCAAAAGGCAAGTCAGAGCAGTCGATGAGCATGCTGCCTGCGGACCACTGGTCTAAGACAGGATCTTCCATGCAAAAGTATCTGGCGAAACAGGGAGATCGTGCAACACTGGTTAAAGAAATCGAAAACTACTGGAAAACCGTTAAATAAGGTTGTTTTCAAATTACCTGGAATAGAGAGAGAAACCCGAAACAAAGGAAGGGATCATCATGATTACGGAAAAAGGAGTATGGAACCGGCTGCGGACGCGGCTACTGTTTACGGGCCCAACCTTGTTTGCCTTCATAACGGTAATGATTATTCCATTTTTGTATGGCATCTATCTGACGTTCACAAACTGGGATGGTATTTCCACCACACTATCGCTGGTAGGCATCCAAAACTATCTGGCTGTTTTTAGAGATATCGAGTTTTGGAAGTCATTCGGCTTGACGCTCAAGTATGTGTTTTATACCGTTGTTCTTATCAATGTGATCGCTTTTATGCTGGCTTATGTGCTGACTAAAGGGTTAAAAGGGCAGAGTATTTTCCGGGCAGGATTTTTCCTGCCCAACCTTGTCGGGGGCATTGTACTCGGTTTTATCTGGCAGTTTATATTCAACAACGTGCTTGTCTATTTGGGACAACATGCCAGTATACAGTCGCTCAGCACGACTTGGCTGGCTGATCCCGACAAAGCGTTCTGGGCACTCGTGATTGTAACGGTGTGGCAGAACGCGGGTTACATGATGGTCATTTACATCGCGGGATTGACGGGTGTGCCGAATGATATTATGGAGGCTGCAAGCATTGATGGGGCAAACAGCTGGACCAGACTGCGGAAAATGGTATTGCCCTTGATGGTTCCTTCTTTCATCGTATGTATATTTTTGTCCCTGCAACGCGGATTTATGGTCTATGACGTGAACCTTGCGCTCACGAAAGGTGGGCCGTTCAGCAGTACTCAAATGGTGTCGATGCATGTGTATGAAAAGGCATTCCTTTCCCGTGATTATGGTGTGGGGCAAGCAGAAGCATTCGTGTTGTTCCTGATGGTTGCTCTCATCACTCTGCTTCAGGTTTATTTTAGTAAGAAGTTGGAGGTGGAGGCGTAATGACAAGAAAAAGAGTTGCTTCCTCCGTAATCAAATTCATTGTGCTGACAGTCATACTCATATTGTTCATCGTACCGTTCGTCTTTCTGCTGATCAATTCGTTCAAAGAAAACATGGCCATCACCTCAAATCCGTTATCGCTTCCAGAGAGCTTCAGTATGGTCAATTATATGAATGCATTTGATAAAATGGATTACATCGCTGCCTTCACCAACTCATTGGTCATAACGGTGTTAAGCGTTCTGTTTATATCGCTGTTTGCGGCGATGACGGCTCATTATTTTGTCAGAAACAACACCAAGTTCAACCAATATACATTTATGCTGATGGTTGCATCCATGATCATTCCATTCCAGGCTATCATGATTCCATTGGTGAAAATCTACGGGTCACTTGATCTGCTGAACAGTAAGTGGTCGCTGATTTATATGTATATCGGTTTTGGTAGCTCGCTGGCCGTCTTCATTTATCATGGTTTCGTAAAGAGTATTCCAAAAGAACTGGAGGAAGCGGCGCTAATTGACGGCTGCACGCGGGTTCAAACATTCTTCCGGATCGTGTTTCCGGTACTGATGCCCACGACTGCCACCATTTCCATTCTCAATGTGCTGTGGATCTGGAATGATTTTCTGCTGCCTTCCCTCATTCTGGTCGATCCGGAGCAAAGGACACTTCCGTTGTCCACGTATAACTTTTATGGGACCTATACAGTGGATTATGGTCCATTGATGGCAAGTTTGGTACTGACGATATTTCCGATCATTATCATCTATCTGTTCGCCCAGAAGTATATTATTCAGGGTGTTATGCAAGGTTCGATTAAATAATTGTAGGAGTAGGATGCCTTATCAAACAGACTAGAACGTATACGAGAGAGCGTGCAGATCAATTTATTTCCCAATCGAAGCATATGCTTCGGCCGGATTATCGGCTGAACTACCATTTAATGGCTGAATTCGGCTGGATGAATGATCCGAACGGCTTCATTCAATATAACGGGCAGTATCACTTGTTCTATCAACATTACCCGTATAAATCAGTATGGGGACCGATGCACTGGGGACATGCAGTCAGCCGCGATCTTATGAAGTGGGATTATCTACCGGTCGCTTTGGCACCGGACGGCGAGTTCGACCAGGATGGCTGCTTCTCTGGCAGTGCGATAGAGCAGGACGGGAAGCTTGTCCTGATGTATACCGGACATGTTGTAACCGGGCCTGACAAGGATCAGGATTACAAGCAGTCACAAGGGATTGCAGTATCGGAGGACGGGGTGACATTCGAAAAGTGGGAGGGCAATCCGGTCATCGGTTATGACGCCGTACCGGACACGATCAGCCGTAAAGACTTCCGTGACCCTAAGGTGTTCAGGCACGAAGATCAATATTACGCCGTTCTTGGTTCTAATGATGCCCAAGGGAACGGACTTGTACTGCTTTATCGTTCTGAAGACCTGAAAAGCTGGACGTATGTCAATGTACTAGCCGTGAGTGACGGACGTTTCGGCGATAATTGGGAGTGTCCGGATTTGTTCCCGCTTGGCGGTCGGCACGTATTTATGCTGTCTCCACAGCGCATGCCCCCTCAGGGAGAAGCATACCGCAATCTGCATTCCACCATGTACGGTATAGGTGATTTCAATGCGGAGGCTGGAACATTTACGGCAGAGCGGTATGCTCAGGTAGATCACGGATTTGATTTCTATGCCCCGCAGTCAACCTTGGATGATAAAGGGCGGCGAATCGTCATCGGATGGATGGATATGTGGGAGTCGGAGATGCCGACCCAGCAAGGGCACCATTGGGCGGGTGCAATGAGTCTTCCGCGGGAAGCGGTTATCGACCACGACAGATTGCTGTTCCGTCCGCTTGAAGAGGTGGAAAATTACCGATCCAATCTGTTCGAACAGCGGGATATCTTGCTGACAGGCGAGCAGATCATGGAAACGTTCGGAGATAGCTACGAACTGAAGGCGGTATTTGAGTTCGAAGCCAGTAACACCAATGAATTCGGCTTGAAGCTGCGAGTGGGCGACGAAGAGGAGACTGTACTCTCGTATCGTCCCGATGACGGTCTGTTCCGTTTTAACCGTGAGCGTGCAGGTATAGGCCCGGGCGGAGAGAGAAGAGTGCCTTTAAACTTAAACGAGGGCCGTCTGGAGCTTCGGATTTTTGTCGATAAAAGCTCGGTGGAAATATTCATCGGCGACGGTGAATACGTCCTCACAGGAAGAGTGTATCCGGGAGCAGAATCTACAGGCATTCGAGCGTTCACGAGCGGAAAGTGTACGATGGCTTCGTTTCAGAAGTGGGATATCTCCACATAGAAATGCATGATAAACAGGAACCCGACCCTTGATGGTCAGGGCTCCTGTTTTTTTGTAGAATTGTAATCGTGTGATTTACACAAGCTTATTTTGAAGATAGGCATCAATTTTTGCGAGGGCTTCTTCTGTACCGCCAGATTGCTGGAAGCTATCATTTATTTTTTGTACGCCCTCTTTATACGTTGCGTTCGACAGTACCTCATGTACGGCATCTCTTAACGATTGTACATTGATGTGGTCTTTGGTTATGCGATAGCCAGCTTGAAGTTCTGTTAACCGCTGCGCGACCATGGGCTGATCCTTGTCCTGCGGCAGTACAACCAAGGGTACGTTAAAGTGAATTCCTTCATTTACACTATTCATTCCACCATGAGTAATAAACACATCTGAATGACGTAATACCTCCAATTGGGGAACATAGGGCGAGATGATAAAGTGCTCTGGCGCCGGATTGATTTTCGTAAAGTCAGCTTTCTCGCCAGCTGCAATCACGACGATACCTTCAAAATCGGAAAAAGCTTCAATACAGGTGTTAAAAAAGTCTTCAGTATGGTCCAGAACAGTTCCCATCGAAATATACAAAACCTTTTTATCCTCTAGTCTGTCCAGTGGAAATGAATTTTCCCCTTTACGTTCTGGAAAGCTGGGACCAATAAAGAGATTCTCGTCACCATACTGTTCACCGTCTGGTTGGAAATATCGACTGGTATATACAACATTCAAAGCCCCTGTATTGCTCATAAATTGAACCATATTTTCGGGAGCAACACCGAACCTTTCTTTCATGAGCTGCAGTGAGGTCGTGGCATGTTCATCAAGTTGAAACGGCTCTTTTTCATTAAAGCGAAAGAGATTGGTAGCCATCCGATTCTGTGAAATCAGAAAAGATGGGGAGGAAGCAATACCAGGGATTTTCAAATAGTCTCTAACTAACTCGCCAGCTCCGAATCTATCATAGAATACAAAGTCAAAATCAATGCTTTTAGACAGTTGCTGAGTAATTGCTAATATGTCCAGCGAAGTCTGAATATGAATTTTCATAAATGCACTCAACCCATCCGGAGTATTGGAATCAATAGAAGCGGTCCTGACCAGATCAGAATGCAGGTGAACCTTCGCTCCAACTGCTTCGAGTCTGTCCTTGTATTTCTCAGTTGTAATGTAATGTACTTGGTCCCCTCGTGCTGCAAAGGCTTGCGTCATCCCAATCGTAGGGTTCACATGTCCTTCTGCCGGAAAGTTAACCATTAATATGTTTAACATTCATCATTACTCCTTTTCTCTACAATTAAGATTGCAGTTTTCACTGAATCTCTCAATCCATAATAACAATAATATTTATTTTTTCAAATGATATCCTTTCAAGATCGTGAAACACATGTTGGCATGAAATATGTATAACAAATATTTACCTCGTGCATAGTAAGGGGGAACTCTACTTAGCAAGGGAGGTTTTTTCTAAGTGAATGTTCAAAGAGCGCAAGAAATAGCGTCTTCTTCCATAATGGCGAATGTGTTGTGTGATGGGCTACCCATTTATATTCAGCATGTGAATGAACAGCGTGAGACGGCACGGATCTATGCGCTGAACAACCCGGAAGAAGAACGGGAAGTACCTTTGTACGCGTTAACAGAACGAGATCAGACCCTTGAATAGAAAGGAGCGACGTGAAAAATGAAACCGAACCAACAGAAAGAGATTGAGGCAGATCGTTTGAACTTTCGTGATCAGACGGATGATGTGGTCAGAGAAGTACCGGCCACAACGGATGCCAGCGAAGCTGTTGCAGCAATGACTTCACATATCAATAAATACGATGTACCAGATGAGTTGGAAGAAGAATAGTAAGTGGTCAAGCGCGCACAGGATAACCTGCTGCGTGCTTTTTATATGACGCATAACTTGGATGGTATCAAACAAAAAGTATTCAATGCCCAAACGTACAAGTGAAGCTGCCCATGTGTACGTTTTTTTCTTTTCGTTTTTTTGTAAAATAATATATAAATGATTTCTGTTCAAACTAAATGGACTAGGCCGTCATAGTGCCATTATCTCTATTAAGTCGAAAAGCCGAATTTAGAATTGTAGGAGGGAATTATGAACGATGAATTCAATGTACAGGTCCAGAATGTAGATCCGGAAATAAGTGAAAGTGAAGGTGAATTTGAGAAGAAAGATATTTCAAAAGTATTAACTATAATATGGATTTTTATAATTTATAGTGAGTCTGTCATTCTTCAACATTTGTCTAGTGGTCTAAATCTGCTGCAAAGTGTCTTATTTACTGTAATCTTCATATTACACATCCTCTTGTACTTGCATGCTCAAAGAGTTGCAAAATATTTTTCATGGGCTTATTTTGTTGTGCAAGGGGGATTGATCTTTTCAAGTGCATTTCTTCTACCTGACAGTTTCTCCATTGTGCTGGTTGGGTTAATGCCAATTTTGGTGGGTCAGAGTATAGGTATTTATTACAAGCCGCTTAAGGTCATTCTTGTATTTTTGATTTCCTATGTACTTTTTTGTGTGGCTGTAGTCTGGCATAATGATGGCAGGCAATTTGTATTGTTCATCCCGCTATTTTTTCTCATTGCAGTTGTTATAGTAGCTTATGCCATTCTTTTTCTCAAACAAGTTCAAGCACGAATCCGAACGCAAAACGTTCTTAAAGAACTTGAAATCGCACATCAAAAGGTCGAAGAACTTACAATTGCTAACGAAAGACAACGTATGGCCCGTGATCTTCATGACACGCTGGCGCAGGGGCTTGCTGGGCTAATCATGCAACTTGAAGCCATTGATGCCCATCTGACAAAGGGAAGTACGCAAAGAGCTCAGGAGATCGTCCAACAATCGATGTCACAAGTGCGAAGAACATTGTCTGATTCAAGGCGAGCTATAGACAATCTGCGTTCGAAAACCATCTCGGAAGTTGATTTTGCAGAAGCCGTGGAGGAAGAAATACAGCGATTTACAATGGCTACGAGCATTCGTGTAATCCGCAACATCAAAATTAAAGCTTCGGTTCCCAGACTGGTGTTCGAACATGGATTGTTTATTATAAGCGAGTGTTTAACCAACGTAGCGAAGCATTCACATGCGAATACTGTATGGATAAGTATTTTGGATAACGAAGGCAAGATTGAAATCGAGATTCGTGATGATGGAAAAGGATTTGATACGGATATTATTGCCAAGCAAACAGGGCATTACGGAATAATAGGTATACATGAACGTGTACGGATGCTGGGTGGAAAAATCAATATCAGCAGTATATTTCAAGAAGGTACGGCTATAAAAATAGAGGCGCCTCTTACTAAAGGAGACCTATTATGAAATACAAGATTTTAATCGTCGATGATCATTGGGTAGTTAGAGAAGGATTAAAGCTGGTGCTGGAGACCCATGACAGCTATGAAGTGATTGGTGAGGCTGGAGAAGGTGTAACGGCTCTTAAATTGATCGAAGAACTTCAGCCGGATGTCATCCTGTTGGATTTATATATGCCACAAATGAGTGGTTTGGAAACCATGAAGGCCCTCAGAGAAAAACAAAATGAAACGCCAGTCATTATCCTGACGACCTATAACGAAGATGATTTAATGATTAAAGGACTCTCTTTGGGAGCAAAAGGATATTTGTTGAAAGATACCAGTCGGGAAAACCTATTTCGCACGATTGAGTCTGCGCTAAGGGGTGAAACGCTGCTTCAGCCAGAAATAACAGCAAGGGTATTTGCTGCCACGAATAAGAGAGAAGCTGAGGCAAAGTCACATGAAAGAAACTTAGTTCTGACTGATAAGGAAAGACATATATTAAAGTCTGTTG
This sequence comes from Paenibacillus sp. CMM36, assembly GCF_053570945.1. Lineage (NCBI taxonomy): Bacteria > Bacillati > Bacillota > Bacilli > Caryophanales > Paenibacillaceae > Paenibacillus > Paenibacillus sp. CMM36. The sequence goes on from NZ_JBSEDY010000008.1 coordinate 48,655, forward strand.
CACATGGTTTTAAAAGTAAGGAAATTGCGTTTGATATGGGAATTTCCGAGCGTACCGTAAAGGCACATTTAACGAATATTTATAACAAGCTTGGTGTTGATTCCAGATCTGAAGCCGTTGCTGTTTCGTTGGAACGTGGTATTTTACAGCTTTAGAAATAATAACTGAAAATATGTTATTTATTTGCCCAGTCGTACATAAGGTGCTTGCCCCTTTGTACGATTTTTTTGTTTGTTCATTGTTATAACATGAAAAAAGGATGAAAAAGTTTACTTGACCCACGGGTTGCTGATAGCACCTTTAGAAGAGAGAATCAGGGAGGATGACATGAAGTTGAAGAAAAAAGGAATTAGGATAATGATTGCAGGGATTGCATTAGCTATCGTAGCTTCCGGTTGCTCCAGTGCAACGGAGAACTCTGTAACAGAAGCCAGTCACCCGGTAAAAGTGGAGAAACTTGCAATGAAACCTTTGGCCAATGATTTTAATTTGGCGGGTACATTGCAGGCAAGTAATGAGGCCAATGTTTCCTTTGAAGCGGATGGACGTATATTGAGCACTATGGTTGAGGTTGGGGATTCAGTAGAAAAAGGGAGTGTCCTTGCGAAGCTAGATACATCCAATTACCAGTTGCAGCTGGATCGGGCAAAGGCAACCATGGAAAAGGCAAAGGCTGGTGTTAGCCAAGCGGAGGCTTCTGTCCAATCGGCACAAGCGGGCATCCATAGTTCGCAATCCCAGGTCAATGCGGCCCAATCGAAATTGCAGGAATTGAACAATGGCGCCAAAAAGCAGGAGATAGCACAGTCTCAAAATGCGGTTACTGTAGCAACTAATAATTATAACAAGAAGAAAGCGGATGCCGCACGCTCCCAAAGTCTATTCCAGGCAGGTGCGGTATCTTTAACGGAAAATGAGAATGCGCAGCTGGAATTAGCAAACGCACAAAAAAGCTTAAGTGATGCGCAAGAGAAATTGTCTCTTTTGCTTGCAGGGGCATCCCAGGAACAGCGTGCACAAGCTTCGGCCGGCATAGATCAGGCCAGAGCAGGGCTGGAATCGGCTAGGGCTACTATACAACAAGGGCTAGCCAGTAAAGCTCAGGCACAGGCTACCTATGAGGATGCATTGGCTGCTTATGAACAGTCATCCTTGTCACTGAAAAAAGCGACTTTAACCTCCCCGATCACTGGTGTTGTGATTGAAAAAAAGATATCTGATGGTCAACTGGGCTCCAGTGGAAGTGAGGCATTTGTTGTCGGAAATATCAAGACTTTAAAAGTACTCCTCCCCGTACCAGACAGTGAAATCTTATCGTGGAAGAAAAACCAAAAAGTTAATATCTCTCTCTACGATGAAATGAGAACAGGAACCGTCACCCAGATCTATCCATCGACGAACTCCAAAACGGGAAGCATCAATGTGGAAGTTAGCATTCCCAATCCCGAACTGAATTGGAAACCTGGTCAAGTCATCAGCGCATCTAAAAGCATAAATCAAAACGAAGCGCTTTTAGTGCCCGTAGAGGCCGTAATTAGTACGGGAAATGATCCTTATGTCTTTAAAGCTGTAAATGGAAAAGCTGTCAAAACACCGATTAAACTGGGGAAAGTGACTAATAATCAGCTCGAAGTGGTCTCTGGGCTACAGGCAGGCGATCAAATCGTTACGCAAGGAGCAGGAACCTTATTTAATGGTGATTTACTTGGGAATGGTGTACCTGGGAAATCGGAGGAGTCGTCCGAATGATTAAATATATCGTTAAAAAGCAAAAAATTACACTCATTTTCTTCGCCATGTGCATTGTGCTAGGGCTCTACAATTTTACATCGTTACCTAAACAGGAGCAGCCTGATGTTATTCCTTTGTCAGCCAGTGTTACAACCATCTATCCAGGCGCTTCACCCGAAAGAATCGAGCAAACCATTACTAAGGTCATGGAACAGAAAATTAAAGCCGTACAAGGTGTCAAAACGATTTCTTCCACTTCATCTAAAGGACAATCTAGTATAATGATAGATGCTTTTGAAGATGCGGACCCGACAAAGGTGTGGGCTGATCTTCGTACAAAGGTACAGGATGCACAGTCTGAGCTTCCAGCAGATGCGATGCAGCCCATTATTAATGATAGCATGACAAGCTCTTTCATTGGTTCATACGCGATTACTTCTGATAAAATTGAGAATTTATACGCGTTAAATGAATTGATGAACAAATGGAAAGATCAATTAAAAACGGTCTCGGGTGTTTCGCAAGTTAATATTCAAGGAATACCAGATCAAGAAGTACGAATTAGTTTAGACACACAAAAGATGCAACAATATAACATCTCCTGGGAGCAGGTTGTTCAAGCAATCAAAAATGAGAATGAAAGAGTTCCTACAGGAAGTATGGATTTCAATGAGCGTACTTATCAGCTGACGGTAAATGCCTCTACCGATCCATCCATTCTAAATAACGTCCAGATTTCAAGCAATGACGATGGATTCCCGATATCTCTGAAGGATGTAGGGACAGCCTCACTTGTTTTTAAAAAAGCGACTAGTTATACGTATGTGAATAACAAGCCTGCTATTTCGATCAGTGTGAGCGGAGATACAGGCACAGACGTGCCAACGGTATCTAAGGCGACTACAGCCAAAATCAATGAACTTGTGAGCGGTTTGCCGAAGAATGTACATTTTGAGCTACTTTTTGCGCAAAATGATCGAGTCGATGAAATGTTTGGAAACCTGACCAAAGAGATGATCATCGCTATTATATCGGTCATTGTTATATGTACATTAGGTTTAAATTTGCTGACTTCTGCATTTGTGGCCTTGGCCATTCCTGTTTCCATCGCCATCGGCTTTATTTTCTTACCCACAACAGGAATCACGCTGAATCAAATTTCAGTCATCGGATTAATTATCGTATTAGGGATATTGGTTGATGATGCCGTCGTGGTCAATGACAACATTGAACGCCGACGCTCTGAATTTGGGGAAGATGCTACGGAGGCGGCCATTAAAGGGACGAAAGAGGTATCCTTATCGATCATTACAGCTACGCTAGCTACGGTTGCGGCATTTGCCCCGCTTTTATTCCTGCCGGGCACTATTGGTGACTTTATTAAACCGATACCTACCGTTATTTCGTTAACGATGCTGGCATCCATGATTATGTCGTTAACAATTATTCCTATTTTCCGTCAATGGTACGATCAACGTCGTAAAGGAAAAGAGAGTAGTAAAACAGTTAAGCCACCTGGACTTCTGGGGAATCAAATACAATCTCTATCCAATGTGTATTCTAAAAACTGGATGCCTAGAATACTGCGACGTCCACTGTTAACAGCGCTTATTGGTCTTATGATGGGTACAGCAGCTTATGGACTACTTGCTGTTGTTCCCATTGAATTATTTCCGGATTCCGATCAAGCGGATGCCACGATTAGCGTAACGATGCCAGAAGGAACGTCGTTGCAGGCAACCAATCAAGTTGTAAACGAGATTGGGAGCTGGGTCAAAAAACAGCCAGAAACAGAGCGGCTGGCGGCAACGGCAGGTGGAGGAGCGCCTCAGCTGTATAGTGATGTTGCAGGCGGTCATGGCTCTGGGGGAGCGGTCAACGGCCAAATTGCTGTCGTTGGGAAAGAGGGGATATTTGATCTCAAAAAAACAGTAGATAACTGGACCCATACGCTACAAGCTAAATATCCATCTGCATTAATCAGCATTCGTGTTCCCCAATTAGGTATTCCGGTCGGCAGTGCGGTGTCTATCCGTATTAAAGGAGAAGATATTGATAAGCTGCAAAACATGACAACTAAAGTCAAAGAAATGGTTGCGGGGACCCCCGGAGCTGTAGATGTGACCGATAATATGGGTATGCAAAGCTATAATCTGAATTTCCAAATCAATCAGCAAGCCTTGGATAAATATCAGGTTAGTTATTCCGATTTAACGCGTACTTTGCTATTAATGGGTGACGGGGTGAATGTAACGGATTTTGATACGGGTAAGGAATTGCTTGATGTCAATATATACATGAACAAACCAAACCAAGATCCTGAGGTATTATTCCAACAATTAAGTGTGAACAATGCGGCACGGGAGCAAATACCTTTATCCCAATTAGCCACGATGAAACCGGACTTTTCCATCCAACAAATCCACCGTTATGATCTGGAACGGACGGTAACGATCTCAGCCAATGGTAACGGGCGTACGGCTACAGAACTCACTAATGATATCCGTAGCAAACTTACAAATACCCAGTTTGAACCAGGCTACACCTGGGAGATGGGAGGGGAAACATCTGCGCAGTCTGATATGTTTAAGGACTTGGGCAAATTAGCTGTTATTGTTATTTTCCTTATTCTCCTCTTGATCACCATGCAGTTTTACTCGGTGTCCACACCGCTCATTATTATGACTACTGTTTATCTGGCAGCGGCAGGGGGAATCCTTGGAAGTTTTATTTCAGGGATGCCCATTGGATTCATGAGTATTATGGGGATCATTTCACTTGCTGGTATCGTCGTGCGTAACGGTATCGTGCTGATAGAGTTTATTGAAGATGCGCGGCGTGAAGGCGCTGATTTAACAGACGCCATTCTAATGGCATGCTCTGCCCGTTTCCGTCCGATCTTGCTTACTTCGCTAACTGCCATTGTGGGTATGATTCCTATTGCCACAATCGGGGAGATCTTGTTCAAACCGTTGGCAACAACCATTATTTTCGGACTGATTTTTTCAACTATTTTAACATTGTTTGTAGTTCCGACGCTGTATATGGTCGTAGCTCATCTGAAGCTGAAACGGAAGCATAAGAAGCAAAAGGCTATAAATAGCGATAGTTCATTGACCTTGTAGGTAAATATATAATACAGGATCGTACATTAGGCGAGAGTCTTAATGTACGGTTTTTTTATTTCATTGACATAGTCCACAAAAATCTTTACTATAATTGTTGCAAAAGTCCACTAAATAGGGGGAGTTATGGTCAATATAGATGCTAATATCATAGCGGATATGAGGCGTTTTAATCGGTTCTATACGAATATACTGGGTGTTTTGGATAGACATGTGCTGGATAGCGGATATTCCTTTACCGAGGCCCGTGTCATTATAGAGATCGGGTTGATCGAGCCATGTATAGCGAATACTTTAGTCGAATCTCTTAAAATTGATCGCAGCTATATGAGTAGGATCATTGCTAAATTTTGCAAAGAGGGCTTTCTTGTTAAGGAAAATTCAACGTTGGATAATAGAACAAATCTGATTCGTTTGACTCCTAAAGGAAAGGCGTTCTATAACCAACTGAATGAAAGGTCTGATGAACAAATTCTAAAATTAGTTCAAGGACTCTCAGAAGAAGAGATAAAAGAATTACATGCTTCTATGTTGTTAATTCAGAAGAAATTGGATGATTTGGAGAGGATACAGAATGATACGATTTGAATGCGACTATACCGAAGGTGCCCATGAGCGCATATTAAAGCGACTACTGGAGACTAATGATGAACAAACTCCAGGTTATGGTGTGGATGATCATTGTGAAAAAGCCAGAGCATATATTAAAGAAGCATGTGACTCCCCAAATGCGGATGTACACTTTTTGGTTGGAGGTACACAGACCAATACGACTGTCATTTCTTCTATTCTGCGTCCGCATCAAGGCGTCGTTGCGGCAGTTTCTGGACATGTGGCCGTTCATGAAACCGGAGCGATTGAAGCTACTGGACATAAAATACTTACTTTGCCAAGCGGAGATGGGAAGATCCGGGCCGAACAGGTACAAGATTTGTATGACGCTCACTGGAATGATGCCGCTCCGGAACATAGTGTACAGCCTGGGATGGTTTATATTTCCCAACCTACTGAAAATGGAACGATCTATAGCAAATCAGAGCTGGAAGCATTAAGTAGAGTCTGTCAAGAATGTGATTTACCATTGTTCATAGATGGAGCCCGATTGGGCTATGGCTTGGTGGCCGAAGATAGCGATGCATCTTTAGCGGATATAGCACAGCTTTGCGATGTGTTTTACATTGGCGGGACAAAAATTGGAGCATTGATGGGAGAAGCCGTAGTCATTCTAAATGATACATTGAAAAAAGATTTCCGATATATGATCAAGCAAAAAGGGGGGCTGCTGGCTAAGGGAAGAATGTTGGGCATTCAATTTGAAACTTTGTTTGAAGACGGTTTATACGTTGAAATCTCCAAACATGCGATAGACATGGCCATGCTGCTTCAAAACGGATTATCTGAGCAAGGTTTTTCTTTTCAATACCGTTCTACAACCAATCAGCAGTTTCCGATTTTACCAGATCGTATACTAAAAGCATTGAGTGAAAAATATACTTACTCCTTTTGGGAAAAGGTTGATGATACACATAGTGCAGTTCGATTCTGTACCAGTTGGGCTACGAAGAAAGAAAATGTTGAAATGCTGATTCAGGATATTAAAGCATTGCAATAAAAGTCATAGAAAGAGTAATTTATAATTTTAAAGATGGAGAATGACTATGTAAAAGCCATACTTCGGTGCACGCATTGCAGCGAAGTATGGTTTTTTTGTGCATTTTACTTATTCCAACGCGGCTTGTATTTAGTTCCATGAAAGAGCAAGTGGATATAAAAATGGAAAAACAAGACAAGAGCGGAGGTATAAAATTGGCGTCTAATTCTTTACACTGAATATCTACCGAACCTGCTTGCGGTACTGAAGAGGAGAGAGCCCAGTTATTTTTTTAAAGATTTTATTAAAGTGGGAAGCATGACCGAACCCGACATCCTCTGCAATATGCTGGATTTTGTCTTTGGTGGTTCGAAGTCTGGTTTGGGCCGCCCTGACCCGCACTACGCGGATGTATTCGCTGAAATGAAAACCAGTCAACTTTAGAAAGATACGGCTTAGGTAAGCTGGACTAATGAAAAAGCAGGCAGCCACTTGTTCGAGAGTTAACGGTTCATTGTAATGATCCTGAATAAAAGAAGAAATTTCCGTGATTTTCTGATGCATGGGATGAGAGGAGACAGGTTCACTACGCTCGATTGCTTCCGATCGGTGCACCAGGATAAGCATTTCCAGCAGTAAATGCTGTACGCAACGGTCATGCAGAGGCTGCTTATTCCTGCATTCGGTATTCATCTGTAGGAATAAACGTTCAACCTCCACTTGCTCTCTCGCAGGTAAGCGAAGTAACGCGGATTGCTGGTATGGCGGCAGGTCAAGAATGTCATGATCCTGCTGTGGGAGAAACGTCGGAGAAAAATGAATCAAAATGCGCTCTGTTTCCTGCAATTGCGTACTGGCGGTAGAGTGCAAGTCGTGAGGAAGGATGAATATCAGATCCCCCTTGCGAGCGGTGTATACCTTGCCATTCATAAAATAGATGCGTTCGCCTCGCAGTAAAAGATACAGCTCATAGTTCTCGTGGACATGAGGCCGGGGCATAACTGTGAAACCGGTACGATAGATGTGATGAATGGAGAATTGTTGTTCGCCAATGACATATTTATCTTCTTTCACTTCATTCATGTGCTTCTTCCTTTACAAATTAAGATAAGTAAGCGCATTCATACATCAACAGTATATATGACAACCTGCCAATGATAAAAGCAGAAAAGATTGATGAAAGGAGGTGAAGGCGCTTCTGAACGTCTCGGATCGTGTTTTTATAAAAATATGCGCTGATGTGGAAGAAAATCTTAGGGAGGAAACAGAATATGAGCAAGCAGCGTACGTGGAAAAAGGTGCTATGTAACGTGGTTGTGGGTTCATTGTTGTTGACCTTGTGCCCGCCACTAATCCAAGCGGAGACTGCGGTAGGAACAGAGAACGCAAAGGGGGCAAAAGTGGCGACGGATATTCCGGCGTTTCCGGGGGCTGAGGGTGGCGATAAATATGTTACCGGTGGACGCGGAGGTGAAGTGTATGAGGTTACCACGCTGGCAGACTACGGCAAAGGGGAGCAGATAATCCCCGGATCTCTTCGCGCAGCGGTCAGCTCCGATAATCGGACGGTCGTATTCCGGGTGGGTGGAACGATTCATCTCAAGGAGCCACTTAAAATCTTGGGAAACAACCTGACGGTTGCGGGTCAGACAGCTCCTGGCGACGGTATAACTGTAAGCGATTACACAACAGGGATTGAAGCAGATAACGTCATTCTCCGTTACCTGCGTTTCCGATTGACCGACCGTTACCCCAGTGAGGATGACGCGTTAGGAGCCAGATACCATAAAAATATAATGATTGATCACTGTTCCTTTAGCTGGTCGGTGGATGAGGTACTGAGCCTGTATGACAACGTCAATACAACGGTACAATGGTCCATTGCGTCCGAAAGTATGCTAATGACTACGCACCAGAAAGGTCGCCACGGCTATGGCGGCATATGGGGTGGACGAAATTCCACCTATCATCATAACTTGTTGGCTCACAATGCAAGCCGTAATCCGCGTTTTCCAACCGATAAAAAACAAATCGACGCTGTGGAAATGACCAATAATGTCATTTATAACTGGGGATTTTTCTCCTCATACGGCGGTGGTGAAGGATCGTATAATGTGCTAAATAACTATTATAAGTATGGCCCTAACACATATGAGGGCGTTCGCGGTCAAATTTTTGTAGACGTGGGTAGTAAAAAATATAAAACACGCATCTTTATTGGTGGTAACTATATGTACGGCAATGACTCGGTTACGAAAGACAACTGGCAGCTTGGCACATCCATTGGGTCCATTATTGATCCGTCCACCCGTTTGGCGGAGCCGATTGAAGTCAGAGGGGAATACGACAACGGAATCTCACCCGATGCGTACGGTCCATATCAAGCGACAGATGCACAAACCGCATATACGGAGGTGCTTGCCGGCTCAGGAGCCACGCTGCCAAGAAGAGATGCGGTGGACGCCCGAATTATGAATGATGTGAAGAATGGAACGGGTGCATTTATTAACTCTCCGCGTGAAGCAGGGTGGATTTATGACGATTCTAACGTAACGACGACGGAGCTTTCTGACAGTGACCATGATGGAATGCCGGATGAATGGGAACGTGCCCATGGGCTGGACCCCAATAATGCAGATGATCGTAACGGTCAGGGGCTTGCCGGCACAGGGGCGTATGCTCATTTTGCCAAGGGTTATACGAATCTGGAGGTCTATTTAAATGATCTTATTGAGAAGCTGTCGAATGGAAATGAGGTGAATAATCCAGAGGCTGTCGTTCAGGTGTCGGATGCAAACGGACGTTCACTAAAGCATAACGATATTTTGGAAGCAGGCCGGGATGCGACCATAACAGCAACAGCCAAGGACAAAGATGGTATTGCTCATGTTGAATTTATCATTGACGGCAAACTCGCTGGAAAAGTAGAGACCGCACCTTATCATCTCGATTGGAATCATGTAACAGACGGTACCCATTATATTATTGTACGGGTGACCGACCGCAAGGGGAATGCTGCATTTTCCAATCCTGTTACCATTCACGTCAATACGACTGCGCCGTCGGGAAGTTGGCTCAGCGAAGAGATTGGCTCTGAGGGCAATGATGGTTATATAAAAGGGCATACTCAGGTCTTAAAAGAAGATGCAAGCGGCAGCAGTATAAGACTGAAGTCAGCGGGAGACGTTGACGGTAAGGCAGATATTTTCCATTATGCTTATCAAAAATGGGAAGGTGACACTGAAATTACAGCCCGTGTGGAATATATTACCCCAGTGGATGATAATGCCGAAGCGGGTGTAATGATTCGTGAATCGCTGAAGCCTGGATCCAAAATGGCTTTTATGTCTTTAGCATTTGTTAAATATGGCAAACAGGGTATTCTTATCAGTCGTGATCAAACGGAGGGCAAGACGAAACGTGCGTCAATGGAGACGTTTATTACAACGCCATATTCGGTTCGTCTGGTACGACAAGGACCAAAGGTTACCGGCTGGGTGTCCGCAGATGGTGTGACGAACTGGGAGAAGGTTGGTGAAACGGTTATAGATGTGCCGGATCATCAACCGCTATTGTTCGGGTTGGCTACTGATGCATCCAAACCACAAAACGATGTATGGAATTACAATACGTCGGAATTCAGCCATGTCACCATCCGCAACCTGACAGACTCAGGAGGAACTCGTCCTACTAGTGTGGTGGTAGCGACCTATGGTCCTGCTGACTTTACATCTCTCCAGGCAGCTATTGACGCAGTCCCTGACGACAGCAATACAAGGACAGTTATCCATCTCAAAAACGGTACGTATCGTGAGAAAATAAAGGTGAATTCCTCTAAGAAAAACCTGAGTATTATCGGAGAAGATCGGGATAAAACGATCATTGCTTTTGATGATACGGCCAAAACCGTGGTGGATGGAAAAGAATTAGGAACAAGCAACAGCTATACCATGCGTGTGCAAAGTCCTGATTTTGTGTTGGAGAATGTCACGGTTGCCAATACAGAAGGAACCGGACAGGTGCAGGCTGTAGCGTTATATGCTGAAGGCGATCGTGGTAAGTATCACAATGTCAAAATTACCGGCCTACAGGATACGTTGCTTGTGAACCGTGGCAGACAGTATTTCAAGGACAGCTACATCAGTGGCAGTGTAGATTTTATATTTGGCAATGCACCCGCTGTGTTTGATAATTCGATCATACACAGCCTGCGTGCCGGATATGTGACAGCAGCTTCAACAGAAGAGAACAAGCCGGGCTTTGTATTTATTCAATGTCGTCTGACAACAGAAAATGGCTTAACAGGCAAGGTGGATCTCGGACGGCCATGGCGCCCTCACGCTCATGTTACTTTTTTGAAGACCTATATGGATGACCATATCAAGCCGGGCGGCTGGAATAATTGGGGCAAGGAATCCAATGAGCAGACCGCAAGATTTGGAGAGTTTGATAACTTTGGACCAGGTGCAGGAAGTAACGAACGTGTACCTTGGGCCAAACAGCTTACTGCCGATGAAGCAAGCCAGTACACCGTTGAAGCTGTTCTGAGTGGACCAGATCATTGGGATTGGCGTCTTTAAATTTGATGTTCAGTGGTTAAGCGGGGCAAGCGCTTCTAGCGTTCAGCCTCGCTTATTTCTATCGTTTGAGTGGAGGATACATATTTAATTTTTAGGTATTGAAAATACTTGTTTATATGGTAAATGTTTGCTATGTTTAAAGTGTATTTATTTCAAATTGTAATTTATTTTTGATTTTGGAGGTGTAACGTATGGCACGTGTGTTAGTAGTGATCACGCCTGCTGAAGGCCATGTTAATCCGACACTAGGATTAGTGAAAAGGTTGGTAGACAGTGGGGAGGATGTTGACTATGTGTGTACGGAAGAATATCGTACGAGAATTCAACAGACAGGAGCGCAGATGATCACCTACCCTTTTGTGGATGATGCTTTTTCCAAAGACTCTGATTTAAAGCCAGCAGAATACAAACATCATTATCAATTTGTATACATGATGGTAAAAGGTATGATTCTTCCGATTATTCCAGAGGTTTTGAGAGTTATTGAAAACAGAACCTATGATTATTTAATCTATGATTCTTTGATGGGCTGGGGAGGCACGATTATTGCTGAGAAGCTAGGAATTCCTGCTGTATGCTCTATCGCTTCTTTTGCTTTCGTAGAGCCATTGGGATCGGGGCAAGGCATGAATGACAATGATCCGGAGGTAAAAAAGTTATACACGGCTACGATGCAAATAACGCATCAACTAGCTAATGAGCTTCAGGTTGACGCTCCGGCTATAGAAGAGATTGCTCCTCATGGCGGACACTTAAGAATCGTTTATACAAGCCGCTATTTTCAACCGCAAGCCGAAAAACTGGATCACAGTTTTATTTTTACAGGTCCTTCTATTGTACCGCGTAAAGATGCTCCTTCCTTCCCGTTCGAACAACTTCGTGTTCTGCATCCACAGGCGGTGTACATTTCAATGGGTACTATTTTGAATAAAGACTTGGAATTTTATAAGCTTTGTTTTGCAGCATTTCGCGATTTGCCTGTGCAGTTTGTGCTGTCTTCAGGCAATTATACAGACATGGAGCCATTGGCCTCGTGTATCCCTGACAATTTTATAATCAAGCCTTATATTCCGCAATTGGAAATGCTTCAGCATGTGGACGCTTTTGTTACACATGCGGGGATGAACAGTACAAGTGAAGCTCTGTATTACAATGTGCCGCAGGTCATGATTCCTTTAACATCGGATCAGCCCATTGTAGCGAGTCGGGTGCGGGAACTGGGAGCGGGTGTTGTTGTGGATAAAAATGAGCTTACACCCGCTAGTTTGAGAGCTGCCTTATTAGAGGTATTGAGTCATCCAACCTATAAAGAACAGGCTCATGTGATCGGCGAATCATTACGCCAGGCTGGTGGGTACAGTCATGCGGCAGATACAATCATGAGCCATTTCTCTACCATAGAAAAATAAGCGGCAGTCTATATACTGTGATTCCTTTCTTTTAAAGTAGCAGATTTTTCAAACTCTAGTTTCTTTGAAATCGCCAGAAGACCAAGGGAGCAGATGATCAGGGCCAAACATACCCAATAGCTGTTTCGGTAACCAATCCATTGAGCGGTTAATCCGCCCATCAAGCTCCCCACCAGTCTTCCGATGGTTGTCGCATTGGAATATAGCGTCGATGCGTACCCTGGAAGAGAGGGCAACAAATCCTGCATGTAACTAATGCCAATGGCAGAAATCACTGCAACAAAGAAGGCTAGAAGAAGCTGCCCCACGAATAGCTGCCACATCTCCGTAGACATAAGGACAAGGAGATAATAGACAACTCCAGTTAATGCTCCTAAAAATATAAGCAAACGGTTGGAGTATTTAGCTGCTAGTACGCCTAACATGAGCATCAAGGGGATTTCTACAATTGCGCAAATACTGGATACTAGAGCAACGTCACTCGTGTCGCCTTGTAAATTGTGAATGATGAACAAGGAAATATTCAAATTATTCATCCAGTGAGACGTATAGAGCAGAGTAAGAACGGAAAAGGGAATCAGAATCTCAATATTTTTATGTAATGTAATGTGATGAAGTGAAAGTTGATTGTTATGTTTAAGTTGAGCGGGAGGCTGCTTGATAAAAAGGAATAGAAGCACAGCAATGAGAACAAAAATAGAGGTCGTTCCCATAAAGATACCCTTAAAGCCCGTATGTGCAATCAAAAAGGAACCAAAAAGCGGCCCGGTAATAAAGCCAAGAGAAAACATAGACCGAAGCGTTGAATTAGCAAAGGCGTGATCCGCAGATTTACTGCGATTTACTGCTTCACGTGCACTGGCAAATAACTGCGGCATCCCAGGAGCACCAATGGCCGTAAAGATCGTCATATAAACAAAAAGCACATAAAAATTTTGGATTACAAGATATCCTGCAAAGGCTACGGCATTAAATAACGTACAAATCACCAAAATTTGTTTGCGATCTAAGCCGGTATCAGAACGTTTAGCAATCAGAGAGCTTATCCATATGCCACAAATCAAAGTCACAGCTGTAAATACACCAAAGGTTCCCACAGATACGCCAAGTGTACTTGTAAAATATACAGCCAAAAAAGGCGCGCTGATGGATATAGCCATACCTTGTAATAACATACAGATCATGAATAGCGGGTAGTTAGGGATAACGAAAAGATTTTGAATACGCTTTAGCATTTCATTTTTACACCCCTTCAGATTTAGAAGCAGAATAATACATACCTATCCCATCTAAACTACATATGACTTTAGCATAATTTGTATATTTACATAGTGTAAAATATTATATATTATTTTTCACTTATTTGAGCAGGTCATATGCAAGGTCATATACAGGCAAAGATACAGTATCAGGAGTGGGGTGTAGATGTGTATGCGGAATTCTCCTGTAGAATTTGCCTTAAAGACTGAAGCGATCTACGAACTGCTTAATCAGTTCATTCAATGATCCGGCGGCCTTCGTTGGAAGGCGGTGATCGACTTTTTCAATGAAAACAAGCTCACTCTTCGGTAATTGTTGATGCAATATTTTGGCATAGGGATGAAAGTGCTTATCCGCTTCACCATAAACGAGCAGGACAGGAAGGTGGATTTCTCCGAGCCGTGAGGTACAATTGTACTTCAAGCTGTAACGGTAATATTGTTCGACATTCCTAGGATTTCCCTGTTTCGCATCGTTGAATAACTTACGGAACAAAGATAGCTGTTTCGTTTGTGACCAAGCATTAGAGAGCGCAATCGTACCGACTGCGCCGATCTTGGAAAGAGCAATGCCCAAAGAAATTTTGTTTTTTAGCCGCCATTCGTTGACTTCCGACATTCCACTAATAACAATGCCTCCCCATGCCCGATCCGGATAAGTCAAGAGAAATTCAAGTACTATCGAACCTCCGGTAGAATATCCACATAAAAACACTTTATCCAGGCTCAACCGGTCCATCAAATGTTTAATATCCTGGGCGATGAGAGGATAAGTAACCGTTTGTTCGGAAGGCTGACTTTTACCGTGTCCTCTGATGTCAAAAGCTATGGTTCGAAAATGGGGCGATAGCCCTTGGATTTGGTATGTGAAATTTAAGCTAGTGAGTACCGGAGGGTGAATGAATAGGATGGCCATTCCTTCACAGGAATCCATATAATGCATGGAGTATTCGTTTATGTTTGTAGTCGTCATGGTTATGTTCCCTCCCTGAATGGTTTGATCTTAAATTTGGCCTATTAGATCCAAAAAATTCATGGAGGTGTATCTTTAATTGCTAGTATGAGATACCTTTGTCCCGATGATCCAATGCAGGAATAATTTTTTTAGTACAAGAAAAAAATAAGTGGATCAAGTTTTTCTAAGAAAGGGACACATACATGGGCATGAAGAATAAAGTTACCATAGCACTAGTGCTAGGTTTATTGTTGTTGGTCTTGGGGTGTAGAGCGGACTCCAGTCAACAGCTAAAACAACAAAGTGTGAAGCCACCTATCACAGTAAATCAAATGGGCAAAAAACCTGTCATTGTGATCTTGATTGATTCTTTAATGGATAAGCCTTTGCAAGAAGCAATTCAAGAAGGCCGTGCACCCGCAATGCAATATCTCTTAAATCAAGGGCAATATTTTCCGCATGTAGTGAGTTCATTTCCCACGATGTCTGTGACAATCGAC
Organism: Paenibacillus sp. CMM36; assembly: GCF_053570945.1. Classification (NCBI taxonomy): domain Bacteria; kingdom Bacillati; phylum Bacillota; class Bacilli; order Caryophanales; family Paenibacillaceae; genus Paenibacillus; species Paenibacillus sp. CMM36. The sequence continues at coordinate 63,805 of NZ_JBSEDY010000008.1, forward strand.
AGCACATTATTAACGGGAACGTATGCAGACCAACATCATGTGCCCGGACTCGTTTGGTACAGCAACCAAAAGAAACGCATGATTCTCTACGGCAATGGTGCCAAAGAAGCCTTAAAGATAGACCAACTACAAGTATTCTTAGACGCAATTTACCAATTAAACCAAGTCCATTTGAACAAAAAAACGAAAACCATACATGAGGAATTGGCTGACAAAGGAAAAGAATCCGCGTCCATCAATGCTATTGTCTTTAGAGGGAAAACGAAACATGCCTTAAAAGTGCCTGACTTCATAGCGAATAGCAACAGGGTGCCAGAAAAAATGATAGTAACAGGGCCTAAATGGTTATCTTATGCAGCTCTGGCACAATTGAATCCGAAAAATAACTGGAATACTCCTTTGTGGAAAAAATTTGGGATGAACGATGAATTTTCCGCAAAAGATGCCGCTTTTCTAATCAGCCAGAAGAAACTTCCAGACGTAACCATCACATACTTTCCTGAGAATGATAATTTGGCGCATAGAAAGGGCCCGACTCAACTGAAGGGAATCGAAAAAGCAGATCAAGCACTGCAAACTGTGTTGAACGCATATGGTTCTTGGGAACAGGCTGTAAACAATGCGATATGGATTGTCATGGGTGACAGTGGACAAAGTGCGGTTTATGATGATCGACAGGCAGCAACGGTTGATATAAGGCCTCTTTTGAATCATTACCGCATTGCAAAATTAAATCAACCCGTAAGAACTGAAGACCAAATCGTGATTGCCGCTAATGAACGAATGGCGTATATCTATGCGATTAACGATAACGTGGAGTTGTCTGACGTGGTGAAGTTTTTACAAAATGAGGACAAGCTCGACATTATCGCTATGAAAGATGGTAAAAACAATATTCATGTTACAAAGGGGAAAACGGGTAAGCTGTTTTCTTATCATCCCGGTGGAAAATTCATTGATGAATATGGACAATCGTGGACCTTGTCGGGCGAAGAGGACCTTGTGGATATTAAGGTGAATAACAACCGGATCAAGTATGGAAAATATCCAGACGTTTTGGCGAGGTTACACGGGGCAATGAATTCACATGAAGGAAGATATGTTGTCGTCACGGTCCAACCCGGATATGAACTCGTCGGTGAAAGTTCTCCCACCCACATCGGTGGAGGTGCTCATGGATCGCTGCATGAAAAGGATTCCCTTGTCCCATTAATTATTTCCGGAACGAATACACGCCCCAAAACACTGCGAATCGTTGATATAAAAGACTGGATTCTGCAATTGGTGAACGGCTGAGGGGGATCGCCAATATAGCAATGTTCCCCTTAGCACATTGATTTTTAAGCTTTGGTGGCTTTTATAACGGCGGAAACAATGTAATCATCCACGTTTGCACCAGGCATCCAATCCTTGATAAATGATTTGGATTCATCTTTAGGTTCGATACTAATGCTCGTAAATCCACTTTGCTGCAGCATAGATTCTACTTCTTCCAACGAAGAGGCCCCGGATATACAGCCGGAATACAGCTCATCCAGATCGTTTTTTATTTCAGGAGGGAGTTCTGTAGTCGTAATGATATCAGAGATCGCCAATCTGCCGCCGGATTGCAGAACACGAAAGGCTTCGTGAAAGACCTGCTGTTTATCTGGTGAAAGGTTAATCACGCAGTTGGAGATGATCACATCCACTGTGCGATCCGCTACCGGAAGGTGTTCGATTTCTCCTAGACGAAAATCAGTGTTTGTAAATTTTCCTTTGAGGGCATTACTCCGGGCGCGGCTGACCATATCTGGCGTCATATCAACTCCGATCACTTTGCCAGTGTCCCCTACTTGGCGGGAAGCCAAAAAACAGTCAAATCCGCCGCCGCTGCCCAGATCTAGGACGACTTCTCCGGCTTTCAATTCTGCAATGGCCTGCGGGTTACCACAGCCAAGTCCGAGATTTGCTCCTTGAGGCACAGCTGTTATTTCCTGGGTGGAATAACCCATTTGGGATGAGAGGCTATCCGCATCTGACGGAGATCCACAGCAGTTGCCTACTGCGGGGGGATTGACTTCCTTAACAGCAATCTGTTGGTAATGGTTCCGTACATTTTGGCGGATTTCATCATTAGTAAGTTTATTCATATTCACTACTCCTTTAGGTCGGATAGGTAGAACGAAACTTGAACGACTCTCTACGTTTTAGTCAGCAGGAAGGCGTACAGCAGATAGAGGTTTAGTAGATTAATAAAATTGTAATTTGCAAATATTCAAGGGGAGTATTATCCTCTTACCGGAAAACAACATTTACTGGATTGGGCCATGGCAGCGTTAAAGAGTTTCACAGATCGTATCACGGTTTCTTTTTCAAAATCAGATAAAAACGAAAAGACCTCGTTCAAGTACTCGTTCATTTGTGCGTCAATAGTAGTCGCTACATATTTACCTTCCACGGTAAGAGACAGGGTATAGACTCTACGATCGCTAGGGTCCGGCGTTTTCTCAACCAGATTCATCTTGGTCAAGCTCAGAACCTGTCTGCTAAACGTAGTGATATCTGTTCCAAGGGTTTCAGCAATTTGCTGCATGGAAGGTTTATGCTGACGGTCAATTTCATAAAGAATATGACTTTGAACCGGAGAAATATCATGCCCACCCACGGTACAACAGTTTTTGTTCAGTAAACCTAACCGACGGGTCATGTTTTGGAATAATTCTCGTGTATTTTCCATTTATGTTTCACCTCATGCCTTATTTATACGTTATTAATTTGCAAATTGCAAGTATTATTCGTTCTTGATATTAAAATCGATATATATTAGCATATAAGCATATAGTAATATAAACGAAAGGAGGTCACACATTGGATCAACTTGGCTACGTAGCCGATCATTTAAAGCTATTGGGCGATAAAACTCGACTGGCTATGCTTTCCCTGCTAAGAGAAAGAGAGTGGTGTGTTTGTGAATTTGTAGATATCTTTGATATGACGCAGCCAGCAATTAGCCAACATTTGAGAAAATTAAAGTCGCAAGGAATTGTAAAAGAAAAGAGACGAAGTCAGTGGGTATACTATTCCTTAAACGTAGACGACAAGCCGCATATTCAAGCTGTTCTTGAGCGTATGCCAGACTCCAAGCAAATTTTAAAATGGCTGAATAAAGAGGAGCCGATCACATTTTGTGAACCGGATTCCTCAGCTTGTTCATCCTAAAGACTGTTCCGTGTATCTCCTTGAGGGATAACGGTGCTATTATATAAGTATATGTTTATAAGGTAATATATTGGAGGTTTAGAACATTGATTTTGTTGGCATGCATTATATTTTTAGCCACTTTAGTATTGGTGATCTGGCAGCCTAAAAATCTGTCCATCGGATGGTCTGCCTGTGGCGGTGCCATACTCGCCTTGCTGGTGGGTGTCGTCGATTTGCATGATGTTTGGGAAGTTACTCATATTGTCTGGAATGCGACACTGGCTTTTGTAGCCATTATTCTGATTTCGTTGGTGCTTGATAAAATCGGCTTCTTCGAATGGGCGGCGCTTCACATGGCACGAGCTGCGCGAGGAAGCGGAACCCGGATGTTTGTTTATGTGACCATTCTTGGCGCCGTTGTTGCTGCTTTTTTTGCGAATGACGGTGCGGCCTTAATACTGACACCGATTGTACTGGCGATGGTTCGGGCACTTAAATTGGATGAGAAAATGATTTTTCCTTTTATTATAGCGAGCGGTTTTATTTCAGACACGACGTCGCTTCCGCTTGTGGTCAGCAACTTGGTCAACATTGTGTCAGCCGATTTCTTTGGGATCACCTTTATGGAATATGCGAGTCGCATGATTGTACCTAATTTATTTTCTTTAGCAGCCAGTATAGGAATACTGTATCTTTTTTTCCGTAAAAGAATTCCGAAAACGTTTGATGCGACACAATTAATCAGGCCTGCGGAAGCGATTAAAGATCCAAAGATGTTCCGTATGTCCTGGATCGTTCTCGCGGTTTTGTTCGTTGGCTACTTTGCATGCGAATTTTTTAATATTCCCGTTTCGGTGGTGGCTGGTATTATTGCTATCTTTTTCTTATTGATGGCGCGTAGAAGCCCTGCAGTGCCGATGAAAGAAGTCATCAAGGGTGCTCCATGGGCTATCGTATTTTTCTCCATCGGAATGTATGTTGTGGTGTATGGTCTACGTAATGCCGGTTTGACGGATCTGCTGGCCCATGTGATTCAAGCGGCTGCCGATCAAGGTATGTTTGTGGCCACCATGGGCATGGGTTTTATTGCGGCGATTATCTCGTCGGTCATGAATAACATGCCTACGGTCATGATTAATGCGCTTGCCATTGATGCTACCCATGCAACCGGTATGGTCAAAGAGGCGTTGATTTATGCTAACGTCATTGGTTCTGATCTGGGACCGAAAATAACTCCGATCGGTTCATTAGCCACGTTGTTGTGGCTGCATGTGCTCCGTTCGAAAAACGTAAAAATTTCTTGGGGGACTTATTTTAAGACAGGCATTGTCTTAACCATTCCTACACTTTTTATGACCCTACTGGGCTTATATCTATGGTTAATCATTTCATAATGGAACATTGAAGGAGACGGTAATGATGGAAAAAAAGACAATTTACTTTTTATGCACTGGTAACTCTTGCCGCAGTCAAATGGCAGAAGGCTGGGCCAAAAAATACTTGGGAGACCGTTGGAATGTATACAGTGCGGGTATTGAAGCACACGGCCTTAACCCTAAAGCGGTGCAAGCGATGAATGAAGTAGGGTTGGATATTTCCGGTCAAACTTCAGATATTATAGATCCTGCTTTGCTGAACAGCGCGGATTTGGTTGTGACCTTGTGCGGAGATGCTGCTGATAAATGTCCTATCACACCTCCGCACGTTCGTCGTGAACATTGGGGATTTGATGATCCGGCTAAAGCACAAGGAACAGAAGAAGAGAAATGGAGCGTATTCCAGCGTGTACGGGATGAAGTAGGGGCTCGTATTCGGAAATTTTCGGAGACTGGTGAATAAACAAGGTACACAGCTTAGGTATAGTATTACAGCAAGCACGCCTCCTTAAAGGGGTGGTGCTTGTTTGGCGTTTTTCTCCTTCACAGAATACTCTTCCAACACCTTTGTTTTATCTCCATAGATCCTATCCAAATGATCTTCTCCCCATAAGCAAAAACGATCAAGCAGATCTTTAAAATCCCATCCATATTCACTAAGCTCATATTCCACTTTGGGGGGAACTTGGTTATAAATGATGCGGTGGATGATTCCATCCTTTTCAAGCTCTCTAAGCTGTTGGGTGAGCACTTTTTGGGTGATTTTCGGAATGAGTTGACGAAGTTCGTATGTACGTTTTCTGCCGCTGGTTAAATGGTGTAGGATAATGCCTTTCCACTTTCCACTGATGACCTCCAAAGTTGCCTCGATCCCGAGCATATAGGTTTTGGCTTTGTCTTCCATAGACTTTTCCCCCTCTCCGATCTGTAGTACAAAAAGCACTAAGGAACCTTAAAGTACCTACAGTACATTGAAGTGCGTACTTCACACTTTAATGTATAACATCCATAATAGCATCTGTAGACAGGGTTCACCAATTATGAGGAGAAAGAAGGTTACGGATACATGAAAGTTTTATTGGTCGTCACGCATCCTAGAGAAGATTCACTAACCCTTGCGGTCATGAATCGTTTTGTAGAGGGATTGAAAGAGAATAAGCACGAGGTAGATATTTTGGACTTGGATCGGGATGGATACAATCCGGTGTACAGCGCTGCAGATGAGTTGGATTGGAATACGACCCATAAACAATATGCTCCTGAAACACGGAAAGAGATGGATAGAATAGTGGCTGCGGATGCTCTGGTCTTTGTGTTTCCATTATGGTGGTATAGTGTCCCGTCCATGCTAAAAGGGTACCTGGATAAAGTGTGGAACATAGGTTTACTTCAGGAGTTCACGTCAAAGCAGGTTCTGTGGATGTGCTTGGCGGGGGGGACGAAAGAACATCTGATCAAGTATGAATATCACGATTTGGTTACTAATTATTTGAATAAAGCCATTGCTGGTTACGCAAGAGTAAGAGAGTCCAAGGTGGAGTTCTTCTATGATACTTTATCCGAATCGAAAGAATACATTGAAGGTTTACTGGAGCACGCTTATCAATTAGGTCGGGCATATAAGTGAATTTTATTCTGATAACAATGATAATTTAATATTATTGAGGATTTTACAAAATCCTGATTATTGAAAAAGGGTTAAGGATCGTTAGACGGCACTTAACCCTTTTTTATTTTGTAGACGAGACTCTATCCTTTTATAGGCTCGTGCATAGGTGCTGATGGTGCCCCTTGCATAGATAACCCGCCGCCAGTTGTGCTTGCTGGAACAACGGGATGTGGTAATCCCTTTTCAGAAGCAGTGCCCGCAGTCTGCTTGGCCAGCTTCTGTTTCTCCCATAGGGCTCTGGCGATCACCAGCAAGGAGAGTACACCCACATATAGTAACAGAGAACCGAGTTCGGGAAGCATCTCCTGCAAAGGTGCACCACGCAGACCCATAGTGCGCAGGAATTTATACATCCATACAAAGGGGAAGAAATCACCGATTTGAATCGCTAAAGGTGGAAACAGTGATCTGGAAAGAACAGCCCCTGATAGAACAAAAGCAGGCATGAGTATCATCACCATTCTGCCAATGGCTATTCCCGGATGTGCAGCGCCCCATGCAACCAGGACATTGATACAAACGGTACCGAATACATACAGGACAACTGGAATTATAAAGAGAATTGGATTGGCCTCGAAACGGCCTCCCCCAAACACTTTAAGCATCCCTAGAGAGAAGATTAAGCCAGCCGTCGAAAACAGCGTATAAGGAAGCATACGCAGCAGGATGTTGAACGGATTTTGCAGCTCAGCAGCCAGCCTCTTGGAAACCCGGAGTCTGGCGACCAGAGGTAAGCTATTTATATTCAGTATCATAAAAGAGAACATACAAGTGAATGCAAGTATCGTCGTATTCTGATAGTCATTCGTTGGATTAAACATGGAACGCACTTCCAAGGCGATACCATTGAGGGCCCCTTGAGCCTGTTCTGCGTTCATCCCGGTTTTCAACATAGCTGGAACAGACAGTTCCATATTCTCGGAAACGCTAATTTCCTGCATAGCTGTACGAATCGAAGTAATAGATTGTACATTGGTATTATCGAGAATGAGACCCACGCGGCTGGAGAGGGAACGATTGTGATTGTCCTCTAAACCATGCGGCAATGAAATAACAGCCAAATATTGCTCATGATAAAAATACTGTTCAGGGTTGTCCGTATACGAAACAATCTCAGCTACGTTCATATACGGGGAAGCATCTATTTTCTGAATGAACTCACGGCTGTAAGCTGTGTTATCTTGATCCACCACTACCACGTTAGCGTCGTTAATTTGGCTGCTTGGGAGCAACAGTGAATACCCCAGTACGGCAATCAATGGGAAGATAATAGCTATAATCGGATACTTGGAGTGAACCAGATACGACCATTCATCACGAAGAGATTTCATTTGTATTCACCTCAACTGTCATGCCTGGTAGCAAAGCTGCTTCTCTTGTTACATATACACGTACCTGGAATGTAGCGGTATCTGCTTCTCCTTTTTCACGGGACATCTTCACATTAGCGAATTGTGGTGCAGCAGTTACATAGCGTACCGTACCTTTCAAGTCCTTATTGAGACCAGAGATATGAGTTTTAATTTCTTGATTGGCCTTGAATTTCCCCGCTTGTTCTTCATTCACATAGAGATCGTAATATAAATCGTTGGTTTCCAGGGTAATCACAGGAGCACCTTGCGCCACATTTTCGCCGACTTTGGTACTAATCGAAGTCACCTTGCCATCCTGTGGTGCTTTTAACACCAGGCGTTCTTTTTTGAGCAGCAACGTTTTAAGCTGAACTTCCTGTGTGTCTTTTTGTTGCTTTAAAAGGTCAATAGCCAGCTTCTGATCTGCCAACTGTTGACGACTCTGCTGAATGGTTTCCAGCTGGGTCTTGGAACGATCGACGGACAATTGGGCACCGCGAATTTCTTCCTCGGCTTGTTTTACCGAAACGGCTGCTTGTGTCGTCTGTTCACTGGCCTGCATACGTTCTTCAGAAGTGGCACCATGAAGTAGCTTTTGTAGAGCCTCTTTTTGCTGACTCAACTGATTTGTCGCTAAAGTCAAAGAGGATTCGGCATCATCCAACGCTGCTTTGGATGCACTTCCTGCATCATAGAGTGCTTTATTACGCTTATAGTTGGTCTGCGCAGTCTGAACGTTTTTGGTTGCTGAGGCTACAGCAATTCGTTGCTGCTGAACATCTTCATCCCGAACCCCGTTATTGACCTGTTGTTCCGCAGCAGTGGCTTGACGCTCAGCCGCTTGTGCCCGCTGCAATGCTGCCTGACTTTTACTCTCAGTCACTTGAGCTTGCGCGATATCTAGCTGTGCCTGTTTTTCCTGAGTTGCTGCCCGTGTATAGCCTAAATTGATGGATTGTTGTTGTTGGCTGATTTGCGTATTGAACTGGGCAATTTGTGTCCGCAGCTGCTCAATTTGCAGATCCACATCTGTGGAATCCAAAGTCATAAGGACAGTTCCTTTTTTCACCTTCGTTTCTTCTGTTACCGGGATGTTCAGGACTTTGCCTCCTACTTGTTCAAAAGATACATGAATGCTATCCGCATTTAGTGTTGTGCCTTTAACGGATCGCGAAGCATTGACTTGATCTTGTCCGTTGGTCTGGAGCAGGAAACCCCCGCCGATCAGACAGGCGATAGAAATGAGAGGGATGATGAGGCTGGTGGCTTGTGTGCGATTCATGGGTAATACGCTCCTTAGATTCATAAAATGGGTTAAACATAGACTCGAATAAATATCCTGATATGTACATTTTATTTATTCTTTTATTTAATAATTTAAAAGTTAGTCGGCTAACTAAAACACAAAATTAAAACTTATTCTGGTTTTGCTGCTTTATATATCTCTTTTGCTTGAGGGATGCCACTTTCTATTTTTTGCAGTAACGTCAGGAGCAATTCCTTTTCATCGGTGGACAGGTGGCTCATCAGTGTGGAAGTGCTTGTAAAATGTATAGGCAGCAGTCTTTCCATCATTTCTGTTCCTTGTTCGGTCAGTTTAACAATGCTCATACGGCGGTCGGAAGGATGAACAGATCGAATAATAAGCCCATCGCGTTCCAGGCGGTCAAGCAGACCGGTAACAGTAGGCTTGCTAACCCCTACTTTCTCCGCAAGCTCTGTAGCCAGCAATCCTGTATGGATGTTGCGGTATAGAAGAATTAATATTGAAAATTTCCCATGAGATATACCGAACTTCTCAAAGCCCTCAAAGCTGACTTTAAAGACGCTGGAAGATACCCGCATAAAAAATAGCATAGCTTCTGTTGCTCTTACATCAATCTCGGGGATACGCATAGAAAATTCTTGTAGCGCCTCACGAGTGGGCAAGTCCCGTAAATCAAAATCCATAAGGTTCTCCTTTCTTCTTACAGTATGTTCCAATCAATAAATTAGTTAGCCGACTAATCTTAATCTATTCAAAAATGAATTTCAAGCTAAACTTTGTTAATCGTCATGCGATTGTTCACCATATGGAGGTTGTTCGTGCCATGGTTCAAGCTTTTCCCTACATTGATATTTACAATGAAGTGCTTGATAATAAGTGGATATCGCACGAGACCAAAAACCCAAAAGTGAGGAACCTGGAATGACGACAAAATTATACTACACTGCTCCAAATCTTACGGAGTGGGACACTCATATTACACAGAGCATGGAAAGAGACGGAAAATATTTGGTTACGCTGGAGGAAACGGCCTTTTATCCGCATGGTGGAGGCCAGCCTTGTGATACAGGAACAATTCAGGGCGTCCGTGTATTAGATGTTGTTCTCGAAGAAGGGGATATTTGGCATCAGGTAGAGCGTTTGCCGGAGGATCGGAAAGTAGCCTGCCGATTGGATTGGGAACGCAGATTTGATCATATGCAGCAGCATAGCGGGCAGCACTTGCTGTCAGCGGTTTGTCTAGAGTTGTTGGGTGCCCGTACGGAAAGCTTTCATCTGGGACAAGAATATGACACGATTGATGTGAACTGTTCGGATATAACGCCTGCGCAGCTATCGGCAATCGAGCAGGAAGTAAATCAGCAAATCTATAGTAATCGCAGCATAAAAAGTTATTTTGTAACCCGTGAGCAATTGAAGGACATTCCGCTTGTGAAAACGCCCAAAGTGACAGAAAATATTCGGATTGTCGAGATCGAGGGCATTGAATATAATGCTTGCGGTGGCACACATGTAGCTCAGACCGGGGAAATTGGAATCATTAAATGCTTAAAATGGGAGAAGCAGAAGGGGATGGCAAGAATCCATTTCAAATGTGGCGCTCGCGCACTCCAGGATTTTAACGATAGTGTTCAGATATTGGACGTGTTATCTATGAAGTTCAATACCGGGCGAAAAGATATTTTGACCCGATTCGAAAAGTGGGAGCAGGAGCATAAACAGCTTAAGGCGCAAGTGGAGCTCCTACAAGAGGAAAATGCTTCGTACCAGGCGAAAGAGTTGCTATCTGCTGTGCGGGGGCATGTTCTTGCTCATGTATTCGAACAAAAATCCCTGCAGGACATGCAGCAATTGGCTACCAAGCTGACAGCTGAGCATGATTTGCTTGTTCTATTTGCCACAACAGCAGAAAACAAAATCCTTCTGGCACATAACGGCACCCAGTCTGTTAGCTGCGGAGCATTTTTGAAAGAGAATCTGGGGGCATTTCACGGTAAGGGGGGCGGTAGCAACCAATCAGCTCAGGCTGCATTCCCGTCCCGTGAAGACCTTTTGAATTTCTTTGAAACGGCCCAGCGCCAGTTCGTTCAGGGCTGATGTAATGGAGGATTAGTGGCGTAGGGGAAGCTTCCACTTTTCCTTTTCTGTAAATAAAATAAAAGAAAAAATAAGTGCAACAACAGCGCCCCAAACGGCTTTATCCCCAATTGTCAAAGTTAGAAATCCCCCCAGCAAGGCTCCTACCAAGAAGGCTGCCAGGATGACACCATAACGCATCGCTCGAATGGCAGCGTTCGTGTCCTTGGTCGTTACGGCGACATACACAGCCTCGATAGCTGATCGGAGGTTACCGGTGCTGACCGTGGAGGTGTACGGCACATCAATGAGCTTGCGGAAGGAAGTCATTTGCACGGAAGCGACGAACGAGACGATCACCACCACTACCGTATTGGGAACTCCTTGCGGAATCAATCCCACGATGAAAAAAATCGCAATTTCCAGTAAAAGAATTGCGCGGGTCCAGTCCGGAGTTAAACGGTGGGTTGATTTTCGTTTAATCCCTTCAGCAACAAAAACCCCCAGTGAAAAGGCGATCAGGGGCGGGATATAGGATAACGCCTGAATCCAGTGCCCCTGAATGACTTTGACAGCCAGCAGCACGATATTGCCTGTCTGTGCGTTGGCGAAAACACCGCCTCTTCCAACAAAGGTATATGTGTCCAAAAAGCCCCCTACTAATGATAGTAAGGCGCCCAGTCGCAACGATTCGGACGTTACCTGATGTAAATGTATTTTGCCTTTCATAAACACGGCATATAAGCCTCCTATGCTAAACGTCGATTGTTTAAAGCTAACACGAAAATCCAGGACCATACAATTAAATTAATCACTTAAGCATGAAAATGACACAAAGAAGCCACATCAGGTCCCATACAATAGAAAGGACGTGATGCGGCTTGTTGAAGTGCTGTTTAAAGTGCCATCTGGAACTTCGAGAATGTGCTTATTGCAGAGCTTGAACGAGGGCTGCGCCGAATTCCTGTGCACCATCTGGGCCATCGGCTGTAATAATGTCACTATGCGCAACGACATGCTGAGCGAGATATTCGGCTTGATGCACTTGAAGCTGATCCTTTTGTACATCCACTGGATAGCATGTAGCCGTTCTACCAGAGAGTAGTCCGGTTTGAGCCACGGCTACAGAGCCTGCGCAGATGCCAGCCAATAAAGTTTTTTGCTCATGGGTTTGTTTCAGCAAAGCTTGGAGATCCGCGTTATTCCACAGATGATCATTCGTTCCTGAGCCACCGATCACAGACACCACATCATAATCAGCCAGCACAGCGTTTGTAAAAACAAGATCAGCTGTCGCTTTACCGTTGTAGTCACCCGTGATTTCGCCTGTTTTTGTACTAGCTAGGGTCACGGTAACGCCTGCTTGCTCCAGCGCTTCCTTCGGTTTAAACAATTCATCCTCATTAAAGCGCTCTGGGGGTATAATAAAAAGAGCTTTTTTACTCATACTTTATTCCTCCTTGAATGTGTAACGTTATCTACTATTGTAGGATGGCTTCGTCAGGCTGTGAAGAATGCACTTTCAAGTACGGAGGTTACCTGCAGGTTACTATTAGAGTGCAAGACCATGATGATTTAGAAGGAGTTAATTATATATGTCTGATACGCTAAGAGAAGAAATACGGGAGAAGATCGTTAACGGAGACTATAACTGCGAAAAGGAACTAACCTTGTCAGTGTTAAGCGGAAAATGGAAGGTCGTCATTTTATGGCATCTGGGTGTGGAAGGAGCGCATCGTTTCAGTGACCTGCAAAGGCTGTTTCCGAAGCTGTCGCATAAAGTGCTGACCAATCAGTTGCGGGAGTTGATGGAGGACGGTATTGTGCACCGGGAAGTGTATCCCGAGGTACCTCCAAAGGTGGAGTATTCGATGACCGAGCTGGGGATGACGATTTTACCCATTGTGGAGATGATGTATGACTGGGGGAAAAAACGGGTGCAATCCATACGTGAGGAAATGCAACGCAGCGGTGAGGGAAACGTTTAAAGTTCCTTCATATGAAAAATAGAACGCCTTGCACTATGAGTACAATTGTACTTAGAGCAAAGGCGTTCTTTGGCATGTTAGCAGTCTGTGTTTTTATCATATTAGTCTAGGAACAATAGCGGTAGACGTGAAGCTGCTTCAATAAGAATCATTGCTGTTCAAGTGCTGGTAGAACCTCAATCCAGCGTGTAGCCCAAGTACCGATATGGTCAAACAAAGGAGCTAAATCGCGTCCTTTATCCGTAAGAGAGTATTCAATCCGTACGGGCTTCTCAGGATAAACCATACGTTGTATGATTCCTTCTTCCTCCAGCTCTTTCAAACGGTCCGAAAGGACCTTTCCACTTAAATTAGGAATTGAATTCTCAATAGCGACGAAACGTTGCGGACCATTCGTTAGTTGAAATACGATCAATACCGTCCAACGCTTACTCAGTAGTTCCATAGCCTTTTCAAACCGTGGACACATCTGCGGAATGTTCATGTGATCACCTCATGCTTATTATTAACGATTCACTGTTAAAAGTAAATGATTTTACTTTACATAAATTTATTACTTGACGAAATGATATGATATAAATATACTTTGTTACATAAAGTAACTTGTTAGCTTTGAGACGGAGCTTAAGATATGAATACTTAAAATTTAAACTTAATTTGATGTTATTTTTGATATTATTAATGATGTAATTAAATGAACAGGTACGAACTAATCGTTGAGGTTATGGTTTGGGTGTAGGGGGAAGTCGGATGAAGCTGGAATGTGAAGTGTGCGTAGTTGGAGGGGGACCCGCAGGGACTTTGTTGTCCTGTCTACTGGCGGCGCAGGGTGTATCCACGATATTGATTGAGCGACAGAGCATAGCGGGAAAGGCCTTTCGCGGTGAAATCTTGAATGATGAGGGTCAGGAAGTGATCCAAAGGCATAAGCTGCTCGAACAAATTCATGAGAACTATGTTCTCGCCTCCACAAGGATCGAATATTGGGGGCATCAGCGGCAAGTGAAGACGGTCAAGCCAGTATCAGTTGATGGTAATGTGGGGGTTCATATTCCACAGCCTCGATTTTTGGAGGCTTTGCTCAAACAGGCGTCAACCTACGAGTCCTTCCGTTACCTGGCGGGTACAACTGTGACTGCGTTGGAAGGTAACAGCGAGCAGGGCTACACGGGCTTGATCGCCCGCGATAAGAACGGTCATGAGATCACGATTGACAGTTCGTTGATTGTAGGGGCAGACGGTCGCTATTCGACTGTGCGCAAGCTGGCGCAGATGCCTGTGACGAACATTCGACACGGCTATGATCTGCTATGGGCGAAAATTACGGCACCTGCTGGGTGGGAGCCCGTCACTCGTCTGGCACTGGTCAATGGAGGTCAGTTGGCTTTATTCTCTCAGGCTGAGGGATATATTCAAATTGGCTGGAATGTGGAGGAGAGTAGCTTTCCAACCCTGTTTAAACAATCCTTTGAACCATTTATACAACGGTTTACAGAGGCTTTTCCAGATTTGAAGCATAGTGTGCATGATCATATTCGTTCATGGAAGGACTTCGTACCGTTGGATATTTTCAGCAGTCGTAGTGACACCTGGACGCAGAACGGACTGGTCCTTATTGGAGATGCGGCGCATACCATGACACCTACCGGAGCTTTTGGCTTGAATGCAGCTTTGAAGGATGCCGATGTGCTAGCCAGTGAGCTTCTTCGTTTACGACAGAAGAGCTATACCGCAGAAGACCTAAAGGCGTTCGAAGACGGACGACGGCAGGCTGTCACCGAGCTTCAGGAACGGCAACTGACGATGGAATCCACGTTTCATGAACATTTCTTACACAGAGTTCAATGATTTATGACCCTAACAATAACGATTAGCCTTTAAAGAATTAGGCATTTTCTATATAGAGCTTATATAAAGGATGGTGCAGAGAGATGAACCAAAAAGATGTAGCTACGCTACTTAACGATAAAATTCAAACCGTTCGCGGAGAGCAATCTTCGACGATTTTGGTAGGACCGATCAAGCTGCCAGTTAATTTGGAAGGAGAAACGGTTGTTTTTCAGTGGTATTGCTGGTTGCCTGTCCGGGATGAGGAAGATCGTCAGGACTTACTGAATGCCACCGCTGAGACGATTGTGAAGCGATTGTCCACACTGGATTTGGCAGAGGGACAACAGTCAAGCGTTTTGGTGTACGGCGATCTCGAGCAGTCGGAAAATGCATTAGTTCGCATGCATAGTATTTGCCATACTGGAGATATTTTTGGTAGCAAGCGTTGTGATTGCGGATTTCAACTCCACCAGTCCATGAAAATGATCGTGGAACATGGAACGGGTGCATTGTTCTATCTGGCTAACCATGAAGGCCGCGGAATTGGTTTGTTTAGTAAAGCAATGGCTTATATTCTGCAGGAAGAAGGCATGGATACCGTGGAAGCCAATCATCAATTGGGTTTTGAAGATGATACACGCAACTATGCGGATGCCATTAGTGTGCTCCGTCACCTGAGACAAAAGCCGGTAACCCTGATTACAAATAATCCTAAAAAACTGGATGCCTTGAAAAAATCGGGTATGAATGTGGCGGGTCGTATGCCGCTCTGGGGCGATGTGTCGCAATATAATGAACGGTATTTGAATACAAAAGTGGAACGATCCGGCCATTTGCGGGATTCCGATCTCAGGGAGGTTCTATGACCACTCACGAAAAATATATGCGCCTGGCACTGGAAAATGCCAGAAGTGCTAAAGGGCAAACAGAACCGAATCCGCTCGTCGGATCAGTCATTGTCAATAACGGCCGTATCGTTGGGATCGGCGCTCATCTGAAGCCCGGCGAGCCACATGCCGAGATTCATGCGTTGCGTATGGCGGGTGAACACGCTCAGGGAGCGACGATTTACGTAACGCTGGAGCCGTGTTCCCATCACGGCCGGACAGGCCCGTGCGCGGAAGCGATTGTGAAGGCTGGTATTCGTCGAGTGGTGATTGCAGCGCTGGACCCGAACCCGCTGGTTTCCGGCAGAGGGGTGCAGATTTTGAAAGATGCAGGCATTGAGGTCATTGTCGGCGTATGTGAGCAGGAATCCATCCGCATGAATGAAGTGTTCAATCAATATATCGTGAGCAAGCGTCCTTTTATTACGATCAAATCAGCAGTAACGCTGGACGGTAAAATTGCAACTCGAACCTCTGAAAGCAAGTGGATCACATCTGAGGCTGCACGGGAGGATGTGCATCGTCTTCGTCACGAGCATGTAGGAATCCTGGTCGGTGTACAGACCGTGATTCATGATAATCCTCAGCTTACGACTCGTCTACCAGAAGGACGGAATCCGATTCGTATCATTCTGGATAGTAAGCTTCGAATTCCATTGGATGCTCGTGTCATTACAGATGGGGAGGCTCCGACCTGGATATTCACAGGACGGGCCTACGATGAAGGCAAGCGAAGCCAGCTGGAACAGCTGGGTGTAAAAGTATATCCGACACAGGATGAAAACAGCGATCGGGTTAACCTGCCGCAAATGTTGGATATTCTGGGGGCAGCGGAGGTGTCATCGGTGTTCGTGGAAGGCGGAGCCGAAGTGAACGCTTCGTTCGTGCAGCAAGGGCTGGCAGACAAGCTGGTGCTGTATATGGCGCCGAAGCTGGTTGGAGGACGTGCAGCCCCGGGATTTCTCGGGGGAGAAGGCGTGTCTGCGATGAGCGATGCGGTGGCATTGCATGATTTGAGCGTGACACAGGTTGGTGTAGATTGGAAAATAGAAGGGTATTTTGAGCGGGGAAAATGAGTGAGTTGTTTTCGGGTGGAGGAGGCGCTTCGCGGAGAGGTTGATCTTCCGATCGCTGTTGCAGTGGGATTCTTCGGATTGTATGAGAGATTTAAAGGTAAGAATCCCACTGCAAAGGCGAACGCTTCCGCTTCTCCAGATTCAACCCCTTCGCTCCGCTGCTGCCCACCGCAAAGTCACTCTTTTTCCGAAATGTTGTGGAGCATGGGAAGGGCATAAGAAACTAAATACTCAAAAACTCAAAGGCTCAAAAACTTATAAATTCAAAACAGAGGATCTGAAGGGCTAAAAGGCCTGGAGGATTCTTTTTTTATATACTAAACGTTTATTAGGGTGAATGGTTAATGGGATGAATAACTTATAGGGTGAATGTCTTATGGGGTGAGTTTGAAAACATAATTACGCGAATGCCTACCACTGGATCTATAATTTGGATGCTGTAGGCAACATCGACCGCAGCATCACCGCTAATTCACCTATTTATGCCGTATTTCATAAGAACGGTGTAAAAACCTATGTGGCCTACAACTTTACAGACCAGGTCAAAACAGTAACCTTCTCAGATGGGCACAGTATTACCGTGCAGCCGAATAGCTTTAATGCCGGAAATGGAAGCGGCGGTGGCAATCCGCAGCCTGATACGGAGGCTCCGTCCATCCCGACGAATGTACGAGTTACGACCAAAACGGCTTCGACAGTCACTCTGGAGTGGGATGCAGCTACAGACAATGTTGGCGTTACGGGGTATATCGTTTATAAGGACGGGGCTCAGGCGGCAGAGATAAGCGGTATTTCCGCATCAATTACAGGGCTGAATGCAGCTTCCACTTACAGCTTTACCGTTAAGGCTCGCGATGCAGCTGGTAACCTATCTGCAGCAAGCCATGCTGTATCGGTAACTACGGAGGCAGCATCTGGCGGTAATGAGGGCGGCGGAGAAACGGAGGATTATAAAGTAGGAGCTCGCTTTGTCAGCGATCGTGAAGCATTGCTTCAATTTACACCCAAAACAGCCTCAGCCTATGTTGACGTGCATTATACTTTAACGGGTGGACAACAGCTCAATTACCGGATGACCAACAACGGCGGTGTCTGGGAGCAGCGGGTAACAGACCTCGATATCGGGAAGGGTGTCAGCTATTGGTTTACCTATGAAAAGGCGGGATTGCAATACGAGACCCCTCCATTCAGCTATACACACCAGCAGATTGCCTCAACAACGACAGACGTTCCAGAACTTCCAACACCAGGCGCTGATCCCGTTTTCGAAAAAACATCCTAGTGGATCAGGCCTAAGATACGAACGCGACTAGTTAACTATAGAGAGAAAGACACGAGGGAAGCACATATGCTTCTCCTGTGTCTTTTTCGTTTTTTATAGGGTCGTAATACTTTCGCCATGTTCGCGAGTTCTAGATTACGCGATAATGATAAAGGCTGATACAGGAAGATATTACCGAGGCGCGGATTTCCAAAGGTCCCGCAGTGCCTGCCCTGATGGGGTCAGGTATCCTGTAAACTTGCGTATCCACCAACAATTAGGGTTCGATTCCCAATCGCCTTCCACGCGACTTCTGGTAGAGTATTCGAATGATCGAATAAAAACAATGAAAAGACCCGGATAAGAGCATCCCATGTCTGGTCTTGATGACAGATACCGGGGCGATGGCTATGCGGCCAGCGGATACCGGAGAGAGCAAGCGCCGACAGGGCCCGAGGCTTCGGAGATACGGATTCACAGTCGATGTTGGGCTGATGAATCCCATCCCTAGAACACGAAAACAGGCGGTATCTTTCTTTTTCCTCAAGCTTGACCCCGCCGTTCACACCGGAGGGATGCTCTGCAAGGGTCCTAACCCTACTACAACAAATAAAAATAAAAAATCCTCATTTTAAAAGTGTGTTAATTTTAAGGCGGGCAGCTACGGAGCGGTCCATTTGAATCTGAAGAAGCGAAGCGTTCGCCTTTTGCCCCTGAAGTTTAACCCTATAAGGGGTTCATCAAATCCAAAAATTCAGGGGCAACAGCGATTGGAAGATCAAATGGATCGCGGAGCGCCACACGTAGAAAAAAACACTCTTTTAAGTTGAGGATTCTAAATACTAGGAGTGATACGATGTTTAAGAAGATAACAATTAAATCCGATGAGCGCGGATTGCTGTTCAAAAAAGGAAGCTACCACAAATTGTTGCAACCAGGAACTTACCTATTGAAGACATTTCAGCAGGAAGCGGTTGAAATTTTGAATGTAGCCGAACCATTTTTTGTACCGGACCATGATATTCGTTTGTTTTTGACAGATCCCCTATTGCTTGAGCAATTGAATGTCATTGATGTAGAGGACCATGAATATGTGCTGCATTATGAGGATAATCGGTTTGTGGAGCTGCTGACGGCTGGGAAATATGCTTATTGGAACGTGCTCAAGGAACATCGTTTTGTTCGTGCAGATACTCGGCAGCCTGCAATTGATAAGGCATTGGGGCAAGCATTCTTGTCCAAGACACCGGGCTTCTGGAAGGCGCTTCAGGTGGGCAGCTATGAATTAGGATTTTTGTATTACGATAATGTGTTGCAGGGTGAGCTGAAACCGGGTAAATATTATTTCTGGATGTCCACGGTGAATACAGAGATCAAAACGATAGATATGCGACAACAGCAAATGGACTTGATGGGACAGGAAATCATGACAGAGGACAAAATTACGCTGCGCCTCAACTTCGTCTGTCAGTACCGTATCATCGACCCATTGCGGGCATTAGAATTCCGGGCATACGAGGAGCAAATGTACATTATGCTTCAACTGTTGTTACGCGAATACGTTGGCACGATGAAGCTGGATGATTTGCTGAAAATGAAGCAGGAGATTGCGGTATATGTTTTGACTCGACTGAATGAGCAGAGCGACGAATATGGAGTGACTTTTACGTCAGCAGGGGTGAAGGATATTATTTTGCCGGGGGATATCAAGGATATTCTGAATACGGTGCTGTTGGCAGAGAAGAAGGCACAGGCCAACCTCATCACACGACGTGAAGAGACGGCATCCACTCGTAGTCTGCTCAATACGGCCAAGCTGATGGACGAGAACGCCACTCTCTATCGTCTCAAAGAGCTAGAATTCATGGAAAAAATCTGCGAGAAGATTGGCACGATTTCGCTAACTGGCGGGAATACGTTGCTGGAGCAGCTGAACACGCTGGTTCACATGAAAGAGGGGCAGGGACTCCAATAACTGAAAATACTCCCGAACGATGAGTGCAAGCCGCCTCAAGGTTCGGGAGTATTTTGCGTTTTAGTTCGTCTTGGTGGATGCGAGAAAAGCGTCCATATCGATCACCGGAATGAGGGTACCCTGATGCTCCATCACAGTAGGGAACAACTCGCGCTGCCACTCTTCCTCATTGCTTTGTAGCTGACTGTCCTCGGCAGAAGCCGTGTCCTCCACCTGATCGACAAGCAGAGCAATCTTCGCACGGCTGAGCAAAATCATTTTGTCCTCGGAGGAATCGCTGGATGCAGGAAGAAGCAGTTTTTTGCGTAAATTAAGGATCGTAAATACATTGCCGCGAATAGTCACCATTCCTTCATGCCATGCTTCGGAAAAGGGAAGCGGAGTTCCCTTCTTAGCATTCATGACTTCTTCTACTTCCACAAAGTTTAAAGCGAACTTTTTGTCCGCTAGACTGCACACAATAAATTCAGACATAACAATTCTCCTTATCTATTCAGATGAGCCATCACAGGTTGTGATTGAGCGGTAAAATGGGTTAACTATTGCGTTTTGACAGATGGAACGATAAAGTTGAGGATGCGGTAAAATGGTTGTAGTTACTCACAGAATATCACAAACGAGCAGTTAAATCTTCCAAAATAACAACCATACGGCCAAGGCGTGGCTTCAAGTTTCCCTTCATATATAATGTTTGGGACTAAAGCTGTGTCCGATGGCACTACATTTTAAGATAAGCGGGTTGAGGTAGAGTGGATCATGAAAAGCAGCGATTAAGTATCGAAGCAGCCAGATTATACTATCTAAACGACTACAGCCAGCAAGATATCGCGGTCAGACTCGGGGTTTCGCGTCCTACGGTATCGCGGTTACTTCAGGCTGCTAAGGAACAAGGATACGTGCGGATTAGTATTGTGGACCCGATGGAGGATATGGACGCGCTCGGAGAGCAGGTGAAGAAGAAATACGGACTGGATACTGTGTTAGTCTGTTATTCGCCGTTAAATGAATATCAGGAGATCAAGAAGCATATTAGCAAAAAAGCAGCCGATTATTTGCATGAAACGGTACAGGATGCTGATATTATTGGAGTGACATGGGGAACAACCATGCATGCCGTGGCGCTTCATCTCCAACAAAAGCAGGTCAAGGGAGTTGAGGTGGTTCAGCTCAAGGGAGGCGTGAGCCATTCACATGTCAACACATATGCTGTGGAAACCGTGAATTTGTTCGCAGAAGCCTTTCATACCATAGCAAGGTATTTGCCGCTGCCTGTAATTTTCGACAGTCACGCCGTTAAGAAAATGGTCGAGGAGGATCGGCATATCCAGCGTATCATCGAACTTGGCAAGCAGGCGAACATCGCGGTGTTTACGGTGGGGACGGTCAAGGAGGATGCGTTGCTGTTCCGATTGGGTTATTTTAACGGGGAAGAGCAGAAGCTACTGCAAAGAATTGGCAAGGGCGATATTTGCTCACGCTTTTTTGACGCTGAGGGCAATATATGCAGTCAGGAAATCAATAGTCGTACCGTCGGGATTGATTTGCCTGATTTGCGAAAGAAGGAGAAGTCCATTCTCGTCGCTGGAGGCCAGCGTAAAGTGGAGGCCATTCGGGCATCGCTGCGTGGCAAGTATGCGAATATTTTGGTGACGGATCAGTTTACGGCACAAGCACTTTTACAATAGAGCAAGTCGTCTCCATCCAGCAAAATACACGGTTATGGCGTGTGCCTACAGGGTAATATGAATGGTAGGTGAACGCCTTATGTACAAGCGTGAACATAATTTCAAAATGTGTTTTACATATGTTCAAAGCCGTGCTATGATGATCTCATCACAGAGAAATAAAGGACTTTTGTCTTCAACTATTTATCTAATGAAGGAGCTTTTAGATATGAACATTGCAGCATTAATCGACCATACATTGTTGCGTGCAGATGCGACGAAGGATGAAATTACGAAATTGACTGCCGAGGCAAAAAAATATCAGTTTGCTTCTGTATGTGTGAACCCGGCGTGGGTAGCTTATGCAGCAGAACAGCTCGCAGGCACAGGCGTAGCCATCTGTACAGTTATCGGTTTCCCGCTGGGAGCGAGCACGTCCGCAACGAAAGCATTTGAAACGAAAGATGCTATTGCTAACGGAGCGACTGAAATTGATATGGTTATTAACATAGGCGCTTTGAAGGAACGTGATGTACAGCTCGTCGAGCAGGACATCCGTGCGGTCGTGGAAGCAGCTGCTGGTACACTGGTAAAAGTGATTATCGAGACCTGCCTGCTGACTGACGAAGAGAAGGTACTGGCATGTGAGCTGTCCGTCAAAGCGGGGGCGAATTTTGTGAAAACCTCGACAGGCTTCTCAACAGGTGGAGCTACTGCGGAAGATGTGGCTTTGATGCGCAAAACGGTAGGACCTGAGATTGGTGTCAAGGCTTCAGGCGGTGTACGCAGTCTGGAAGACGTGCAAAAATTAGTAGAAGCTGGCGCAAGCCGGATCGGTGCAAGTTCCGGTGTGAAAATCATCGAGGGCGAGCAGTCTACATCTTCCTACTAAGTTTATTTTAAAGTCATGGAGGGATTCGCAATGAAGGATCAATTGATTCAGAAAGCGCTTGAGGCGCGTAAACAGGCGTATGTTCCGTATTCGAATTTTCAGGTGGGTGCTGCGGTTCTCGGAAGCGATGGCACGATTTATCACGGATGTAATGTGGAAAATGCCTCCTACGGCTTATGCAATTGTGCAGAGCGGACAGCGATTTTTAAAATGGTATCCGAAGGCTGCCGGAAAATTGATTCGATTGCGGTTGTAGCTGATACGGAAGGGCCTGTGTCTCCATGTGGGGCCTGTCGTCAGGTCATTTCCGAATTTGCTCATCAAGATACCAAAATTTATCTGACAAACCTTCATGGCAACACGGAAGAGTGGACGGTGGATCAATTACTGCCGGGTGCCTTTCGACCTGCGGATCTGGGGAAATAAAAAAAAGAATGCCTCTTTGGGGCGCGTTCTTTTTATGGGGAATGTAAGCGCTTAATGTAATAAGGGGGAAATTAAATGAAATATGTAATCGCTCTGGTAGGACTGCTTGTTGTATTTGCACTTACTTACGTTGCCAGCAGTGACAAGCGCAAAATCAGGTATCGTCCGCTGGTGGTTATGGTTGTTCTGCAAGCAGCGCTAGCTTTTGTATTACTGCATACAGGGATTGGTGAATTTTTGGTCAAAGGTTTTGCAAAAGGGTTTAATAGTCTTTTGGCATATGCAACTGAAGGGATTAACTTTGTTTTTGGCGGAATTGCGAATGAAGGAGCAGCACCGTTCTTTATCGGTGTACTGCTGCCAATCGTGTTCATATCCGCGCTGATTGGTATTTTGCAATATGTAAAAGTGTTGCCTTTTATTATTAAATATATCGGGCTTGTCTTGAGCAAAGTAAACGGAATGGGTAAACTGGAATCCTACAACGCTGTAGCTTCGGCTATCTTGGGTCAATCCGAGGTGTTTATTTCCGTTAAGAAGCAAATTGGTCTGCTGCCAAAACATCGGTTGTATACGCTGTGTGCGTCTGCGATGTCTACGGTGTCCATGTCGATTGTGGGAGCTTACATGCAAATGTTAAACCCCAAATATGTGGTTACCGCTTTGGTATTAAACCTATTCGGCGGCTTCATTATCGCTTCTATTATTAATCCGTACAAGATTGAGAAGGAAGACGATTTACTGGAGGTTCAGGAGGAAGAGAAGCAGTCCTTCTTCGAAATGCTCGGGGAGTATATTATGGACGGCTTTAAGGTTGCGATTACGGTAGCTGCGATGCTGATCGGTTTTGTGGCGCTGATTGCCATGGTTAACGGGATCTTCTCCTGGTTGTTTGGAATCAGCTTTCAGGCGCTGCTTGGATATGTGTTTGCGCCTTTCGCTTTTGTCATGGGTATTCCGTGGAACGAAGCCGTTCAGGCGGGCAGCATTATGGCTACCAAACTCGTATCCAACGAATTTGTGGCCATGCTGGATCTGACCAAGCAAACAGGCTTGTCGGAGCGTACAATCGGGATCGTATCGGTATTCCTCGTATCCTTTGCTAACTTCTCATCCATCGGTATCATTTCCGGGGCTGTGAAGGGTCTGCATGAAAAACAGGGAAATGTGGTGGCCCGCTTTGGTCTGAAGCTGTTGTACGGGGCAACGCTGGTTAGCGTGCTGTCGGCAACGATTGCAGGGTTGTTTTTGTAAAAAAAACAGCGAGTCAGGAAAGGATTTTTATAATGTCTAAATTTAAACGGATTCACTTGGTCGTTATGGACTCGGTTGGTATCGGCGAAGCGCCGGATGCTGCCCAGTTTGATGATTATGATGTAGATACACTCGGTCATATTGCGCGCGAACGCAGCGGTCTGAAGATGCCGAATATGGGCAAGCTCGGTCTGTCCAATATTCGTTCCATAGAAGGAGTGGCAGCAGCCGACAAGCCGCTCGCGTATTACACTAAGATGCAGGAAGCGTCCAATGGCAAGGATACGATGACGGGTCATTGGGAAATTATGGGCTTGAATATTGCAGTTCCTTTCCGTGTATTTCCTGATGGGTTCCCGGATGAGCTGATTCAACGCATTGAGGAGCACACAGGCCGCAAAGTGATTGGCAATAAGCCTGCTAGCGGCACGGAAATCATTGATGAGCTGGGCGAAGAACACGTGAAAACTGGAGCGCTCATCATCTATACCTCGGCGGATTCTGTGCTGCAAATTGCGGCGCATGAGGAAGTTGTACCTTTGAAGGAGCTCTATGAGATTTGCGAGTTCTGCCGTAAAATCACGCTGGAAGATCCGTACATGCTGGGTCGCATTATTGCCCGTCCGTTCGTAGGTGAGGCAGGGAATTTCTCTCGTACCTCTAATCGACATGATTACGCGCTCAAACCATTTGGTCGCACTACAATGAACGAGCTGAAGGATGCAGGCCTGGATGTGATCGCCTTGGGTAAAATCTCTGACATTTATGACGGCGAGGGTGTAACGAAGGCGGTGCGTACGGTGTCCAATATGGACGGCATGGATAAGCTGGTGGCCACGCTCGACGAGGATTTCACCGGATTAAGCTTTCTGAATTTGGTGGACTTTGACGCTGTGTACGGTCACCGTCGTGATCCACAGGGATATGGTCAAGCTTTGGACGATTACGATGCGCGTTTGCCAGAGGTTTTTGCTAAAATGACCGATGACGATCTGCTGATCATTACTGCAGACCATGGGAATGATCCGACATATCGGGGAACGGATCACACCCGCGAATATGTACCTTTGCTGGTATATTCCCCGCGTTTTACAGCGGGGGGCAAGGAACTTGCGGTTCGTAAAACCTTTGCTGATATTGGAGCGACCGTAGCAGATAACTTTGGTGTAAAACTGCCTGAACACGGAACGAGCTTTTTGGCAGAGCTTCAGTAATCCAGGGCCCGCAAGAGTACAAGCAAGATTACAAAGATTAATGTAACGGTATAAATAACGATACAAGCACGGACAAATGGGACGGAGGAATAAAAACATGAGTGTACACATTGGAGCCAAACCTGGAGAGATTGCAGAAACGATTTTGCTGCCAGGAGACCCGCTACGGGCAAAATTTATTGCTGAAACATATCTGGAGGACGTGACCTGCTACAACGAGGTGCGCGGAATGCTCGGATTTACGGGTACGTACCAAGGCAAACGCCTATCTGTACAGGGAACTGGGATGGGGCTGCCGTCTATCAGTATTTATGTCAACGAACTGATTAGCGAATACGGTGTGAAAAACCTGTTCCGCGTGGGTACATGCGGCGGAATGAAGGAGCATGTACACGTTCGTGACGTCATTTTGGCACAAGCATCCTGTACGGATTCCGGTATGAATCGCCATATTTTTGGTGGCTACGACTACTCGCCGATTGCCAGCTTCAATCTATTGAAGGGCGCTTATGATCGTGGTGTTGCCAAAGGCTTGAACATGCATGTCGGCAATGTATTCAGCTCAGACAGCTTCTACCGTGATGATAAATCAGTGGTACAAAAGCTGATGGAATACGGCGTGCTGGGTGTAGAGATGGAAACTTCAGCTTTATACACGCTCGCAGCCAAGTTTGGCGTAAACGCACTGACGATTCTGACGGTAAGCGATCATTTGTTGACGGGGGAAGAAACGACCGCAGAAGAACGGCAAACGACCTTTAAAGAAATGATGGAAGTTGCACTGGATACAGCAGTATCTCTGTAAACGATCATACGCACAGTGAGGAGAAATGACATATGAGAATGGTAGACTTGATTGAGAAAAAACGTGACGGAAAAGAACTGAGTACGGAGGAAATTAATTTTATTATCCAAGGCTACACTCAGGGTGAAATTCCCGATTATCAAGTCAGTGCATTGGCGATGTCCATTTTCTTCAAAGATATGACTGAACGCGAACGCGCTGATCTGACGATGGCGATGGTTCATTCGGGTGATACCATTGATCTGTCCGCGATTGAAGGTGTAAAGGTCGATAAGCATTCTACTGGCGGCGTGGGTGATACAACAACGCTGGTACTGGCTCCGCTCGTAGCGGCCTTGGACATTCCGGTAGCCAAAATGTCAGGACGCGGCCTCGGACATACCGGAGGAACGATCGACAAACTGGAAGCTATTGCAGGCTTCCACGTCGAAATCAGCAAGGACGAATTTGTGGATTTGGTGAATCGCAGCAAAATTGCGGTCATCGGACAAAGCGGTAACCTGACACCTGCGGATAAAAAATTGTATGCCTTGCGTGACGTTACGGCGACGGTCAACTCGATCCCGCTGATTGCCAGCTCGATTATGAGTAAGAAAATCGCTGCTGGCTCCGATGCTATCGTGCTCGATGTAAAAACAGGTGCAGGCGCATTTATGAAAACTGTAGATGATGCCAAAGCACTGGCACATGCCATGGTGAGCATCGGTAACAATGTGGGTCGCAAAACGATGGCAGTCATTTCCGATATGAGTCAGCCGCTGGGTCTGGCTATCGGGAACTCACTGGAAGTAAAAGAAGCAATTGATACGCTGCGCGGCGAAGGACCCAAAGATCTGGAAGAACTGTGCATGGCTTTGGGCAGTCAGATGGTATTTTTGGCAGGGAAGGCAGATTCCCTCGATAACGCCGAAGAGAAGCTCAAAGAAGTCATTCGTAATGGCAAAGCACTGGAAAAATTCAAAGAGTTTATTGCGAATCAGGGCGGTGACGCTTCTGTAGTGGATCATCCTGAACGCTTGCCGCAAGCACAGTATCTTATTGAGGTGCCTGCGAAGCAGGACGGTGTGGTAGCTGAAATCGTGGCTGACGAAATCGGTACCGCAGCGATGTTGCTTGGAGCAGGACGTGCGACCAAAGAATCCGAGATTGATCTGGCCGTCGGCTTGATGCTGAACAAAAAGGTCGGGGATGCTGTTCAAAAAGGCGATTCGCTAGTTACTATCCATGCGAACCGTGAAGATGTAGCCCAAGTGCTGGAGAAAATCTACGCGAACATCCGTATTGCAGATCACGCGGAAGCGCCAGTGCTAATCTACGGAACAGTGACAGAGTAAGCGATAAGCCCTACTCATAAAGTCGTATTAGTAGCATGCATATGAAGCCGGAGGCCCTAAGTTTAGGGTGCTTCCGGCTTTTCTGTTGTCCTCGTTCTCAGACAATTGAACGGCAGAATTTAAAAATGGGGTTGTCAATTTCAAGTGAGGGTAATATACTGAACCCATAAACTGACGACCGTTCGTAAGGTATTGGAGGAAAAGCATGACACTACAGAAAATTAAAACAGTTAGCTTGCAGCAATTTGCGAAAAAGGGATACGATGCGTCCTCTCTGCAACTGATAGCTGATGAGGTAGGGATTAAAAAGCAGTCCATTTATGCTCATTTTAAAAGCAAAGATGATTTGTTTTTAGACATATTTAAGGATGCGGTGGATCAAGAGATTTTGGAACTGGATCGTTATTTTCAAGATCAATCCGAACAATCACTTGAAGTTGTCCTGCGCGGACTAATCGTTGAATTTAAGGAACGCTATGAGAGT
This sequence comes from Paenibacillus sp. CMM36, assembly GCF_053570945.1. Classification (NCBI taxonomy): domain Bacteria; kingdom Bacillati; phylum Bacillota; class Bacilli; order Caryophanales; family Paenibacillaceae; genus Paenibacillus; species Paenibacillus sp. CMM36. The sequence goes on from NZ_JBSEDY010000008.1 coordinate 91,818, forward strand.
GCTATGAATTTGCGTCTGATTCTGTATATCGGCTTTCTGATTCCATCTGCACTGGAAAGCCAGGTTCAGGCTTTGGTCACACGCTACGTACAGCATAAAACCAGCTTGGTACACGGGCGACTGGCAACTGAAACATCGGTTAAACTTCGTGTTCCAGCTCAATCTGCCGCGACAGCCTATATGAATTTGATTGAAGGCATGCTGGTAGAACTGGTGTACAACGGCACCGACGGTTTTGATTTGCGTCTGGAAAGCTCTTGGGATATTTACTGGCATGGCTTGATTCGGGCCTGAACAACTGAGCAGTCGAAGTAAACATGATTGTATTGGGGGAAGAGAACAGTGTCTGTGAAAGAAAGCTTTTGGTCCAGAAACTTTATTTTTTTGATGATATCCAACGCTTTATTGTTCATGGCATTCGAAATGCTTATGCCTACGCTGCCGCTGTTTGTGGAAAGTCTTGGCGGCAGCCCATCCCAGATTGGATTGGTGACTGGCGTGTTTATGTGTTCTGCTATATTGATTCGTCCATTTTCAGGTACGCTGATCCAGCTCTTGGACAAGAAGTATGTTCTGATTATCGGAGTTGTGATTTGTATGCTGGCAACGGGAAGCTACATGCTTTCCAGTAGTTTGGTACTGCTGTTAGTATTTCGGCTGGTACATGGCTTTGGATTCGGCATTGCGAGCACGTTGTATGCTACCTCAGCCTCAGATGATTTGCCGCCTCATCGTATGGGGGAAGGAATGGGCTACTTTGGCGTAGGTGAAACCGTAGCGATTTCAGTGGGGCCACTGATTGGTATATGGATGCTTCACGCATCAGGTTTTAACGGACTGTTTTCCACGGGAGCTATAATTCTACTGTTGTCGCTCGTGATGAGCGTATTGGTTCGTCGCCGTGCTCCGAAACCTATGTCGGCGGATACAGTGCAGGGCAAAAAGAAGGTTCCTTTTAAATTATTTGAAAAAAGAGTGCTGCTGCAATCCTGTCTTGCGTTGCTGGTTGGCGTGGTGGCAGGTGGAGTGATGTCTTTCGTGGCTTTATTTGCCAAGGAGCAGGGCTTTACCAATGCAGCATGGTTCTTCTTTACTGTGGCTATGGCAAGCTTCCTCGTCCGACTGGTGTCAGGTAGAATTTTCGATACCAAAGGCCCAGCTTATATCCTGATTCCTGCAGGGATTGTGCTTATCGCCGCCATCGTTATGGTGGCCTCATCGCGGACCGAGTTACAATTTTTGGTTGCTGCTGTGATGTATGGTTTGAGCTTTGGAGCTATTTTCCCAGCTTTGCAGGCTTGGGCAATCAGTGTGGTCGGAGAAGATGAGCGAGAGGACGCTGTAGGCTCCTTTTATAATTTCTTCGATTTGGGCATTGGAGGAGGCTCTTTGGTTCTGGGGATGGTTGCTGGATTAACCTCTTATAAAACAATGTATTTGTTCTCCACTTTGCTGATTGCGGCTTATCTAATTATATTTGTGACGTATATTGTATTGGATAAGAAAAAGTCCCATAACACGTTGAACGTATAAGCTATGATTACGGAATACGAAATATATGATGGAGCGCTTGCGTTTGGGTGCCTTTGATCAAGTTTGAAAAAAATGACAGCCGGACTCATAATAGATATGAGTTCGGCTTTTTTTACGAAGGAGGAAATCAAATGGTGGAGAAGTGGGTTTGGGTTGGGGTTGCCGGAGCAATCGTGGGTTATGTCACTCTTGCCAATATATCGACTACCATGCATAGTACATCATCGGTGAGTCAGGCGCACTCGGCTGCTCCGTTAAGTGCACAGAGTGAGAATGGGAGCGCAGCGAAGCGTATCATACATGATCAAAGAATGCATTTTGAAGGACAAGGCGGAACGAACTTTAAATTTGAAGAGGGGCGCAAGCTGTACATCAGTATCAAGAATGTTGGAAAGCAGCCCATACAATACAAGCTCAACAGTTCGAATGGATCGGACTTGCAAGGTACAACGAGCGGATTTTCCAGTCGAACGTTGCAGCCAGGAGAACGCCATGATCTGCTGTTTGTAAAGCCAGAAGGGCAGGATGAAGCAGCAAATGACTCCTTAAAAGAGCTGATTTTGAAAGTAAGTACGGACGATGGATCGCAAGGAAGCGTTAAAACCTTCGCCTATATCACACTGTAAGCTCCTTCCAGAAAGGGCACGACATGCGGTCATTAGTCTACTTATGTTACAATAGAACGGTTGAAGACTTAATGAACAGAATAGGTCAGAGCAGAAAGCAGAAAGGATGACCCGTTGTGCCCATAAACCATGAATTCGGTAATCAAAAGATGTCACGGAGGCTGTCACTCACAGCTATTTTACTTACACTTACTTTTGTAGCACTTACTGGCTGTGGTCAGGATAAGAATGCTGAAACCATTGATACTGGAAGCAGTACAAGCGTGATCGAGAATGGAGCCGGCGGTAATCGTAGCGGTTCAGCCCAAAATGACAAAGCAGCGAAAGAGAGCGAGAGTGCAGAAAACAGCGATACTGATGCACAAAAGTTAGCTCCTTCGGCTCCAGCTGCTTCATCGGATACTTCTTCTTCTCCGGCAGCCTCCAATCCATCGCAAAATCCATTTGAGGTAGCAGGTATTCAAGATCCTAAAGCGTTTTTGAACACGTTCAAAGCGCTGCAGAAGGCAGTTGCCGACAATGACAAGGAGAAAGTGGCCGATTATATTTTGTACCCTCTGCGTGTTAATGATAGTGAAAAGTCGTTAACGATTCCGAATAAGAAAGATTTTATTGCCAAGTATGATCAGATTTTTACGGACGCGATTCGCGAGGCGCTTGTGAATCAAAAGACAGATGATTTGTTTGTTAATTATCAGGGAGTCATGGTGGGATCAGGTGAACTGTGGTTGAGAAGGGCTACGGACAATCCGAAGCTTTTTGGAGTCTTTTCGATTAATCTTGAAACGGTTGCCAACTAAGTCGTACCCCGTGTGTAAATGACCTCTAAACGGTCGGAAACATATACAATGTTTCTGACTGCCCCCCTTAAAGAAAGAAAAGTACAGATAATGCATACCAAAAAAAGGTTTGACATCACTCCTAAACTCTCGTATTATATCCGTATAACTCATTAAACAGGTAGGAATTAAAGAATTAAAGTTTGATCTCGCCATTTTGGCGGAGAACCTCTAGGAACAGCAGGCAGACACTGTCCACACGACAGGTTTGACCTAACAGGGCTGCATCAGGGAATTCTCCGCTCTTTTTTTAATTATGTCTGTAAATAACAGGCGTAAATGAATACAAATTACATAGAATTCGGGGTGTCTTGATGAAGAGGCAATGGAAAAGTGGACTTATTCTCGGACTATCTTTGGTTTTAACGATGATGCTAAGCGCTTGCGGGGCAAGCAAGGGAGGGACGGAGGTAGATGGTAGCTCTGCTGCCGTGGAGTTGCTCAATGTTTCTTATGATCCGACCCGTGAGCTGTATGAGGCATATAATAAAGCATTTGCCGCCCATTGGGAGAAGGAGAAAGGACAGAAGGTTACGATTAAGCAATCTCACGGAGGATCTGGCAAGCAAAGTCGTTCTGTGCAGGACGGGCTGGATGCGGACGTGGTCACTCTGGCTCTGGGCTATGATATTGATGCGCTACAGGAAAAAGGACTCGTTCAAGAGGGATGGCAAAGTAAATATGAGCATAACAGCGCCCCGTACACTTCAACCATCGTGTTATTGGTACGCAAAGGGAACCCGAAAGGGATTAAGGACTGGGACGATTTAATCCGTGGCGATGTGCAAGTCATTACACCGAATCCTAAAACTTCGGGTGGAGCACGTTGGAACTATCTTGCAGCCTGGGCTTATGCGCTCAAGAAGAACAATAATGATGAAGCCAAGGCCCAGCAGTTTGTACAGGAGCTGTATAAGCATGTGCCGGTATTGGATAGCGGAGCACGTGGAGCGACAACGACTTTCGTAGAGCGTGGAATTGGCGATGTGCTGATTGCATGGGAAAATGAAGCACTGCTCTCGGTGAAGGAGCTGGGTGCGGATAAATTCGATATCGTATATCCATCGATCAGTATATTAGCTGAACCTCCGGTAGCAATAGTCGATAAGGTGGTAGATAAAAAAGGTACACGCGAGGTAGCGGACGCGTACCTGAAATATTTGTACAGTGAAGAAGGGCAGACCATTGCTGCTGAAAATTATTATCGCCCAACATTGGAGAGTGTGACGGCAAAGTTCAAGGATCAATTTCCTAAATTGGAGCTCGTAACCTTGAAGGATGTATTCGGGACATGGAAGGAGACGCAGCAGAAGCATTTCAGCGACAAAGGCATTTTTGACCAGATTTATGTACCCGGCAGTTCATAAAATAGGTGGACTGTGTAGACGATTGGATTGGTAGCCGCGAGTGTCATAGTGAATGAATTCAGAGAGGGATGGACAGAACATGAGTCAAGTGCAAGCCACTCGAAAACGCGTACTTCCCGGGTTCGGGTTAACAATGGGTTATAGTGTGCTGTATCTCAGTCTGGTGGTGCTGGTGCCTTTATCGGCACTGCTTCTGAATTCAACTGGACTGACGTGGGAGAAATTTTGGGACGTGGCGACTGATGTCAGGGTGCTGGCTTCCTACAAGGTTAGCTTTTTGTGTGCCGCGGCTGCGGCGCTGATCGACCTGTTTCTCGGTTTATTGATAGCCTGGGTGCTGGTGCGTTATGAATTTCCGGGGAAACGAATTTTTGATGCGGTGATTGATCTGCCCTTTGCTTTGCCTACTGCGGTAGCGGGGGTTGCTCTAACTGCCCTATATGCGCAGAACGGCTGGATCGGTTCGTTGTTCGAACCGCTTGGATGGAGGATGGCGTACTCACAGACGGGGATTACGCTAGCATTGATGTTTATTGGCATTCCGTTTGTCGTACGGACAGTTCAGCCGGTGCTGGAGGAACTGGACAAGGACGAGGAGGAGGTCGCTGCTACGCTGGGAGCTGGCAGATGGCGTATCTTCTGCAGCGTTATTGTGCCGGAGCTGGTACCACCGCTGCTGACGGGTTTTGCGCTCGCCTTTGCCCGTGGCATTGGCGAGTACGGCTCTGTCGTCTTCATTTCTGGCAATATGCCGATGAAGACGGAAATTGCTCCACTGCTCATAATGTCCAAGCTGGAGCAAAATGACTATGCAGGAGCTACGGCGGTAGCATTGATGCTGTTGGTGATTTCATTCGTGCTGTTATTCGTGATTAACAGCATTCAGCGCTGGTCACGGCGCCGTACTGTCTAAACGTAACTGTCTAATGTAATTATCTAACGTTAACATCCAGGGCTGCGCATAATACCCGCGTTCTAAGGAGGGATACACCATGTCACAAGCAATAACTGGGCAGGAGCTTGCTTCTGCACCAGTGCGTTCATCTGCACCGCCCAACAGGGTCACAACCGAAGCCCCTTGGGTGAAGTGGACGCTGATTGGTGCTGCTTTTTTAGCTTTGCTCTGGGTACTGGTATTGCCGCTAATCGTCGTGCTTACCGAAGCGCTCAAGCAAGGATGGGGCGTCTACGTCGAAGCGTTACGGGACCCAGATGCCATGTCTGCATTGCGGTTGACGCTGCTGGTGGCAGCGATAACGGTACCGCTGAATACGGTATTTGGTGTAGCTGCCGCTTGGCTGATCACGAAATTTCAATTTCGCGGCAAAGGCTTACTGGTCACCTTGATTGATTTACCCTTTGCCATCTCTCCTGTCGTTGGAGGGCTGATGTATGTATTAGTGTTTGGTGCACAGGGCTGGCTTGGACCGTGGCTGGACGAGCATGATATTAAAATTATATTTGCTTTGCCTGGTATTATTTTAGCGACGCTGTTCATCACCTTTCCATTTGTGGCGCGAGAACTCATTCCAATGATGGAAGATCAGGGACAGCAAGAGGAAGAAGCGGCGGTCACGCTGGGCGCGCGCGGTTGGCGCATTTTCTGGAAAGTGACGCTGCCGAACATCAAGTGGGGTCTGCTGTATGGCATCATTTTGTGTAATGCGCGAGCCATGGGTGAGTTTGGTGCAGTGTCCGTCGTCTCTGGACATATCCGGGGAGAGACGAACACACTGCCGCTGCATGTGGAAATTTTGTATAACGAATATCAGTTCTCGGCATCTTTTGCGGTGGCCTCGTTATTATTATTACTTGCTCTGGCAACCTTGGTGCTTAAAAGCTGGTTTGGACGCAAACGCGTGCATTAACTTATGATTTTGTATATGATCCCTTAGGGCCTCTCTTTGCGTCTATCGTCTGTTAACGGCGAGAAGATGGGAAGAGAGGCCCTTGTTCTAAGGTGGCTGATATGGATAATAAAATGATCATATCAAGGCACGTTGGTGTGCCCAGGAGGAGCGAAGGGAAAAATGAAACATCCGTTTCAGTCCTACCGTCAGCTGTTTCCAGTGCTGTCCTCACATATCCATGTAGGGAGTTGTTCGCAGGGGGCTGTGTCGAGGCCGGTTTCTGCTGCCATTGAGGAATATCATCGAAGTTTGCTGCAACACGGTCATAACGGCGAGCTGTCTATGGCACGTTTGGAGGAGGCCAGAGGGCATTTTGCCAAGCTTATCGGGGCGGAGACTGACGAAATTGCGGTCCTCTCCTCAGCCTCTGAGGCGATTGCCGGGGTGGCCACAGCCCTTCCTTATGTATCGGGAAAAGAAGGCATTGTGTATGCGGACACCGACTTCCCGACAGTGGGACACATCTGGCAGGCACAGGAGATGTTCCGTGATCACATCTGTTGTATCCCCTCCATCGAGGGAGAAGTGATAATAGAACAGTATGAGGAGCATGTTACGGAGAAAACTGCGCTTGTTATGGTGTCACAAGTGAACTATACCAACGGATTTCAGCAGGATTTAAAATCCATTGCAGATATAGCTCACCGAAATCAGGCGTTGCTGTTTGTGGATGCCTATCAGTCTGCAGGGATCATTCCAGTGGATGTAAAGGCAATGGGCGTAGATATTTTGGTCGCGGGAGCACGCAAATATATGCTTGGAATTCCGGGCGTGGCTTTTCTTTATGTAAGCAAGGATCGAATAGACCGCTTCAAGCCCCGTCTTACGGGCTGGCTTGGGCAGGAGCCCGCTTCCCGGTTTGATATTGCTCACCCGGTTCCGGCGGCGGGAGCCCGACGCTTTGAGACGGGATTGCCTTCTTTCATTAGCATTTTTGCCGCCAATGCGGCCTTAAAGCTGCTGCTGGAGATTGGAGTCACGAGTATTCAGGCCTATATGAGTGAGTTGTTGGATTTTTCCGTTGAACATGGACGGCGCAAAGGGCTGCACATACGTACACCTTACAGAGGAGAGACATTACCAAGCCTGCTCGCTGTTGAAGTAGCCGACGTGTCGGCTGTAGAGAGGCGATTGAGAAGCCAAAATATGATCGTTTCAGCACGAAAGGATGTTATCCGTGTGGCTCCGCATTTTTACAATACGGCTGAGGAAGTCCGACGGGTCATAGATGAATTGGCAGAGAGATGCTGAACGGCAAAAGCCTCTTCCGAATGAATGGGAGCATAACGTGTCCCTTTTTACACAGAAGAGGCTTTTTGGGTGTTTAGAATTCTAATTATACGATCCGTTTGCGCAGCCAGCCGGAAATCAGATCCGTCAAAATGATCAGGACTACAATGCCGAGCAAGATAACGCCTACACGGTTCCAGTTGCGCATTTGGAGTGCAAATAGTAGTGGAGTACCGATACCGCCTGCACCGACCAGACCGAGCGTGGTAGCGGAACGGATGTTAATTTCAAAACGATAAAGCGAATACGAAAGAAACTGTGGAATCACCTGCGGTAGCACGGCGAAGAAAACCACCTGCCAACGGTTGGCACCGCACGCGATCAAAGCTTCCTGGGGCCCGTGATCGACACTTTCGATCGTTTCCGAGAAAAGCTTCGCCAGCATGCCGATGGAGTGAATGCCGAGGGCAAGCACACCCGCAAATGAACCGGGTCCAACGGCTTTGATAAACAAGATGGCGACGATCATTTCGGGAAATACCCGGATGACACTAAGCACAAATTTCCCGCTACCCGATAAGGGACGCAGACGGGTCATATTACTGGACGCCCAAAAGGCGAACGGAAGGCAGACAAATGCGGACACGAAGGTTCCAAGCACTGAAATGACCAGCGTATCCAGCAATCCGCGCAGCAAATCCTCTCCCTCAGGGATGTAGACGAACGACCAGTCGGGATGAAGGAAGCCGTCCAATATAGCGACAGAGACACTTTTGGCCGTTCCCTGTAATCCTTCAAACTGCATCCCGCGAAAAGCCCAAATGTAAATGATGATTAGCAGAATAGCTATCGCCCATAGGCGCAGGCGGGAGCCAATAGGTCTGCGAAGCGTAGGATCATTCATAATAATTTCCTCCGTAGCAGGTTACTGCCGTAATCAATCGCAAGGACGATGACGAGGGTCAGTAGAATAATGATGCTTGCCCGATCATATCGGAACAGCCCCAGAGAACGGTCAAGCAACAGACCGATACCGCCAGCGCCAACCAGGCCCAGAACGGAAGCCGCGCGCACATTAACCTCAAAGGTATACAGCAAGTACGACACAAAATAAGGCAGAGCCTGCGGAACGACACCAAAGGCGATGACTTGGATGCGGCTCGCGCCAACAGCAGTCATGGCCTCCAGTGGTCCGGGATCAATGGCTTCAATCGCCTCAAAGGTCAGCTTGGCTATAATGCCAAAGGAGAAGAAGAGCAGGGCGAGCATCCCTGCAAACGGCCCGATGCCGAACACCGCCACAAAGATCGAGGCGAACAGCAAATCGGGAATCGTCCGTACTAGATTCAGGATCGTGCGCATCGGCAGCGAGATCAGCTTGCGCGGCATCACATTATAGGCGCACAGCAACGCGACAGGGATTGCCAATATGGCTCCCAGTGTCGTGCCGACAATAGCGATCTGGATCGTTTCCAGCATCGGTTTCCAGATGGTAGGCAAGTAACTCCAATCAGGAGGAAACATTTCCTCCAGCAATTTGCCCATCTCCGGTAAGCCAACGATCAATTGGTAAGGCGTGGCATCCGTATGAATGGAGCAGGCTACCAGCACTACGATAAAGATCATCCAGGTGGCGTAACGTTTATAGCGTCCTGGCAAAGGTGGCCCTGCGGGCGGCTTACTTGGCTGCGGCGGTCCAGCATGCGGTGACGGTTGCGTCGAAGAGAGCGGCTGGGCAGTAGAGTCGGGCTTCATGATCCCACTCCCAGCAGCTCATCATGCTTGATGGCCCGGCCGTATATTTCCGCAAAGGCCTCATCCGTAGCCTCCTTCGGTGTGCCGTCAAAGACCACTTCTCCGGCGCGCAATCCGATGATCCGCGTTGCATATTCGCGCGCGAGATCAATGAAATGCAGATTGACGATGGTCGTAATCTGCATTTCACGGTTGATCCGCTGGAGGTCATCCATCACCTGGCGGGTGGTCAGCGGATCCAGCGACGCGACAGGCTCGTCCGCCAGAATGATTTTAGCCTCCTGCGCCAGAGTGCGGGCGATGGATACGCGCTGCTGTTGGCCACCGGACAGTTCATCTGCCCGGCTGTAGGCTTTTTCGCGGATGTTCACGCGCTCCAGCGCTGTTAGTGCCAGCTCGACATCCTCCTTCGGGAAGAGGCCGAGAATGGTTCGCAGCGTCGAATGATAGCCGACACGGCCGGAAAGTACATTGCGGAGCACCGTCGAACGCTTAACCAGATTGAAGCTTTGAAAGATCATACCGATATCACGGCGAATGCGCCGCAGCTCGCTGCTTCCAGCAGACGTGACGGACCTGCCACCCACGATAATGTCGCCGGACGTAATGTCATGCAGTCGGTTAATGGAACGCAGCAGGGTAGACTTACCTGCACCGGATAAGCCGACGATGACGACCATTTCTCCCTCCTGAATCGTCAAATTAATATGGTTCAACCCTTTGGTGCCGTTCGGGTATGTTTTCGATACGTTTCGAAATTCGATCATATGCTCCCAACTTTCTCCCCCGATGGGGTGGAATGAAAACAACACCGCCATGAATACATGGACGGTGCTGCCCTGTCATTCGTAAAGCCTGTTTCGTAGCTGTTACTTCATTACAGTACCTTGCTTGCTCCGATTACTTAACCGCTTGACCAACAGCTTCGGCGTATTCACGCACGGAGTCGAAGTTTTTATCGTCGCCCTTTTCATAACCTACATGGGTGTAAATCTCTTTAATGATTTCGCCGCCTGCTGGGTCTTTGGCAATGTCAATAAAGGCTTGGCTGATCTTGTCTCTCCACGCTTGATCCATATCAGAACGTACGCTGACGGTGTCATTTGGAATTTTAGCTGTGTAATGAATGACGCGAGTTTTTTCAAATACATCCGGGATTTCCTTCTTCACCGTGTTACGTGCATCTTGGAAAACAGCTACCGCATCAACCTGACCGTTCAGCAACGCCAGAATAGCAGCATCGTGGCCTTTGATTGTTACACCCTGCACATCCGTGTCCGGGTCCACGCCAGCTTTTTTCAGCTCTGCTGCAGGGTACACGTAGCCTGCGGAGGAGGTTACATTTTGCCAGCCAACCTTCTTGCCTTTCAGATCAGCTAGACTTTGAATCGGAGAATCCTTTTTCACTACGATCATGGCTTTATAAAAGTTCACTTTTTCAGTCGTGTCCTTGCCTGTGGCATCTTCAATTCCGTAGCGTTGAGCTTGCAACAGCAAGTCGGCTGCTTTACGGTTATCGTGGGCCAGTACATAAGCATTCGGCGGAAGGAATCCTACATCTACCTGTTTGGAAGACATGGCTTCCACAATCGTATTGTAGTCAGGAGATACCGTTACTTTCACCGGGATTCCAAGTTTGTCACCCAGTAGATTTTCGAGCGGTTTGGCTTTGGCTTCGAGCGTATCTGCATTTTGAGAAGGAACGAACTGTACCTTTAACTCCTTAGGAACATAGGCTGTGCTTTCGTTTTTAGAGCCATCTGTACCCGGAGTGGACGCGCTGTTGTTATTGCTTGCATTGGAGCCACAAGCGGCTAGACCCGCTGCCAGTGTGAAGGTCATGCACAAGGTCAGTGCTTTTTTGAACAAAATAATTTCCCCCTAAACATCGTAATAACGAAGATAAAATTAAAAACCTGTAAATGCTGTGACAAACCAAATCTTAACAGCTAGTCCCGCTGCTAGGGTAAAAACCACTCCTGACTTTGGTAAAAATGATGTAAAATTTATCATATTAACATTCTCTTAACAGTGCTCTGTTAGACTTGTTCAAGCTCTATGACCGAAGCTGAGGGAGAGAACAAGATTGGATATTTTGGATATTAACGAAAAGGCAGGCCATGAAAATGTAGGTCCTGTGAGAGTGAAATTCCGTATTATGGTTACAACCGATTTGCATGTCAGCTTGTGGAATTATGACTATTATACAGATCAGGAAACGCTGCATTACGGTCTGGCGCAAACAGCCAGCTTGATTCAAATAGCCCGGGCGGAGGCACCCAATCACCTGCTGCTGGATAACGGAGATGTGATTCAGGGGAATCCAATGGGAGATTATGCTGTACAGCGACTCCAACTGGACCCGAGCGCGGTGCATCCCGCCTATAAAGCCATGAATCTGCTTGGGTACGAGGTGGGCAATATCGGGAATCATGAATTTAACTATGGACTGGAATATTTGCAGACTTGCCTTCAAGGAGCGAAATTTCCTTATGTGAATGCCAACATTTATATAGCAGGAGAACAAGAACGAAATTATTTTACACCTTATCTATTGCTGGATAAGACGGTAGAGGATGAAGCAGGCAGTAAGCATCTATTGAAGGTGGGGGTCATCGGCTTTGTCCCTCCGCAAATTATGCAATGGGACAAGGCGTGGCTGGAGGGGAAAATCATTGTCAAAGATATGCTGGAAACGGCAAGACGGTTTATTCCGCAAATGAAGGCGGCGGGAGCCGATCTGATCATTGCCATGCCCCATGCTGGCTTCGAAGATATTCCCGAAACACCTTATATGGAGAATGCGGTGCTGCATCTGAGCAGGGTGGAAGGGATCGACGCCATTGTGTTTGGTCATGCCCATAAAGTATTCCCTGGACCTTCGTTTATGGGGAAAACAGGTGTTGATCTAGAGCGAGGTGCCATCCATGATATTCCAGCCGTGGAGCCGGGCTTTTGGGGGGATCATCTGGGTATCATTGATCTGGAGCTGACCTTTAGTGGAGGAAAGTGGCAGGTGGTTGCATCTGCTGCCGAGGTCCGAACGGTGTATGATCCGATACGCAAGGAGGCGCTAGTACAACCGGATACTGCCATTCAGCAGTCGGTAGCAGAAGAGCACGCCGGAACACTGGAGTATATTCGTGCACCTGTAGGTCAGACGACGGTGGCGGTGAACAGCTTTTTTGCTCAGGTGATGGATGATGCTTCGGTTCAGCTCGTGAATGATGCGCAAATGTGGTATGCGAAGCAGCAGATGCAAGGGAGCGAGTACGAAGGATTGCCCGTTCTGTCGGCAGCAGCTCCTTTTAAAACAGGCGGCAGATATGGCCCAACGTACTATACCGATATTCCGGCGGGGACGTTGGCGATCAAGCATATCGCCGATCTGTACAATTTTCCGAATACGCTGCATGTCGTTCGACTGACCGGAACGGAAATTCGGGAATGGCTGGAGTGGTCTGCTGGTCAATTCCGGCAAATTGATCCTTCAGCAGAACAAGAGCAAGAGCTGATTAATTCTGATTTTCCAAGCTTTAATTTCGATATCATCGACGGCATCAGGTATCAGATTGATGTAACACAGCCAGCCAGATATGATGCTGACGGGGGCCTAAAGGACCCAGATGCACACAGAATCATTCAGATGTCTTTTGATGGCGAACCGATGGATATGCAGCGAAATTATCTGGTTGTTACGAATAACTATCGCGCGTTTTCCTCTGCGCTGGTCAATCCGGGTGGAGAGCGAATTATACTTGCTTCACCGGATGAGAATCGTCATGTGCTGACCGAATACGTGCGGCATATGGAGACGTTGACGCCAAAAGCTGACGGCCATTGGTCCCTCGCCCCATGGTCAGGGCGTCCGCATGTGACGTTCCTGACCTCGCCGCAAGCAACGGATGCCGCTAATGCCTATTCGGAGTTGCTTTATGAAGGGTTAACGGTAGAAGGGTACGCTAAGTTTGCCGTCGATTTCGGACGTTCACGGTAGAACTGCTAACTAGTTTTTGTCCTATAAGTCCACAGCATCAAAATAATAGAAATAGACTGTCCCGCAGAGGACGGTCTTTTTTCATAAAACAGATTTAAAATCGTACAAAACTCGTGATTTTATATGTCCTGAGTCGTGTTTAAAGTTATTGACCTCTCGTATAAATAGACATATACTTTGATTAAACAAATTTTGGTTTAAAAGGTAATGAAAAAGTCACCATCATTCGTTTGAGGGGGTGTCCCTTTGGAAAAAAACACCACGATCCGCGCAGAAATAGAAAAGTATATTCAAAATGAAGGCATTTCAATGCAATGTTTTGCAGATGCTTCCAAGGTAAATCCGGGTACACTTAGCGGTATACTTAATCGGAACCCACCACGGCCGATCTCAGTCAATCAGCTTGATCTGATTACCGAGGCCATGGGATTGGAAGAAGGATCTTTGTTCGAGATGTATGTTGATGAATGTTTTATTCATTCCTTGCCGCACTGGAGGAGGTTGCGTCCGTTTCTCCTGCGTTGTTCAGAGTTGAACAAGCTGGAGTGTATACGCAGTGTACTTGCCTATTTGATGGACGATTTATCGAACGTTCCTGCCATTTTTGAGACCGCAGAAGCGATGTTTGAGGATGGCAGATATGAAGCTTCCATGCTTCTGTATGATTGTGTCATCGAAAGTGAGAAGTATACCCACTCTGAACGATTGGCGATCAGCTATTTCCGTATATTCCAGATTCAGATTAAGGATAGCCAACGGAACTTGAAGGCTGCTGTACAATTCCATTTGTACCGTAGTCGTCTACCGGAAATTTACGCATTGGAAGGCTTACATATGCTATCTCAAGTGTTTGCTTTAAAAATGCAATGGTCCGAGATGGAGATGTATGCGGACGAGCTAAGAGAGCTGGCGCAGGCATTGTATCGCAATCGGAACCGTTTCGGAGATGAGCACCTGGAGCTGCTTAAGCCGCTCGTTTATTACTATGCTCAGGGGCATCTACTCAAGGCCAGTTGCTATGAGTTTCAGGGTAGATATGAGGAATCCAAGCAATGGATTGAAGGTTATGCAGATTTGAGCTGGTTTGAGGGTTTAGACGAAGAAGGATGGAAAGTGGTCAACCTGCATCGTGTATATGCACAGGGCAACCGACTTTGTATTGAAATTAAAATGGGCAACACTTCTGCAATCTATGAATATATTACTTACCTGCGCGAGCATCCGGATGAGACATTGGAAGGCTTGAACACCTTGCTCGAATCGGCGAACCGGTTCGGTTATTTCGTGGATGCCGAACTGGGACTGTTTAGTCAGCAACTCAAGAACTTCTGGGAGCTTGCACCGGAACGATGGGATACTCATTATCGCAAGCACTTTAATGCATTTCGTTTTGCATCCTTTTGTAAGGTGTTTGCAGAATATTATTTCCGAAAAGGCGATTACCCCGAGGGAGTGGGACAAACACTGCACTGCTTGCAACTGTCCGTTGATAATAGCTATACCGAACATATCATTGGTTGTATGGCTTTATTTGAGCAGCATCGGAATTTTGCTACACCGGAACAGCAGCAATTGTATCAGAGCCTATGCCTGGGCGTACGTGCAAATGAAAAGAATCATGCCTATGATCACAGTACCGGCGGATATTTATAATTCTAAATTTCCTTCAAATTCTTCATATAACACGTTATTGCGAGGATATTCCCGTTTCAAAAGGGGATGTTCTCGTTTTTTAGCTGCTGCCGTCGCTTGTGACTTTTAGCATAGAGAGGATCGTTTTGCGCGTTGACAAGTTTCGCAAGCGGGATTAGGATAAATGCAGCACAGAAAGTGAAGGAGAGCATGAACAAATGACGATTCCCAAAACATTAACGATAGCCGGCTCCGACACAAGCGGTGGAGCGGGTATTCAGGCAGACCTGAAAACCTTTCAGGAGCTTGGCGTATATGGTATGACCGTATTGACAACCGTAGTAGCGATGGGGCCTAAAACCTGGGACCATCTTGTATATCCTGTTGCGTTGGATGTGGTAGAAGCGCAGCTGCGTACTGTATTGGAAGGTATCGGCTTTGATGCGATGAAAACCGGCATGCTTGGTTCCGTTGAAATTATCGAGCTGGTAGCCAGCCATTTGAAAAAGCATGATCTGAAGCGGATCGTAATTGACCCGGTCATGGTCTGCAAAGGCACGGATGAAGTGCTTCAGCCGGAAAATACAGAAGCGATGCTGGAATTGTTGATCCCTGGCGCTGACCTGGTAACACCGAACTTGTTCGAGGCTTCGCAACTGGCGAAGAATGGACCGATCACGACACTGGAGCAGATGCAGGAAGCGGCTGCGATTATCCATGAGCGTGGAGCTAAGCATGTACTGATCAAGGACCGTGGCAAAATTCGTGCAGGTAAAGCGATGGATCTGCTATATGACGGAATCACTTTTGACTGGTTTGAAGCCGATGTTGTAAAAACAAACTTTACCCACGGTGCAGGCTGCACCACTTCGGCAGCGGTAACGGCTGGTTTGGCACAAGGGCTGACTGTACGTGAAGCAGTGGATCAGGCCAAGAAATTCATTACACAGGCCATTGAAGGTAGCTTCAAGCTGAATGAATTCGTCGGTCCAACCCTGCATGCGGCACATCGTTTGCAAAACCAATAAAGCATGAAGGTCTGCGACATTAGGGAGACTTATAAATCCCCACCAGGCTGTATATATATTTAGGTTGCTTTAGGCAGCGACATCTATGATATATAAGTTAGATTAGGCTCAAAAGCCGCAATACATAGTATTGCGGCTTTTGAGGTTGTATTTTATTGGAATTTCAGCTTCCAGTTTGGTCTAATCGTACTGTATAATAGGCATCAGATTTATTACATTTAAGGAGGAACCGAAGCAATGACATTATTCAGCCAAATGGCTTACAGCCGACCAGAGCAACCTGAAATTGAACAGCGGTTTAAAACACTGTTGCAGCAGTTTCGTGAAGCGGACAGCGTAGAACGTCAAAATGAAGTGATTCATGCGATTAATAAGCTGCGCAGTAATGTGGAAACGCAATTGCAATTGGTGGAAGTTCGGCACTCCATTAATACGGAGGACGCCTTTTACAAAGCGGAGCAAGAGTACGCTGATGATTTCATGCCGGTTATTCAGGAGTATGTAACCGATTACTACCGGGCATTGGTGGATTCTCCATTCCGCAACGAGTTGGAGAGTCTATGGGGCAGCCAGCTTTTCAGTATTGCCGAGGTAGCCCTCAAGTCGTTCCATCCGGATATTATTGAGGATTTGCAGCAGGAGAATAAGCTGACTTCGGAATATGCTCAATTGATTGCTTCAGCGAAGATCCCGTTCGAGGGGGAAGAACGCACATTGTCACAGCTCCTGCCATTTGAAATGGCTACCAACCGGGAGACACGCAAACAGGCCTCCGAGGCTAAATATCAATTTATGAGTGAGCATGAGGACGAGCTGGATCGAATTTATGATGAATTGGTCAAGGTACGTACGCGCATGGCACACAAGCTGGGCTATGACAACTTCGTAGAATTGGGCTATGCCCGCTTAGGACGTACAGATTACAATGCCGAGATGGTAGCCAATTTCCGCGAGCAGGTGCTGAAGCACATCGTTCCTTTGGCAACCAAGCTGAAGGAGCGCCAGCGCGAACGGATTGGAGTAGATCAGCTTCGCTATTACGATGAAGGCTTCAACTTCCTGTCAGGCAATCCTACGCCTAAAGGTGACCCGGAGTGGATCCTTCGTAATGGAGCACGCATGTATGAGGAGCTTTCAGCGGAAACACATGAATTTTTCAGCTTTATGATCGAACGTGGATTAATGGATTTGATCAGCAAAAAGGGAAAACAAAGTGGAGGCTATTGTACATTTTTGAGCGAATATGGCACGCCGTTTATTTTCTCCAATTTCAATGGTACGTCCGGTGATATCGACGTATTGACGCATGAAGCAGGTCATGCCTTCCAGGTCTATGAAAGCCGACATTTTGAAATTCCCGAGTACCATTGGCCAACGATGGAGGCGGCTGAGATTCACTCTATGAGCATGGAGTTTTTTGCATGGCCCTGGATGAATCTGTTCTTCGAGGAAGATACGGACAAATATCACTTTGAACATCTATCTTCATCGTTGCTGTTCGTTCCTTACGGCGTAGCCGTGGATGAATTCCAACATGCCGTATACGAACATCCGGATTGGACCCCAGCCGAACGTAAAAGCGCATGGCGCTCCATTGAACGTAAGTATAAACCGCATCTGGATTATGAAGGCAACGAGTATCTGGAGCAGGGCGGATTCTGGCACAAACAGGGGCATATTTTCCAATCTCCGTTCTACTACATTGACTATACACTCGCGCAACTGTGCGCGTTCCAATTCTGGAAACGCATGAGTATCGACCGGACAGCAGCGTGGGAAGATTATTTGAAGCTGTGTCGTGCTGGGGGAAGTCGATCCTTTACCGGATTGGTTGAGCTGGCTGGACTCATCTCGCCATTCCAAGATGGTTGCATTGCCTCAGTAATCGGAGAAATCGAAGCATGGCTGAACAGTGTGGATGATAAAAAGCTGTAAGCATAACTAATAAGGGCACTTCGCTTACCAGTTAAAGCTGAAAAGCATGCAGATGACATGTTTTTTTAGGTGAAAGCAGGACGGTTGCACGAAAAAAAAGCCGGGAACCTCTACATGATGTAGGAGTCCCGGCTTTGTGTGTTTTTAGAGCAAATATACCTTATTCATGTTTGGTGTTGAGTGGTTTGAGATTAGCCTCAATCGAAGCACGGCGCGACTCCAAAAATGGAGGCAGTGATAGGGATTCGCCCAGAAACTCCAATTCCTCATCGGTGTCAAACCCTGGTCCATCGGTAGCCAATTCAAACAGAATGCCGTTCGGCTCACGGAAGTACAAGGAACGGAAATAAAAGCGATCTACAAAACCAGAGTTGGAAATTTGCAGCTGACCAATACGCTCTACCCATTGTTTGAGCTCTTCCTCGGTTTCAACACGGAAAGCTACATGGTGCACACTGCCGCGTCCTGGTCGCTCTTGTGGCAGATCGTTGCGCTCTTCCAGATGCACCTCAGTTCCTGTACCGCCTTCACCCGTTTCATAGATGACCACATCCGGTTGTCCAGCAACAGGGGAAGGATAGGAGCCCTTTTTGCGGAAGCCCATAACCTGTTCAAGAATGAGAATAGTATTCTCCGCTTTGGGAATGGTCAGATGAACGGGCCCAAGTCCTACAATGCCGTATTCGGCAGGGACAGGGCTTTTCTCCCAAGGCGTGCCGCCACGCATTCCGTGATCATGCTCATCTGAAACGAGGAAGAAGCGTTGTCCTTCAAAATCCTCAAACGAAAGTGCCAGGCGTCCTGCTTGATCCGTAATTTCGCCATGTTTTACATCCAGCTGCTCGAAGCGGTTTTTCCAGTAATCCAGTGCCTTGTCATTTGGTACCCGTAGGGAGAGAGCTGAAATGCTGTTATTTCCTGTACGAGTTTGTCCCGCATGTGGAATTTCAAAGAAAGTGACTTCTGTACCCGCAGTTCCACGCTCATCTCCGTAAAAAAGGTGATACACACTAACATCATCTTGGTTCACCGTTTTCTTGATCAACCGAAGTCCCATTACCTGAGTATAAAAATCAACATTT
This sequence comes from Paenibacillus sp. CMM36, assembly GCF_053570945.1. Lineage (NCBI taxonomy): Bacteria > Bacillati > Bacillota > Bacilli > Caryophanales > Paenibacillaceae > Paenibacillus > Paenibacillus sp. CMM36. Next base: position 110,752 of record NZ_JBSEDY010000008.1, read on the forward strand.
TTAGCCGCTGCCGCTGTAATCGCCGAAACGTGATGCAATCCTAATAGTTTCATGTCATTATCCTCCTTGGTTTTTATATGATTAGGTTTTTCTAAACAAAATAAACAGTCGAAAAACTTTTCTTTATATTTATTATCTTGATATTAAGATATATTATTTTTGATTGTTTGTCAACTTAAATTATGACTTTGCTTGGAAGACGGACAAAACTAGAATTTCGAAATAATGCAAAAGCAGATACAATAAAGCCCAATAAGGCCCAATATAGATAGAACGAATTTTATTATAAAAGGAGTGTACTCAATGTATACGGATAAGGATTTAACGATTAGGCCTGTTACAGAAGAAGACCTGCCGGCTCTTTGGACGTTAACTTTTAAGGAAGAAGCACCGGAATGGAAGCAGTGGGATGCACCTTATTATGAACATAAGCCACTTTCTTTTGAGGAGTATTTAAAAGAGAAGGAAAAGCGAATCGGGCAAGATGACTTTTGGATCATTGAAGTGGAGGGTAAGGTCATTGGATCGGTTAGCTACTATTGGGAGCATCAGCCTTCCCAATGGCTTGAAATGGGGATAGGTATCTTTGATTCGCGGTATTGGAGCGGTGGGTACGGTACGAGGGTGCTTCGACTGTGGATCACGCATTTGTTTAATACATTACCTCTAGTAAGAGTGGGCTTTACAACCTGGTCAGGAAACCATCGGATGATGAAGGTGGGGGAGAAACTGGGCATGACCCTCGAAGCCAGGCTTCGCAAGTGCAGATATTATGATGGAGAGTATTATGATTCGATCCGAATGGGGCTTTTACGGGAAGAGTGGGAATTGTGATTAAATTTTAAAGTATAGAAGACTCGCAAGAAGGACGCTTTTTTCAAAGAATTCCATCTTGCGAGTCAAAGTTTCAATGATTTGGATCGATCATTTTGAAATGCGAAAGGTTACTGAGGACAATTGGCAAAAATAGTTAGCAATTCATCCGCATTTGGTCCTGTGCCCACTTGTTGAACAACAACTTTTCCTTCTTTAATATAGGCTAATGTTGGGGTACCTTGTAAATTGATATGATCTCTAAGAAATTGCCCAATGATTGGTCCCCAGTCCCCACCATCCATGTTGTAATAATAGATAGGTTGTGATATCTGAGAAGAAAATTCTTTTAAAATGGGAGAGAATTCACGACAATAGTAGCAGCTGGGTCTGCCTATATAAAAGTAAAAACCTTCTCCCGAGTTGAATTTGTCCATGGTTTCATTCGCATTCAGTCTAGGCAGATCTTTTACATTATTCTCGTATTCTTCAACAGTCGGATTATTGTCATTTTGCTCTATCGCCGTAGAATTCTTATATTCTGCGTTATATTTATTGTCATTTTGCTCTATCGCCGTAAAATTCTTATGTTCTGCAGCATAGTTAGTATCATTAGCAATGAAAAAGCTTGTCAAACACATACAAAATATAAAAGCTATTTTGAACGGTAGAAATTTTTGTTTTTTTATCATAAGGAACCTCCAAATTATTTTTTTTTGCGTGATTAACTAATTTTCCGGACATATAATTATTTTGATTATCACCTTCTTAAAATATTTATACGGAGCCTTAACAGACTATTGAGATTAATTGCTTCCAGATAGCCTGTATTCTTAAGTTGTAGTTAATCTATGAATAAGGTTACTACGGTTGATCTATGTAGAAATATTACTGTAATAATCAGCGCATATTGTGTCATTTTTCGTCTTGCTGAATACTCTAGTAACTCGTAATTATAAATGGTCAGCATTGAAATTTTAATACATTTTTATCGGAAATTTGCTTTTTATAGCATTAAATTGGTTATTTTATCACTTACACATTCTATATCAAACTAAAGTGCTAATTTATATATAGCATTCTATAAATTTGATAGGATAGGTGAAGACTATGTTTAACAACAAACAAGTAGTCATAATTGATACTGGAATAGACATGACGAATCGTAGCTTAAGTAAACATGTTATAGACGGAGTGAGATTTCAATATTCAGGAGACGAAATTATCGAGGATAATGATTTTCAGGATGACCATGGGCATGGAACTTCTGTGGCAGATACGATTGTGCAAATTTTTAATGAGGCTCAATTTTACATCATAAAAATAGCAAATGAAGAAGGGAAAACGAGTACCAGACTCTTGCATGTGGCGTTGAAGAAATGCCTTAATCTGAATATTAAATATATATGCATAAGCATTTCCGTTACTTCAGAAGGATACTATCAGCAACTTAGCCAAATTACACAGCAGTTAGTAGATCAAAATAAACTTATTTTTGTATCTGTAAAAAATGGTAGTCAGAGTAGTTATCCAGCTAGTCTGCCTACTGTCATTGGTGTAAATGGGCAAATGTTTTGTTCAATTGAGTCATTTTTATTTTCAAAAAATAAAAAGATCCAAGCCGTATTTGATGAGGCACCAATTTTTGTCTATACACTTGCCGAACGGTTTACCTTTTTTAAAGGTACTTCTAAAGCGAATGCTCTTTGTGTGGGGAGAAGTATGCAACTGATCTCTTCTGAGGTGACAAACTCTGTCTTTTATAATGAAGATATTACGTTTTCAGAGGTTAATGATATTCTTGAACGCAGTGCTTTGGAATATGAGGTGACAGTACCTGAATTTAAACCTATCCTTGATGCTGATGTGGATAGTAATTTAGTAGAAAAATTTGGCAGGTATATAGAAAAAGCGATTTATGAAACCACTAATCTTGAAATTGATATCCATTCTTTATATAAAGGTCCTTTTATTTCTGAGTTAACTGGAATAACTTTTAATAATTTTGGTGATTTTTGGAGTAGCTTAGAAAAAGAGTTGAATTATACCTTAAAAGATTATCACAATATACATATATTAAATGTATGTTCTCTTGTTGCATTGTTGAAGTACTTGGAGGAGCTAGGTATTTAATCGAATTAAGATGTTTGAAATCTATATTTTTAGTATTTAAATAAAAATATAGAAAATGTATTTATTTAGAAAAAATATTTGATTATAGAAAACTTTAAATGGTATACTATATATGTAATTAGTAAGCGCTATATAATAAATAAGATTAACTTTGAAACTACATAATAAACCCAGCAAAGAGGGGATTAGAATTGTGCTGGGCATGACCGGAAATCATACTGTTCCTTGCAACTAAGAATTAATTCATTGATGTGAAGATCATAGGTTAACTTATACACGATACTTTACAATTAAGAATGATTAATGTATGTAGGGATGTGGATCCGATGTTAAACATCGCTTTGTGTGATGATACAAATGTGGAGCTGGCCCGGGTGGAGAAGTTTACATTAGAATATCCTTTTACCAAAGTAGAAGTTGATACTTTTGGAAGCGGGGAAAAATTGCTGCAATATGTAGCTAGGAATAAAGCTGAATACAATATTTATCTGCTTGATATTGAGATGGCGGATATGGATGGTATTAGTTTAGCCAAAAAAATAAGAGAATTTGACAATAAAGCTGTAATTATCTTTGTAACCAATTATGACGAATACATGCCAGACGTATTTAAAGTACAAACCTTTGATTACATACTGAAACCTGTGAATAAAGAAACCCTTTTTGAGGTTCTTCAAAGAGCTGATCACTATTTACATAGTTCACATAGTTATTTTGAGTTTAGCTATGAACGAAATAAGCTCATTATAAACGAAGATGAAATTATGTACTTTGAGAAAAGTGGGAGGGCTGCTCATATTTATACAGAGACAAAAGAATATAAGTGTAATCAGACAACTTCACAAATACTTGCTCAACTTGATCCGATGGCTTTCACTCAGATTCATGCTTCGTATATCATTAACCTGAAATACGTTGTGGGAATAAAATGTGAAAATATTATGATGAAACGGATCGTAAATGGCGAAATTCAGGAAACTTATTTGGAACTACCGATCAGTAGAAAGTATAAAAAAGATTTTAAACAAAAAATGATGAATTATATGAGGAAGAGATTCTAATTGGAAAGAGTCATGTTTGATTTTATACTAAATTCTTTTGATATTTTCATTATAAGTAGATTTCTGAATAAAGTTTTATTTACTAAAAAGGGACTTTCGACGGAGAAAATCTGGCTGTTTACGATTGCATTAATAGGTCTGACAGTAGTCGGTATGTACTTTTTGAAAACAACATTTGATGTTATGCTAAATGTTGTTCCAGTGTTCACTATACTTTGTTTTTACCCAAAAAATCATATAACAACAAAACTGTGTTGGGGTACAGTTGTAATTGCAATTGAAATCTTATCTGTAGGAGTATGTTGCGCCATCATGAATGCTTGTTTTCCAAATGTACTCCTTACATCAGATAATGTATCTTATTATTACGAAGCGGGTGCTCTCCTCTCAGAAATCAGTAAATTTTTCTTTTTTTTATGGGTCCCTTTACTTTTTAAAATAGATGTTTATAAAAGAGAAACTACTCTGCATTATTTATACATGTGTTTGTTTGCAGTTCCTATCATAACTCTTTGCATGTTGTGCAGTCATTTTGATTTGATTTTAAGATCAGGTAAGAACCCAAATGAGTGGTTAAGTGTAATTTCTATGATTGGTGTTTTATCAATCAATATCATCATGTTAATTATTTATGAACAATTAAGCCGAATGTACGGCGAAATGATAGAGCAGGAATTATTAAACTTCAATCTTAAAGCAGAAAATAAACACTATGATAATCTGGAGAAATCGCAAAAAGAAATTCGGAGAATCAGGCATGATATGAGAAATGAACTGTTGACCTTAAAAGGATTGCTGAAAGAAAATAATGTTGAGGCAGCAGAGGGGTTTATAGAAGAAATTCTCTCAGATATTAAATGTACTGAAACTCAGAAATATTCACCGAACAATGTACTTAATTACGTACTCACGGAGAAAATAAATTTGGCTACTGAAAAAAACATTTTAGTGAATGTTGATAGTTTTCTTCCAGGAAAATTTTCTCTAAATAATAATATTATAGCCGTTGTATTTGGTAATTTGCTGGACAATGCAGTAGAGGGTTGTGACAAGATAACCGAAGGTGAGAAAACAATGGACATAAAAATAAAATATCACGAAAGGCAGCTTTATATAGAAATTTCCAATACTTTCAATCCGGGGTTCATAAATAGTGATTTTATAAGTAATAAAAAGAATAGAAGAAACCATGGTTTTGGATTGAAAAGTGTCAAGCAGATCGTAAAAGAAAACTCGGGAATCCTGGATATAAGGACTGTAGGAGATAGGTTTTATGTCAATATTATATTATGGGACTTATATGATGATGTCTGTAAAATAGATTGTGTAAACTCCCAAAACCATTACAATGAAAATCAAAGAAAGGTTGGGGAGCGCACATGGGATTTTGAACGAAACAGCAATTGAGAAAATTCATCAAAGAGAACAAGCTAGTGACGGCTCAAGATGCACGAGTTCTGGCTTAGCCTACAAGAGCTGAAAAACCGGAGCGTTCAGGATATTCCCATTACTTGTGCGGGCCACTAACGGGCTTCTCTCAAGCGATTATATCCCCAGACGGAAATTCCAAAATATTTGGCAACTTGTTGGACAATGCAATAGAAACATGTGACAAGATATTCGAGGGTGAAAAAACAATTGATATAAAAATAAAGTATCATCAAAAGCAAAACTTTGTATCGAGAAAAATGGTCTTTTATGTCAAAAAATACGTCGATTTGTACAGCTGAGATATTAGGAAGCATTTTCGATGTAAAATAGAAAGAGGAAAGGTGGTGAGATGATCATGGAAAAACTCGAAATTTTAGCAGCAGTAGATTTTGATATGGAAGTGCAAGGTATTTGTGATGATGGTTCGTGTTTGTATGATTGTGAAACACCAGACGGTCATTGTGATGCAGTTGTGGTAAGGTTCTGGTAATAAGAGCTACTCAAGGACTTATTTAAATGATTAACGACAAAAAGGAGAGGTAGAGATACTTCTTCTTTTTGCGTTCTATGGGTTTGCCTATAATTTCGTGTAACTATTTCAATGAATCCCCCCCGAGGGGACTCGCGTTTCTAACGCAAGTGGTCGCCTACGCTGACCGGAAAGAAGACAGAAAGCCGGAGAAGTATTTGCATCCTAGCTCGCGGCTGTCCATTTGCGTGTGATATAGATCGTCGTCAGAGCCCAAAATACTGTTGAACAACTAAGAAATGGCCCAGCCAGAAGTTTTGGCAGGGCCATTTCTTTTGCTGACCAGGCAAAAGAAATGGGATATTTATTCTGCTGTTCGAAGTCGTTCCACGATACTTTTCCCACCGCTCAGAGAATAAATTGCGAGAGGAAGACATATCCCAAATGCCAACAGAACAGGCAACACGGCGATCAACGGCCAGACTATAAAGTGATAACTCATAAACCACATTACGTTACTCAAGGGTTTCGCAACCAAGACGGAAAATAGGCTTCCTAATAAGATGGAACATATGCTGGTGCCGAGTACAAAGTACAGCCCCTCATAAATGAGCATTGTCTTTAATTGTTTGTTGGTCATGCCGATGCTTTGCAGTATAGCAAATTCTTGGCGGCGGGTCAAAATGCTGGTTAGAAGCGCGTTTGCAAAATTAAGGATGCCAATCAAACCAATAATTACGCTGAGCGTACCGCCGATCATCACAATGGTATTTTGCATACCTGAAAACTCTCTCATTACGGTAGATTTGGATCGATAGTCCATCACTGGCTCCTTTGTTTCGGTATAGCTCTTCAAAAAGCTCTCCATCGTTTTTTCTTTACTGTTGGATACATTAAAGGCATAGCTCATCACCACAGGCTTCTTCACAAGCGTTTTGTAGATATCTGCCGGGAGGTAGAAGTTAGCATAACTAGCACCGGCTATATTCAAATTGGTTCTCACGCTAACATGACCAAGCACTGTGAATTCATGGCTAGTATACTCTTGATTCAGCGAAGCTTTTGCTGTACCCATATAGTTATGAAGAGTAATCTTTTCACCCACCTTATATTTTGCATTTTCCAAATGCGGCTTGTTATTGTCATCCAGGTCAACGTTCTCCAGAATGTACTTCCCCGATGCCAGCTTACCATAATCAAGCTCACCGTCAATTAATTGTAGTCGATGAAGGGGTAACTCTTCCAGCCCATATGCTATTATAGGCAAGTTACCGTGAGCGTCGGTTTCGTACCCCTCTTTGTTCTCTTTATACTCGACAGTGAGTACATTACTGCCACTGTACAATCGGCCGCCTTCTTCAAAACCGGGTTGTGCCTGTACGGCCTGAATATAGCTTTCCGTCGTCGCGTTGTCAGGGCCGGTGAAATGTTCTTGAAAATAATCAGCATGCGCAATCAGAAAGTCAGTATCATGAAATTTTGACAAATACTTATCCATATCCATATTCTGGGATAATGTGAATGCAGTGTTTAGTAGCACCAGACTTAGAGAAAGACTGATCACCACCAAAGTGGTCCGCTTCTTATTGCGCCCCAAGTTGGCGCGAGCCATCAGTGGCATTTTAGCACCGTTGGTCGATTTTTTCAGTTTGTTCCTGCCCTTTGTCTTGGCGCCTCCGTCTACGTACCTTACCGCCTCGACCGGAGACACAGCCGCAGCAATCCTGCCTGGTTTAAAGGTGCTAATGATTACGGTAATCACAGCGAACAGAGCGGATCCGATAAAAATCCATGGGCTGGGGGACACGGTTACCTCGGTATTTGAGTGCATAGAAGTGTTCATAAGCAGTGGAACAAGCGATTTGCCGACAAAAAATCCTGCTAGCAGGCCGATGGGAACCCCGATCAAAGAAAGAAATAATGCCTGTCTGCGAATGATCCGGCGGATTTGCTTTCTGCTTGTGCCGATGGTTTTTAGAAGACCGTAGAAACGGATATCGCGCATCACCGAGATTTGGAAAATATTATAGATGATCAAGTAGCCGGTAAATATGATCAGCAGCAGACCGGAAGCCAGGACAAGGACGGTTCCCGGATCCGAACTGAAATTGGTGGAAAGATACGACCAGTTAACATTATTGTTAATATAGTTCGGCGCATTTTTGTCAAGGGAATAACCGCTTTCTATAATCACTTTATTAAGCTTTTCCTGCAGGTTCAAGCTGTTATCAAACATGATGTTCGCATTGATGACTCCGGTCTGATCATTGTCTTGCTTATATGTGCTGCGTAATTCTTCGGCATGAGCATCCACATAAGCTTTAGAAGCAAAGATTTGACCTGCGTTAAACACGGGGTCACTCTTCCACCAGCCGGAGAGGATAAAGTCACGCTGCACCTTTTTGCCGTGGATCTTAAGCTTCAGGGTCAATGGGGCGCCCTCTTTCAGGGGAATACCCAGTAACTGCAGGGTAGTGGAGTCCGCGATAACTTCATTTTCCGCCACCGGTTTGTGGCCTTTTTCCAGCACAATAAATCCCTGCTTCAGCCCTACATCGTCATAATACCAGAACTCCGTATGGCGCTTTAAAAATTGCTCGTTTGTCACCTTTTTACTTAACAAACGGCCATACGCTATCTCCTTAATAAGAGGGTGGTCTTTGACACGATTAAATTCCTCATCCGTGAGATATTTGAGTAGAGCATGCCCCCCCCCACCGGCCTGCCGCATCGTTGCCTGCTGCAAGCTTTCCATAGTGCCAAGCCCCATAGTAAACAGGGTTGTAAATAACAAGGCGGTTAAGGCAATAGCGATGATCGCAATAATATTGCGGGTTTTATTCACTTTAAAACTTTTATCTGATAAATTACGAACCGCCTTATTGTTTTTTACTTTGATCATCTGATCGCACCGCCAACCATTTTACCGTCCTCAATGCGGATGATGCGGTCCGCCATCTGCGCGATTTCTTCATTGTGGGTAATCATCACCATCGTTTGGCCGAACTGCTGGCTGGATACTTTAATCAACCCCATGACATCCAGACTGGTTTTGCTGTCCAGGTTGCCGGTAGGCTCGTCGGCCAAAATAATGGCTGGTTTCGCCGCCAGCGCTCTTGCAATGGCTACCCGCTGCTGCTGTCCCCCCGAAAGATTGCTCGGTAGATTGTTTAATTTGTTCTCAAGACCCAGCGTATTTGCAATTTTGGCCAGATAGGCTTTGTCCGGTTGTTTCCCATCCAGTTCAATGGGGAGCACAATATTCTCGTAGGCATTTAAGACTGGAACTAGATTGTAATTCTGAAAAACAAAGCCAATCTTTCGTCTGCGGAAAATGGTCAATTCTTCATCTTTCAGGGAATAGATATCCTTGCCGTCAACGGTGACGTTTCCGCTTGTCGGCCGATCCAGCCCACCGAGCATATGCAGTAGGGTGGACTTGCCGCTGCCGGATGTACCAATGATGGCCACAAATTCTCCATTGTCTACCTCCATGTTTACTCCGTCCAACGCATGAACCGCCATATCTCCGCTGCCGTAAGTTTTTCTTAGCTCTCTGGTTTCTAATATCTTCATTTTGCTCTCCTTCTAACAAAAATGTCTGTATCGTAGTTACCTACAGTACAGACATTATCATAATAATCTTTCCACAATCTTTCTGAAATCTAACAGTGTTGAAAGATTTATTTGGGCGGAGTGAAGGGGGTAAAGAATCTACAAAGAACAGTACTTGGTTGAATAATTCTTAAATAAAGTGAATAACTCCATCGCCTGGCGACTGCTTTGATTAATTAGCCTGCACGTTTCGGGACTTACTGATGTTGGCTTCAATTATGGTCTAGCTTATTCTTCCGTTCATTTCCCCACGGACGCAGCGGCCTTACGTCGTTGTTGATAGGCCTGTTCTGAGGTACTCGCTCTTATGCACCCCTCCTCCGAATGACGATGGATCTCTGGGCTTACTGTAGCGTGATGCCGTCCGATTTTACGAGCGATGGCTCTCGCGCTCCATCCTTGTTGATGGAGGATTTTTGGCTTGCTACGTTCGATTATGCTAAGATGTGAGTAGCTCATGGTGTGATTATCCTTGTGTAAGTGGTGTAGGCAGCTTCATTTTACACGAATCAGGCCACGAGCCTTTTTTATTTCCTTAGCAGGTGTCGCACTTCATATAACAATCCTTATTTTACAAAAAATGGCTTGAAGCGTAGCCAAGAAAAGCAATTGGCCATACTTCAAGCTATGGAACAAGAGTTATTACAAAGCAAGAGAGGAGGAGTTTGACCAGTGTTTATTTATGCTGAAGTGATCATACCAATTACATGCAGGTATACTTATCATCAGTTATTTGATTTTAGTGAGAATTTTTCCAATATATAGTCATAACTCTTTACGGTAGAATAGTGTATTTTTTGAGCTGTACAGAATACGGGGGAGGATTTGTAGAAATTTTCAGTTTGAATTTTGTTAATAATTTTACACATTTTACTTCGGCAGTTGTTATACATAGCACACTTTGAACAGACTCCTTCATCTCTCTGATTGATTTTATCTAAATTTGATAAACGGGTATCATTTAAACCAGTAAATACACTGCCCATTGCGAATTCGTCGTGTCCTACTGCAAGAATACAAGGGTATAGTTTTCCATCACTGGAGATATGAAAGCTTGTATGACAACCATCACAGATACCTCTTGGTCGGAAATATTCATTCTTGAAATTGTATAAAAAGTACTGCGCTTTGGTAAAATCCTTTTTAACCATGTGGGAAAAGATTTCGTTGAGATTCTGCCGATAGATCTCCATAAGCTCTTTGTCCCAATTCATATCATCTTCATCCAGAGCGAATGCCACAACCGGACAACCTTTCTCATGAAGATAAATATAGTTGTCAGCCAGATGTGAAACGTTGTTGGGCGTGACTGTCATTCTCACCCGGTAAAATTGGGCTTGGCTGTTTAAATAGTCAATCGTTTTAATGACGCGCTCATAACTGCCCTGTCCATTTTTGTACACTCTATTGATATCGTGGCTTTCCTGCTTTCCATCCACGCTTATGGTTAATTCAACCTGACTTGCGACGTAATCAAGCATCTCTTTATTGTAAGTCGTACCGTTTGTTGTCATTGTAAAAGCAATGTTTCCAGGGAATTTGGATTTTAATTCTTCAATAAGAAAATAAATGATCGAATAATTAAGCAGCGGTTCTCCGCCATGTAAGCCTATATGAATTTTGTCTTTATGTTTTGCAGGATTTGCAGCAAGTGTTTTTTCAGTAAATTCAATAGCTTTGGTAGCGGTTTCCTGATCCATTGTTTTTGGAGCTTTATTGACGTAGCAATATTTGCATCTCAAATTGCAATCTTCGGTTACCCAATAGGTAAAATTCATTTCGTACTCTCCTTATCGTGATCTAGTCTTTCCACACAAGCTGTTGAAGTTCTGCTTTTTGTTTTTGACATACCGTATCAAACAGCTTTTTGTTTTGATGTAGAAAATGGATATTGCTGATGCAATGGTGACAAAATAAATTAACGTCACAGTCCTTACAGGATTCAACATTCCAGGGTCTTACACGATCAATGGGAGAATAGTCTGTTTTTAAGTTTCCGTTAGTTATGAGTTCTACTAAATTTTCATCAAATACATTTCCTAACACAAAATCTTCCGACTCCATTAATCCTCCACATGGGTAAATATTACCATCCCCTCCGATAAACAGTTCCCTTTTTCCTGGCGAACATAATCGACAATGAAGATCTTGGGAGGCAGTGTCATCTATAAAGGATTTTTCAGGAAAAATTTCTTCGCTGTGTACTCCTGCTCTGCCTGCTGGTGTTAAGATACGAACGATGGGCTCCACCTTTAATTGCTCACACAGTTTAAGGAACCGTTCCCTTCCTCCATCAAGGGTATAGTTGGTAATCGTCATCGATAAAGCGATTTTCTGTAATCCCTTACTCTGAAGCAATTTGATACTTTTTATTACTCTATTAAAAACGCCTCTGCCTCTAATTTTTGCGCAAGTTTCTTCATCATACCCATCTACACTAAAGGAAACCTTATCAACATACTTAAGCAGCTGTTCACCGTTCTTTTCAGAAATAAAAAGACCATTCGTTGATAGCAAAATAACACCTTCAAACTTGCGTCTTAGGTGGGCCAAAATGTCCATGATATCCATACGCATCATAGGTTCTCCGCCGGTCACATTAATAGCCTTGGGCTGAAGCAAGACGAGCTGATCAATAAGTTCTTTTATTTTTTTTGTTGTTAAAGCGTCGGTGAACTTGATATCAGCGGAAGCGCTGCAATGTTTACATTTCAGGTTGCATTTATTCGTCAATGCCAGATACACGACATCTAAGGATTCTTTATAGATATTGGTTAACTGGTTCTCAGTTAGAATACATTCGATATTCATTAATCCATGAAAAAGGTTCTTTAAATTTTTAATGACTTCAGCGTGCGGTGAACTTTCCGTGGGGGTGAGGAACAACTCGGTTTCTCCTGCATCTACCATTTCCTTCAGTGCATGATAATAAGATGTAGATGTTTTCAGAAAATTACCTGTTTTTGTATTAGCAATAATGGCTTGATTGTTATGAAGCAACTCACGCAAGTAAGGATTAAAAACGTACTTCATGATCGATTCCCCTCTCATGCAATCTATTTCCCTACAATAAATACATCATTATTTTTTCGAGAAATAGTTTATATGTCATAATCCGATGTTTTACTGACAAAATGAACAGAAAATCAGTTAAATCAAAAACAAGCGAACGGTATATTATGACAGGAAAAAGGCGCTTAATGTCATGAACAGGGGAAATGGGGCGTTAAGCTGTAAAATGAATAGCGGTGTATATAGAAAATGCGACAAATGACGCTAACTATATTTTTTTATAGTTACACTGGGGGGTTAAAATATGTTAAAAAAATATAATTGGATTGTTACCGGTGTCAATCATTTTAATATCTTTGTTATTGTGATATTAGTTTTTCAAACTTTAGATACAGTAGTTAGCATGTTACTTCCTCAATTTATAAGTAGGATTATTGACGCGGGTTTGGATTCGCAAGATGTTTCTTTAATCATGGAATTTATGTTGATATCCATCGGCTTATATGTTTTATCACATTTATTTGCTCTGTTCTCTGAATTTATCTTTACAGAATTAGCGAAGCGAATATCTTACAATCTGAAGCAAAAGTTATTGACAAAAATTTTTATTTTACCAGGCGAAACAGTTAATACACACAATGATAAATTGTTATCTTTGTTTATGAACGACATAGGAATTATAGAAAGATTGGTGTCGAACGGCATACCGATGTTTATATCTAACCTGCTTTTTCTAATTGTAATTAGTACCGTGCTACTTTTTTATAACTATATATTATTTATTGTTATCCTTATGGTCATGCTACTAATCTTATTGAGTCAAATATACTTTAATAAAAAAATTACCCAAAGAAGTAAATTGGTTATGGAAGCCTATGACGATTCTGTTTTTTACATTAGGGGTACGCTCCATTCCATTCTTTATTCCATTGGAATGGGGTTGAAGGACTATGTTCTTGGCAAATATATGCCCTTGGAGGAGAAGTCACTTGAGGCAAATAGAAAAAGGGGAAATACCTTTAAAATAGCTGCTACTGTTCCTTCTGTTATTATTTCTGTTGGGAATGTTCTTCTTTTAGGGATCGGTGCGATGATGGTTATAAACGGTCAAACAAGCATTGGTATATTAACGGTGTTTGTTTATTATTCCAATCAAATTATAGGGCCCATTAAAGGCGTAACTAACTATGTAGCCGGTTGGAAACAAGCTAAAGTGTCTATCGAGAGAGTTGAGTTAATTATGAAGGCCGAAGAGGTGGATTAACATTGAATATAGAATTCAAGGACGTCAGTTATAGTTATAACGGATTGGAAAAAGCCTTATCACATATTTCCTTCTCTGTGTATAGAAACGATATATTTTGTCTTTCCGGACGTAATGGGGCTGGAAAAAGCACGCTATTAAAGTTATTAACAAAAATCAATTGTAATTATACTGGTGATATTTTGTTGGATGGCAAAGAGCTGAGAAACTGGAAACGGGAGGAGGTTAGCGATAAAATAGGAATTTGTTTTCAGGAACCTGTGATGTATATGGATACAATCATGAATAACATAACGTTGGGAAAGCAAGGGATCCCAATTGAGCAGTTGAATGTTTATATTGAATTATTGGATACCGAAAACTTTATCCAAGGGCATGGTGAGAATCAAGTCATTGGAAAGAATTTCTCCTTATCAGGGGGACAACAGCAACTCATTTCTATATTGCGGAATATCTATGTCAATAAAGAGGTATTAATTTTTGATGAACCAACTTCAAACTTGGACAGTGTTGTAAAAAAACTTTTCATTACGATTCTGGATGAACTTAAACAAAGTCACACCATTATATTGATTACTCATGATAGCGAAGTGGAGAGCAAATATAATAAAATACTGTTCAATAACTAAGAAATGACCCAGCCAGAAAATGAAGTGCACCCCTTAGAATAAAAACTGGAATAAAACTCTAGTTTATCCATTAAATCTTAGGGGGTGCATTTTTTATGCCAGCGAAAAAGGGCATTCAGGCGCTGTAGCATCACCAATATATAGTTAGGTTGAGTCAACGCTTCACTTACAGGGCGTCATGTCGGGAACCCTGTGTTTCAATAACTTGAAGGGGTTGACATTTCGGCTCGTAAAGCAACATGAAGTTTAATGCCTGCACGCTCTCCGTGATAGGGGGACCAAGGTAACCGTGTTTTCCAAACGTTCTGGTGGTCAAATCGATGAGTAGCAATTCTTTGGGAAAGGTGAGACTTTGGCGGCTTTGGTGGAAAAACGCGAATAATGAATAAGCAGATCTACACCGGATTGATAACTGTCCCATTGTTCTAAGGCAGCTACACTAATGAAGTAAATGGGTTAACGTGAATTTACGCGCCTTGTTTTCATAACAGGATAGATGTAAACATGGATAGAATTCTTCATGAGATCGTTCTCTTTCTGAGTCGCTTGGTGGTACAAACGATTCTACAGAAAATAGGGTCTTTTTTTTTCAATATTTTTTGGTTATTCAACAGTATTTTATTTATGGTATAAACCACTTTTTTCAAACCCAATTATGCCAAATAAAGTGCTGTTTTTTACAATAGAAAAAAAAGAGGTATGTTTAATGATAATTTAATAGTGAAAGGAGGTGAAAATATCATGGAAAAAATTGATTTTTTGGAAACTATGGATTTTGATATGGAAGTACAACAGAAATGTGATCCTGATAATTGTAGAGCAGATTGTATCGAATCCCCTGGAAATTGTAGTTCTAATACCACCCAATGGTATTGATTGGTGAAAGAATGATTTTGTCTAACTAAAATTACTGTTTAACTGACGAAAAGGAGAAGTAGCAATACTTCTTCTTTTTCTTATATATTTTCAAATTCAAATATAAACGTCGTGTTTGACTTTTGTTCTAATACCGATCCTACTCAAGTTTACAGATGCAGGTTTTTGGAAACTTTTGATTTTTGTACCTTGCTCGTACGTTTTTTTTAAAAATACGTTTCCTAATTTTATCTATAAACAGATTTAATACCATTGTCCTTAATGACCAATACTTTCTGGTCGCTATTCCGGACTTTCACTGTATAGTTAGTTAACACTCATACTAGGTGTTCAAGAAATAAGACAACCAAAAGTTCCTGGCTGGCCTATTATGCTACAATGCCCGACCGGGCGAAATCTAATCGCAAATCTACTCGGACTCTCGAAGCCGCTCCACGATACTCTGTTTGTCATTCATAGAATAGACTGCTACTGGAATGAGTATCCCAATCACAAACAGTAAAGGCAGTAAGACTAATAGTGGCTAATTATAAAGTGATAGTTTAAAAACCATATGATACTGCCCATGGGTTTCACAATCGAAATAGAAAATACGGTTGCAAATAGCATAGAGAATACGCTGGTGCCGAGCATATAATATATTCCTTCCTAGATGAAAATGGCCCGCAACTGTTTTTTGGTCATGCCAATGCTTTCCAGCATAGCAATTCCTTGTGACGGGTCAGTATGCTAGTTAGAATGGCGTTAGCGCTATGATTCTTTCCTGTATCCATACTGAAGTTGGTCGAAAGATAGGACCAGTTGACATTATGAGTCATATATAGGCGAATCTTTCTCAAGGGAATAACCACTATCCGTAATCACTTTGTTGAGTTTCTCTTCCATATTCAAGCTATTATCACATGAGGTATGCATTTACAATTCCTGTTTGATCATAGTTTTGTCTTCCACGCTGTAAGTGCTTTGCAGTTCATCTGCATGCGCATCTACATAGGGGCTGGAAGTGAAGATTTGTCCTGTGTTAGCTGTGGGATTGCTTTCCCACCAGCCAGATAGAATCAAATCACGCTTCACTTCTTTGCCGTGAATTTCAAGCCGCAGCGTCAGTGGTGCACCCACCTTCAAGGGAACTCCCAACAATTGTAGAGTTTTGGAGTTCGTGATAGCTTCTTTTTCTGCTACCTTTTTGTAGCTTGATAAGTCCAAGCTTCAACCCCACATCGTCATAATACCAAAGCTCTGCACGATGCTTTATAAATTCCTCGTTTGTAACTTTATTGCTTAATAGTTTGGCATAAGCTATTTCTTTGATCAATGGATGATCCTTGACATGATTAAATTCGTCATCCGTTATATATTTAAGTACGGCATGTCCATCTCCACCGACCTGTCGCATGGTCGCCCGTTGTAAGTTTCCCCAGCGCCAATCCCCATAGTGAACAGTGTTGTAAATAGCAATGAGGTTAGTGCTATGGCAACAATAGCAAAGAGGTTACGGGCTTTGTTTACTTTGAAGCTCTTCTCTGATAAATTACGAATTACTTTTTTGTTCTTTACCTTGATCATTTTGTATCACCGCCGACAATTTTACCGTCTTCAATACGGATGATGCGGTCTGCCATCTGCGCGATTTCTTCATTATGAGTAATCATTACCATCTTTGGGCGAACTGTTGGCTGGATACCTTGATCAATCCCATCACATCTAGACTGGTTTTACTGTCCAGGTTCCCGGTGGGTTCATCTGCTAAAACAATTGCAGGTTTCGCTGCCAATGCTCTGGCAATAGCTACACGTTGCTGTTGTCCACCGGAAAGATTGTTTGGCAGATTATTCATTTTGTGGTCAAGGCCCAAGGTATGTACTATTTTATCTATGTGGGCTTTGTCTGGTTCTTTACCGTCCAGTTCAATAGGAAGCACAATATTTTCGTAGACATTCAAGACAGGTACCAGGTTGTAATTTTGAAACACGAAGCCAATCTTTCGTCTGCGAAAAATAGTCAATTCTTCGTCTTTTAATGTAAAAATATCCTTGCCGTCAATCGTAACGTTTCCACTGGTTGGACGATCAAGTCCACCCAGCATATGGAGAAGGGTGGATTTGCCACTCCCGGACGTACCGACAATAGCGACAAATTCACCGCTTTCCACCTCCAGATTCACGCCGTCTAAGGCATGAACAGTAGTATCTCCGTTCCCGTAATGCTTCCTTAATGCCTGAGTTTTCAATAGAGCCATATACGTTCTCCTCCACAAAAAAATGTCTGGATCGTAGTCATCTACAGTACAGACATTAACACACTGATCTTTCTACAATCTTTCTGAAATCTAACGGTATTGAAAGAATTAAGTATCCATAGGAAGAAAAATAGAGAAGGTAGAACCACGGCCGTAGTGTGACCGTACTTTGATGTAGCCACCCGCTGCAGCGATGATTTCTCTAGCTAAAAACAGTCCAATCCCGACGCCCTCCTGCGAGTTAACAGTAGGGGAGCGATAGAAGCGGGTAAAGATCTTCCCTTGTTCTTCTTCTGCAATCCCTATACCACTGTCGTTAATATCAATTCGGCAAAATAAATCGTATGCCATTACTTTTATATCCATGTTTCCGCCTGTCTCTGTATATTTTATAGCGTTATCCATAACGTTATAGACAGCTTCAATCGTCCACTTTAGGTCAAAATAAGCATGGGTAAATGTGTCCTTCATAACAACTGAAATCCCTTTGGCATCTGCTTTTGGCATCATTTGCTCCAATGCAGCATCAAGGAGCTTTTGAACAGATTCCCGCCTTGGCGCTACCGTGATAATCCCCGTTTCAAGCCGCGATGTTTTCAACAATGCCTGGATAAGAAAGTTAAGCTTTTCGGCCTGTGCAGATAGAGCTTTCACACAAAAGCTTGTACAAATACGTTGTTAGGTTCTTTAAGAGCAAAAACAATCCCGTTACTCAAGGCGATATCATCCTCGACAATTATTATATAGTTCATTATTCTCCTCTTGTATTTTGGTTAAACAATTCCGAGCTCTAACAACCGCTCACAATAAAAGTGTAAATGAGAGCCGCCCATTCTCTATTTCTATTTTACAGGATATGCTCTTATTTGCTCATGGTTCAGGGAGTAGGGATTAAACCACTGTTGAATAACCAAGAAATGACCCAGCCAAAAGGTTTGACCAGGTCATTTTCTTTATAGGGGGATTTATTCTGCCGTTCGCAGTCGTTCTACGATAGTTTTCTTGTTGCTCAGAGAATAAATAGCGAGAGGAAGACAGATCCCAAGAACGAGCAGAACAGGCAGCACGAGGATCAGGGGCCAGATAATAAATTTATAACTCATAAACCACATTACGTTACTCAGGGGTTTTGCAATCAAGACGGAAAATAAGCTTCCTAATAAGATGGAGCATATGCTAGTACCGAGCACATAGTACAGACCCTCATAAATGAGCATTGTCTTTAATTGTTTATTAGTCATACCGATACTTTGTAGTATAGCAAATTCTTGATGGCGGGTCAGAATGCTAGTTAGAAGCGCGTTTGCAAAATTAAGAGTACCAATCAAACCGATAATAACGCTGAGCATACCGCCAATCATCAAAATAGTATTTCGCATACCTAATAACGCGGTAATTACGGTAGATTTGGATCGATAGTGCATCGTTCGCTCCTTTACTCCGGTATAGTTCTTTAAGAAGCTCTCCATCGTTTTTTCTTTACTGTTGGATACATTAAAATCATAACTCATCACCGTAGGCTTCTTCACAAGTGTTTTGTAGATATCCGCCGGAAGAAAGAATTCAACATTAGCACCTATTACACCATTATTAATTCCTTTTCGGGCGACATGACCGAGGACTGTGAATTCATGGCTAGTATACTCCTGGACTTTTGCTGTGTCCATATAGTTATGAAGGACAACCTTTTCACCTATCTTATATGCCGAATATTTCATTTTGGGATTACCATCGTTATCCAGTATGACATTTTCCAGGATATATTTACCCGAAGCCAGCTTGCCATAATCAAGCTCACCGTCAATTAGTTGTAGTCGGTGAAGAGGAAACTCTTCGAGACCATATGCTGCTGCTGATATGTTGCCACGAGCGTCGGTGTCGTATGGTAAAGAGCCACAAGCATTAATGCCTGGGGTTGCAGATAAGTTGACACGAGCGTCGGTGCCGTCTCCCTTTAAGGTCTCTTTACAATCAGCAGTGAGTAAATTGCTGCCACTGTACAATCGTCCACCTTCTTCAAAGCCAGGTTGTGCTTGTACGGCCTGGATATAACTTTCCGTCGTTGCATTGTCAGGACCTGTGAAATGTTCTTGAAAATAACCTGCATGTGCAATCACAAAGTCAGCGTCAATGCTTCTAGACACATATTTATCCATATCCAGACTTTGGGATAATGTAAAAGTAATATTCAGTAGCGCCAGACTTAGAGAAAGGCCAATCAGCACTAAAGTAGTCCGTTTCTTATTGCGCCCTAAGTTGGCTTGAGCCATCAGCGGCATTTTAGCACCGTTAGTTGATTTTTTCAGTTTTTTCTTACCCTTTTTGATAGCTCCGTCTACGTATCTTACTGCCTCGATTGGAGATACAGTCGCTGCAATCCTAATAGGCTTATAAATACTGATGATAACTGTAATGGCTGCAAACAAAGCGGAGCTGATAAAAATCCATAGGTTGGGGGATAGGGTTACCTCAGCGTGCCCAAAAGTGTTCATAAGCAGAGGGAGAAGCGATTTTCCGACCCCAAAACCCACAAGTAAGCCGATGGGAACTCCGACCAAGGAAAGAAATAATGCCTGTCTATGAATGAGCCTACGGAGTTGGCTACTGCTTGTGCCGATGGTTTTTAGAAGACCGTAGAAACGAATATCACGCATCACCGAGATTTGGAAAATATTATAGATGATCAAATAGCCAGTAAGCATGATCAGTAACAGACCACCAGCTAAGACAAAGACGACTTCAGGGTTCGAACTGAAAGTGTTGGAAAAATACGTCCAGTTCACAGAACTTGCAATGTAGTTCGGTGCATTTTGGTCTAGGGAATAACCGCTTTCTGTAATCACTTGATCAAGTTTTCCCTGGATGTTCGAGCTGTTATCGAACATGATATCTGCCCTGATGGCTCCGGTCCGATTATAATATGTGTTAATTAATTCTTCAGCATGGGCATCCACATAAGCTTTAGAAGCATAGATTGTGCCTACGTCCATCCCGGCGGCGAGGTCACTCTTCCACCAGCCGGCGAGGATAAATTCACGCTGCACCGTTTTGCCGTGAACCTCAAGCTTCAAGGTCAATGGGACGCCCTCTTTCAGGGGAATACCCAGTAGCTGTAAGGTGCTAGAGTCCGCGATAACCTCATTTTCTGCCACCGGTTTGTGGCCTTTTTCTAGCTCAACCAATCCTAGCTTTAGCCCTAGATCGTCACGATACCAGAACTCCGTTTTGCGCTTTAAAAATTGCTCGTTTGTTACCTTTTGACTTAACGAGCGGCAATATGCTATCTCCTTAATAAGAGGGTGGTCTTTGATGTGATTAAAATCCTCATCGTTGATAAATTTGAGAGAAGCATGCGCTTCCCCACCAACCTGTCGCATCGTTGCCTGCTGGAAACTTTCCATTGCGCCAATCCCCATAGTAAACAGAGATGTAAATAACAAAGTGGTTAAGGCAATAGCGATAATCGCAATAATATTGCGAGTTTTGTTCGTTTTCAAGCTCTTGTCTGATAAATTACGGATTACTCTTTTGTTCTTTACCTTGATCATTTGCCTTTACCACCAACTATTTTACCGTCCTCAATACGAATGATCCGATCGGCCATTTGCGCAATTTCCTCGTTGTGGGTAATCATCACCATTGTTTGGGCGAACTGTTGGCTGGATACCTTAATCAATCCCATTACATCCAGACTGGTTTTACTGTCCAGATTTCCGGTGGGTTCATCTGCCAAGATAATGGCGGGCTTGGCTGCCAGTGCTCTGGCAATGGCTACACGCTGCTGTTGTCCACCGGAAAGATTGTTTGGAAGATTATTCATTTTGTGGTCAAGGCCCAAGGTATGTACTATTTTATCTATGTGGGTTTTGTCGGGTTCTTTACCATCCAGTTCAATGGGGAGCACAATATTTTCATAGACATTTAAGACGGGCACCAGGTTATAATTTTGAAACACGAAGCCAATCTTTCGTCTGCGGAAAATAGTTAATTCTTCGTTTTTCAATGTGAAAATATCTTTGCCGTCAATCGTAACACTTCCGCTTGTCGGACGATCCAGTCCACCCAGCATATGGAGAAGGGTGGATTTGCCGCTCCCGGACGTACCAACAATAGCGACAAATTCACCGCTTTCCACCTCCAGATTCACGCCGTCTAAGGCATGAACAGCAGTATCTCCGTTCCCGTAATGCTTCCTTAATGCCTGAGTTTTCAATAAAGTCACTTTTGTTTCCCTCCAAGAAATAGTCTGTATCTCCTTGCTATACTATACAGACCGTATCATAATAATCTTTCAACAATCTTTCTGAAATCTAACAATGTTGAAAGATAACCTGCCTATGGAAAGAAAAATGGAAGAGGTGGAGCCGCGAAGATTTTACCATATTCCTCTTCCACAATGCCTATGGAATGCAGAGTAGGGTATGGGGAAGCAGCTACGGTAAGTAGGTCTTTCACCAAAAGGCCTTATATAGCCAGCGATAGATGGTTTTAAAGCATACGATAATGACCTAGCTATAAGTTTTTGCTAGGTCATTTCGACTAAGGGGGATTTATTCTGCTGTTCGCAGTCGTTCCACGATAGTTTTCCTGTCGCTCAGAGAATAAATAGCGAGAGGAAGACATATCCCAAGAGCGAGCAGAACAGGCAGCACGAGGATCAGCGGCCAGATAATAAATTTATAACCCATAAACCATATTTGAGTACTCAAGGGTCTCGCAATCAGGACGGAAAATAAGCTTCCTAATAAGATGGAGCATATGCTGGTGCCGAGTACATAGTACATCCCCTCATATATAAGCATTGTTTTTAATTGTTTGTTGGTCATGCCGATGCTTTGTAGTATAGCAAACTCTTGATAGCGGGTCAGAATACTAGTTAGAAGCGCGTTTGCAAAATTAACAATGCCAATTACACCAATAATAATACTGAGCGTACCGCCAATCATCAGAATTGTTTTTTGTATACCTGAAAACTCGGCAATCACGGTGGATTTGGATTTATAGTCCATCACTGGCTCCTTTATTTCGGTATAATTCTTTATAAAGTTCTCCATCGTTTTTTCTTTACTGTCGGATACATTAAAGGCATAACTCATCACCACAGGCTTCTTCACAAGCGTTTTGTAGATATCCGCCGGGAGATAGAAGTTAGTATAAGTAGGAACGTCTACACCAGAATTGGTTGGTTTTACGCCAACATGACCAAGCACTGTGAATTCATGGCTAGTATACTCTTGGGCATTTGCTGTGCCCATATAGTTATGAAGAGTAACCTTTTCACCTACTTTGTATACGGATAGTTCCATGTGAGGATTATCGTAATCGCCTAAAATGACTCCTTCCAAAATATACTTTCCCGAAGCTAGCTTGCCATAATCAAGTTCGCCATCAATTAATTTTAGTCGGTGAAGGGGGAGATCTTCAAGCCCATACACTACTGTAGATAAGTTGCCGCGAGCGTCAGGAGTGGCGATTTCCCAATTTTCCTCTTTGTTCTCTTTATGCTCGACAGTGAATAAATTGCTGCCACTGTACAATCGTCCACCTTCTTCAAAACCGGGTTGTGCCTGGACGGCCTGAATATAGCTTTCTGTCGTTGCATTGTCAGGGCCTGTGAAATGTTCTTGAAAATAATCAGCATGTGCAATCAGAAAGTCAGTATCATGGCTTTTAGACACATACTTATTCATATCCAGACTTTGGGATAATGTAAAAGTAGTATTCAGTAGCACTAGACTTAGAGAAAGGCTAAGCAGCACCAAAGTAGTCCGCTTCTTATTGCGCCCTAAGTTGGATCGAGCCATCAGGGGAATCTTAGCACCGTTAGTTGATTTTCTTAGTTTTTTCTTCCCCTTTTGGGTAGCTCCGTCTACGTATCTTACAGCCTCGATTGGAGACACAGTCGCTGCAATCCTAATAGGCTTATATGCACTGATCATAACTGTTATGACTGCAAACAGAGCGGAGCCGATAAAAATCCATGGGCTGGGGGATAGGGTTACCTCAGCGTGCCTATAATGGTTCATAAGCAGCAGAGGGATAAGCGATTTTCCGACCCAAAAACCCCCGAGCAAGCCGATGGGAATCCCGATCAAGGAAAGAAATAATGCCTGTCTTCGGATGATTCTGCTGATTTGTCTGCTGGTTGTGCCGACGGTTTTTAGAAGACCGAAGAAACGAATATCACGCATCACCGAGATTTGGAAAATATTATAGATGATCAAGTAGCCAGTAAGCATGATCAGTAACAGACCAGTGGCTAGGGGAAAGACGGCTTCAGGGTTCGAACTGAAAGTGTTGGAAAGATACGCCCAGTTCACAGAACTTGCAATGTAGTTCGGTGCATTTTTGTCCAGGGAATAACCGCTTTCTGTAATCACTTTATTAAGATTTTCCCGCATGTTCGAGCTGTTATCGAACATGATAGTTGCATTGATGGCTCCGGTCATATCTTGATCCTGCTTATATGTGTAGCGTAATTCTTCGGCATGTGCATCCACATAAGCTTTAGAAGCATAAATTTGACCTCTGGCTATCCCGGCGGCGGGGTCACTCTTCCACCAGCCGGAGAGGATAAATTCACGCTGTACCATTTTGCCGTGAACCTCAAGCTTCAAGGACAATGGGGCGCCTTCTTTCAGGGGAGTACCCAGTAACTGTAGGGTCTTGGAGTCTGCGATAACCTCATTTTCCGCCACTGGTTTGTGGCCTTTTTCTAGCTCAATCAATCCTAGCTTTAGCCCTACATCGTCATGATACCAGAACTCCGCACGACGCTTTAAAAATTGCTCGTTTGTCACCTTTCCACTTAACAGGCGGCTATATGCTATCTCTTTAATAAGAGGGTGGTCTTTGATGTGATTAAATTCCTCATCGTTGATATATTTGAGATAACCCTGCCCTAACCCACCAGCCTGTCGCATCGTTGCCTGCTGGAAACTTTCCATCGCGCCAATCCCCATAGTAAACAGAGATGTAAATAACAAAGTGGTTAAGGCAATAGCGATAACCGCAATAATATTGCGGATTTTATTGGCTTTTAAACTTTTATCTGATAAATTACGAACCGCCTTACTGTTTTTTACCTTGATCATCTAGTCGCACCACCTACTATTTTACCGTCCTCAATACGGATGATCCGGTCTGCCATTTGCGCAATTTCCTCGTTGTGGGTAATCATCACTATTGTTTGGCGGAACTGCTGGCTGGATACTTTGATCAATCCCATCACATCCAGACTGGTTTTACTGTCCAGGTTGCCAGTAGGCTCGTCAGCCAAAATAATGGCTGGTTTCGTCGCCAGTGCTCTCGCAATAGCGACTCGCTGCTGCTGACCTCCCGAAAGATTACTTGGTAGATTGTTTAATTTGTTCTTAAGCCCCAGTGTATTTGTAATTTGGGTCAGATAGGCTTTGTCTGGTTCTTTACCGTCCAGTTCAATAGGAAGCACAATATTTTCGTAGACATTCAAGACAGGCACCAGGTTGTAATTTTGAAAAACAAAGCCAATCTTTCGTCTGCGAAAAATAGTCAATTCTTCGTCTTTTAATGTAGAAATATCTTTGCCGTCAATCGTAACGTTTCCACTTGTCGGACGATCAAGTCCACCCAGCATATGGAGAAGGGTAGATTTGCCGCTCCCGGACGTACCGACAATAGCGACAAATTCACCGCTTTCCACTTCCAGATTCACGCCGTCTAAGGCATGAACAGCAGTATCTCCGTTACCGTAATGCTTCCTTAATGCCTGAGTTTTCAATAGAGCCATGTACGTTCTCCTCCACAAAAAAAATGTCTGTATCGTAGTCATCTACAGTACAGACATTAGCACACTAATCTTTCTACAATCTTTCCGAAATCTAACGGTATTGAAAGAATTAAGTATCCATAGGAAGAAAAATAGAGAAGGTAGAACCACGGTCGTAGTGTGACCGTACTTTGATGTACCCACCCTCCGCAGCGATGATTTCTCTAGCTAAAAACAGTCCAATCCCGACACCCTCCTGCGAGTTAACAGTAGGGGAGCGATAGAAGCGGGTAAAGATCTTCCCTTGTTCTTCTTCTGCAATGCCTATGCCGCTATCAGTAATATCAATTCGACAAAACAATTCGTATGCCATCACTTTTATATCCATGCTTCCGCCTGTCTCTGTATATTTTATAGCGTTATCCATAATGTTATAGACAGCTTCACTGGTCCACTTTAGGTCAAAATAAGCATGAATAACGGTGTCCTCCCTAATAACTGAAATCCCTTTGGCATCTGCTTTTGGCGTTATTTGCTCCAGTGCAGCATCAAGGAGCTTATGAACAGATTCTTGCCTTGGCGCTACCGTGATAATCCCCGTTTCAAGCCGCGATGTTTTCAACAATGCCTGGATTAGGAAATTAAGCTTTTCGGCCTGTGTTGATAGAGCTTTCACACAAGTGGAGGTATCCTGTGATAGTTCGTATTCGCTAAGTAGTTGGGAATAAAGCAGGATGTTGGCCAATGGTGTTTTCGTTTGGTGTGAAATATCGGAAATCAGCTCATTTATTTTATTCTTTTCAGCAAGCAGATTTTTGGAGGACACGGAACAAATGGAAAGAAATCTCACGAATTTAGCTTCTATTGAAGAAAGAACGGATTCATCAAAGACATCCTCTGAGAAGCTGCCATTTATCGCGGCATCCAGCATGTTCTCAATGGTTTTCAT
The DNA here is from genome assembly GCF_053570945.1 of Paenibacillus sp. CMM36. Lineage (NCBI taxonomy): Bacteria > Bacillati > Bacillota > Bacilli > Caryophanales > Paenibacillaceae > Paenibacillus > Paenibacillus sp. CMM36. Next base: position 136,990 of record NZ_JBSEDY010000008.1, read on the forward strand.
TGTTTTATGGATGCTCCTGCGATACAGCATAATAGCACCCACAGCGGTGCATACAGCAACAACGGCAATTCCAATACATATATATAGGAGTGTTGTCATTTCAACGCCCATGTGTAGCCCAGCCCATAAACCGTTTTAATATATTGTGGGGAAGAAGGATGATCCTCGAGCTTGTCACGTAGCCTTTTTATCGTAACCGACAAGGCATTTTCACCTACATATTCAGCCCCGTCAGTCCAGATGCTGTCTATTAAATGATCACGCGAAACGGTATTTCCTCGATTGTTGATTAGAATGCGCAACAATTTTTGCTCCGTTTTACTTAGTTCAATCGGTATATCATTCTTATTAAATTCCATCCTCTCAAATGAGAAGGAAAAATCACCTAGCTGAATGGAGTCTGCAAGCGAGTATTTGGATTTCTTAAGCTGAACACCAACTCTTGCTCTCAGTATCATCAGACTGAAGGGTTTGGTGATGTAGTCATCAGCACCCAGCTCAAGACCAGTGACAATATCTGTTTCCATATCATTCGCAGTCAGAACAATGACTGGTAAAGCTTTTGTTTTACGTATATGGGTTAAGAGGTCGAGTCCATTCCCATCCGGCAAGTTTACATCAAGTATCACTAGGTCAAAAGCAGTGATGTTCAATTGTTCTTTTGCAGCAGTAATGTCATATGTTTGCGTAAATACGTTGTTAGGTTCTTTGAGAGCAAGAACAATACCATTACTCAAGGCGGTATCATCCTCGACGATTAATATGTGATTCATCATTCTCCTCCTGTTTTTTTGGTCTATCAAATTAATGAAACCCGAATTCCAAGAACTGCTTACAGTAAAAATGGAAAAGAGGGCCCCAAAATCTTCCACCTCTATTTTACAGGATATTGCTCTTATTTGCTCATTCGCTCTTTAGACTATTCAGGTTTTGCTAACACCTTTCTTGATATGGTTTATTCATTGCAAAAAAATTTGACAGATACAATATCACTGATATAATTTATGCTAGTTGATTTTGATAATCATTATCATTATTGGAGGGGAGGACAGGGCCGAAGCTTGGTGCAGGTTATTGGACAGGCTCCCTTAGTTAGAGATGAAATTGCGTTATTTAATACTGGCTTTTCTAGTACTGGCCTTCGCCTCGGTTTTTATTGGTGTTCATGATGTAACTCCACTTGATGTGTTCCACTTAACCAACGATCAGGCGCAGGTACTCCTGATTAGCAGATTCCCACGTTTGATCAGTATCATTATCGCAGGGGCGAGTATGAGTATCTGTGGATTGATCATGCAGCAGCTTACCCGGAACCGATTTGTTTCTCCCACCACTGCAGGGACGATGGATGCGGCACGATTGGGTGTGCTGATGGCCATTATGGTGTTTGGAGCGGCAGGATTTTGGACGAAGATGCTGACGGCTTTTGGATTTGCTTTAGGGGGAACGCTGATTTTCATGAAGATACTGGATAAAATCCGGTTCAAGGACCCGGTATTTATCCCGCTGGTCGGTCTGATGTTTGGAGGCATTTTAAATTCGGTGACGACTTTTTTTGCCTACAAATATAATCTGATTCAGGGCATTTCCTCGTGGATGCAGGGAGATTTTTCTCTCATTATGAGTGGTCGCTATGAGATGCTGTATCTTAGTGTTCCTTTGGTCGCGTTGGCGTACATATATGCGAATCGTTTTACAATTGCAGGCATGGGTGAGGATTTTGCAGCCAATTTGGGAGTTCATTACAAGCGTACCGTCAATGTCGGGTTAGTGATCGTGGCTTTGGTTTCCTCTGTTGTCATCTTAACGGTCGGGACGATTCCCTTTTTGGGGCTAGTTGTACCCAATCTCGTCAGCATGTATATGGGGGATAATTTGAAAAAAAGTCTGGCCCATACAGCGATCCTGGGCGCCGTTTTTGTGCTGTTTTGCGACATTTTGGGACGGGTCATCATTTATCCGTATGAAATTTCTGTAGGACTTACGGTGGGTGTGATCGGGAGCGCGTTGTTCTTGTATTTGCTGCTGAGGAGAAGGGCTTATGAATCCTAAATTAAAAATCGGCATATTAGCCGCTGCCGCGCTTGTGTTGATTGCTGCTTTCGTGTTTATAGATCTTCCGCATACCTGGCATTACGCGCTGCCACGACGATTGAAAAAGATCGCAGCCTTCATTCTGACAGGTGGCTCCATTGCTTTTGCAACCGTTATTTTCCAGACGGTTACGAATAATAAGATTTTGACTCCGGGTATTATCGGCCTGGATTCACTGTACATGCTGATTCAGACGACGATTATTTTTGCATTTGGCTCCGTCCCGTTGATTTCGACCAGCAAAGAATTAAACTTCTTGCTGTCGGTGGGGCTGATGGTGCTGTTCGCAGGACTGCTATACAAATTAATTTTCCGCAAAGATGGACGTGGGATTTATGTGCTTTTGCTGATTGGTCTGGTGTTCGGCACACTATTCAACAGTCTGTCTACCTTTATGGAGGTACTGATTGATCCAAACGAATTTGCGAAAATCCAGGACAAGAGCTTTGCCAGCTTTAGTAATGTAAACACCGAACTGTTATGGCTTTCTGTATTCGTGCTTGTGCTCGTATTTGCTTATGCGTGGAGATTCATTAAGTATCTGGACGTGCTGTCGCTCGGACGAGAGCATGCGATTAATTTAGGTCTCCCTTATGGTTTTATTATCAAAAGGCTGCTAATTATCGTAGCGATTCTCATTTCCATTTCTACAGCGCTTGTCGGGCCGATTACGTTTCTCGGATTAATTGTGGCCAATGTGGCTTATCAGGTGATGAAAACCTATCAGCATCGTTATATTATTCCGGCCTCTATCTGTGTCAGTGTTATTGCGTTGGCAGGATGCCAACTGCTGGCAGAAAGAGTATTCGACTTATCGACAACAGTCAGCGTCATTATTAACTTTATCGGGGGGGGTGTACTTCCTGTACCTTTTGCTGCGGGAGAATAAGTCATGGTAGAAGTCAAAAACGTATCCAAACGCTACGGGAATAAAAATGTGGTGGATCAGGTATCCGTCACTGTACCTAAAGGAACGATTACCTCCTTTATTGGACCTAACGGCGCTGGAAAAAGCACCTTGTTGTCGATGATCAGTCGCCTGACTGACAGTGATGAGGGAGAAATCCTCATTGACGGGCAAGCCGTGAGCCTGACGAAAAGTGAGGAGCTAGCCCGGAAGATATCGATTTTAAAACAGACGAATGATGTCAATATTCGCTTAACCGTGAAGGAACTAGTCAGTTTCGGTCGTTTTCCGTATTCCAAGGGCAGATTGAACAGCGAGGATCGCAAAATGGTGGAGCAGTCTATGGCTTACATGGGACTGGAGGATATGAAAGATAAGCATATTGATTTGCTTAGTGGGGGACAGCGACAACGGGCTTTTATTGCCATGATTTTGGCTCAGGACACAGAATACATCCTGCTGGATGAGCCGCTGAACAATCTGGATATGAAGCATTCGGTTCAGATTATGAAGACGTTGCGTGGTTTGGTGGATGATCTCGGCAAAACGATTCTAGTCGTGTTGCACGACATTAACTTTGCCTCCTGCTATTCAGACTATATTGTAGGGATGAAGGATGGCAGGTTGCTAAAACAAGGAACGGCTGACGAGATGATTGATAGTCAGGTATTAAAGGACTTGTACGATATGGATATTCCGATTCAACAGATTGGTGACCATAAAATTTGCGTTTATTTCACTTAGGGGGAATGTTAAATGAAGAAAAATATGATGTTTTTAACGCTGATGCTTGCATTGGTACTGATCGTGTCGGCTTGTGGTAAAGCGGCTCCGGTAACACCGGAAGCGACAGGTGAGGGCTCCTCGACTGCAACCACTGAATCCAAAACCATCTCGGTCAAACATGCACTCGATGAAAACCCGGTTCAAGTCAAAGTTAACCCCAAAAATGTTGTTGTATTTGATTTTGGTTCACTGGATACGTTGGACAAGCTGGGCGTAGACGTTGCGGCGGTAGCGCAGCAGGATCTTCCTACGTATTTGAGCAAATATAAAGATTCCAAATATGCAAGTGCAGGTACGCTGTTTGAACCGGATTATGAGAAAATCAGTGATCTCTCTCCTGAACTGATCATCATCGGTGGCAGACAAGCGGATGCCTATAAAGAGTTGAGCAAAATTGCACCTACTATTTCGATGGCTGTAGACACCAAGGATTACATCAATTCCTTTAAAAAGAACGTGGAAACGTTGGGGCAAATCTTCAACAAAGAGGATGCTGCCAAGCAGGAACTGGCTGCGATTGATAGCTCCATCAAGGGCGTACATGACAAGGCTGTAGCGAGCAAAGCTAAAGGACTGATCGTGCTGACAAATGAAGGAAGCCTGAGCGCATATGGCTCACAATCCCGTTTCGGTATCATTCATGATGCTTTTGGCGTAACCCCTGTAGATCCTGGCATTAAAGTATCCACGCATGGACAAAAAGTTTCTTTTGAATATGTACAGCAAAAAAATCCGGATTATATTTTTGTCGTTGACCGTGGAGCAGTGGTGGTCGAAGAAGGCAAGGAGCAGGTTACAGGTAAACAAACCATGGAGAATGAACTGGTGAAGAAAACCAATGCATTTAAAAACGGTCATATTGTATACCTTGATCCTAACTACTGGTACCTGTCAGGTAACGGTCTGGAATCTGTATCTGAAATGATCAAGGAAATAGATGCCGCATTGTAATGCATACATTTACATCATGGGGGACTGTGTAGGATGAAAGGTCATGTAGATGAAATTTCATTAGATGGGTATCTTGTGCACGTCTATACACCTCCCGTCTCCGTGAATCATAATGAGCTGTATCCGGTGCTGTATGTGCAGGATGGTAGCTCTTTATTTCTAAGCGGATTAGATGAGCTGGAAAGAGGTTTTTCTACGGGGGAGCTGCCCCGTGTGGTGCTGGTGGGTATTCAGCCCGTAAATCGGCTGGATGATTATACGCCTTGGAAGGCAGCTGCTTTAGTAGAAGGAAGACCTGCTTTTGGTGGTGGTGGAGATGCCTATCTGGCGTTTGTGGTTACAAAAGTAATGCCATACGTCGAGGCAAAATATCCAGTGCATACTGGAACGGAGCATACGGGCATTATCGGCGCCTCATTGGGCGGATTAATTTCCATGTATGCCGCCTTCCAGTATAAGGACGTATTCGGACGCGTCGGTTCCATCTCAGGCTCGTATTGGTATCCGGGTATGATTGATTATATGCAATCTGCATCATGTGCAACTGTGAGGGATGGGACACAACGCTTTTATATATCTGTCGGGACCCGTGAAGGTGAAGGGAAGACGAATGTACAAAAAGATATGGTTCCGCTCACCCTCCAGGCACACGAGTTGCTGCGGACACAGGGACTGGATGCAAAAGATGTGCTTCTTGAGCTGGATCAGGATGCAGTGCATCGAGTAGATTGTTTTCAGCGTCAATTTCCTAAGGCCGTTCAATGGCTATTCGGATAGTACGAATTAATTACGAATTAATTACGAATCGTATACAACAACCTCAAAGATTGGAGAGTGTGGAGTCTCTATGCCTTTGGGGTTGTTTTTTTCGTATAATAGAGAAATATTGAAAATTTAAAGTTATACGTTATTGGAAGTGAGGGGAGCATAAATGAAAAGAAACCGCCTAGGATCATCAGATTTGCTGGTAGGTGAGATTGGCCTGGGATGTATGTCGGTCGGTACGGAGGAGCAGCAAGCTGTTTACTTGATTCATGAAGCGTTGGATAAAGGCGTAAATCTGTTGGATACGGCTGATTTGTACCAGCATGGACGCAATGAAGAAATTGTGGGGGCAGCGATCCGTGGACGGCGGCAGGATGTTATCCTGGCGACCAAGGTTGGGAATCGGCGCATACCAGGGCAGGAGGGCTGGGAATGGGACCCGTCCAAGAAATATATCCTGTCAGCTGTTAAAGAAAGTCTGCGTCGCCTGGGAACGGACTATATCGACCTGTATCAGCTGCATGGAGGGACAATTAACGATCCGATAGACGAAACCATTGAGGCTTTTGAGCAGCTACAGCGGGAGGGCGTCATCCGTTATTATGGTATTTCCTCCATTCGCCCGCACGTCATCCGTGAATATGTCAAACGCTCGAATATCGTTAGTGTTATGAATCAGTATAGTTTACTGGACCGACGTGCAGAGGAAGAGGTACTGTCTTTGCTTCAGGAGCGGGGAATCAGCGTGATTGCACGTGGACCCGTAGCGAGCGGTGTATTGGCTGATAAGGGGGAAGAAAAGGCAGCGAAGGGATACCTAGACTACGAAGAAGCAGAGCTGCTGGACGTGCGTAAGCAATTAAAGGCTTTTGCAGGGGCGGACCGTAGTATGGGGCAGACAGCTATCCGTTATAGCCTTTCACATCCGACTGTCGCTGCTGTGATCCCGGGTGCAAGCTCTTTGGGACAATTGGAGCATAATATTTCTGCTGCAGATATTGCACCGCTAACTCAACAAGAGCGGCAGGCGCTACAGCAAATTAGCCGAGCCAATCGTTATGATGCGCAATACCGCTGATCCCGGCAATGATGGGACAAGTGTCAAACATGTACCCGTCCCAGTTGCAATTTATAAAAGAACCATTACAATATAAGAATAAGCTTCCGTTTATATAATTCCATATGTGAATATGGAGATGTTTTGTAAATACAACCTAGGAGGGACTAACGAATGGAACGCATCGAATCTCAGCAGCAATATCAGGATTTAATTAACGGTGACGGTCTGACCGTCGTGAAATTTGATACAACCTGGTGTCCGGATTGCAAGACACTGGATAAATTTATGGACGGCATTATTGAAGAAAACGCGGATAAGCGTTTCTTTGCGCTTGATGCGGAGAAATTCCAGCCGATTGCCGACGAAAATCAAGTGCGCGGCATTCCGAGTCTGCTCGTGTTCCGAAATGGCGAAAAAATTGCTCATTTGCACAGCAAATACGCTAAAACGCCAGCTCAAATCTCGGAATATTTGACTACACTGGAATCCAAACAATAATCAGAACGCATGATAGGGGGATCGTTCAGTACGATCTATCCTTTCTGCAAAATAGTAAAAGGGATATCCAAGGCTGATCATTCAGACCCTATGGATATCCCTTTTTAGTTATTGGTTATTGGTACCAAACAATGGCTTATAAAATAATGAAAAAGAACACAGCCGCCAGCACGAAGCGGTAAATGGCGAACGTAGTCAGACTCAAGCGTTTGAGCAGACCGAGGAATGTTTTGATCGCCAGCATCCCGACGATAAAGGAAGTAATAAAGCCTGCTGCGAACACCGGAAAATCACTCATAGACAGATGATCCATACTTTTAATCATATCAATACCCGATGCACCCAGCATGACCGGAACCGATACGAGGAATGTAAATTCCGCGGCTGCCGTATGACTTACACGTGCGAATAGGCCCCCAGACATGGTTGAGCCTGAACGGGAGAAGCCTGGCCATAGAGCTAGGACTTGGAACAGACCGATGGTAAAAGCCTGTTTGTACGTGATCTCATCCAACGTATGTGATCTAATGGGCGGATGAAATTTCTCGGCCGCAATCATCAACAGGCCTCCGATGACCAAACTATAGAGAACCGTTTCAGGACCAAACAGGTATTGCTTAATTACATCACGGAACAGTACGCCAATTAGCCCAGCTGGGATCATGGCTAAAATAATATGTAACAGGTTTAGACGTGGCTGACTCGAGATTTTGCGTCTGAAATCAAACAGGCTCAGGAATCTGCGCCAGTATAATACGACGACTGCCAGCACAGCACCTAATTGCACGATAACCTCAAACGTTTTGACCGTATCATTCTCTGTGTTTAATCCTAGAAGATCAGCCGTGAGGATCATGTGACCCGTCGAAGAGACCGGCAAAAACTCTGTCAGCCCTTCAATAATTCCCATAATAATAGAAGATAAAATATCCACTTTACTAGCTCCTCCTTACACGCGTGCAGGGCAAACGACCTAAGCCGTTTGCCCTGGAGATATGTCATTTCAGTAGGAGTGAACACAAGTGTCAAGTGCAAAGATAAACGCTCAGGTCACACGGTTCATTCCCGGGAAGAAGTGTCCGATTCTGCTTCCAATTCAGATGCGGGGGATGTGTAGTGTAAAATAATCTCCACCCGACGAATACGATTTTTACCCATTTCACGAATGATAAATTTCACATCTTCTTCTATGAATTCCTTGCCCTGTCTAGGTTCCGGAACCCGGCTATACACCCACCCTCCGACAGTATCCACGTCTTCATCGTCCAATGTCAAGCCAGTCAGATCACTCAGATCGGAAAGCATCACTTTACCATCCATCAAATAACTGTTCTCCGTCAGTTTCTCGATTTCCTTCCGTTCATCCTTATCAAATTCGTCCCGAATTTCGCCAACAATCTCCTCCAAAATGTCCTCGATGGTAATGAGACCGGAGGTTCCACCGTATTCATCGACCAGGAGAGCGATATGAACCTGCTCCTTCTGCATACGTTTCAGCAGTGTGTTGACGGGGATAACTTCCGGAACGGTCAAGATCGGTTGAATCAGGCTGTCGAAAACAAGCTCGGGATTGCGATCATACTCAAGGAATAGCTGTTTGGTATTAATCATACCAATGATCTGATCCTTGCTATCTGTCGCCACCGGAAAACGGGTATACTGCTCTTCGTGAATAGTCAGCATGTTTTCTTTTAGCGAGCGATTCGTAAACAAGCATACCATATCTGTACGTGGCACCATAATTTCTTTGGCAACGGTCTCGTCAAAAGCAAAGATACGATTTACGTAGCCATATTCGGTGTTATTGATCTTACCACTTTCCACGCTTTCGGACAAAATGATCTGAATTTCTTCCTGAGAGTGCGCTTCTTCATGCTCACTAGCCGGTTGAAGACCAAACAGACGAACCAGACGATTGGCCGAGCCGTTAAGGAGCCAAATAAACGGATACATAATCCGGTTAAACCACACGATGACTGGAGAGGTTAACAAACTGACAGCTTCCGCTTTGCGGATCGCCAATGTTTTGGGAGCCAGTTCGCCGATCACCACGTGCAGGTAAGTTACAATGACGAATGAAATAATAAAGGCCAGGATATGTGAAAAATCCCCATTGATGTTGAGCTGTTGAAAGAGAGGCTCCAGCAATTTGACTACGGTCGGTTCACCGAGCCAGCCGAGTCCCAACGCTGTAATCGTAATACCAAGCTGACAGGCGGACAGGTAGCCGTCCAGATTATTGACGACCTTTTGTAGCGCCAGTGCGTTTTTACGGTTCTCCACAACCAGCTGATCGACCCGGCTGGAACGGATTTTAATAATCGCAAACTCGGTAGCCACGAAGAAAGCACTAAATAAAATCAACACCGCAAACAAAAATAGACTGACACCTATACCCATATAATTTTCACTCATCCCTTTTTCGTTCAATTTTTTTAAGGAACTCCATTTTAAGTTCACTTGAACTTATTTTAAGAACTTAAAAGAAAATATACAAGGTTCATATGGAATCGTAGCAGGTCGCCTACCTCCAATTTACACAGAAAATAAGGCATAATAGAACCCGCACGTCTCATTGCTTCACTTTACAAGCCTAGTTTGAGGGCGTATGATGAGTTCAAATGAACTTGAAATGTAATAAAGGGAGGAAAGCAGATGGAGTCTTTTACCCTTACTCGTCGTGATATGGCCCATTTGCTGCTGGCCATGGAAGGTCGCCGCGAATTGCAGCCTTTGGCCGTTCTGCAGGACGCCTGGAGGCGCACTCATAGCCATCTCGCCCGCTCCGGGAGCGCGATGCCGACATTTTTATACACCGATGTGACACCTGTGCTAGATAAAATCATCAAGGGTAAGCACAGCGCAGCCTTTTCGCTGCAAGAGATTGTTTCCCTGGGACAACTAGTCGAGTACAGCCATGTGTCACTAGCATCTATGCAAAATTGGGTCAAACGCGACTTCAAGGAATTTCTCGGCGCTCCGAAGATCGGCAAAAAATACTCGGTCAACCAGGCAGCTATATTGCTCATTGTAGAAGATTTAAAATCATGTCTTGATTTTGAATCCATTCGTCAGCTATTTCATATCCTGTTCCAACAGCCCGAAGATGATACGGACGATCTGATTCAGCCGGTCGATTTGTACGCTGCCTACTCAACTTTGTTTGAGGAGCTGGATGCGAACGGAGACCAACTGCTCGATGTTGCTGGTGCAGGCTATGTAAAGGATAACGGAGATTCCGTTACAGTACAGCAGCGTCAGGAAGGTGCGACAGAGGAGTTGCTGGTTCAGGCGGCTGATCAATACACCAGTCGTTTACAGCATTTGACCCCTAACCAGTGTGAAGCAGTGCGTAATACTTTGCTGGTGGCAGCAGTAGCGGTGCAAAATAGTTATTTTTTGTCCATGGCACGTCGGTATGTGAATGCGACGTTGTTTCTGGACTTCCAAGGGTAAATAAGGATTGGCACTAGAAGCCAATCCTATTTTTTTACTCTTTTTAGAGGATTGTCTACCCTTTTGGAGACTGAAAAAGTATACAAAAGAGGTATATACACTAAAACGCTGTCAAAGATACAATAAACATATATAATCCAGCAATTGGAAAAACTTTGAATATCTCTTCCAAAGCATCTGGATACACACACAGGAGGTAATGGCATGTCCGATGTCTCCATCATCATTTGTACCCGCAACCGGATCGAAGACCTGACACGCTGTATACAATCTATTGCAGTACAGCAGCAATTGGAGCATACGGCTGTAGAACTGCTGATTGTTGATGACGGCGATATTTCCGACCAACAGATCGAGCAGTACCGTCACATGGTATCCGGATTGCCTCAAAGCGTTTTGAAATATTATAAAAAAAGTCGTCCCGGCGTTTGGTTATCTCGCTATGAGGCCTTGTCCCTTGTGCGGTATGATATTGTGCTGTATTTTGACGACGATGCAGAACTGGACGATAAACTCTATATCCGGCGCTTGCTCGATACCTATGATCAGGATAAAACGATTGTGGGTGTTGGAGGGATTGCAAAGGGATTACATTCGAGCCGGGCAGGAAAGCTGCTGGGCGTTTTGACATTTCAGATGTCTTCATCCCTCGGCAAGCTCTCGCCTAGTAGTCTGGCAGGTTCTTTGCTGCGATGGGGCGAAGCAACAGAGGTTTTCGATACAGAATTTTTCCATGGCTGCAATATGTCATTTCGGAGGGATGCGCTTCGGGACATGAAGCCGTATCCGTGGATGACCAGTTATGCCGTGGCTGATGATTTGTACATGTGCCAGTTAGCGAGCCGTTACGGCAAATTGGTTATCAATCCTGACTTAACCATTATTCATCATGAATCTCCAAGCTCGCGCGATAAGGCGGGCAAAGTAGCCAAGGCTACAGCGATTAACCACTATTATTTTCTTGCTTTGAAAAAGGCTGGAGTGATTCAGTATGGAGCCCTTTTATGGACCTTATCCTACTTGATGCTCAAAGAAACGCTGCGTCGCAATTTTAATGCCGCAGATGGATACAAGCAGGGGGTGTTGTTCATTCTGAACCCGCGCAAGCAAAAATATAACGAATATTTAGGCCCGGCGGTTCAGTAATCTGTTTTTTTACACATTGACAGGATAAAGGGGGAGTATGATGTTAAGCTTGTCCATTGCTCTGTGCACCCGAAATCGGGTTGACGATCTGACCCGATGCATCAATTCAATTGCCATTGGGGGAGCACCGGAGGCATGTGAAACCGAGCTATGGATTATTGACGACGGAGAACTGCCGAAGCATGTGCTGGAACGCTATGAGCGTCAGTTGGGCGGAGCGGGAATTACCTACCGATATCATCGTAAGGAGCAGCCGGGATTATGGTTATCTCGTGTAAAGACAGCTGAACTTGCGCAGGGTGACATTATTTTGTTCCTTGACGATGATGTTGAGTTGCCGAGCAACTATTTAAATGAGTTGATGCGTACCTATGAGGTTTACCCGCAGGCTGCTGGTGTCGGCGGTATTGCACAGGGAATGAGTAACAGCTTCATGGGAACGATTCGATGCTTGCTGTCATTCCAGCAGTCTTTGTCCAAAGGGAGGTTGTCCCTCAGCGGTCAGTCCGGCTCGATGTATAACTGGCATAAGGCCAAGAAGACGTTTAGAACCCAGTTTTTTCATGGCTGTAATATGTCATTTCGCCGTGAGGCGATTCGCAGTCTAGAGCCGGTACCTTGGTTGCAAAGCTATAGCGTAGGCGAGGATCTGTTACTTTCGCGCATCGCAATGAAAAGCGGCCCATTGTACATTAACCCGGCGCTTACGCTGCTTCATCACGAATCGCCGTCCTCACGCGACAATATGGAGCAGGTTACTTATATGCGGGTGATGAATCATATTCATTTACTGCGTGATGAGGGATCTGGGCCGATTGGTTATGCAGCGCTATACTGGACGACGTTGTATCAGATTTTGAGAGAAAAGCCCAAGAAAAATCATACTGCCATTCAAGGCTATAGAAGAGCGTTGAAAGCGATCTTTTCAAGTCCAAAGGAGCTTGTTGGCGGGGGGCAGTTGCCTGAACGCAATTCCAAAAAAACGGTAGGCTGATGGAGGTGCGTCAAAAGACGCGATGCGAGCATAGAGACGAGAGGCTTAATAAGGAACAGGAGTTGGACGTAACATGAGCACATGGACAGCAGCAAGGAAAGTATTCACGGGTGACAGTCTCGCCAAAACGATCATGCGCACGAGCTTTAACAATTTTTTTGTGCTAATCGTTACGACCCTGACTTCCATCCTGACCGCACGTATGCTCGGAGTAGAGGGGAAAGGAGAACTGGCGGCAGTTCTGTTCTGGCCTACGCTGATCGGCAGTGTGTTGAGCTTCGGGTTACCAACGTCGTTAATTTATAACATCAAGAAGAAAACAGGCACGACGGAAGAATTGCTGGCGTTGTCGCTCTGGATTCAGTTGCCTGCCAGCTTGTTGGCGGGAGCTGTGGCCTGGATATGCATGCCGCTGTGGCTGAATGGTTATGGTGCGGACATCATCCAACTGTCCCAGCTTTATTGTGCGGCAGCCATACCGCTGGCAGTGCTTACAGCGCTGACGACAGCATTGTCGCAAGGGCTGGATCGATTTAGCGTATATAACGGCCTGTTGTTTTACTACCCACTACTGAATTTCATCGGTCTGGTGACACTGTGGCTGATGGGCTTGCTCAATGTGCAACTGGCTGGAGCAGTGAATTTTGCCGCGAGTTTCCTTGCACTAGTGTGGGCGTTCCTCCGTTTGCGCAAGTATATGAATTTGCGTACTTTCCGCCCATTTACCAGCCGCCAAGTGCTTCGTCCTTATTATAGCTATGGAGCGAGGGTTTACGGGATGGAGTTGATGGGGACGCTGTCCACACAAACGGACAAAATCGTTATTGTGGCACTGCTATCACCCAAAGCGTTCGGCCTGTACTCTGTCGTCTACGCCTTGTCTCGTGTGTTCAATGTAGTGCAAAATGCCGTCACTAACGTTACCTTTCCAAAGGTTACGGGAATGGAGCACAGCAAGATTGTCGAAACGGTAGGACGTGCTTTTCGCATCTCTATGGCTGCGATGCTAATCGTCATTGTGCCTGCTCTCTTCATTGGACGATACATGCTGGGTTTGCTGTACGGCCCCGCTTTTCTGGAAGCATCGCTAACGTTCTACCTGCTGTCACTGGAATGTATCATTGGTGGCGGCTCATGGATTCTGGCTTCGGCCTTTAACGCGCTGGGGCGTCCGGGACTGGTATTGTTCCGGCAAATTGTAGCCTATGCGATCACCGTCGGTCTGTTTTTTATTTGTACACCGATCTTCGGTCTGGATGGCATTGCGATTGCTTTGCTTGTAGGCGCTTGTGTTCGGTTGGCGTTCTCACTGTTCTCGTTCCCCATGTTTTTCAATGTTCCGCTATCACGGATCATTTTTGATAAAAGTGATATTACATTTGTCATTCAAACTATACAAAAGAAGCGCAGGAAGGGAGAACTGAAAGATGCCGAATTTGCATCCCATGGCTAAACTGAAAAATAAGCTGAGCGTCATTCTCGACGTAGTCCCCCAAGGTTCGAATATCATTTATGTCGACTATCCCGTCTATAATAACGGTGGGGATGTACTCATCATGAAAGGCACCGAGGCGTTCTTCAAGGATAATGGCATCCGTGTCCGTGCTCGTTATAGCGCCATGGATATTCCCGATCAGCTTCAAATTCCGGGTGACTGGATTATCGTGTGCCACGGCGGCGGCAACTTCGGCGATCTCTATTCAAATCACCAAAATTTGCGGGAACGCATCGTTCGCGATTTCCCTAACCACCGAATTGTGATTATGCCGCAAACGATCCACTTTCAATCTGAACAGAAGGCTAATGAGGTCGCTGCCCTGTTTAATGCTCACCCGGATCTACATATGTTTGTGCGGGATACTCGCTCTTATCAGTGGGCTAAGGACAAGCTGAACCAGTGCAGTATCACACTATGTCCTGATATGGCTCACCAGCTCTGGCCATTGAAGCCGACTACGGAAACCGTGAAGGACGTACTGTACTTCCTGCGTACGGATATTGAAACGGTGGGGGGCCAAAAAAAAATTCGATGACGAGGCTGATGCCTCACACCGTCTGGACTGGGATACTTTATTCACTCCGCTGGAAGTGAAGGGGATCGTCTATTTCCAAAAGTTTTACCGACTGAATAAGAAAATCGGCGGCCCGTTGCCTACCCGTACATTCTGGTACAAGTACACCGACCATCTCATGAACAAGGCGGTTACGCTGTTCAGTTCTTATCGCGAGGTTCGCACTTCACGGCTACACGGTCACATTCTGGCCTGCCTGCTTGATATGCCGCACGTTGTCATTGACAATTCCTACGGCAAGAACTCGCAATATTATAATACCTGGACACACCCGAATCCAAAGGCGAAGCTGTTTAGTGAAGCTCCAAGTGCGTTGGAGCAGCCATCTTAATAGTAAGAAAAATTATTTTCAAAAGCCTCCTGATCATTGAAATGATTTAGGAGGCTTTTATATAGAGACAAAATCATTTAATGTGATAAATAATAAAGGCAGTGTATATTTAATGACTTAATCTAAAAGAGTAGGACGCCCCCGTAGAGGTCTTTATTGCGCCAATTTCCCCCCCAAAAAACGTCGCTTTATTTTGACAATTCATTTCATGAATAGATATAATTTATGGGATAAAACTTGCAGAAAACCGGGAAATCCCACAGTTTTTGCACCGCATCACATATTACATGGCAGTACATCACATGAAAATATATTTATTTTAATGAATCGAGGCTGACGAATGAGTAATCAATCGATGGACATGCTTCTCACGAAGGATATCGTGCGTGAAGGGGAGTCTATTTTGCGTACGAAGGTTGATCCGGTATGCTTGCCACTATCTGAAGAGGATCTTCAACAGATGCAATGGATGCTGGATTATCTGAAAAATAGCCAAAATGAAGAGCTGGCTACCCGCTATGAACTGCGCCCGGGTGTGGGGTTATCTGCAAACCAGGTAGGTTTGAACAAAAGAATGTGCGCTATTTATTATGAAGATGGAGACAAAACGGTAGAGTATGCGTTGTTTAATCCGAAGTTAGTCAGCCACTCCACGTCCATGATTTATTTGGAGCAGGGTGAGGGGTGCTTGTCGGTAGATCGGTACGTAGCCGGATATGTACCGCGTTACGAAAAAATTCGTATTAAGGCCACTTTACCAGACGGAACACAGGAGCTATTGACGTTCAAAGGTTATGCAGCGATTGTTGTACAGCATGAAATGGACCATTTGGATGGTATTATGTTCTATGACCGTATCAACCCGGAAGATCCGCACAAGCTACCGCAGGGAGTGCATATCGAACCTTTTGTACGTAAATAGTTTAGGAATCGTAAAGTGTGGTGACTCTGTTCGCCACATTTTTTAAATTTTGCAAAAAACATAGATATAGAGGTTACGAAGCATTAAACTGGATACATACATATAGGTCGAGATGGAGGATGTGAAAACACGCAAAAAATGTAAGCGCTTATCTTGTGGGAGGGATGGCATGAATCGTGGAGTATGGCTTCTGATGAGTAATATGCGTATGCGGAATAAGCTGCTGTTCTCCTACGTACTAATTGTCATGATTCCGGTGCTGGTGGTTGGCGGCTGCGTAACTTTTTATTTGCGAGAGCAGGCATTGAATAGTGCAATTGCCCAGACGGTAAACAATGTGGAAAAGATCAAAAGCCAGACGGCAAATTTACTACGTGTGCCAACGGATATTTCAAATGGGTTGATGTTCGATAAAAGGCTGAGGGAAATGGCAAACCGACGGTATCCGGGTATGGTAGAGCTGATGAATGCGTATCATCAATACAAGGATTTTAATGAGTACACTCAGCAATATAGAGAGGTTGCTACCATTCGGTTCTATTCGTACAATCCGACGCTTGTCAATAATCTGGAGTTTATTCCAGTGGACTCTAACATTGAGCGGCAACAGTGGTTCCAGACGGCATTGAAGGGGACGGCGATTAACTGGTTTTACATTCAGGATAAGGAAGATAATCCGGTTAATCGCCTGAGCCTGATACGGCAAATTCCATTTCCTGAATACAATACCAAGGGAATTCTGATGATATCGCTGAGTCAGACCGAGTTGAATCATATGCTGAGCAAGGAGCCTTTTGAAACATTGATTACGGATCGTAACGGGATTGTGGTCGCAGCTACTCGCCCGCAGTCGGTGGGGCAGACGTTGGGCGATTTACATTTGGGCTTTGATGTCCAGCGTGCGGGTAAGGGGATATATGAAGCGAAAATCAACGGAATACCCTCCAACATCATTGTGGATGAGCTGCTGCCCGCCTCCAGTGTGAGCGGATTTACGATTATTTCAGTGTTTTCAACGGAGCATATTGTACAGGGAGCCAATCGAATCAGTCTGATTGGTGCTTTATGTGTCCTTGCAGTGCTGATTATGGCACTGATTCTGATCACCATCATTTCCTGGCTGATTACCAAACGCCTTCAGCGGTTGAGCTATGAGCTGGGTAAGGTAGCCGCGGGCGATTTTCATGTGGTATCGAGTGTGGAGGGAAGGGACGAGATCGGGGATTTATCCCGCCGTTTCAACTATATGGTGAGTAGTATTCGCCAACTCATGGCGCAGGTCTATGAGACGAGTGAGCACAACAACAGGCTGGAATTGTCACAAAAGGATATCAAGTTAAAAATGATGGCCAGCCAAATTAATCCACACTTTCTGTTTAATGCATTAGAATCTATTCGAATGAAAGCACATCTGAATGGGGAAGCGGAAATTGCAACGACGGTGCGTTTGCTTGGCAGGCTGATGCGCCGGAATCTGGAGATTGGCAGTGGTAAAACGACGGTACTACAGGAGCTGGATATGGTGCGATCCTATTTGCAAATTCAGCAGTTCAGATTTGGAAATCGCTTGATCTATGAAGTGAATTTGGAAGAAGATGCGACGGACATGTCGATTCCTCCCTTAATCATACAACCGCTGGTGGAAAATGCGGTCATTCATGGACTGGAAAATAAGGAAGAGCCGGTTACCGTGAAGGTAAATATTGCAATAGAACAAAGAAAGTTGAAAATTAAAGTAGAAGATGACGGGATCGGCATGGAAGCTGGGCAACTGACCCGTCTGCTAGCTCGGATCAGGGGGACGGATGAGCCAGAAGGGAGCAGTATTGGCCTGCGTAATGTACATCAACGTCTGACATTGATGTATGGTGAACGTTATGGATTGCATATTGAAAGCGCATTACAAGTAGGAACAACCGTATACTTTTCCATACCAAGGGAGGAAGAGTCGAATGTATAAAGCGATGATTGTAGATGACGAGCCAGCGATTCGTGAAGGATTGTCCTCCATTATTGACTGGGGGGATTGTGGCTTCCGTATTGTCGATACGGCAGGGAATGGACGCGAGGCTCTGGATAAGTTCGGAGAGCATCGGCCGGAGCTAGTCATTGTAGATATTCGTATGCCCGGGATGAGTGGACTGGAGGTTATACGTAGTATACGTGAAAAGAACGGGGAGCCGTATCATTTTCTCATATTAAGCGGATATGCAGACTTTGATTATGCACGGCAAGCCATGGGCTTCGGAGTAGATGGCTATCTACTGAAGCCAGTTGATGAGGAAGAAATGACGACAGAGTTGAAGCGGGTACGGCAAAACATTGAGGATGAGAAAGAAGTCGGCAAATGGGGAAGTCCGCCTTCTCATGAGCGTAATTGGATCGAAGCTCTATTGTTTCCGGTTCATCGAGAGTATACTCGTAATGCTGTAGAAAGCAGCGATTCTCTGCACAGAGCATCCAAGCAGGCTGAACATCAAAGCGGTAACGGAAAATATGGACAACAGCCAGCGTTACCAGACTTGGACTGGAGTAGCTATCAGGTTATTCTGCTGGATTTACGTATACCTGACTGGGATCGGCAAGCCCGGCAGTCGGCAGCAAAGCAGCGACTAACAGAAATGTGCCATGAGCAAGGCAGAGGTATCGTGTTTGAGGCTGGAATATATATGGGTCTTTTGCTTCCCGCCACGTTAAAAACGGAGAGAGATGCTGTTCAGTTACTAGCTGCTTGGCGACAGGAGCTAAAGGCGTGGGCTACGGAAATTTATGTGGCTGCCGGTGATCCTGTAGCCAGTCTTAGCGACATTCCCAGATCTTTTGAGCAGGCACTACGATTGTTAGAGCGTACGTTTTTGTTCCGGGCAGAAAGAGTCATGCTTTCCGGAGACCTACACAAATTGGAGACAGTCGAGACTGAAATGAGTGGAACGTCTGATAGTGCCACAGATGATCCCCTACGTTATGCAGAAAAGCTGTACTATGCGCTAGATATGGCTAATAGTGAAGCTGCAACCCGTGTCATTAAGGAAATGGAAGGCCAATTTCCACGGATTTATCGTACAGAATCCGCAATCAAGGCGGCGTTCGCCCAAACATTCACACTGGCGTTGAACAAGTATGCAGCCGGACAGGATCACAGCCGAACCGTGCTGGAGGAGCACTCCAGCTTTATAACCGATGTATATGCTTATTCCACATTGGGCGAGCTGGTGGATCACTCGCTGGAGCATGTGTTGCAATGGATTGGACAGACTGATCCCGGTGGCAAGGACATCATCATGAAACAAATGATTGACTTTATTCATAGTCATTATGATGAAAATTTGCGATTGGAGTTACTGGCAGATATGTTTAATTACAATAGTGGCTATTTGGGCAAATTGTTCAAAAGTCATACTGGCGAGGCCTTTAATGCCTACCTGGATAAGGTGAGGATTGAGCGAGCAAGGGAGTTGCTTGCACAAGGAATTAAGGTACACCAGGTGGCGGAACGCGTAGGGTATGCGAACGCAGATTATTTTCATAGTAAATTTAAAAAGTATGCTGGAATGTCACCTTCCTCCTATCGAAATCGGGTTCAAAAGAACGGAGGAACAGATGGCTGTTGATAGAATCCTAGGTATAACGCTATGAAGTCTCTCTTGCAGATGTCGGAGGTACAACCTCCGAACGAAGAGAGGCTTTTTTTGCATGATGAAAAAAGATAGATCAATAGGAAATGTCACATTTATTATGGGATTTAGGCTGTTTTCATCAAATCGCCATCGTTATGACACAGCTTTGACACGATGTTCACATTTTCGATTCTATTTCATTTAAATTTATTCTATATAATGGGGATAATCTGAAGCCGGATCATGACACCATGGTGAAGGTAGTTGAGTGAGTCATTTTCTAAAAGGTGACCGCTGCATATGTAAGAATGTGAATACTGTCACAAATGTAGAAGACTTCAGATTACAGACACTATAAATCAATGTTAAGAGAAGTACAGGGGGAGGAGCAACATCATGGACGTATTGGATTTGGCACGGTTGCAGTTTGCAACCACAACGATTCTTCACTTTGTTTATGTGCCGATCTCCATTGGATTGTCGTTATTGGTGGCAATTATGGAGACTATGTATGTTATTAAGAAAAATGACTTGTACAAGAAAATGGCTCAATTCTGGGGAACGTTTCTGCTGATTAACTTTGCACTGGGCGTAGTCACCGGGATTTTGCAAGAATTTCAGTTCGGGATGAACTGGTCGGACTTTTCCCGTTTTGTGGGTGATGTATTTGGTACGCCGCTGGCGATTGAAGCGCTGCTTGCATTTTTCCTGGAATCGACCTTTATCGGATTATGGGTATTCGGTTGGGAAAGATTGTCCAAAACGGTCCATTTAATCTGTATGTGGTTGGTATCTATCGGTACGATGTTATCGGCATTGTGGATTCTAGCTGCTAATTCATTCATGCAGCGTCCAGTAGGATATGAGATTCAAAATGGACGTGCAGAAATGAAAGATTTTGCTGCTCTGCTAACGAATGAACAACTGTTATGGGAATTCCCACATACATTGTTTGCTGCTTTTGCGACAGGAGCATTTCTGATCGCGGGTATCAGTGCATGGAAGCTGATGCACAAAAAGAATATGGACTTTTTTAAACCTTCTTTTAAATTGAGTATTATTGTTGCCTTAATCAGTGCCATTGCTATTCCTTTGTTTGGTCATGGACAGGCTCAATATTTGGTGAAAACACAACCGATGAAGATGGCTGCCAGTGAGGGATTATGGGAGAACAGTGGTGACCCCGCTCCTTGGACCGTTATCGCATGGATTGATCCTGGAAACAAGGGAAATACCTTTGAGATTAAAGTTCCTTTTGCTTTGAGTTTTCTATCCTATAGTAAATTTACCGGCTCTGTGCCTGGTATGAATGAGCTGCAAGCCCAATATGAAAAAACGTATGGTCCGGGCGATTATATCCCGCCAGTACGTACCACGTTTTGGAGCTTCCGCATTATGATTGCGGCTGGATGTGGCATGATTGCACTCGCCTTATACGGGGCTTACCTGACGTTCCGTAAAAAGCTGGAAGGTTCACATCGCTGGTTCTTCCGTCTGATGATATGGGGGATATCCCTTCCATTCATTGGGAATACTTCAGGTTGGATCATGACTGAAATAGGTCGCCAACCGTGGACGGTATTTGGTTTGCTTCAAACGAAAGATTCTGTTTCGCCTACCGTTGTGGCAGGAGAAGTGCTATTCTCGTTCATCTCATTTACTACATTGTATTTAATTTTAACAGGTGTGCTGGCGTTTCTGTTTTACCGTACGGCTCGTAAAGGTCCAGATATTGAGCCACATCAGCAAACGGTAATTCATGATCCTTTTGCTCAAGGGGGTGACACCATTGTCGCTAAATGATTTATGGTTCTTATTGATCGCTGTGCTGTTTACCGGCTTCTTTTTTCTGGAGGGCTTTGATTTTGGCGTAGGAATGGCCACAGGATTGGTGCCGCGTAACGACCAACAAAAACGTTTGATGATCAATACGATTGGTCCATTCTGGGATGCCAACGAAGTGTGGCTGATTACAGCAGCAGGTGCAATGTTTGCCGCTTTTCCGCATTTTTATGCGACTATGTTCAGCGGATATTATCTCGTATTTGTGTTTATTTTGCTAGGTTTGATCTTGCGTGGAGTTTCTTTTGAGTTCCGCGGAAAGGCTGAAGGAAAATGGTGGACAGGAACGTGGGATGCCTGCATTCTGATTGGCAGCTTTCTACCGCCGATGCTGTTCGGTATGGCTTTTGCGGCTTTGGTGAAAGGTGTACCTATTCAGCAAAACATGGATTTGAAAGCTGGATTTTCCGATGTATTCAATGGATATACCGTATGGATTGGACTGACAGTGGTCGGAATGTGCCTAATGCACGGACTGACGTTTATTTCTCTGCGGACGATTGGAGAAGTACGGGATCGTGCTCGCGTGATGGCATCCAAATTTCTTCCGGTATTGGGCATTTTACTTGCGGGCATGGTGGTATGGACTTATTTTGCAACGGATTTATTTGCGCGTCGCGGTCCCTTTATGTATGCTGCGGTAGCAGTCGGAATTGTCGCCTATGTGCTGACGTGGTACTTCCTGAAGCAGCGCCGTGAAGGATGGGCCTTCGGGATGACAGGTGCAGTGATTTTGCTGACCTTCGTTTCGTTATTCGTCGGTTTGTTCCCAAGATTTATGGTGAGCTCGATTAACAGTGCTTTTGATTTGACGATTTATAATGCAAGCTCCAGTCATTACACCCTGAAAGCCATGACGATTGTTGCAGCAACGCTTTTACCCTTTGTGCTGGCTTATCAGGCGTGGAGCTATTTTGTTTTCCATAAGCGTCTCAGTGAGAAGGATCATTTGGAATACTAATGGATAAGGCATGGTTTGAATTAAAGGGCATTCGGCCAGTGATGCTGCTACTGGCTGCCCTTTCCCTGCTCCAGGGGGCCGCGGTGATTGCACAAGCAGTCTTCTTGGCAAAGGCTGTTACGATTTTGTTTGAACAAAATCCGCTGGTGATGGCTTGGCCGTCGCTGGCGTTGTTTTTCGCTGCTTTTGCAACGAGGCATACGGCGATCTGGCTGCAACGCCGGACAGCAGGCCGTTTTGCTGAAGCTTCAGGCGCTTCCTTACGGGAGCGTCTGCTTGCACGTTTGTTCGAACGGGGGCCGGGTTTTGCAGCGCAGGAAGGTAGCGGCAAGTTGGTGACGCTGGCGCTGGACGGCATGGATCGTTTTCGCACGTATTTGGAACTGTCCATTCCTCGAATGATTGACATGATGGCTGTCACTATACTTGTACTTGTGTATGTTTTCACATTGGATGTCATTTCAGGTGTGATTTTGACGACTACGATGCCGATCCTGGTAGGCTTCTTTATTTTGCTCGGCTTGGCAGCGCGGAAGCAGGCAGACAAGCAGTGGCGTTCCTATCGTCTGTTATCTCATCATTTCACGGATTCGCTGCGTGGACTTCAGACACTAAGGTTTTTGGGTCGTAGCCAAGAGCATGGGGAAACGGTTGGGAAGGTCAGCGACCAATACCGCACGGCAACAATGCGCACGCTGCGGGTAGCGTTTCTTTCCTCATTTGCCCTCGATTTTTTTAGTATGCTATCGGTCGCTTTTGTTGCGGTAGGCTTGGGTTTGCGCCTGATTAGTGGCTCGGTGGGTTTGGAGGCAGCGCTTGCGGTGCTTATTCTGGCCCCAGAATATTTTATGCCCATACGCCAGTTGGGATCAGACTATCATGCTTCACTGGATGGTAAGGAGGCTTGGGGAGCAATCCGCTCCATTCTCAGTAAAGAAGATGACGCGACCGAGCCGAATAAACAGGCAGCTAACGATAAAGGATTGGACATCACGGGACAGGACATTCTTGAGCTGTCCGATGTGTGCCTCCTTAATGAAGACGGTTCGGCTCGGCTTGAACATGTGTCTGCCAATGTTGAACCGCACATGAACATGATCGGCATCGTTGGAGCTAGCGGTGCAGGTAAAACGACGCTGCTTAGCCTGCTTGGCGGTTTTGCTGATCCCACTTCGGGCGAACTGCTCCTGAATGGATGCAGATTGGCTGGGGATGCAAAAGCTGAATGGCAACGGCATATTGCGTATATTCCACAGCATTCATACCTGTTTAGCGCTTCTCTGGCAGATAATATTCGTTTTTATGAACCGGAGGCATCCAACCAGCAGGTGGAGTGGGCGGTTGACGCGGTTGGACTGCGTGAACTGGTAGACGGTCTTCCGGGTGGAATGAATGAGTCCATTGGTGAAGCGGGTAGGACGTTGAGCGGAGGACAGGCGCAGCGGATTGCATTGGCGCGGGCGTTGCTCAGTAACCGTCCGGTCATTTTATTGGATGAGCCTACGGCGCATCTGGATATTGAGACAGAGTGGGAGCTAAAACAGACGATTTTATCGGTTTTGAAACACAAAAGAGTGTTTCTTGCCACCCACCGGCTACATTGGATGCCAGATATGGACTGTGTCTGGATGATGAATCAAGGTCGTCTGGAAGAAGTAGGTTCCCATCAGCAATTGATTGCCCGTAAGGGGGCATATTACCGATTGCTGACGGGGATGTCGGAAGGAGGGAACGGACGATATGAGAGTAACGGATAATAGCAGACAAGGCTGGTTTGTGACGTATCTGAGACAATATTTTTGGGCCTTTCTGCTAGCTGCTCTTTTGGGCGCGCTGGCCATTGGATGTGCGGGCGCGTTGCTTTTTACGTCCGGTCATCTGATTACCCGTTCGGCCTTAAAACCGGAAAATATATTAATGGTGTACGTTCCAATTGTGCTTGTGCGAACATTTGGTTTTAGTAAAGCGGTTATTCAGTACCTGGAACGCTTGGTAGGACATGATGCCGCACTGCGTCTGGTGTCCCGTATGCGGGTACGCTTATATCGGGCAGTAGAACCGCAGGCGCTGATGATCCGCAGCAAATTCCGTACAGGGGATTTATTGGGGTTGCTGGCAGAGGATATTGAGCAGCTTCAAAACATCTATCTGAAGCTAGTTCTGCCTGCGCTATCGGCTTTGCTGATTTATGCAGCAGGCATCTCGGCGCTCGGACGGATGGACGGAACCTTTGCCTTGCTTATGGCGCTATATGGAGGATTTTTGCTTTTTATTGCCCCAGCTATCTCACTATGGACCTCACTCGCCAAACGGCGAATGTTCAAGCAGGAACGGAGTAAAGCCTATCAGGACCTGACGGATGCTCTGTTCGGCATGAGTGATCTGGTGCTGAGCGGACGGACTGGGCATTTCCTGAGTACCTTTACACAACGGCACAATAGGGCTGCCGTGATGGAAAATTCACTTCGCCGGGGCGAGTGGCGTTCTCATTGGATGGCACAATGCGTTGTAGGCGGTGGGATTGTGATTATGACTGTGTGGGCCGGAGGCCTAGTAGCACAGAATCGTATAGAAGCCACATGCCTGGCATCCTTTGCCCTTGTGGCTTTTCCGTTGCTGGATGCCTTCGTTCGCGCTGGAGAAGCAGTGGTGCATGCACCGGAGTATCAGGATTCCCTTCGACGGTTGAAGGATTCGGAGAAAGACACACCTACACCTGTGTCATCATCGCTTCCGGTTACTGTGGATGCAGGACACCCAGCAGCAGGCGGCACAGCTGACACTATAGATGAGCAGGCTGCCGCTCTGGGATTGGGCCACGGAGGAGACCTGCTGCTGAACAACGTAAGCTACCGCTATGCGGCAACGCAGGAATGGAGCGTGCGTGGTATCTCCTTGCACGTACCGCAGGGGGGCAAGGTTGCATTGCTTGGTCGCAGTGGTGCGGGCAAGTCCACGCTACTGAATCTGATTCAGGGAGCATTGCAGCCTGATGAAGGGAGCGTCACTGTCGCAGGGATTCCCGTATACACAGGTGGAGCATACTCCAATCTATTTGCGGTGCTGAACCAGCAGCCGTATTTATTCGATACAACGGTAGCGAACAATATTCGGCTGGGACGACCCGATGCTACGCTGGATGAGGTGCGTGCAGTGACGAAGCAGGTAGGGCTTGGAACTCTAATTGATTCTTTGCCGGAGGGCTACGATACCCGAATGCATGAGACGGGCCTTCGTTTTTCCGGTGGAGAAAAACAGCGAATTGCACTGGCGCGGATTTTGCTGCAAAATCACCCGATTGTTTTGCTGGATGAGCCGACAGTGGGGCTTGACCCGCTGACAGAGCATGAGCTCATGCAGACGATGTTTCGTGTGCTGAAGGGCAAAACATTGATCTGGATCACGCATCATCTCACAGGAATGGAGCATATGGACGAGGTGATCTTTATGGAGCAGGGCACCATTTCCATGCGCGGCAGTCATGAGCAGCTGTGGCAGGAGCAGTCTCGTTACCGTAATCTGTATGAGCTGGATCATCCGAGCCTGTGAAATGAGGTATTTAAAATTTTGATTAACTTTTATATACTGGTTAGAGTTGATGCGTCACATGCAGACATTCAACTGGAGAGGCTGATATGAATGAAAACACTAATCTCTAAGCATTGGCATTTGATGCTGATTGGTTTTGTAGCCCTGAGCATGGGCGGGTTTGTCTTGTTTTATTTTCAGGGGAGCGTGTCGTCGTTTCCGGCCATTCAACCTAAACAAGCTCAGGAAGAGCCAGACAAAACTAAATATGAGATTGTTACAGTGGGTGTAAAAGGGGACGGTTTCTATCCTAAAAATATTGAAGTGAAAGCCGGCGTTCCAACCAAAATCAATTTCAAGAAAATGACATCCTTCACTTGCATTGATGAAGTGCAGTCGTTGAAGATCGGAATGGACGTTTACCTGGATCACGAAAATAATTATTTTACCGTCCAGGACTTGAAACCAGGCGTATATGAGTACAATTGCGGTATGTACATGTACTACGGGACCATCACAGTAAAATAAATCAAAAAAGCTTTCTGGCACATTGATGCCAGAAAGCTTTTTTTCCTTCAATCAATCATTAGGTTAATTGCGACAGTGTGTATATACCATCCACCACCTGTGGTGCAGTATGCATTATCCTTTTTGCATTATGCTTTATCCTTTACCCTTTACCTCTGATCAGCTTACATTGCTGATCTTTTGTTTTTTACAAGACTTCTTTCAGGGAATTTACATTAGAACGGAACAGGCGGAATGTGCTGGACAAGCGAAGCGGTCGCCTTAAAGCTTTCTGCAGGAAAGCTCGCATCGCAAGCATAAACTGTCCCCGGCTTTCTACCTTTGTGTGCTTATTCAAGAAATCCGGGGACAACAGCGATGGGAAGCACCATCCGCATGCGTAGTGGCACGAATGTAATTTTTTTCATCCCATATATCTAATTTTGAACTGATTTTTCTCCTAATTCGTCGGGTATCCGCTTCCAAGCCAGCAAAGTATGATAATAATATCTAGAGATGAGGAGGAGCTTGTTATGGGATCTTCAACTGAAACCGCTTCCAA
This sequence comes from Paenibacillus sp. CMM36, assembly GCF_053570945.1. NCBI lineage: Bacteria > Bacillati > Bacillota > Bacilli > Caryophanales > Paenibacillaceae > Paenibacillus > Paenibacillus sp. CMM36. Next base: position 163,989 of record NZ_JBSEDY010000008.1, read on the forward strand.
CAATAGTGCTTTGATTCCTGAATCCAATAGGGGAAGACCACGCAAGGCTCGCGGCCCGAAGCCTGACCGTGGTAAAAAAGGCTTGTGGGACAGTGTGAAGCAGCAAAAGTATCTTTATTTTATGTCCATTCCTTTCGTCATATGGGTGTTTGTTTTCAGCTATCTTCCGCTTTGGGGCTGGACGATGGCGTTTCAAAATTATAAGCCAGCCAAATCTTTTACGGACCAGAAATGGGTAGGGCTGGATAACTTTATTGAGCTATTTCAGGATGAACGATTTTATCTGGTATTACGCAATACGCTAGCGATGAGCCTGATGGGGATTGTATTTGGTTTTGTCGTACCGATCTTCTTTGCAATTCTGTTAAATGAGCTGCGTGGTATGCTGTTCAAACGGTTTGTGCAGACAATATCCTACCTCCCGCATTTTGTATCCTGGGTAGTTGTGGCCGGCTTGGTCACCAAGATGCTGTCCATTGACGGAGGCATTGTCAACGATGTATTGGTAGCGCTTCATATTGTGGATGAACCGATTCAGTTCATGGCAAAGGGGAGCTGGTTCTGGTACATTGTAACCGCTTCCGACATATGGAAAGAGACAGGTTGGAATACGATTATTTATTTAGCTGCAATCACCGGAATTGATCAAGAACAGTATGAAGCATCGCGCGTGGATGGAGCGAGTCGTTGGAGACAGATGTGGCATATTACACTGCCGGGTATCCGCTCGACGATTGCCATTCTGTTCATTATGGCGATTGGACATCTGGTGAGCAATGGTTTTGAAAAGCAGTTCTTGCTTGGCAATAGTCTTGTGACGGATTATTCCGAGGTGCTGGATCTGTACGCGCTCAATTACGGGATTAATTTGGGGCGCTTCTCTTACGGGACGGCAATTGGTATTTTCAACTCGCTGGTTAGCATTCTGCTGTTGTTTACGGCGAACGGTATATTCAAAAAACTGACCAAAGAAAGCATCATGTAGGGAGGGAGAAGCGAAATGACGAATAAGGCATTTAATGCTACCCGGTCTGAGAAGCTGTTTGACCTGTTCAACTATATCCTCATGGCTCTGATCGTGGTGTTGACGCTGTACCCGTTTCTGAACGTACTTGCGATTTCCCTGAACAATTCAACGGACACGGTTCGTGGTGGTATTTATATATGGCCCCGCCAATTTACGCTCGAAAATTACAAAACGATTTTCCAGTACGATGGCCTTCTTCAGGGACTGCAAATATCTATTCTTCGTACTTTGGTCGGGACGGTACTCGGATTGATCTGCGCATCTATGCTTGCTTTTACATTGAGTCGGGTCGAGTTTCGTGCTCGTAAGTTTATTTCTACGTTTTTGGCGTTGACGATGTATTTTTCCGGCGGGATGGTGCCCGTGTTTATTTTAATGCGGGATTTGCATCTTCTGGGCTCGTTTTGGGTGTACATTTTTCCAGGCTTAATCAGTGCATTTAACGTGTTTGTCATTCGTTCCTTTATGGATGGTTTGCCGTATGCGTTGCAGGAGTCTGCCAAACTCGATGGAGCGAATGATTTTACGATTTACTGGAGAATTATTTTGCCGCTGTGCAAACCAGTATTGGCAACGATTGCTCTTTTTCTGGCAGTAGGTCAGTGGAATGCTTGGTTTGATACGTATTTATACAACGGTGGGGCGTCGCAATGGACTACGTTACAGTATGAGCTGATGAAAATACTGCAAAGTACGCAGCAAGGCGGCTCCAGTATGACGAATAGCAATGACATGGCTAAACAAATGGCTCAAATTTCACCAGAGTCGATCAAAATGGCAATCACGATTACGGTTACGCTCCCCATCCTGATGGTGTATCCGTTCTTGCAAAAGTATTTTGTAGGCGGTATGACGCTGGGGGCAGTGAAATCATAAAAGCCAGGATTCTGGCAGTAAATAGTAGTTATTTGCAGGAGAAGTCATCATAAGAATATAGGAGGATTTATACATGAAAAAACACTGGTCCAGATTTGCACTGATTCCCTTGCTCGCGGTGTCACTTACCGCACTCGCAGGTTGTGGGGGAAGCGATAAAGCAGCGAAGGAGAGCACATCCAGCGGTACAGACCCGATTACGTTTAGCTTCTTCGGAGCAGATACAAGCCCACAATGGAACGGAATGAAGGATGAAATAGGCAAGGAAATCACCAAGAAAACAGGTGTAACCTTGAATGCGGAATTTGATGTCAGCGGTGGAGGTGGAGATGACCGAATTGCTTTGATGGCAGCAAGTGGAGAATACCCGGACTTGGTTTCTCCTAAAGCGAATATTAATAAGCTTGTGGATGCGGGGGCCATGATTGATCTGACAGATCTGATCAACGATCACGCACCTAATCTCAAAAAGCTATATGGACCCTATATGGATCGTTTGAAATACAGTAATAAGGATCAATCCATCTATGTCCTTCCTACGTATGCAGGTGTGGGACAGGAAAGTTTTGACGCAACAGGGGGATTTGAAATTCAGCATAAGGTGCTCAAGGAGTTAGGTTATCCAAAGGTAAGAACGCTACAGGATTATGAAAACGTACTCAAAACCTATACTGCCAAGCATCCGACGATCAATGGCAAAAAAACAATCCCACTCACGCTGGATGCAGATGACTGGAGAATTATGATTACCGTAACGAATCCTGCCTTCCAGACGACTGGAGCGCCGGATGATGGTGAATATTTTATTGATCCCAAAACATTTGAAGCCAAACTTCATTACAAACGTCCAGAAGAAAAGGAATATTTTCGTTGGTTGAACCACATGTACAATGAAGGGCTGCTCGATAAAGATTCGTTTGTGCAAAAAAGTGATCAATACAAATCCAAAATTGCCAGCGGCCGTGTCCTCGGTCTGATTGACCAGGAGTGGGGGTATCAGGATGCTGAAAATGCATTAAAAGCGTCAGGTAAGGCTGATGCCAGCTACGCGCATTTTCCAGTTACACTTTCGGAGGAATACAAGGATCGTTCCTTTCAGGATATGGGCTTCGTGTCCGGTTATGGTGTAGGTATTACGGAAAATTGCAAGGACCCGGTGCGGGCTATAAAATTCCTTGATTATTTAGCTTCCGATGAAGGACAGGTGCTAGTGAACTGGGGGATCGAGGGCAAGCATTATGAGATCAAAGATGGCAAACGCATCATTCCGGCTGATGTGCTGGAGCAAAAAACGAACAATGCAACCAACTTCAGCAAATCCACGGGTATAGATTTGTACACGCTCATCAGCGGACACTATGGTGACGGCGTGAAGGACCCTACGGGTAACTACTATACTGCCAAATTCCCGGAGCAAATTATCGCGGCTTATTCGAAGCCGGAGAAAGAATCCCTTAAAGCATATGGCGTAAAAACGTGGAAAGATCTGTTCCCAGACAAGAAAGAATTTGATGTAAAGCCTTGGGGCGCAGCCTATAACCTGACAACAGACAATGAATCCAACTATAACGTTACATTCAAAAAAACGACCGACATTATCCGCAAACGTATACCCGAAGCTATTTTAGCACCAGCTTCCAATTTTGATACGGTATACGACAACATGATTAAAGAACTGGATGCCGCCGGAGCTGTCCAAATGGAACAGCAATACACGCAACTGGTGAAGGACAGAGTGGAGTTATGGAGCGGTAAGGCTTCTAAATAGCTGACTGCTTTTAACGAAATTTTGAATGCCGGAATGACAGAGCGCTTGTCCTTAAGGTCCATACGGGATTAGCGCTCTGTTTGATCTTGATGGGGGAGGGTTTGATATGACGAAAGGCGAAAGGCCACAGTCCCTGCGTTTATGGTATCGCCAGCCTGCTGAGGTATGGGAGGAAGCATTGCCAGTCGGCAATGGAAGGCTGGGAGCTATGGTATTTGGCGGAATCAGAGAGGAGCATTTGCAATTAAACGAGGATACGCTCTGGTCCGGGTTTCCCAGAGATGGCGTTCAGTATGATGTATTGCGATATTTGCAGCCTGCCAGAAAGTTGATTGCAGATGGAAAATACAAGGAAGCGGAACAACTGATTAATACGAATATGCTAGGTCGCGATACGGAAGCCTATCAGCCTTTGGGAGATTTGTGGATTACGCAGGAGGGCCTAGGGGAAATTGCACATTATGAACGGAAACTGGATTTGCTGACCGGAACCGCAGCCGTCACTTTTCAGAGTGATGGAGTCCGCTATACCCGTGAAGTTATCGCCAGTGCGCCAGATGGAATCATCATGGTGTCACTGACTGCGAATAAGCTTGGGAAGATCCAAGCATCCGTGCGCATCACTTCCCCCCATCCTTGTGAAGACGAGGTTGGAGAGGATGTACATTTTGGTGATTCATCCAAATGGGATAGCGATAAAGAGGATGATCCATCCGAGGAGCCATCCGGGGACTTTATGACATTGACTGGACGAGCGCCCAGTCATGTGGAATCTAATTATCACGGTGATCATCCACAGTCTGTCGTTTATGAAAATGATTTGGGGATGGCTTTTGCAGTTCAGGCGAGGGTTATTCCCGAGGGAGGAACCTTGACGAAGGACACTGATGGTGCGCTGATCATCTCAGGCGCGGATAAAATCACGGTGTATTTGGCAGCAGCTACTGGATTTAGGGGATTTCACGCTATGCCGAATAGTGATGCAACGGAGTCAGCAGAAGCATGTCAAGTCATTTTAGACGGAGCAATTTCGCTGGGAACTGAGCAGGTGCGGCAACGCCATGAACAGGATCATCGAAAGCTGTTTGACCGCGTTGCATTAGAACTGGGAGGTGATACTCTAACCGACGAATTCGTTCTACCGACCGATCTGCGATTAGAACGTTATCAGAAAGGTCAGGCCGACCCGGGGCTGGAAGTGCTGTTATTTCAGTATGGCCGCTATTTGCTCATGGGTAGCTCGCGTCCGGGGAGTCAGCCTGCCAATCTTCAGGGCATCTGGAATGACCGGGTGCAGCCGCCGTGGAACAGTAATTATACAACCAATATTAATACTCAGATGAACTATTGGCCCGCAGAAGTATGCAATCTTGCCGAGTGCCATGAACCCTTGCTGCACATGATTGGAGAAGTGGCTCGTACGGGACGGAGGGTAGCCTCCATCCATTTTGGTGCTCAAGGGTGGACTGCTCATCACAATGTAGATGTGTGGAGATACGCCGGACCTTCAGGGGGCCATGCCAGCTGGGCATTTTGGCCGCTTGGAGGTGTATGGCTAACTGCTCACCTATGGGAGCGCTATCTGTTTACCTTGGATACAGCCTATTTGGCAGAACAAGCTTATCCGCTCATGAAGGGGGCGGCAGCCTTTTGCATGGACTGGCTCGTAGAAGGCCCGGAGGGTCAGCTTGTGACGTCCCCATCCACATCACCTGAAAATAAATTCAAAACGACGGATGGCGAGGATTGCAGTATATCTATGGGCTCTACCATGGATATGACGCTGATTCGAGAGCTGTTGGGGAACTGCATTCAAGCTGCGGATCTGCTGGAACTAGACGATGAGTTCCGCAACCGCTGCGAGGAGACACGAGACAGATTAATGTCCTATCAAATTGGTCGCCACGGTCAGCTACAGGAATGGTTTGTCGATTTTGAGGAAGCGGAGCCTGGGCATCGACATGTTTCGCATCTATATGGGTTATATCCTGGTCGACAAATTCACATCCGTGATACCCCGGAGCTAGCTGAGGCGGCTCGCATATCGTTGCGTCGACGGCTTGATCACGGTGGTGGGCATACCGGATGGAGCTGTGCCTGGTTGATTAATCTGTACGCTCGACTGGAAGATGGCGACGCCGCACATCGGTATGTTCGCACGTTGCTGTCGCGATCGACCTATCCTAATTTATTTGACGCTCACCCGCCTTTTCAGATCGACGGTAATTTTGGTGCGACGGCGGGGATCGCAGAAATGCTGCTACAAAGCCGTCCGGGAGAGCTGACGTTACTGCCTGCCCTGCCAACGGCATGGCCGGAGGGACGGGTCAGTGGATTGAAGGGACATGGCGGGATGACGGTCGGCATGGAATGGTCCGGTTCCCGGCTTGTCCGTGCAGAACTGGCCACATCCATCTCAGCAGGAAGCTGCACGATTCGCAGTGCACATCCATTTAGCGCAGATGCTCGTCAGGCTCTGCCTGATCCTGAGCACGGAGGATTTATTTTGTCATGGATTTTTACCAAAGAACAGGAAATAACGAACGGACATACGATTATAATTGAAGGAGAGGAATAGACAATATGACCATTTTTCAATTTCCGCAGGACTTTATGTGGGGCACCGCGACGGCAGCCTATCAAATCGAAGGAGCTTATGAGGAGGATGGGAGAGGCTTGTCGATCTGGGATACCTTTGCCCATACGCCTGGCAAAGTATTCAACGGTGATAACGGCAATGTAGCTTGTGACAGCTATCATCGCTACGAGGAAGATATCCGCCTAATGAAGGAGCTGGGCATTCGTACATACCGTTTTTCCGTGTCCTGGCCGCGTATATTTCCCAATGGTGACGGTGAAGTCAATCAAGAAGGATTGGACTATTATCATCGCATAGTCGATTTGTTGAACGAAAACGGAATTGAACCGTTTTGTACACTGTACCATTGGGATCTGCCTCAAGCGCTTCAGGATGCTGGAGGATGGGAGAATCGTCACACGATTCAAGCATTTGTCCAGTATGCAGAAACGATGTTCCGCGAGTTCCACGGTAAAATACACCATTGGCTAACATTCAATGAACCGTGGTGTATCGCCTTTTTATCCAATATGCTGGGTGTTCATGCCCCAGGTCTGACAAATCTTCAGACAGCCATTGATGTAGGACATCATCTGCTAGTTGCACATGGTCTTTCTGTGCGCCGCTTCCGTGAGCTGGGCACCAGTGGCCAGATCGGTATCGCTCCCAATGTCTCATGGGCTGTCCCTTACAGTACATCTGAGGAAGATAAAGCTGCTTGTGCGCGCACCATTTCCCTGCACAGTGACTGGTTTCTTCAACCTATTTATCAAGGCTCGTATCCTCAGTTTTTGGTAGACTGGTTCGCGGAGCAGGGAGCTACCGTGCCTATTCAGGATGGTGATATGGATATTATTGGCGAGCCTATTGATATGATCGGTATTAATTACTATAGTATGTCGGTTAATCGCTTTAATCCTGAAGCCGGGTTTCTTCAATCTGAAGAAATCAATATGGGGCTACCTGTAACAGATATCGGCTGGCCAGTGGAGTCGCGTGGGCTGTACGAGGTACTGCATTATTTGCAAAAATACGGTAACCTCGATATTTATATCACAGAGAATGGGGCTTGTATCAACGATGATGTCGTGAATGGCAAGGTTCAGGATGACCGCCGCATTTCGTATATGCAGCAGCATTTGGTGCAGGTACACCGGGCGATTCATGACGGCCTTCATGTCAAAGGATATATGGCATGGTCACTTATGGACAATTTTGAGTGGGCAGAGGGATATAATATGAGATTTGGCATGATTCATGTCGATTTTCGCACACAGGTCCGCACCCCGAAGGAAAGTTACTATTGGTATCGAAATATAGTAAGTAATAACTGGTTGGAGACCAGACGTTAAACGAAGAGCAATTTTTTTAAAAATTATAGCAAAGACGGATCTGTCTTCATTCCCTTTTGTTTGAATACTGGGTCTTCCGGGGTAATAATAGTCAGGATATGCAGAGGGTTGTTTCAGGTATGTAGAGACCAAAGGGAATAAAGAAGCAAGATGTGTGCATACTGACAAAAATACCGAACGAGGGCGTTAAAATTATTTTGGACCGAAGGGAGTGGAGGGGATGGCTGCAAATTTTAGAAAATCAGGATCAACTGACGGGCAGATGAGCCGTACGGTATCTGTTATCGCTTTGATCGCTTGTATTGCAGGTATTATCCTTATTTTGCTTGATATAGGAAATTTGACTGATCGAAATATATATTTAATGACAGGCATTGGCTGCGTTGTTGCCGGGATTTTTATTTTTCTCGTTGGGAAATCATTTGTCATTGCACGCAAGAAGGAAGACCAGGAAAACGGTCGCAGTTAATAAAATTAAAAATGATTTAAAGCAAATATATACTGAAAACAACAACGTGGGGCTTCGAGCAGTGTAGGATGATAACTGTAGGGAGTCCCGCTTTTTTCTTTAATATAACTTCTTTAAGATACACAAATAACGTTTTTAATATGTCATCTTTGAATTATAATATATTTTGAATTTGCAAGAGAAATTTTATTTTTAGAGATATTTTTCACAAAAATCGGACAAATAATCGACAATTCTGTTAACAATAAAAAAAGTGGCCGCTTTTCTGCTATCTTATATAGGGGCAACATTACAGGAGTTCGTTAAGTTTTGAGTAATTTATTATTTAAGGAGAGGGGAACAACATGAACAAAAAACCAAAAGCGATTATTGCGTTGGTTTTGACCGTGCTCACGGTAGCATTGCTCATTTGGACGTGTTTTTATGCTGGCGGAAAATACGTTGTTTTCGATCCGAAAGGACCCATTGGGCAAGCACAAAAAGAGCTGATCATTCTTACAACGGCATTGTCTGCGCTAATAATTGTACCGGTCATGATTTTGACTTTCTTCATCATTTGGCGGTATCGTGATACACCGACAAACAAGGTGAAGTACCAACCCCACTGGGATGACAGCAAAAAGCTGGAGACCACATGGTGGGCTATTCCAATTATCGTTATCTGTATTATTGCGGTTATTACTGCAAGATATACCTACTTGCTGGAGCCTTCCAAGCCGTTGGCAAGTACGCAAAAGCCAGTAACCATTCAAGTGACTTCACTGGACTGGAAATGGCTCTTTATGTACCCAGAGGAAGGTATAGCTACAGTTAACCAAGTTCACATTCCTAAAGGTGTTCCAGTCCGTTTTGAACTGACTGCTGACGCACCGATGAACTCGTTCTGGATTCCGCAATTGGGCGGACAAATCTACACCATGTCAGGCATGGCTATGAAACTGCATTTGCAGGCCGATCACGAAGGAACTTACTTTGGTTCGGGTGCAAACTTTAGCGGTGAGCATTTTGGACAAATGCGTTTTGATGTAGAGGTCCAGTCGGATGAAGAGTATAAAAACTGGGTCGCTGACATCAAGAAGCAGTCTAAGCCGCTGACGAAAGACGGCTATTTGGCGCTTGCAAAACCAGGTTTGTCCCAGCCTGATGAGTATTCTTCGATTCCAGATGGCTTGTTCAAAGAGATTGTCAACAAGTATGTAGTGGAAGGGGCTCCTAACCCCCATGCTGGACATGGCGGAGCTACATCCACAGAAGATTCAACCAAGTCCGGCACAGAAGATCATGCTGGAATGGACATGAGTCATATGAATATGAGCGGACACAATTAAATGATTATAAGGAAGGAGGCCCCCAATGCTTGACAAAATAAAAGAGTTTGCATCCACTTTCTTCGTTACTGGAGACCCAATGATCTATGGAGCGGACGTCTCCATCGCATTAGCGACGATCGGGATCGTGTTTGTGCTCACTTATTTCAAAAAATGGGGCTGGCTTTGGAAAAACTGGTTGACTACTGTTGACCATAAAAAAGTCGGTATTATGTATATTCTTGCGGCCATCTTGATGTTATTCCGCGGAGGCGTGGATGCATTATTGATGCGTGTTCAACTGGCTACACCGGATGTGACACTTCTGCATCCTGAGCATTACAATCAGATTTTCACAACTCACGGCACGATCATGATCCTGTTTATGGCGATGCCGTTGATGTTTGGTTTGTTTAATATCGCCGTACCCCTTCAAATTGGTGCGCGCGACGTTGCGTTTCCTTTCCTGAACGCATTGAGCTTTTGGCTTTTCTTTATGGGAGCGATGTTGTTCAACTTGTCCTTTGTTATCGGCGGTTCGCCAGATGCAGGGTGGTTGAGTTATCCACCGCTTTCAGAACTGCAATTTAGTCCTGGCGTCGGTCAGAACTTCTATATCTGGGGTATTCAGATTTCTGGTATAGGTTCATTGGCTACGGGGATCAACTTTATTGTGACCATTATTAAAATGCGTGCACCTGGTATGACTTGGATGAAAATGCCTGTCTTTACGTGGTCCGTATTTTCGTCATGTGTTATTATCATTTTCGCATTCCCGATTCTGACGGTTACTTTGGCATTGCTGTTCCTTGACCGCTTTGGAGGAGGACACTTCTTTACGCTTGATTTCGGCGGTAACCCGATGATGTATATCAACTTGATCTGGATGTGGGGTCACCCTGAGGTATACATTGTAGTTTTGCCTGCCTTCGGTATTTATTCCGAGGTCATCAGTGTATTCTCCAAAAAGAAATTGTTTGGCTACAAATCCATGGTTTACGCTATGTTCATGATTGCGATCCTGTCCTTCTTCACCTGGGCGCATCACTTCTTCACGATGGGATCAGGCGCAGATGTTAATGCATTCTTTGCGATTTCGACGATGGTTATCGCTATACCGACAGGGGTTAAAGTATTTAACTGGCTGTTCACGATGTATCGGGGTAAGATTACATTCAAGACCCCTATGATGTGGTCAATTGCTTTTATTCCGAACTTCTTGATTGCTGGTTTGACGGGCGTCATGTTGTCTGTAGCGCCTGCTGACTTCCAGTTCCATAACAGTTACTTCTTGATCGCTCACTTTCACTCCGCTCTGATTGGTGGTGTAGTGTTTGGTTACTTGGCAGGTCTGTACTATTGGTGGCCTAAAATGTTCGGTTTCACATTGCCTGAAACGCCTGGTAAATGGGCTTTCTGGTTCTGGAACATCGGTTTCTATGTATGTTTTATTCCACAATATTCTCTCGGTCTGATGGGTATGACGCGTCGTCTGAGCACTTATGGCTGGGATACCGGCTGGCAGCCGCTTAACCTCGTTTCGACCGTTGGGGCATTCCTGATGGGGATTGGGTTCTTGTTCCAGGTTCTTCAAATTCTTCTGGGCATCAAGAATTACCGCAAGCTGAAGGATACAACAGGCGACCCTTGGGGTGGCCATACGTTGGAATGGTCGATACCTTCACCTGCACCGGAATACAATTTTGCTACCATTCCACAAGTAGAAGAACGTGATGACTGGTGGGCAGAAAAAGATAAACGTGCAAAAGGTATTTTCAGAAAGCAACCGCCAATTGAAGCGATTCATATGCCGAAAAACTCGGCGATTCCATTCATTATGTCGGTATTCTTTTTCATTGCAGGTTTCGGGTTCGTATTCGGATGGTCGTTCTTCTATATTCCAGGGCTGATCGGTGTGGCAATTTGTATGATTTGCCGTTCGTTCTTCTCCTACGATGGCGACTACTATATCCCTGCGGATGAAGTAAAACGCACGGAAGCGGCAATAAGGGGGTCTGTATAATGGCACAAGCTGCAGCACATCACAGCCATGATCATGACCACGGGCATCACGATCCGCAAGAGCTGAAGATGCTTGGTTTTTGGATCTTCCTCGTAACGGACGTAATCCTGTTCAGTACCTTGTTCGCAACCTTCGTTGTCCTTCGGAATAACACGGCCGGAGGACCAGGTGGCGCAGAGCTGTTTAACATGACGGGCGTTATTATTGAAACGTTCCTCTTGCTCACGAGCAGCTTCACAAGTGGTCTGGCTGTGTTGGCTATGAACAAAGGAAGCATGAAGGGATTAATCAGCTGGTTAATCGTAACAGCGATCCTGGGTCTTGGTTTTATCGGTTTTGAAGTTTACGAGTTTGTTGAAATGGTACACGAAGGAGCCAATTTTGGAACCAGTGCGTTCTTGTCGGCATTCTTCACTCTAGTCGGAACGCACGGACTTCACGTTTCGTTAGGTCTGGTTTGGATGATTGGACTCATGTTCCAGTTGAAAAAACGCGGGCTTACACCAGAGACGAAGGGGAAAGTTTCGGCATTGAGCTTGTACTGGCACTTTTTGGACGCTGTCTGGATCTTCTTGCTGACAGTCGTCTATTTGATGGGGGTGATGTAGATGGCACAGCATCAATCAGGAGCGGGTTCGCATGGTCATGATGATTCTCACGGTTCAGTGAAATCCTATGTTATCGGGTTTATTCTGTCCATCGTACTGACCATCATTCCTCTCTTCGTGGTGATGAATCATATGTTGAGCCGCACTTCGACCATGGTTGTTATTTTAGCCGCGGCAGTGCTGCAATTTCTGGTTCAGCTTTTCTTCTTCATGCACATCCGTGAAAGCAATGGACCACGTTGGAATGTTATGACCTTGATTCTTGGTGTAGTGATCCTGTTGACCGTCGTTGGTGGTTCAGTATGGATTATGGAATACAACATGGTAGCACACTAAAAATCACACAAGTACAAACTAATTAGGAAAGAAGGAGCGGACTTAGAACCGCTTCTTCTTTTTTTGTGTTGCTTATTAAAATTAAAACTGTGGCTTCTTGAACTCAAGTTTACATATGTGTAAAATGGAATTGTATAACAGTAGAGTGAAAACGATAATACTAGTGGAGAGCGGAGGGAAAAGTAATGAACACAGAATTACTGTTTAAACCTTTTAAGGCAGGTAATTTAACTCTTCCCAATCGGATTGTTATGGCGCCAATGACACGAAATTTTTCTCCTCAAGGTATCCCAGGGCCTGACGTGGTGATGTATTATCGTCGGCGTGCAGAAAATGCGGTTGGTTTGATTATTACGGAGGGAACTGCTATTAATCATCCCGCAGCTGTAGAGCACACCAGCATTCCTAATTTTTATGGTGAGGGATTAAAGGGGTGGGCCAAGGTAGTCGAGGAGGTTCATGCGGTAGGTGGCAAGATTATACCGCAGCTCTGGCATGTGGGTACAGCTCGCCAAATAGGTGCGGATAACCAACCGAATCCCGAGGCATTGCCTGTCGGTCCGTCCGGTATTTCTCCTGCCGGTGAAAAGGTAGTTGAGCCGTTGACCGAGACCGAGATTGCTGATATTATCGCAGCCTATGCTCAGGCCGCTGCCGATGCCCAGCGAGTGGGTTTTGACGGTATTGAGCTCCATGGAGCACATGGCTATTTAATTGATCAGTTTTTCTGGGACAAAACGAATAAGCGTACCGATCAATATGGAGGCAATCTGGTCCAGCGTACTCGGTTTGCGGTGGAGGTCATTGAGGCTTGTCGTCGTGCAGTAGGGCCGGATTTCCCAATTATACTGCGATTCTCCCAGTGGAAGATGTACCACTATGAAGAAAAGCTGGCACAGACACCTCAGGAACTTGAACAGTTTCTCGCTCCATTAGTGAAGGCAGGAGTGGATGTATTCCATTGCTCAAGCCGCCGTTTTTGGGAACCGGAATTTGAAGGGTCCGATCTAAACCTGGCAGCTTGGACGAAAAAGATAACAGGTAAGCCAGTTATTACTGTAGGCTCCATTGGCTTGGAGAAGGCGTTTTTGAGTGATTTTGAAAAAAATAATAATCGTCAAACCGAACAATCCAGTAGTGTAGAGGCAAGATTAGAACAACTCGTGGGGCAAGTAGAACGAGAGGAAGCTGATCTGGTTGCGGTTGGACGTGCTTTGCTGGTTGATCCAGCGTTTGCGGTGAAGTTACGTGATCAACAAATAGAAGAAATTATTCCTTACAGTGATGAAGTATTAAAGACGCTGAATTAAGCTTTATGTACTGTAAAGCTATAGCGTTAGGCAAGCATTTGAGACTTGGAAGTCTTCTGTTACAGGGCAAGCTGTAATATAAGCTATTCGTAAACTCTACGAATTTGCTATAATAGGAGCATCAAGTCGAAATACACGGGGTGAAAAGGATGAATTCTGAAACGGAAGCTTTGGATTGCGAGCCGGCTTGTCACGGTTCAGATCAGGAAATCGAGCGCATAAAATCTTCCCTTGTTGAGGATTCCATCGCATACAAAATGTCGGAGCTGTTTAAAGCTTTGGGTGACCCGACACGAATCAAGCTGATTTATGCCCTGGCACAAAAAGAACTGTGTGTTCATGATCTGACCCAGGTGCTCAATATGGGACAATCTGCGGTATCCCACCAGCTTCGTTATTTGCGCAACCTGCGTATTGTCAAACGACGCAAAGAAGGCAAAACGGTGTTTTATTCACTGGATGATAATCATGTGGAGCAGATCTTTTTGCAAACCCATCAACACATATCACATCAATAATCTTTTGGGATAAAACAACAGAGGGCGCCAAGCGATTGGCGCTCTTTTGGCGTTTGTCCGTTGAAGTCGATTTTTTTGTTAAAAAGGGCTAGATGTCATTGACTTTTGACCCTGATCCTGAATATAATGACCTTAATAAATAATATATGAACAGTTGCTCATATATAGTTAATTGGAGGCCAATGATTATGGATGCTCTAAAAAGAACGGAACGGCATGAATGGATTTTGGAAGGTTTGGATTGCGCCAACTGTGCGCTCAAGATTGAAAATGGAGTCAGTAAAATAGAAGGGGTCATGGATTGCTCGGTCAATTTTGTTACGAAAACGTTGACGATGACCACAAGTTCGGATCAAAAAGAAGAGGTTTTTCGCCAGACGGAACGGAAGGTTCATAGACTTGAGCCACATGTTCGGATGGTGGTAAAAAGTGCCCGGGGCCACCTACATGAAGACAGTCGAAGCCATGCTGGTGCAGTACAATCAGATAGCGTAGAGGATTGTGCATGCGGTCATGAGCATAATGATGAAGGTGAAGGGCATACACACGAGCATCACAACCACCATGCAGAGCACAAACATGGTGAATCCACCCATGCTCATTCACATTCGCTTGGAGATGATAGCCACGCTGGGCATACGCATGATCATGGTACGGACGGTATGCGCCGCATGATTGCGCGTTTGGCTATTGGTGCGGTCGTTGCGGCTGTTGCCTGGTGGTTACCTGTTGAAGGTGTAGGCAAGCTGGCCTTATTTTTACTGGCATATATCATCGTTGGCGGTGATGTTGTCTTGCAGGCTGCACGCAGTTTGGTACGTGGAATGGCCTTTGACGAATACTTCCTGATGACGCTGGCTACTGTTGGTGCATTTGCGATTGGGGAATACCCGGAAGGCGTAGCTGTCATGTTCTTTTATCAAATCGGAGAGCTGTTTCAAGGCATCGCAGTTAACCGTTCACGTAAGTCCATCAGTGATCTGATGGATATTAGACCGGACTATGCGAACCTGAAGACGGCTGAGTCCGTACGGAGAGTGTCTCCAGAAGACGTTCGCATTGGGGATTTGATTGTGATTAAGCCAGGCGAGAAGATCCCACTGGACGGTAAAGTTGTAGATGGTAAATCGCATGTGGATACCTCTGCGTTGACTGGTGAATCGGTGCCTCGTACTGTGGAGCCAGGAAGTAGCGTGTTGAGTGGATTTATCAATACGAACGGACTTCTAACGGTAGAGGTTAGCAAAGAGTTTAGTGAATCCGCGGTCTCTAAAATTTTGGAATTAGTGCAAAATGCGAGTGCCAAAAAAGCGCCGACTGAAAAGTTTATCACGAAATTTTCCAGATACTATACTCCCGTAGTGGTTATTGTAGCGCTGTTGTTGGCGGTTGTTCCACCGCTTGTTGTGCCAGGTGCACAATTTGCAGATTGGGTGTACCGTGCGCTTGTTTTCCTCGTTATTTCTTGTCCATGTGCGCTGGTAGTATCTATTCCATTGGGCTTCTTTGGGGGAATCGGGGCAGCCTCCCGTTCAGGTATTCTGATCAAGGGCGGGAATTATCTTGAAGCTCTGAATCATGTGAAATACGCTGTTTTTGATAAAACAGGCACACTCACCAAAGGTGTTTTCCGTGTAACAGGGATTTATCCTGCCGGGGATTTTACAAACGAAACCCTGCTCGAAACCGCCGCTTTGGCGGAGCTGCATTCGACACATCCTATTGCTGCATCTTTGCGTGAATCCTACGGTAAAGAACTCAGAGCAGAACGGGTTCAGCAGTATAGTGAAATATCCGGTCACGGGATTCAGGCACAAATAGATGGTCGTCTGGTATCGGCCGGGAACGCCAAGCTGATGGAGCGGGAACATGTTGCTTTTAACGTGGCGCAGCAAGCAGGGACGCTGGATGAAGGAACGGTCGTACATGTGGCGGTAGACGGAACGTATGCCGGGTGCATTCTGATTTCAGATGAGGTTAAGGAAGACGCAGCCCAAACGGTTACTTCACTGAAAAAGTTGGGTGTGGTGAAAACCATCATGCTGACGGGTGACAATCGGACAGTTGCCGAGGCTGTAGGACGACAGCTGGGTTTGGATGAAGTAAGGGCAGAGCTGTTACCTCAGCACAAAGCCGAAGCCATCGAGCAGTTGTCTGCAAGTAAAAAAACGAGCGACAAAATTTTGTTCGTGGGCGATGGAATCAATGATACACCCGTACTGGCGCTGGCCGATGTCGGTGTAGCGATGGGTGGCTTGGGTTCGGACGCTGCGATTGAGGCGGCAGATATCGTAATCATGAACGACGAGCCTTCAAGGCTGGTTACGGCCATCCATATCGCCAAGCGCACACGTCGTATCGTATGGCAAAACATCATTTTTGCATTAGGTGTCAAAGCTGTGTTTCTTACGCTGGGAGCATTCGGTATTGCTACGATGTGGGAGGCTGTATTTTCCGATGTAGGTGTAACATTGCTAGCCGTATTGAATGTGATGCGTGTATTGAAGGTTCGTTCTTACGAGTAAAAAATAAACACCCCCGGGTTAACATCGGATGTAGGCATCCTGTGAAAACCGGGGGTGTTTATTTTATAGGTTCCTTTTTCGAGTGGTCTTGTACCAGCAGTATAGAGATTACTTGTGGGTTGTAGGGGAGCTGTGCCCAGATGTATAAATGCGTGGCGTGCCTAATACGTTAAGGTAGGGGCTTTACAAGTAAGGCCCATGTAAGATTCGGTTGCTCCATTATGAGTAAGCGTTTTCCTTATTTGGAGGGGTACTCAAATTCGTGTGTGCCAACTTGCTGACGGAAGAAAGGATGGATTAATAGCATGGAGGCTAAACTGATGCATGTATTCGCAGAGCTGTTGGGCGGCAAAAACAGCCGGGATCTCAAAGATCCAGAGTCGGTTATGGAGACTGCTGCACAGAGGTTGGCTATGGAGACGCTAAGGGCAGGCAGCCATGAAGTATCTGCTACGCAGGGGGAAGATCCGTTGGGCTGGCTGGTTGGTTTAGCTGAGCAGGGCGTAATCAGCCGAGCGGAGGCTTTGATGGCTGCGAATCCCGAATTACTTGGGGAAACGATGCTGAATAGCGGCAACGATATTGGGCAAGCAATGGGTACACTCCTAAAATGGAGCGATGAATACAGACGTACCTTCATACGGATTTATGCCGATGCTCCTACAAGTATGAGTCGTATAAGTACAGAGACAGCATCAGAAATAGGCAGTTTCGACGGTTATAGTCTTCTGCATGGCCCCTTGTCACAGGCCTCTGGCCGCGTTGGGGAATTATGCTATGCCTATCTGGACGTAGCTGAGTCTGGACAGACGATTCATGCCCCTGACGGGGAGCCCGACCCCATCCTTATTCCCGGCTCTCGTGCATCTGACACGTACAAAACCTTTAACCAGGCATCTGGCCTGCCTGGATTGTGTGAGCATTTGTCCCGCCGGATTATCAGCTTGCTGGAAACAGAGTATGAAGGCTTATTCGAGTCTCTGAACGGATCGCCACTCACTGTTGCCCTAATGGAGCAGAACAATGCAGTGGGTATTGGCAGCTTGCAAGATATGCAGCTGGAGGCATTACTGCGTGCGGCGTTGCGGAGCGTGCGGCAGGGGGGAGAACCCAAGCTGGAGATTATGGTACGCAATCCGGCTGACGTGGACGAATTCCGGGCAACCCGAGACTGGATTGACGGCGTTGCGGAGCAGACCTTATGCGGACGTCTTCGGTGCATTCCATATCGGGTAGGCGTGCTTTTGACAGTTGCCCCGTCTTTGGTGCCTAACATAAGCCCAACATGGAACAAGGAAGCCGCACGGTCGGAGGAGTCAGCCAACCCCAATAACATATCCAAAGTGGGTGCACGACATATCAAGCAGGTGGCTCAAGCTGCAGATCTGACACGTTTTGCCGATACGGTCATTTTAGAAGTCATACCAACTCCATCCGATGATATTAGGACTGAGGATCAGTTGATTCCACCCGGTGTCGATGGTCATGAGAATACTAGTGATACGATAAAATGCATAATGGAAGCTGTTCGACGTGTAAAGCCCGAGCTTCCTTTATGGGTAGCAATAGATGAAATTAACCAGTCTCTGGATGGGATTTCGATCTGGGAGAATGAGCTGACGGGGGTCATTTGCCCGGACACAGCAGTTCCCGCCGCACGCCTTGCAGCTGCGCGTTTGGGACTGCAACAGCCCGCAGATCGTCAGCGCACTTCTGGGGCTGCACACAACCATGCGTGGAAGTTTCCTTTAGCCTGAAGATAACCTGAATTCATGTAATAGAGGATTTTGCAAAAATCCAATAAGCGATTTTCAAAGAACAAAATATAGATCGAAATGGCCTAGTTCGTCTATATATTACACTTTGGAGCGACTGGAATCGATTTTTGTAAATCCTGAATCGGATGCTCTAAATATGGAGGATACCTGCGGTGTTTGCGCGGGTATCTTTTTTTATTTAGACCATTGCTGGTTTACAAGTGGAAAAGAAAAGGTATATAATAAAACAAAAGTTTCTCTAAACCAAAATAATTGTATAGACGCAAAAATGATTATCATTCTCATTTGCTAAACATGCTGCTTCGGGCTTCCCGAAGCAGCATGTGCTATTTTAGGGCACTTAACAATGGATATCATTCTCAATGAGATGCTAGTACAAGGAACAAAATATGGAAAGGAACGTGACATGATGCAAGCTGTTCAACGATTACAAGATACATTGTCTCCCTCTAACCGAACCCTTTCAAAAAACAGTGGCAGCGGACGACCCGGTCCGAATCGTAAGCCGCAATTTCAGCTTAAAAGTATGCTGAAAAACAAGGAGATGCAAGCTGCTCTAGGTAGTGGATTGCTGATGTTGATGGCATGGGGAGTCTCACATTGGTGGCAATGGCTATCGGTCATTCTGTATGTGGTGTCCTATGCCCTTGGGGGCTGGTCCAAAGCCAGGGAAGGAGTCGAAACACTGATCCGAGAACATGATCTGGATGTTAACCTGCTCATGATTGCTGCCTCCCTAGGAGCTGCGGCCATTGGCTATTGGAATGAAGGAGCCATGCTGATCTTTATTTTTGCACTCAGCGGTGCGCTGGAGAGCTATACCACCGAGCGTAGTAGTAAGGATATTTCTGAGCTTATGGCGTTGAAGCCGGAAACGGCTTTGCGCTTGTCTCGCGAGGGGACCGAAACGGTCGGCATTGAGCAGCTGTTGCCAGGCGACCTGCTGCTGGTGAAGCCGGGCGAACTGATTCCGGCGGACGGCCGAATCTCTAAGGGCGTTTCGGCAGTGAATCAGGCATCGATTACCGGTGAATCTATTCCGGTAAATAAGGTGGAAGGTGACGAGGTATATGCGGGCACCATTAATGGAGAAGGGGTGCTATATGTGGAGGTTAGTCAGTCCTCAGAGAACACTTTATTTTCGAAAATCATTCGTATGGTGGAAGAGGCTCAGACCGAAGTTCCTGATTCCCAGCGTTTTATTAAAACGTTCGAATCGGTGTACGCTCGAATTGTTGTTGCTGTCACGCTGATCGTCATTGCCGGTGCACCCATAGCATTAGGCTGGACGTGGGCAGCAGCGTTTTACAAGGCTATGGTGTTCCTCGTCGTGGCCTCCCCCTGTGCGCTCGTATCATCCATTATGCCAGTAATGCTATCGGCCATTTCCAACCGTGCCCGACGGGGCATCCTGTTCAAAGGTGGTGCACATGTGGAGAATATGGCATTGACTTCTGTTGTTGCTTTTGACAAAACAGGCACGTTAACGATGGGGTCACCTGTCGTCACGGATTGGATTACCGCCGCAGAATACGATGCCGATGAGTTATTGCATATGGTCGCCACAATTGAAAGCTATTCTTTGCATCCACTGGCGCGAGCGATTGTAGCCAAAGCCGAAGCTGATTTGGGACAGAGAGATCTTCTTCCAACCGAAGAAGTGCAGGCACTCACCGGATGGGGAATGGAAGGCATCATAGGTGGGGTGAAGTGGAAAATTGGGCGTACAAATGTACTGGATGAACCTGGTTCTCTGGCAGAGCCAAAGTGGATGGAGAGTCGGGCCCGGCTGGAAGCTGAGGGCAAAACCGTATCCATCATCCTCGCGAATGATCGGATTGCCGGAATGCTGGCACTACGCGACGAGCTGCGTCCGCAGGCCCAAGAGTCCGTGAAACGACTGCAAGCGCAGGGTATCCGGGTTGTCATGCTAACCGGGGACCGTCCAGAAACGGCCGCTGTGATCGCGGCGCAGGCCGGAGTTGACGCCGTGTATGCTGGCTTAATGCCGGAGGACAAAGTCAGCCATATTCGCATGCTGCGGGAGCAATACGGGCATGTCGTCATGGTCGGCGACGGTGTGAACGACGCCCCTGCATTGACAGCGGCAACCGTAGGACTAGGCATGGGGATGCACGGCAGCGGAGCCGCACTGGAGGTCGCAGACGTTGTGCTGATGAACGATGGAATCGAGGAGATTGCTCCGACGGTAGCACTGGCCCGCAAGGCGCAGCGGGTGGTTAAACAAAATATGATCTTTGCGGTAAGTGTCATTTTGCTGCTTGTGATCAGCAACTTTGTGCAAGATATAGCCCTGCCATTTGGGGTTATTGGGCATGAAGGTAGCACATTACTGGTTATTTTGAATGGCCTGCGCTTATTACGGTCATAGGGCTAATAATCAGAAGTTTATAAACAGGAAGGAGCATTCAAACCTCTTAAAATCCAAGGGGTGAATGCTCCTTCTTTTGCAGCCTCGCAACGCTGTACGTCTATCTTCGGCGTGGCGTAGACCGTCGTAAGAACAAGGAAAACAATAGCCCTGCCAGCGCAATCCCTGTAGCAATGATAAAGGCATCATTAATGCCATGGATCGTCGATTCCGTAACAGCATTTCGGTACACCTGTTGTAGCGCCAACGATGAACCACTTTCTGTTGAAATACCCGCCGTTTGCGCGAGGGTTTGTCCCAACTGTGCTACCCCTTCGGTTAAAGGAACATTGGCGGTGGTAGCGACATTCGCATAATCCGCTACATGAATCGTGGTCCGGCTGCTCATTACAGTAATGAGCCAAGCGGTACCGATAGACCCGGCAATTTGCCGTACTGTATTGGACATGGCTGTACCATGGCTACCGAGATGGGGAGGCAACTGGTTTAGCCCTTCCGTCTGGACGGACATCATCAGCAGTGACATTCCGAAGCTGCGAATCGTATAGATGATCATAATATGTCCGTAGGTGGTGGCGTCGGTTAGCAGACTGAACTCCCATGTCGTGACTGCCGTAATGATCAGCCCAATGATCGCCAACGGCCTTGCGCCTATACGGTCAAATACTGCCCCTGATATGGGTGACATCACACCCATCAGCAGTGCACCCGGCAACAGCAGCAGACCGGATTGCAACGGTGTAAAGCCGCGTATATTTTGCAAATAGATTGGCAGCAGCAGCATACCGCCAAACATCGTCATGTTGACGGTAGCCCCGACTAAGGTTGATACAGTAAAAATATCATATTTAAACACACGGAACTCCAGCATCGGCTGTAGCATGTTCAGCTCGCGCACGATAAACAATACAATAAACACAATCCCGGCAGCGAGTGTGAGTATTACTGTATTGCTACCCCAGCCTTTGTCCCCAGCTGAACTAAAGCCATACAGCAGGAAGCCAAACCCAAGGGTGGAAAAGACGGTTCCCAGCAGGTCAAAGTTTGGTTTCGTTAGCTTGGATACATTTTTGAGCCAGCGTATGGCAAACAGAATATCAATGATTGCCAGCGGAATAACGAGTAAAAATAGCAGCCGCCAGCTGTAATGCTCTACAATATAGCCGGATAAAGTCGGTCCAATCGCCGGGGCAAACATCATGGCGATTCCCATAGTACCCATGGCAGCGCCCCGTTTTTCTGGAGGAAACACAGTCAGGAACACGTTCATCACCACAGGCATGATGATGCCTGCTCCGCTGGCCTGGATAACACGTCCAACCAGCATAGGCGCAAAGCCGGTACTGGCAGCACAGACGACAGACCCGGCAGTAAATAACCCCATCGCGGAGATGAACAGCGCACGTGTTCCGAAGGACTCAATCAGAAAAGCAGTGATAGGAATCAAAATCCCGTTGGTTAGCATATATCCGGTGGAAAGCCATTGAACGGTTGTGGCAGACACATTGAAATCATTCATCAAGTGTGGAATGGCCACGTTAAGTAACGTTTGATTCAAAATCGAAATGAAGGCGCCTAGCAGCAGCACGGACAGAATACGTCCGACGGACATTTTTTGATCCATGACAGCCTCCTACTTGTGAACTCTGATAGTCGCACTCATTCCCGGGATAATACCCAGCCCCTTGTAACCTTGAATGGAAATATTGACAGGCACGACCTGCGTCACCTTGGTATAGTTGGCAGTGGTATTGGAAGTGGGCAGTAATGAAAAAGTCGATGCGGTTGCCAGGCCGATTTTTTCGAGTTTACCGCTCAGGGACGTATCCGGGTAAGCATCAATATATACATCAACCGTCTGTCCTACCTGAAGATCCTGTACAGCCGTTTCGTCTATATTGGCGGTAATCCATAAATTGTTTAGATCAAAAGCCTTCGCTAAAGGCGTGCCTGCCCCAACAATTGAGTTGTTGACCGCAGATTGCTGCACGATGGTACCATCGGTTGGAATCGTAACGCTAATTCGGCTTCCGCCTCCTTCTACATTACCCAGTGTGCTTCCAGCGGTGTAGGTTTTACCAACTTCAGCATTCCAGCCTGTGAGCTTGCCAGCGCCTGGAGAGGCAACGGTAACCGCTTGTCCACTCACTTGGGCATTATCGGTTTTTATGTAGTTGGCGGATTGATTGTAGTAATAGGCGGCGGCTCCACCTCCTGCCAGAATAATAATAATAACTAACAGGTTGACTAATATGGCGCGTGAATTCATGTGTAATATGCCTCCCTAGTTCTTGGATTTTCAAAGTATGCGTCAAACGATTCATAATATTCAGATGGATTTTGGGCAAGGTTAAGAGCGCATGCGAAAAGGATGATTTTGCTGACAAAGGATGATGCGCATAATGACGACGACCAGAATCATGATTGTATATGACAGTGAAAATGGGCATACCGAACGTCTCGCACGCTCAATTGCAGAAGGAGCACACCTTGAGCACACGGAAGTGTTGTTAAAGCATGTAAATGAGGCCGATGTGAATGAGCTAGTGAGTGTGGATGCGATCCTATGGGGTTGTCCGGGGCATTTTGGTACGATCAGCAGCGGTCTGAAAAGCTGGATTGATAAGCTGGGGTATCTGTGGGCGCAGGGCAAGCTGGTGGACAAAATCGGCGCTGTGTTTTGCACAACCGCTACCGTTCATGGTGGATTGGAATCCACACTTCTGAATTTGATTACTCCAATGCTTCATCAAGGCATGATTATTGTAGGACTGCCCGCCAATATTACGGAAAATGCATTATACGGCTCCTATTACGGCGTAGGGATAACATGTCCGGTGGAGACTGACCCCAATGGACCACCTAATCTTCCAACGGGTAATGATCTTGCACTAGGCCGCTCTTTGGGCAAACGGGTTGCTGAAATAGCGGGACGGTACCGTAGCGCTGAAAGAGAATAGGAGGCTACCGATGACCATTGCTTTTATCGTAGTAGCTGCGGTTGCCTTTATTTTTTTGCTGGTATTTAATACGAAGATGACGCGCAAGTCCTCTTCCAAGACTCGCTCTACCGAAGAGGACTCACGGCAAAGAAGCAAACGTCCTTATCCTGAACAGGTGGAACCCGAGGCGCGTGAATGGATAGATCCTACGCAAGACATGCCTCCTAAGGATATCGACGTCGAAGAACATCATGCGGAGGAACAACATAAGGCGCCTGATATCCAGACGGATAAGAAGGTAGAAAAGGATCGCGAGAATATCAAAGATGCTTACGGAGATCAGGATTATCGTGCGGCTTTACGTGGTTTTGCCATAAAGGACGAAGGAAAGGATAGACGTTCCCCAATATCCAATGGAGAGAAGGAGACTCACAAAAGTGAGGACGAACAGTATCGTGAAGCATTGCGCTCCATGAACCAAAAAAAAATGAGGTATCTCCATGTGAACACGCCAAAAAGGCTGCTTATCTGTCTGGATTACAGGCAGAAGGCAGCCTTTTTGTGTTGCTCGGCTATAGCCATTCGGTTAGCCCAATCATCGTAATTAAGCCGAGAATAAAAGAGAATGTGGCGATCCGCTGGTTGCCATCCCCGTGACTCTCGGGAATCAGTTCCTTGTAGACGATAAACATCATGGCTCCGGCGGCAAAAGCAAGGCCGTAAGGTACCAGTCCGTTCACCCAGCTACTCAAATAAAAGCCGATCAGACTCGTAATGATTTCCACAGCTCCGGTGAGGGTAGCAATGCCCAAGGCCTTAAAACGGCCGATGTTTTGATTCACAAGGAATAGTGCTACGATAAAGCCTTCCGGGGCATTTTGCAGGCCGATAGAGAAGGCGATCAGATTGCCGAGATTGTGAGTCTCACTCGCATAGCTGACCCCAACAGAGAGTCCTTCCGGTAAATTGTGCAATGTAATAGCTGCGATAATGAGAAAAGATTTGGACTCCAGTTGAAAGGTCTTGGAATCTGGGTCCTCCAAATCCGCATGGGGAATGTACATCTCCATCACCAGTAATACGAGGCAGCCGAGCAGAATTCCCGCAGTCAGCACGAACCAATTGGAATGCTGGATCGCTTCGGGAATGAGGTTATACACGGAGGCAGAGGTCATAATTCCTGCGGCATAAGCCAACAGAACATCGCGAAGCCGATGCGTGATATTACGCATAAACAGTATGGGCACGGCGCCGAGTCCAGTGGACAGGGCAGAAATAAAGCTACCTACAAAAACGTCATTCATAATCGGGATAATCCCTCCATACCTGATTTATCTTTAAGCTTCGCTTCATGAAAACTTCATTTGACTGTTTACAGCTATTTCCGCATAATGAAATTAGGATTTAGAATCAGTCTAAGTCATAAAAAGCTACAAAACAAGTGATTCGTTTTTGTAATATCCGGGTGTCCACATTTTGGGATAAGCTTCTGGCGGAATTACTTTTACAGTATATGCAGTTGCCCAGCGCCCGGTTCCGAAAACTCGTTATATAATACTTATGATATTTTAGGAGGAACCAAGATATGTACAAGTCCATTATTATAGGTACCGGCCCTGCCGGTTTGACCGCTGCAATTTATCTGGCACGCGCTAACATGAGCCCACTGGTGATCGAAGGACCACAGCCAGGCGGACAATTAACTACGACTACGGAAGTTGAAAATTTCCCAGGTTTTCCTGAAGGAATCATGGGACCCGATTTGATGGATAATATGCGTAAGCAAGCGGAGCGTTTTGGCGCTGAATTCCGCACAGGCTGGGTAAACAAAGTAGACACAACTGCTCGTCCATTTACTTTGGATGTAGAGGGTTTGGGTGAACTGGTTACCGATACGCTGATTATTTCCACAGGAGCGACTGCCAAGTACCTGGGTATTCCCGGTGAACAGGATAATATCGGACGTGGCGTAAGCACTTGCGCAACATGCGACGGCTTCTTTTTCCGTGGCAAAGAAATTGTTGTCATCGGCGGCGGAGACTCTGCATTGGAAGAAGCCAATTTCCTGACTCGTTTTGCCTCTAAAGTAACGTTGGTGCATCGTCGTGAAGAAATGCGCGCCTCCAAAATTATGCAGGATCGTGCTCGTGCGAACAACAAAATTGAATGGGCACTTAATCGTACTCCTGTAGAAGTGATTGCGGACGAGAACGGAGTCACTGGCTTGAAAGTGCTGAATAATGCAACAGGTGAAGAGGAAGTTATTACGGTTAGCGGCGTATTCGTGGCGATTGGTCATCATCCGAATACAGGCTTCCTCGAGGGGCAAATTAAAACGGATGCGAACGGTTATATCGTCGTAAATCCGGGGACTTCCGAAACAAACGTGCCTGGCGTATTCGCTTGTGGTGACGTACAGGATACTCGCTACAGACAAGCAATTACCGCAGCAGGAAGTGGCTGCATGGCTGCTATGGACAGCGAGAAGTACATCGAAAGCTTGGAGCACAGCGCACTGGCTCTGTAATGATTCTTGGAAATATGAATAAATATGATGTAACAAAATAAATGATGAGGTGATATTCATGGAAAAAGCAATCGTATACACATCTACAAACTGCCCGCATTGCCGTCAAGTAAAGAGCTACTTGAGTGAAAAAGGCGTAGAGTACGAAGAACGCAACATCGAAACGAATGAAGCTTATGCGCAAGAGGTTTGGGATATGGGTATTCGTGCCGTTCCATTGACTTTGATCGGGGAAGAACGTATTTCCGGTATGAACAAAACCAAGTTTGAAAAAGTGTTGAACGCTTAATCCAATCTAACAGCAGACGACGGTCCTATGATCGTTATATGGTTAAGAAAAGGCACCCATCGCAGCTAATACTGCAATGGGTGCCTTTTTACTTATAAGGACACACGTACTCGCCCGAGAAAAGGAGCGGTTGCCGCATAGGCGGCACCTAGCATCGTCGAACGGCTGCCAAGCGTGGAGAAACGAATCTGTAGTTGCCGACGATGATAGGGCAGGGCACGTTCGTCAATCACATCACGCATACTTTGCTCCAACCAAGGTCTGGCTTCCGCCAGTGGACCGCCGATGATAAGCATTCCGGGGTTGAGGCTGTTCACAATGTTGGTAATACCCACACCCAAATATCGCCCAATATCATCAAGGACGCTTAATGTACTTACTTCACCTTGCTGAGCAAACGGCAGTAATTCCGCTGTATTATGTGCAGGTAGTTTCAATGTGGATGCTACATACGCCTTCTCTGAAGCATAGAGCTCCCAGCAACCGCGACTACCGCAGGAGCAGAGTCGTCCGTTCCAATCAATAGTCATATGACCCGTCTCTCCGGCGTACCCCCAAGCTCCTTGATACGGTTTGCCATCAATGATAATCCCGGCCCCGATCCCGGACCCTGCACTGATGTAGACCAGATCCCGCACCTGCTGTCGGTGATCGCCGTCCATACCATAGTACAACTCGCCCTGTGCGCCGACGTTAGCTTCGTTATCCACTACGACGGGCAGACCTAGCTCGGCCTCAAGCTGCTGCCGCAGCGGAACCCCTTCCCAGCCCAGATTGGGTGCGAACAGCACGGTTCCGGTCTCATCCACCATACCCGGTACCCCCAGTCCAATGCCGACAATACCATGAGGGGAGGGAGGAGTGACCTGCATAAGCTCCTGAACGAGCTTTCGAATCTGTTCCATAACAAAGGCGGGATCATGCTGGGTTAGAGAAAAGGTAAGCTCCGTTTCAATGGTACCTGCCAGATCGGTCAGAGCGCCCTTGATGTACTGTACGCTGACCTCAATACCGAGTACAAAGCCTGCACGGCTATTGAACAGCAGCATTAAAGGCTTACGCCCACCGCTGGATTCTCCTAATCCTGTCTCATACACCAATCCATCGGTAATGAGCTCTGCCACCAGATTGGAAACGGTTGCCTTGTTTAATCCAGTTTGACTGGATAACTGTGCCCGGGATAGCGGAGCATGAAGGCGAATACGCTCCAGCACAATGGATTTATTCAGCTTTTTGACAAGCGCCTGATCGCCAGTGACATTCATGGTTCATTCACTTCCTGTTGGTGTAATTCCTGATATTATATCATAAAAACAAACTTAGTTTAAGCAATAGACAAAGTCTTTTGGCTGTGCTAGAATCGTTTTTGTAAACGTTTACTATAAAGGAGGAACTTATAATGGCTTATTTCGAACAGGTATCTAAAATTAACTTTGAGGGCAAGCAATCCGACAATCCTTTTGCGTTCAAATTTTATAATCCACAGGAAATTGTAGCGGGAAAAACGATGGAGGAGCATTTACGTTTTAGCATGGCCTACTGGCATACAC
This sequence comes from Paenibacillus sp. CMM36, assembly GCF_053570945.1. NCBI lineage: Bacteria > Bacillati > Bacillota > Bacilli > Caryophanales > Paenibacillaceae > Paenibacillus > Paenibacillus sp. CMM36. The sequence continues at coordinate 192,164 of NZ_JBSEDY010000008.1, forward strand.
TGGTTGCAGGCGGCTCCGATCCTTTTGGTGTAGAAACAGCGGAACGTCCATGGTCCAAGTTTACCGGGCTGGATTTGGCGAAGGCACGTGTGGAAGCTGCCTTTGAACTGCTGGATAAGCTGAATTTACCTTATTTCGCTTTCCACGATGTGGATATTGCACCGGAAGGCGCGTCATTGAAGGAATTTTACAGCAATCTGGATACCATCGTGGATCTGATTGAGGACCATATGAAAGCTACGGGGAAAAAACTGCTGTGGAACACGGCGAACATGTTTAGCCATCCACGTTATTTGCATGGTGCTGCCTCGACTTGCAATGCAGATGTATACGCACACGCAGCTGCTCAGATTAAAAAAGGACTGGAAGTGGGCAAACGTCTGGGCGCAGATAACTATGTTTTCTGGGGAGGCCGTGAAGGCTACGAAACACTGCTGAACACGGATTTGAAGCTGGAGCAGGACAATTTGGGACGTATGTTCCATATGGCCGTAGACTATGCGCGTGAAATTGGCTTTGACGCTCAGTTCCTGATTGAGCCAAAACCGAAGGAGCCAACGAAGCATCAGTATGATTTTGATGCTGCGACGACGATTGCTTTCCTGCAAAAATATGATCTGGATCAACATTTCAAGCTTAATCTGGAAGCTAATCATGCCACCTTGGCGGGTCATACTTTTGATCATGAAGTGCGTGTAGCACGGATTAACGGCATGCTGGGATCACTGGATGCAAATCAGGGAGATTTGCTGCTGGGCTGGGATACGGACGAATTCCCGGTTGATCTGTATGATGCGACCCTGACGATGTATGAAGTGCTGCAAAATGAAGGCTTGGGCCGTGGTGGTATCAACTTTGATGCCAAGGTACGCAGAGCATCGTTTGAGCCAGAAGACTTGTTCCTCGCGCACATCGCAGGTATGGATACGTATGCGAAGGGGCTGAAGGTAGCTGCCAAACTGATCGAGGATCGTGTGTTTGAGGACTTTATTGAGAAGCGCTACAGCAGCTTTAAAGAAGGTATTGGAGCAGACATCGTATCCGGAAAAGCAACGCTTGCTTCTCTGGCTGAATATGCTCTGGCGAACGAAACACCACGTAAAAACGTATCCGGTCGCCAGGAATATCTGAAAGCAACATTAAATCAATACATTTTGGCTGACTAAGCATATATAAAATAAGGAATACACGATAACAGGGAAGGAGGAACTCCGATGCAGGAGAAGCTAAATCAGGAGCAGGAACGCTATGTCATCGGCGTAGATTTGGGTACCAGCGCGGTCAAAACGGTGCTGGTTAACCTCAAGGGTCAGGTGGCTTATGAAACCTCCCAGTCTTATCCACTCCATCAGCCGAAGGCAGGATATAGCGAACAGCATCCTGAGGACTGGGTCAGTGGCACGTTAGCATCACTGAAACAGCTTGTGGAGAAGGCCGGAATCGGCGGCACAGATGCCGTAGATGGTATTAGCTTTTCGGGACAGATGCACGGGCTTGTGCTGACTGACAAGGAAGGCCAAGTGCTTCGTCCGGCTATTCTGTGGAATGACACGCGTACGACAGCACAATGCCGTCGTATTGAAGAACAGCTCGGGTCGGACCTGCTGAATATCGCACGTAATCGCGCGCTGGAAGGCTTCACGCTGCCCAAGCTGCTGTGGGTGCAGGAGCATGAGCCAGACGTGCTGGCCCGTGCGGCACATTTTATGCTACCCAAGGATTATGTGCGCTACTGTCTGACAGGAGAGCTGGCGACGGAGTATTCGGATGCGGCGGGCACGCTGCTGCTGGATATTGCGAACAAGCAGTGGAGCGAAGAGATCGCTGCCGCGTTTGATCTACCGTTGTCGCTGTTCCCGCCGCTGGTGGAATCCTTTGATCAGACGGGTACGCTCTTGCCGGAGATTGCGGAGCAGAGCGGGCTTTCACCTGAAACGAAGGTCTTTGCAGGTGGTGCGGACAACGCATGTGGCGCGATTGGCGCCGGCATTTTGAGCGAAGGCCGCACCCTGTGCAGCATCGGCACCTCAGGGGTTGTACTTTCCTATGAGGAACGCAAGGATATTGATGTGCAGGGGCGGGCGCATTTTTTTAATCATAGTGAGCAGGATGCTTATTATATTATGGGGGTTACGCTCGCGGCCGGATACAGCTTGACTTGGTTTAAGGATACCTTTGCACCAGAGCATTCTTTTGATGCACTATTGGCAGATGTGAATTCTATTGAGCCGGGCAGCCAAGGGCTGCTGTTCACGCCTTATATCGTTGGCGAACGTACACCTCATCCGGATGCAACCATTCGAGGCAGCTTTATCGGGATGGATGCGGGACATAAGCTTGCGCATTTTACACGAGCGGTACTGGAAGGAATAACGTTTTCGCTCAAGGAATCTATAGATATTCTTAGAGGGACGGGCAAAACGGTGAATGAAGTGATTTCCATCGGCGGCGGTGCGCGTAATGAGGCATGGCTGCAAATGCAGGCAGATATTTTTAACGCGGATATCATCAAGCTGGAAAGCGAGCAGGGACCTGCCTTGGGGGCGGCCATGCTGGCTGCTTATGGTAGTGGCTGGTTTGAATCTCTGCAAGCGTGTGCTGAAGCATTTCTGCGTGAAGCAGCGAGATATTCGCCGAACCCGGACCGTGTGGCACAGTATGAAGGTCTATACGAGCTGTATCGTGAAGTTTACTTGCACACGCGAGAGCTAAATGAGCATTTGGCAGTGTATCGCTGAATACGGTGAGCTTTAAGCGTAAATAAGAAGCGGCTTCGGGTGTAAGAAACCCCCGAAGCCGCTTTTCATGTGATGATGAGTTGGAATTAAATACTTTTCTTGATTTTCGCATAATCTTCATGCATAGAGCTGGCTGTACAACCCGGACATGACTTGCTCGACGAACACCCCGCACAGGCGCCTTGACGGCTTTTTCGCAAAAATCGTACCAGCACCCACGCACTATAACCGAGAATCGCCAATAAAATGATGATATTGATCATGGAATTCACTTCCTTTTATTTACTATAGGGCCTGACTTAGCCCCAACCTAATAATCTGCCACACTGATAGATCAAGACGGCAATGATATATGCAACGGCCAAAGGATAGATCACAGAAAATGCGGTCCAACGCCACGAAAGGGTTTCTTTACGAATGACCGCTACCGTAGCCAGACACGGAACATACAACAGAATGAACACCATAAAGCTAAAAGAGGCAAGCGGTGTAAAGGCATGTCTGACTTGTAGTTCAAGTCCCTGCATATCAGGAACGTGGTAAATAATATTCATCGTTGATACGACAACTTCCTTGGCCATAAAGCCTGTGAGCAGGGAAGCCCCTGCTTGCCAGGTGCCAAAACCGAGAGGGGCTAGTAATGGAGCGAACCAACCTCCAACGGTGGCAAGCAGGCTGTCATCCATTTCTACCCCGAAGCCCTGCGGACCGAAATTGGACAAGAGCCAGATGCCAACGGAACCTGCAAGAATAATGGTTCCGGCTTTACGGACGAAGCCTTTAACCTTCTCCCATGTGCTGCGGAATAGTGTAAGAGCCTGCGGCACTCGATAGGGAGGAAGTTCCACGATGAAGAGGGAGGGCTCACCCGACAAAATGGATACTTTGGAAAAAATTTTGGCAAGTATAAGTGAAACGACGATTCCTAACACATACATCAGCATGATGATGCTTGCCGCATGTGTTGGGAAAAACACACCCGCAAACAACGCATATACCGGCAGGCGGGCCGAACACGACATAAAGGGCACCAGCAACGTGGTAATGAGACGCTCTCTGGGCTGTTCAATGGTGCGTGCTGCCATAATCGCAGGGACATTGCAGCCAAATCCGATGATGAAGGGAATGAAGCTTTTCCCGTTCAAGCCCACGGCTTGCATCAGACGATCCATTAGTATCGTGACCCGTGCCATATACCCGGAGTCTTCGATCACCGAGATAATCAGAAATAAAATAGCAATTTGAGGCAGAAAAACAAGCACACCCCCGACTCCAGCCACGATGCCGTCCACGACTAGACTTTGCGTAAAGGCAGACGCGTTCAAGTGAACGAGTAATTCAGAAATCCAACTGCTGAGTGCACCTGAAAAAAATCCATCCAGCATATCTGAAAGGATCGTACCCGCCCAATCGAAGGTGAACTTGAAGGTAGCGTACATCAGCAGCAAAAAGATCGGAATCCCCAGATACCGGTGAGTTAATAGTGCATCTAGCCTATCCGTTAGGCTGTGCGGCTTGAGCTTGGAGGTGTCGAGTGCCTTGGTACACAGATCAGCAATCCATGCTGTTCGTACAGAACGAATATGCTGAGCAGGCGTGATGGCACAGCCTTCACTGAGCAGGTCTTCTTCGCAATGGCGAATACGCGCAGTTACTTGTTCACGCTGCACCTCATCTGTCATCCATTCCATGACGACAGGATTGTTTTCCAGACATTGCAGTGCGGCCCACCGGAGTTGCGGTACAGATGCATCCGGCAGTAAGTTGCAAATATCATGAATAGCCGCTTCGACGGCAGGGCCGTAATCCAGTTGAAAAGTATTGGATGCATGTCTTACTTCTCGAAGAGATGCGAGCATTTGCTTACTTCCACTACCTGTGCGCGCCACCATAGGAATGATGGGAACGTTCAATTGTTCAGCCAACAATTCCTTGTTTACGCGAAGACCCGTGGCATCAGCTACGTCAGTCATGTTTAAGCCAAGTACAAGGGGACGGCCATATTCCAGTAGTTGTACGGTCAGATAGAGATTACGCTGGAGCTGGGAGGCATCCACGATATTGATCAGGGCCGCAGGCGGCTCTTCCAGCAAATATCGGGTTGCGACACCTTCATCCAGCGAAAGAGGGAGTAAAGAGTAGGCACCTGGCAAATCCACCAATACGGCAGACTTGTCACGCAGGAGCCCTGTTTTCTTTTCCACGGTGACGCCGGACCAGTTCCCTACTTCTGCATACGTACGAGTCAGCTTGTTGAATAATGAGGTTTTTCCTGTATTGGGATTGCCAAATAGAGCGATCATGTCCATGTCGGAACGACCTCCAGTTGTTTCACTTGATTTTGACGGAGGCCGACCAGTTGGCCGTTGCATTCAATGACGATCGGGCCGCCCAATAAACTGATTTTTTTTAAGCGTATGATGGAACCTTCGTTGATGCCCATGTCTGTCAAGCGGCGGCGCAATGAGGGATGAAGAGGGTCAAGGGATTGCAAACGCACAGTCTGACCTAGTGGCGTACGAAGAAGTGAAATACATTCTGGCATGGTGTTCAGCCTTTCTGATCTAGAATGAGAATCAATATCATTTACTTCCGATGCCAGTACCATATCATGAGGATACTTAGATTGCTGTGATAAAATTCGCTGCGAACGACATGTTTGCCCCTTGCTCCCATCTGTTATATCGCCGAGTATGTGTGTCGCAACCTGTCTTTTTAACTGTCCCATTACTCGTCTGCAACCGACAAAACTAGAGCGTTTGGGGCAACTGTTTTTATGGTAAGATAGAGCTGTTTATAACTATGCTAAGAAGGGCAGGAACGCTCTGTATGAACAGAAAAATCGGGGTTAGGCTTGTAAAATGTCTGGTTGCGGGTGCAGCGCTGGCTGTGTTGCTGCCGCAGGCTGTGGAGTGGGGCAGCAATGTGTATGCGGCGTCGATCAAGCCGGCTCCATCGGTATCATCGCAGCAGCTTCAGAACAAGCTTTTACAGGCAATGGCTACGCGGAGTGAAACGCTGACCTTTACATATCAAGGGCGAGTGAACGGTCTCAAGCAGCAATTACAGACGGCCATCCAACAGGCCATGGAGAGCGATCCGTATGTGAATTATACGATCAAAAGCTACGCATTCAGCTATACAGGCACAACGACCTCCGCTCAGGTTACGATTCGTTTAAGCTACCGGGAGACGAAGGAACAGACAGCTTATGTGGATAGCACAGTTAAAGCGGTGCTGGGGGATATTATTATGAAGGGAATGACGGATCATGAGAAGGTGAAGGCCATCCATGATTGGATCGTCGTGCGCCTGAAGTATGATGAAGCACAGCAAAAGTACACAGCCTACGATGGCCTGAAAACGGGAAGCACGGTCTGTCAGGGTTATTCACTGCTGGCCTATAAAATGCTGGAACGTGCAGGCATTACGAATCGGATTGTGGAAGGTAGAGCAGGGGGACAGCTGCATGCATGGAATCTTGTTTTATTAGATGGTCGATGGTATCACATGGATACGACATGGGATGATCCAACCCCAGATCGCGCGAACGAAGTAAGCACTTCATATTATCTGCTGACGGATACCGAAATGCGGCGGGATCACTCATGGGTGAAACCGTATCCTCAGGCGAATACATCGTATCGGGAAACCTTATCAGCACTGGTAGCTGCCGGAGGATCAAAGGCTGCTGTGTATCAAAAACTGTACAATACCCTCGAATATCCGCTGCAAGATGGTAAGGGTCTGGTTAAATCATCCGCTGACATTAAGGAACAGGTACGTAAGATTGCAAATAAGGGAGGGACGACACTTACCTTCGCCTATCAGGGAACGGAGCGAAGTCTCAAGGAGGATTTACAGTCCTTATATCAACTCGGCTTAAAATCCATTTCTTATCAGATTACGGACCTTGGAAGTACCGGCAATCTTCGGGTAACCCTGAAATGGACCTAATCATCTGCTGTAAAAAGCTACATTAACAAAGGAGTATTTTATTTATATGCACAGGCGTTCCTTTACCTATTTGCTTGGCACGCAGACCATGTCCAATGCGGCCGACATTCTTTATATTATGGCACTTGTGTCTTTGGTTTTTCATGAAACAGACTCCATCTTCTCTTCGGTGCTCGTTCCGTTGCTGCGAATGGGGGCACAGATGATCAGCGGCTTTTTAGCACCGCTCATTTTGGCCCGATTCCAGCTTCCTTTTATTTTATTCGTTTCTCAGTTCGGGCAACTGGCTTTCTTTGCTGTTCTGCTGGGCCACTTGTGGTCAGCAGGCACGGAGCCGATATGGGTGATTGTGTTTACGTTGGTGGCAGCCATGTCCTTTCTGGACGGATGGACTACGCCTGCGCGTAATGCGCTGATTCCTCGCCTTGCGTCCGGGGAAGGACTTATGCGGGCAAACAGTCTGGTATCGGTCAGCGATCAGACGGTGCAATTAGCGGGGTGGGGGCTTAGTGGTGTGCTCGTAGCCATGCTAGGTTCGGAAAAAACACTACTGGTTGCTGGCGGATTATATATGATAGCCATGATCTTCACCAGCCTGATTCGAGATCCACTAGAGGGCAAAGCTCATTATTTGCTGCAACCTGGAACAAGGGTGCGAGGTGGAGATGTCTCAGTTTTCGAAGCTCTAACTGAACCCGGGCAAGGGCATCATGACTTGCCTCCTGCACAGTTGGAAGATACACTATATGGCCCGGAATCTGAGAGCCCCACACTACCTCCCAAGCGTAAAAAGGAAATACTTCGTGAAGGCTGGAGCCTCATCGGAGCCAGTCGCAGACTGAAAGCTCTTATTTTTATGGATATGATTGACCTTCTAGGGGGTTCGGTTTGGGTAGGCGCGTTCACGCTTGCTTTCGCTCAGCAGGTCTTGCACAAAAGTGAGGCATGGTGGGGATACATCAATGCAGCGTATTTTGCAGGAGCGATTGGCGGCGGTATCGTGGTCCTCGCCTGCGTCAAGTATTTGCAGCGCAGACTGCTGCCCGCCATGTTGGCGGGGATGGCAGGTTATGGGCTGCTGACAGCTTGGTATGCACTGAACACATTACCGCCACTAACGCTGCTTATCGTGCTGTTGATGGGACTACCTGCGGAAATGTCCGTCGTATCCCGCCGTACGATGATGCAAATGAGTGTGTCTGTACATGATTTGCCTAAGGTGCTGTCCGCCCAGGCTACGCTGACAAGCCTAACGTTTTGTATTTCGCTGCTTTTAATGGGCTGGATTGCAGATCATTTGGGTATCGTTAATTTGTACTTGTTTTCAGCAGGGTTGACGCTGATTGCTGTCATATACGGTATTTTTAGTCGTCGTGCCTTATCTATGTCTTTATCAGCTGAAGTAGCTGCTTCTTCCAAATAAACAGAAAAAGAAAAAGAAAAGGCCCGTCTCCGGGCATATACAGGTGAACATGCGGATAAACAGTCTTGGACCAGGTTTACCAGCGTGTTCTCCCTGATATGTGGAGACGGGCTTTTTTTAATGTCTTCTATTATTTATCCGAAGAAGCATCCGGGCTCAAATCACATTCTTTTAATGGCACGATTTTAGTACGTTTGGTCCATTTGTAGCCGAGCCACAGCAGAAGGAATAGCGGCACACTCATGTACGTAGCGATCATCGTTTTCCAGTCAATCTCCTGTCCGGTGAAGGCATCCGCCCCTTGCCCGATAATGACAATGATACACAGAGCGAAGGCGAACAACGGGCCAAATGGGAACCAACGGGCTTTGTATGGAAGCTCACTCAGACTGTGACCCTGTGCATTAAAGGCACGGCGGAAACGATAATGGCTGACTGCAATTCCGACCCACGTAATAAATCCGCACATTCCAGAAGCATTCAGCAGCCAGTTATAGACTACACCGTCTCCATACAGGGAGGCGAGAAAGGCTAGCATACCGACAGCGGTCGTGATCAGCAGCGCGTTCATAGGAATGCCGCGTCTATTGATACGTCCGAGGAAACGCGGGGCTTTACCTTCTCGTGCCAAAGCGTACAGTACCCGAGTGGCCGCGTACATACCCGAGTTACCTGCCGACAATACGGAAGTCAAAATAACGGCGTTCATAACAGAGGCAGCAATCGCAAGCCCTGCTTTTTCAAATACGAGCGTGAACGGGCTGACCCCGATATCACTGATATCTCCCCGCAGCAGATTCGGATTGGTGTACGGAATGATCAATCCAATCACGAGAATTGCGAGAATATAAAAGAACAAGATGCGCCAAAAGATTTGACGGATGGCGCGCGGCACATTTTCACGCGGATTTTCGCTCTCTCCAGCGGCTACCCCAATCAGCTCCGTTCCCTGAAAGGAAAAGCCCGCTGCCATGAATACGCCCAGTACAGCAAAGAATCCACCATGGAACGGGGCGTCTCCTACCGTGAAGTTGGCAAAGCCGACCGCAGGACCACCCATAATGCCGAAGATCATCAGCACACCTACAGTCAAAAAGATGACCACAGTCACAATTTTAATCATGGCGAACCAGTATTCAGACTCACCGTAGCCTTTGACGGTCAACGCGTTCAGTGCGAAGATTACGGCCAGGAATAACAGACTCCACCAGGCAGAGTGACTTTCCGGGAACCAGTATTTGATCAGCACGGTCGCTGCTGCCAATTCGGCAGCAATCGTCACCGCCCAGTTGTACCAGAAGTTCCAGCCCATGGCGAAACCAAAAGCCGGATCGACGAAGCGACCTGCATAGGTGTTAAAAGAGCCGGATTCAGGCATAAATGTAGCCAACTCACCGAGGCTGGTCATAAGGAAGTAGACCATGAGGCCAACTGCTGCATAAGCCAGCAGGGCACCACCGGGTCCAGCTTCGGCAACTGCGCCTCCACTGGCGAGGAACAGACCTGTTCCGATAGAACCGCCGAGGGCGATCATCGTCATATGGCGGGCTTTGAGACTTTTACGCAAGGTTCCGTCAGATGTTGCTCTGTGTTGCACGTTCAAACACTCCTTCATGAAATTGTATTTCATGTCAGGGCAAGAGCTAGAAGGAGGGGGAGTATATAAATCAAAAAACCGCAGGGAATACGCCTGCGGTTTTGTCTATGCATTCCGCACCATACCTTCTTCTATAACAAGATAGCTCAACACACGTGTCTGTGTTAGGACAGCGTGTGACAGTTCTGCTCCTTTCGGTTAGCAGCCCCAGCATTCGGAGTATTTACAAAGAGTCAGCTCCGCATACTTCGGCGGGTGTACCTTTCCACTGGAATCTCAGACGGCTCTTATCGTCTCCTCCGGTGTACCGATTACATCCGCGACCTCTACCTCATCATAAAACAGGGTTGATGAGGTGTATGACATGATATTTTATTGTATAGCGAATTACAGTATATCGTACCTGTACATCTTCTGACAATCGACAATTTTTTGAAAATCACTCGTAGAATCTTAAATTAAGAGTTCCGCTTGGCCATCTGCTGCCAAACTGTGCCCGCGGCTTGTTCGCCTGATTCGATGCGTTCCAGCGCCATTTTAGCCTGTAGACTGACCTCGAATTCGGGATCATCGACCGCCTTCTCCAACGCATCACGCGCATCCTCGGTTCCCACCTCGTATAAAAAACGTGCCGCCCGCCAGCGCACCAACTTGCTGCTATCCGACAGGGCTCCGATCATTGCACTGGTAGCGACCGGATCGCCGATGTCCGACAACGTGTCGCCTGCGGTGCGGCGTACTGCCGCTGAAGGATCGCGCAGCGCCTCGGCTAGCAGTTCCATCGCCTCCGGTGAGCGAATATCGCCCAGATAGACGACGCCCAGTCGCCGCAGCTGCATTTTGTCGTCATGCAGCGCTTGCCGAATAAGCGGCAAATGCTCGGGCGTCGGGTCCAGCCGATCCAGCGCAGCGTAGCGTGTACGCCAATCTTCGTGTTGCAGGGCCTGCTCCAGCTCGGCATCGCTCCACTCGCGGCGTTCCTCCACGAATTCGCTGTTGTTTGCGCCGTGGGCAATCGCTTGTTGGATAATCTGCTCCAGCCGCTCTTGTGGAAAGGCTGCCTCCAGTTCCTGCTCAACCTCACGTGCAATGTCCGGCAGTTCACCATAGCGGACGCCGTAATCACTCAGCTTGCGTTCCTTAATTAGCGTTGCGCTCGCTACACGGGTAACGGCTTGCACAAAGCGGTCGGACAAGGAGATTCGTTCCTCCTGCTGCCCTGCCTTGACTCGAATTTGCATAGGAAGGCCGCGAAAAAATTGCACAAAAACCTGTGCCTCGCCAAACGCTTCTCCAGAGGTTTCCTCTGGCAAATCCCAATTGGCGTCAGCGCCTTCCTCGCCTAGCTGATCTCGGACTTGACCCAGAATGGTAGACCAATCTGCATTCCCTTTGCGGTCAAGGGCTACAAAATCGGTCGTGTGAAACACGCTTTTGACCCCTTCAATGCCCAGCATGCGCCGGATAAATGGGGGAGCGGAACGCTCATTGTCTCGTGTATATGTTCTGCGGATACCCGCTTCCAGTCGCTCATCCAGATGCAGCATCATGGTGTTCGGACTGGGAGTTGGCTCGATAGATGTTATTTTCATAGCTCAGTACAGCCTCCTGTTCAAAAGTTCTCCATATATAGCTTATCTGTATTGTAACTCATTCTGCGAATGTCTCCAAAGAGAAGTTCGCGTTTCACAGGAAAATGCAATGACATATATCACGATGATTCATATAAACATGGCTGATGAATATGGAGGTTTTTTTAATAAAAACAGGATGCTATATAAGCCGAACTCGAAAAATTAACATGAAACGGAGTAGGCGGAATGGTGCTGTACAAGCGTAGCGGTCGCTTTTGTCCCCGGATTTCTACCCTAATCATAGGCTTTATTCTAGAAATCTGGGGGCGATGGGAAGCACCATCCGAATGAGCAGGGAGGCGATAAATCCCACAGACAGAACTGCCGCCAGCAGCATAAATGTAGTCATCTGATTGCCGCCATTCCCCATCAAACGAATGGAGAGCATAGGAGCTAGACTTGTACCGGCAAACAGGATGAAGGTATATAGTGAGACAGCTATAGCTCTCGCTGCACCGCCGAGCTGGCCGACGATTGCTATGAGTGAAGGAACACTCAGGGCAATGCCGCTGACAAAGCATACACTCAACACCACGATAGTCATAAGAGAGTGTGTCATTCCCATCAGCGCCAAACTCAGAATGGAAAGAATAAGAGCTGTACGTAATATAAGGTGCACACCGTATTTCTGGGCTAGCTTTCCTGCGAATGGTGAAAGGAGCATGCCGATGATACCAGCGGATCTGACATAAAGCATCTGTCGGCTATTCAGGCCAAATTCAGGGCCGCCAAGATAGTTACCCAAAACCGTATACATGCTCACAAAGGACATCAGGAGAACAAAAGCAACCGTGTAGCTTAACCATAAAGGATACGAGCGCAGAACGGTCTCCAACTGACCGAAAGCTGCCCAAATGCGAACATCTCGTTGAGGGGAGGGGGTTTTAGGTAGGAAAAAAAGGACGATTAGGAAGGTAATTGCATACAAAATGCCTAGCATCCGAAATACCGTATTCCACCCCATTTGTTCGCTAATGACAATACTAAATACCTGACCAGCAATACCCGCTACTAGAAAACCGGTGCTGATAAAGCCGATAGCTGTTACCCGTTTTTCGGCCGGAAACATATCGACGGCGTATGCGAGAGCAACGGGGGAAAAGGTGGCTGCAGCCAAACCTTGAAGCAAGCGCAGTGTAACTAATACAGAATATTGACTGGTTAAGCTGATGGATAACGAAATAATCGTTAATGCGAGCAGTCCGATGACGATAACCTGCTTTCGTCCAAAGCGGTTAGACAATCCACCATAAACAAGACATCCCGCCGCAAAGCCTAAGGAAAAGATACTGCCCGGTAGGGCTGCTTCGGCAAGCGTTTTTCCAAACACTTTAGCAAAAAGAGGGACCAAAGGGATCGTCACATACAGGCTGGACATAACGGCAACCGCTGACCAGCATAGGATTACAGTCATCCATGCATAAGGGAGAGCCACATTTTCTTTCTGTATAACGGTATGATTGGTTCGTAATTTACTCATCAATTGAACACTCCTTGATCATAAAATAAGTGGCTTGGTAATACACGAAATTAAATATATTAGGTAACCTAATTATATGTTTAAAAAAAATTTATCTGCCCACCCCCAATCTGTTTTCCATATGATGATGGATTTTTTCTATAATCCGCGAAAAAACGACCTGCTCCTCAGGCTCCAAAATACTCGCTAGAGAAGCACAGGAAGACCAAAATACAGGAAGCACTTGCTGTACAAGATGAGATCCCCCTTCTGTAATGCGCACATGAATTTTGCGTCGATCTGAGGAATTATGTTCTCTGATAATCCAGCCTCGTTGCTCTGTCCAGTCTAGGAGAGATGTAACAGATGCACGACGAATTCCCAGACGGTCGGCAATCATTGAAGGGCTCATCTGAGCCTGGGATTGGTGTAGTGTCAACAGCAACAATAAATCTAGCTTACTCTCTGTCAGGCCATAAGCAGCTAGATCCAAATCTATTGCGTCGAGCGTATTATCACCCGTCCATAGCAAGAAGAGACCAATACGGGCGAGTTGTCGATTCGTTTCTGCAAGAGCAGTTTGATCCATTAGCTCCAGATAAGGTTCTGGACCCAGACGGGGAAGAGGTTGCTGGACGGTGTCCCGCATACTTTGTTTTGGTGGCATACATTCACTCTTTTCATATAATTAGGTTATCTAACTATATATCAATATAGCGTATTGAAATGCATAAAACAATATCTAAAAAGAAATACTGCTACATTCAATGCAGAAGCAGGGTTAAAACTCGACAGAATGAACCAAACTGTGAATAGGTTACCAAAATGCGCCAATAGATAAGTGAAGGAGGCGTTCCTATGTTCCGCAAGCAGGAAAGAACGCTCATTATTGTATGTATAGTAATTGCGGCCATTATGCTATATGCCGTAATTAAAAGCATAGCTCGCTTGACTCCTTAGTTGGTAATCCAGAGTGATCCGCGATGTTTAAAATGTGAAATGAAGGAGTGAAACCCATTTGTCTTCACTGGACCCTGTATTACTAAGCCGGATGCTGACCGGAATTACCCTGTTTGTTCATATCGTATTTGCATCTATCGGCGTCGGCGTACCCTTAATGATTGCACTAGCAGAATGGCGCGGGCTGCGAACTGGTGATCCGCATTATACCCTGCTGGCCCGACGGTGGGCGCGAGGGTTTGTCATTACCGTTGCCGTGGGTGTCGTTACAGGTACCGCCATTGGTTTGCAGCTCAGCTTGCTTTGGCCCACCTTTATGCGGGTGGCTGGACAAGCGATTGCACTGCCTCTGTTTTTGGAGACGTTTGCTTTTTTCATCGAAGCTATATTCCTGGGCATCTATTTGTATACTTGGGATCGGTTTAAAAGCAAATATTTTCACCTGATGCTGCTCATCCCGGTAGCGATTGCCTCATCTGCATCAGCGGTTTTTATTACGACTGTGAACTCGTTCATGAACCAACCTCAAGGCTTTACACTCAAAAATGGAGTCATGACAAATATTCATCCCATCGAGGCCATGCTAAATCCGGCTACGCCGACCAAAGTTTCTCATGTACTGGCTTCCTCGTATACATTGAGCGCTGGGGTGCTGATGGGACTGGCTGCTTACAGTATGCTGCGGGGACGTAATCACGCTTATTTTAAAAAGGCGCTGAAGCTCACTGCCACCTGTACCATTGTGTTTGCCATCAGTACAGTGATGATTGGAGATGCATCCGGTAAATTTCTGGCCAAATATCAGCCGGAGAAGCTGGCCGCCGCCGAATGGCATTTTGATACGATGACGCACGCGCCCTTCGTATATGGCGGATACATGGATAAGAACGGTGAAATCAAATATGCCCTGAAAGTGCCTTATGCACTTAGTGTGTTGGCCGGGAACCTGCCCAGTACGGAGGTCAAGGGATTAAATGATTATCCCGTAGATGAGCGTCCGCCCCTGTCTATCCATTATATGTTTGACCTCAAAATCACCACAGGGGTGCTGATTCTCGTCATTCCGCTGTTGTATCTGATCCGCAAGCGTTTGCCAGGTCGCAAACCATACCCCAGATGGCTGCTGTTGGCGCTCATTCTGGTGGGGCCGATGGCGATGGTAGCTATTGAGCTCGGATGGATGTTCGCGGAGGTCGGTAGACAGCCGTGGATTTTACGCGGATATATGAAGGTGTCCGAAGCAGCAACCACTTCTACGAGTGTTGGGTGGATGCTGGTGTTGTTTGTTATTTTGTATCTGGTGTTGTGCTTCTCGGCCATTAAGGTACTCAGCAAGCTATTTCGCAATAAGGATGCGGTGGAAGAGATAAGACAGCTCGGCCTGGAAGGGGCTGATGGTAAGTGAGCTATGAAATTGTAGGCATCGCCATTTTGTGGACGTTCTTGTTCGGATATTTGCTTATAGCATCTATTGATTTTGGTGCAGGGTTTTTCAGCTTTTACAGTGTGTTAACAGGCCACCAGAACAAAATCCACAATATTATTCAACGGTATCTATCCCCGGTGTGGGAGGTAACAAACGTATTTCTCATCTTTTTTGTGGTGGGATTAAACGGGTTCTTCCCGGATGCGGCATATTACTATGGTACGGCGTTACTCGTTCCCGGCAGTATTGCGATTGTACTTCTCGCCATCCGGGGAGTGTATTATGCATACAATACGTATGGGCATTCCGGCACCAATAATATCGTCTACATGGCGTTGTACGGTGCGACAGGGTTACTGATTCCGGCGGCACTGTCGACGGTCCTCGCTATATCGGAAGGCGGCATTATTGTGGAGAACAGTACAGGTGTGCACCTGCAATGGGGGCAGCTATTAAGCAATCCCTACACGTGGGCGGTTATTTTTCTGGCGTTGGTAAGCGTACTGTATATCTCGGCGATGTTTTTGGCCTATTATGCCAAAAGGGCAGGAGACAAGGTCGCTTTTGAAATCGTACGAGGATATGCACTGCTTTGGAGCGGTCCAACGATTGTTGCGAGTCTGCTCGCATTTTTTCAGATTAACAAACAAAATCCAGATCATTTTACCAATATGCTGAACATAGCCTGGATGTTTGTCGCATCCTTCATATGCTTTGCGGGAGCAGTTTATCTGGTATGGCAGCGGCGGCATCTAGGGGTTTCGTTCATATTGGTGATGCTGCAATTTGCATTTGCCTGGTATGGCTACGGCCGCTCGCATCTCCCGTATGTTCTGTATCCCTACATTAATGTCTACGACAGCTTTACAAATTCTACGATGGCGTATGCGTTGATTACGGCGTTTGTTGCGGGTCTGCTGGTGCTGATCCCTTCGCTGATCCTGATATTAAGATTGTTTCTGTTCGATGCAAAATATGTGCGCGGACATGAAGGGAAGAAAGGGTGAGTTAGAGTGGCTGCTTTCGAGCATTTTACGATTATGTATGAGTCACCTATCATTATCGTCGTGGCGATTGTGTTTTTGTTTATTTATTCGGCACGCTTTAAAAATCCACAAGATTGACAACAACAGGTGGAACAGGCCTTCCTGATTGATCCGGGAGGTCTGTTTTTGCTGTATTATCGCAGAATTTCCTTTACAGACGTGATTGAATTATACTTTACATAGATCAGGATGTTGCATCATTTTATGTTCACACTCGAATGACAATATATAGTTAAATTGAACCGCTGCGTTTTTTGGAGAACGGGTTCATCAGGGAGGGAGCTGCATCATGCCCAAAGTTCGCTTTAACAATATGGATCATGTAAATACCGATAAAACCATCAAGCAATTCAGACAATGGCGGCAAGAGCGACGCAGCAAAATAAAGGATTATACGTTCGTTGTGCCAAACCATCCCCCGGAGCTGGAGTTTCTGCATAGCAATCGGGAGATGGCGACAGCCACCTGGGTGGGACATTCCACCTTTTTCATCCAGTATCTTGGGCTGAATATCATCACCGATCCGGTGTGGGCAGAGCGTATGGCTTTTGATAAAAGGTTGGCCCCGCCCGGCATTCGCATCCAGGATGTACCACCACTAGACATCATTCTGCTGTCTCATTCACACTATGATCATTTACATTTAGAATCCTTACGGAAATTATATCGTGCAAATACGCTGATGCTTGTACCCACAGGGTTAAAGGCAAAAATGATCCGCAAAGGTTTTCGTAACTGTCATGAGCTGCAATGGTGGGAGCATTTTACGGTAGGAGGGATACGCTTCACATTTGTTCCAGCCCAGCATTGGACACGACGCACGCCGTTTGATACGAACACTTCGCATTGGGGTGGATACGTTCTGCAAAGTGAACAGCAGGTGATTGGCTCTGCCACGTCCGTCACGGAATCTCATCCTCATTCGAATACAGATTCAGAGCATACACCGACGTTGTATTTTGTGGGAGACACTGGATATTTTCGTGGGTTTAAGGAGATTGGCGAGCGCTTTGCCATTGACCTGACCTTTATGCCGATTGGCGCGTATGAACCGGAATGGTTCATGACCTCGCAGCACGTGACACCGGAGGAGGCATTGCAAGGGTTTGTAGATTGCGGCGCAGATCAGATGATTCCGATGCACTACGGAGCCTTCAAACTAGCGGATGATACGCCAAGAGAGGCGCTGGATCGTCTCGAAGCGGAGCGTGAGCGTATGGGTATTGCAAAGGAACGCATTCATGTTCTAGGGCACGGAGAGACGCTGAAAATTGGACGTCGCTGCTCAACTACAATCTGAGAGATTCGACATCATCCTTATATAAGAGGATTTTGCAAAATCCTGATAAACCAAGCGGCTCGGCGGACAATTAACTTTGCCTGCCGAGCCGCCTTTTTTGGTTTTTAGCTATAATGCAGGGTTAAACGGCTTCGGAATCACTTGCCAAAGAGGAATCGCTGTTGGCGATGGGATGACGAACGATTTTAACTTCATAGAACGTGATTTTATTTTCAATAATATAGTCCGGAATTTGACGATGGCTATGGGATTCGCGGAAAGCTTCGCTTTTCGTCCAGCCTTGGAAGTTCTCTTTTTCTTTCCATCGTGTACTGATCGTTACTTCCTCATAATCCTCCGTGTTTTCAGTCAGCAGCACTTCCAGACCGAGAAAGCCTTCCATTTTTTCAACTTTTCCTTCTTTGTTAAATCTTTCGATGAGTAGATGTGCATTGCCCGGTGTGATTTTAGATGTATTTGTTACGATAACCATATTAAATTCCTCCTGAATGATGTGGTATGGTCGGTATAATAACCGGATAGCCATCCTCAAATTTGATGGTAGCGTTCATTTCATAAATGTCGCGAAGAAAAGCAGACGTCAAAATCTCATGGGGTTCGCCGACAACGGCGATTCGTCCCTTTTTAAGCGCAATCATATGATGACAATAGGCCGCAGCTTGCTGCAAATCATGTAGTACCATAACAATCGTCAAGCCGGACTCGTGATTGATACGCCGCAGCATATCCATAACTTCAAATTGGTGGGCGATATCCAGAAAAGTGGTCGGTTCATCGAGCAAAAGAATACCCGTTTGTTGGGCCAAGGCCATTGCAATTCGCGCTTTTTGTTGTTCACCTCCCGATAGAGTATGGAACATCCGATCCGCATAGGGCTGGATACCCGTGATCTTCATGACATGGTCCACGATTTGCTGGTCCTGTCCGGTATAGCGTACCTTCAAGCCCTTGGCATGAGGAGATCTTCCGTAAGCGACCAGCTCGCGGACCGTCAATAACGGCAGCATATCCTTCATTTGCGGTAGCATTGTAATCGTCTGGGCAAAATCACGCCGCTTGTATTCCTGCACGGGCTTGCCCAATACGGAAACCTGACCCTGATCCTGCTTGAGCAACCGGGTCATAATCCGCAAAAGCGTGGATTTGCCTGAACCGTTCGGCCCGACGATCGCGGTGAGCTGACCAGCAGGCAAGGTGATATTCACATCGACCAGCTTAAAATACCCACGTTGTAAGGAGATATGCTCACCCTGAATGGCTGTCATCCGAAATTCCCCCGTTTCTTGAGTAAGATTAAGAAGAACGGTGCCCCAATGACGGCCAGCAAAATACCTACAGGCAGTTCAATCGGGTCAAACCAGGATCGCGCCACCGTATCTGCGAGAACAACCAGCGTTCCGCCGCCCACAATGGAAAGGGGAAGGAGGAAACGATAATCTTCCCCGATTAGCAGCCGTATGACATGGGGAACGACCAGTCCTACAAAGCCGATCAACCCGGCTACACTGACTGCTGTACCGGCCAGCAGGGCAGAAAGCAGGATAATGAGCATACGTTGAAGCTCTACTCGCTGGCCCAGCAGCTGTGCTGAATCGTCGCCCAGTAGCAGTAAATTAGCAGGTTTAATCGCAAAGAAAGAGGCGATTAATCCAATGATGGCGTAAGGCGCCATGAACTCCAGATGATGCCAGCTTCTTCCGTTTAATCCGCCGGATAGCCAAGGAAGAACGGCCTGTACGCGGTCGCTGAACATGACCATTACGCCGTTGGTGAGTGCGCCCAGCAGCGCATTGATCGCAACGCCAGCCAGCACAATTTTGACAGGCGACGCCCCTCGGTCCCAAGCCAGCAGATAAATGACGATTGCGCTCAGAAAGGCTCCCAAAAAGGCGGTTATCGGAAGAAGGTAACTGAGCTGGGGAAGCATCACCATCGTAATGACGGCGGCAAGTCCACCTCCAGCCGATACACCAATAATGCCAGGGTCAGCCAATGGATTTTTCATGACACCTTGAAGAAGTGCTCCGGAAGCTGCAAGACAAGCTCCTACCAGTAAACCTACTAATACTCTGGGTAGCCGGAGATCCATCAGGATCGTGCGATATGTAGATTCATCATTATGTAGCAAAACATGATTGATTTCTTGAAGTGGAATCGACACCGAACCGTAGGCCAGACCGTACACAGAGACGGCCAGCAGTAGAATCGGAAGGGTAATCCAGGCGATGGTGCGTCTTCTGGCGCGCTGTAGTTTGTTCATTGCCATCGCCTATTTCGCCGGATACAGCTTTTGATGCATCAAATCCAGCGCTTTAGTGACCCGTGTGCCCGGATTCGTACCGAACAGATCTGAAGGTAAAACCTCGACCTGATTGTTTTTGACTGCTCGGATTCCGTTCCAAGCTGCATTTTCCTGCATTTCCTTTATAAATGCAGCTTTAACATCTTCTGTATTGCCATGAGTCATGATGAAGATGTAGTCAGGGTCAGCCTGTATGATGCGTTCTGTGTTCAGCTGCGCATATTGTGGGAAATTTTGCAGGCCCGGAAAATCAGCGGCGATGTTAGAGCCACCCGCAGCTTCCAGAATGTTTCCACTCAGTGAATTCGGTAGTGCCGCCATGTACGTAGCCGGGGCTCCGTAGACGAGCAATACCTTCGGTTTGGAGGCAGAAGCGGTTTCCTTTTGTAGCTTGGTTACTTGTTGGTCAATTTGCTGGTTCAGCTTTACGGCCCCGGCTTGCTTTTGTAGTAATTGTCCGAACAGTGTAATTTGTGTCTGGATATCCTGAACTGAATTGGCACTAGTCAGCAGCAGCTGTGAACCTACTCCTTCAATGGCTGGAATGTCTTTTTCATTCATAGGATAATTGCCTAGCACGACATCCGGTTTGAGCATCGTAATTTTCTCCAAATCTACTTCATGAGTGGAGCCTATTTGCTGAACGTTCTCAGCAGCAGGTACGACGACAGGTCCATTGGAGTTGGGTCTTCCTACGGCTGTCCCGCCCAATGCGTATATAATATCCAGATCGCCATTGCTGAGCGCAACGATATGTTGAGGAACCTTTTGAAACGCCAACGTCCGTTTTGAAAAATCAGTAACTTGGATGGCTGCACTGCTTGTCGTGCCAGAAGTGGCAGATACGGAGGCACTGGTTGGTTTATGATCTGTGGTCGGGGCACCATTACTACATCCGGTAACTGCCAATAAAAGCACTGCGGACGACCACAACATATAAGATTTCATGTTATTCCTCCTGCAATTTTCGAGTTAAACAATAATGATAATCATTTTCAATTATATATAAGAGAATGATAATGAATATCACTGGGCAATGTCAATTAAAAAAACAAAATTTTTAAATAAATTTTGAACTAAAAATAAAAGGGATATATTCGAATTAAAGAAGAAGGAACTACAAATTTTTCTTAAAAAATAGCATATATCAAGGGATTTCGTACACGCAAATACATATTGACATTTTCGAAAAGTGTAAGATATATTGGTGATGGGTTTACTTTATTTTGCGAAATTATGGAATAGAGAGGTGGGGAGACAAGCTCGAAAAGAGCTATTTTTTTTAAATTACCAATTGAGAATGATAATCAATTAGTTTATTCTCGTGGGGAGGGACTGCTGTCAAAATGAAGAAGGGGTATTCTGCAATTATTGCTGTGTTTCTGCTGGTGAGTGTGCTGAGCTTTTGGCCAACTTCGTCATCTGTAGGAGCCGCTACGGCTTCTCCAAAATTGGCGGATGGTACATACACGCTCAAATACAATATCCTCAAGGCAGAAAATGACTCGGTGTCCATGGCTAATGATTATTTTGAGAAACCAGCTAAGTTGTATGTGAAAAAAGGTCATATGACCATGCAAATTAAGCTGAATCATAGCGAATGGACAACCGGGTTTAAAGTAGATTACAAAGGCAAAATCATCGATACCAAGGTCATCCATAAGGATGCCAAAACCGATACCCGCACCGTACAATTTCCAATTACGAGTGTGAACAGCCCGCTAATCTCTAAAATCCATGTTACTGTCCCTGCGTATAACTACGATCATGACTATACGATCCGCTTCGCTTTTGATTCCAAAAGTGCCAAAAAAGTAGCAGCCGTCCAGTCAGCAAAATCAACTAAATCTTCCAAGAAGTAAATTCAAGCCATCTCTATCGTTCATAAAATCAACACAAATTCAAGCATAGAAAATGGAGGAGTGTGTGTAGATATGAATATGGTAATGTCGCTTTGAGCAATTTTCTTTTAAGAAGGTATTCGTAGCATTGATCATGACAGCGCTTGTTTTTGCAATCGTTGCTCCATTCTCAGCTAAAGCGGCAGCAGCCGACGGCACGTACAACGTAGACTACACCGTTCTGAAGGATCAAACCAATGAGACTTCTCGATTGGATAGCTACCTGACGAAGCCTGCTCAGGTTACGGTAGCTAACGGCAAAAATGTCGTTCGTCTGACTGTGAAAAGCAGCAATCTGATTACAACGTTCAAAGTAGAGCAAAATGGCGTACTGCAAGATGCGACTGTAGTGAGCACAGATACTGCTAGCAACACTCGTATAGTGGAATTCGAGGTTGCTGATCTGAATGCAAAAGTGAATGCTTACGCTGAAATCACAATCCCAGTAATCGGCTACACAGGCAAGTATGATGTACAACTGCAATTCGACGAAATCTAATCCAAAATAACGTAAAGGAGATTAAGAACATGAACATGATTATGAATCGTATGGAAAAATTGTCTTTGAAAAAAGTAATGCTTACTGTACTGATGGCAGCGCTTGTTTTTGTGGTACTAGCTCCATTTTCTGCCAATAAGGCGAATGCGGCTTTGCCTAATGGGGCGTATCAATTGCCTTATACCGTTTATAAAGATGGAACCACTCAGCCATCTTACATGGATACAAATGGTTATGTGAAAAAACCAGCCACACTGATTGTTACGAATGGTCAATATAAAGTGCGAGTAGCTATTACCAAGAGTGCATGGGTTACTGAATTCAAAACTCAGCAAAACGGTCAGTATGTGAATGCGACTGTGGTAAGCACATCAGGGGATACAAGAATAGTCGAATTCCCTGTAACTAGCTCGTCTCAAAAATTGAACGTTAAACTGCATGTAAGTGTGCCTGCAGAATACACTGGTGGTATTCCATACGATCACGACTATGTTGTTCAATTCCAATTCGACGACAGCGATATCTAAGGCTTCTTTTTGAAAATATAATTTTGAATTGAATACTCATTGGAGCTTACTTTCAATGCTCCAAATGAGTATATTTTAAGTAGGGGGATACATCACCTTGAAAAGCCGATTTAACAAATACATTACGACATTCGCTGCTATTCTAATGTTGTTTTCTTTATTTTCACCATACGTAGGAGCAACCCCTGAAGTTGATTCCACTTCCCAAAATTTGACTGATTCAAGCACTACAGTCACTAGTGCTACTTATGCTACTTATGAGATGCCGGTAGAAGTACCCAGCACATATGCTGAGCCTACCAATGCTGTAACTACCACAGATGCGACCTATGCAGATGGAGAATACCTGATTGATTACAAACCTTTAAGAAAGACAGTCAGCGGTAGCACCAGAGATTCGAGTTTCAAAACAAACTATACCTATCCTGGAGATTTGATCATTAAGGATGGAAAATACCATTTTTCATTTAAGTTTGCGGAAACTCAAGGACTATCGAAATTTTTAGTAGAACAAAACGGGGAAACAGTTCCCGCAAAAATAGAGGTGGATTCTGGGAAAGCTTCCGGGACTGTAAGCTTCGATGTTTATGATTTTCATCAAAATGTAAATACGGAGTTTGGATTTAATAGCAGTTCTCCGTGGTATGTAGATACCGATCCAGATCGTTCAGTGAAGGAATGGATTGAGTTTGATCCTTCCAGCTTGAGACTTAAAAACTCAACGGAGAATCCAACGGTTCCACCTGTAACACCACCGGTGACGCCTCCTAATGCAGGAGAAAAACTTTCTGATTTGGACTTTACCCTTTTGAAAGATGGAACCAATGAAAAGTCTATGATGGATGGGTATACGGAGAAACCAGGCTCACTAATTGAGCGTGGAGGTAAACAATATGCCCAGTTCACATTAAAGAACAGCAAACAGATTGATGGTTTTAAGGTAGAGCAAAATGGGGTGTTAACCGACACTTCTGTTGTAAGTGAAGATCAAACTGCGAATACACGAGTGATCGAGTTTGAAGTGAAAGAACTGCCTGCCAAGCTCAACGCATGGGTGAGCATCAACTGGCCTGAGCTGGGCTACGTGCATACTTATAATGTAGATCTTCAGATGTCTTCTGCACCCGCCCCATCAGATTTGGCGGATGGAACGTATTCTATTAATTTTAATACCCTGCACGCCACAAAAGATCAGCCATCAGCCATGGCACAGTATCTGTTGTCTCCGGCAACTTTGACGGTAGCGAAGGGACAAAAAGAAGTTTCCTTCACCATTAAAGACAGCACTACAGTGACGGAATTCAAAACTGAACAAAATGGAACGTTGACGGATGCAGATATTGTAAGTGTGGACAAGACCGCCAATACACGTATTGTGAAATTCAAAGTAGCGGATTTGGACGCGATTTTGAATGCGCAGGTACATGTGAGCACGACCTATCCAGGTGGGGTTTATGAGATGGACCATAAACTTCGGCTTCAGTTCGATAAAAACAGTATCTCGGGAACGGACAACGGTTCAACTCCAGTAACGTCAAATCTGGACTTCACGCTGTTAAAAGACGGTTCAAGTGAAAAGTCTATGATGGATGGATATACAGAAAAACCGGGTACTCTGGTTGAACGTAAAGGCAAGAAATATGTACAGTTCACTTTGAAAAACAGCAAACAAATTGACGGCTTTAAAGTAGAACAAAATGGAGTATTGACCAACACGACCGTAGTAAGTGAAGATCAAACGGCGAATACACGTGTTATCGAATTTGAGGTTAAGGAAGTGCCTGCCAAACTGAATGCATGGGTAAGCATCAACTGGCCTGAGCTGAACTATGTAGAAACCTATGATGTCGATCTTCAATTAGGAGCGGCAACAACCCCGGTTGATCCTGGGACGCCAGGCACACCAGGCACGCCCGGAAAGAATTTAGCTGATGGAACGTATTCAATCAACTTCGATGCGCTGCACGCAATCAAAGATCAAAAATCGGCCATGGCGCAATATTTATTGTCTCCGGCCACACTGACGGTATCAAAAGGCAAGTATGAAGCCTCCTTTACCATCAAAGACAGCACCACCGTGACAGAGTTTAAAACAGAACAAAGCGGGACACTTACGGATGCAGATATCGTTAGTGAGGACAGGAATGCTAATACACGTGTTGTGAAATTCAAAGTGGCGGATTTGGACGCTATTCTGAATGCACAGGTACATGTGAGCACGACCTATCCAGGTGGGGTTTATGAGATGGATCATAAGCTTCGTCTGCAATTTGACCGCAGCAGCATTACAGCTAAAGGACCGGATAACGGAACCACAACCCCAGTTGAAAATGGCAGATACAGCATTGATTTCTCCGTACTCAAAAACGGAAGCAATGAAATATCTGTGATGGATGGATATATGCAAAAGCCAGCCACACTGTTAAAACAGTCTGGTAAAAATATCATTCAGATCAAAATGGACAAGAGCAGCTGGATCAAAACGTTCAAAGTAAATGGTGCAGAGGCTCAGGTTGTCGATCAATCAAGCTCCGCAAATACAAGAACAGTACAATTTGAAGTGCCAAATCTGTCGGATAAAGTGACAGTGAATACGCATGTCATCGTACCTGGATTGGATTTGAGTGGTATCCCATATGATCACGTGTATGATGTGCAGTTCCAATTCGAGCCTGCTACCATTCGAAGCTTTGTTGAGCCTACCTCTTCAGGGGCGGCTGATCCCATGATTAAACTGGATTTTGACAAGCTTGCCAATGGTAAATATGCTTTGAAATTCAGTATTGTTTTGTCAGATGGCTCAACAGCAGCAGATTCACAGGCTCAACGCTTCATC
This sequence comes from Paenibacillus sp. CMM36, assembly GCF_053570945.1. Classification (NCBI taxonomy): domain Bacteria; kingdom Bacillati; phylum Bacillota; class Bacilli; order Caryophanales; family Paenibacillaceae; genus Paenibacillus; species Paenibacillus sp. CMM36. Next base: position 217,769 of record NZ_JBSEDY010000008.1, read on the forward strand.
ACTGACGAACCGGCGCAATTGGTCGTGGAAGGCGACAAACGGTTTGTAGGTCTGAAGCTGCAAAACAGCAATGAAGTGAAGGCGCTGCGTATTTGGGACAACGCAAGCGGGGACTACCGAGATGCAGAAGTGACCCAGGAAGATGCAGCAAGCAATACGAAGCATGTTCGTTTTAGCGTAAGTGACTTTAAGAGCAATGTAAAAGGCCAACTGGTTGTCTACGAAGCTCCTAAAGTGGCAAGTAGCGCTCAGATGGTTTTCAAGGCGGAGGATCGAGTAGAAAAGGTATATGATTTTGAATTTAAATTCGATACCAGCAATGTATCTTATCACAACGAAACCAAAGCAGACGAAGTAGAACAGGGGAAAAATAACTTGGCCGATGGAGAGTACACTGCGAACTTCCGTGTACTGGCGAACGGAACAGACAAGGATTCTCTAGTGGCTCCTTTTGTGCAGAGTCTAGCGAAGTTGATTGTGAAAAATGGCAAGGTTCAGGCTCATGTAACCGTTACGGACAACCAGGCTTTGAAGCTATTCCAAACGGATTTTGAAGGCCGTTATGCCAATCCGATGATTATGGGTTCGGACACTAAAGGTGACACGCACACGATTGCGTTCGAAGTACCTGATCTGGATAAGAAGTTAAGTGTGTACACACAGGTATATCTGCCTGAGAAATACATTCTAAATGAGAAATTCGGCGGACAGATTCAATTTGACCGTGCATCGCTTAAAGGTGAGGGGGTCAATACAGCTACAACCGTAACCCCTACTGAACCGATAGTAGCTTCTACGGACAAGGCAGCAGAAACAACTGCATCTGTAGCTGAAACCAAACCAGTAGTTGAGCAACCGGTTCAAATGGCTTCCGAGAAGCAATACACGATTAATTACAACGTATTTAAAGACAAAACGAGTGAAGCTTCCGTTATGGACGGTTATCTCGACAAGCCAGCCACACTGATTGAAAAGGGAGACAAGCGCTATATCCAAGTGACATTGAAAAATAGTTCTTGGATGCCAACTTTACAAGTGGAGCAAAACGGTACCCTGAAAGATGTAGAAGTGATCTCGACATCCGGCGATACACGTGTCGTTCAATTCGAGGTAGGGGACTTGTCCCAGAAAATCAGTGCTTACACACACGTTATTGTGCCTGGCTTGGTTCTTGGCGGAGTGCCGTATGATCACTGGTATACAGTTCAGTTCCAATTTGATGAAGCAAGCCTGAAAGCGAAGTAGCCTCAGGTTGTGACCTCAATGAAGCCCGAATAACAGCAAAGTTTGTATGCAAGCAAGTCTTGGTGCCTCGGCGTCAAGACTTGTCAGCATTTACATACCCGAGGAATTTGCAAAAATCCAATAAGCGACTTCTAGTGAACAATATGTAGATCAAACAGTCTAGTTCGTCTATATATTGCACTTTGGAGCGACTGGAGTCGAATTTTGCTAAATCCTGATACCCGAAAAGTTAGGGTTCCTAATGCAGTTCTATATTTTGAATTGAGGTGACTGGATTTTCATGAAACGATATATAGCATGGGCTCAAGGAAGATCGTTTTGTTTGTATATGTTAATCGGCATCGTGATCTTGTTGCTGGCCGGATGTTCGGGAGGAGGACAGGCTGGACAGAATCAGAGCGATGGTTCGAAATCAGCGGCAACATCTGATGCAACCGGAAAGTCGTCTGACGGTAAAGCTCAAGCTCCTCGTATTGTGGCGACTACGGTAGCCATTGCGGAAATCACGGATGCGCTGGGCCTGGATTTGGCAGGTAAGCCGACAAGCACGAAAGTGCTGCCTGACCGTTACAAGGATGTGCCTGATGTGGGTAATCCGATGAGCCCTGATATGGAAAAAGTGATGTCATTGAAGCCGACGGATGTACTGTCGGTGACGACACTGAAATATGATCTGGAGCCTAAATTTAAAGATTTGAAAATCAATGCCAAATTTTTAAATTTTGAAAGTCTCGCGAATATGCAAAAAGAAATTCAAAAGCTGGGAGACACGTTTGGCAAAGCCGATAAGGCCAAAGAGATTAATGGAGTGTTGGATGCCAAAGTAACTGAGATTCAACAAAAGATCAAAGGGAAGAAATCTCCTAAAGTATTGATTTTGCTGGGAGTACCGGGAAGCTATCTGGTGGCTACCGAGCATTCTTATATTGGGGATCTGGTTAAAATTGCAGGCGGAACAAATGTGGTTCAGGGCGAGAAGGTGGAGTTCATTGCCCACAATACCGAAGCCTTGCAGCAATCCAACCCTGATATCATTTTGCGCGCTGCACACGGGATGCCGGATGAAGTAGTGAAAATGTTCGATGAAGAGTTCAAAACCAACGATATCTGGAAGCATTTCAACGCTGTGAAAAATGGGCATGTCTATGATCTGCCTGAACCGTTGTTTGGCACAACAGGGAATCTAGCGGCAAACTCGGCGCTAGATGAGCTGATGAAAATGCTGTATCCTTCGAATTAAAGGAAGCTGATGACATGTCCAAAAAAGGTTGGAGTCTTATTGTTGTAATGGTCTTGCTCGTCGGCGTCATGTTATATTCAGCGATGACAGGTAGTCTCAAGGTGGATTTGAGTCAGTTGGTCACCGGATTGTGGACAGGTACAGATGATCAGGTGAATGTGGTCAAGGACCTGAGACTACCGAGAATTATCGTAGCCGTGATGGCAGGTGCAGCACTTGCAGTGGCGGGTGTCTTGCTGCAAGCTGTTATGAAAAACCCGCTGGCAGATGCCGGAGTTATCGGCATTTCTTCGGGAGCAGCATTGATCTCGCTGATTGCGGTGACGGTCTTTCCAATGCTTTATTTCTGGATGCCGTTCTTTTCATTTATTGGCGGTGCGATAGCTTGTTTAATGGTTTATGGATTTTCATGGAGATCCGGCTTGCATCCGATTCGTCTCATTCTGATCGGGGTAGCTGTGAATGCCATTTTTTCTGGTTTAGGTCAGTCATTTAATTATCGAGGCAGTTATGCGGTCACCAGCATTAACCAGGTTACTACTTCAACCTTGTCTATGAAAAAATGGGTAGATGTCGAGGTTATTGTGACCTATGGCGGGATTGGACTAATTTTGGCCATGCTCGTGTTCTCTTGGTGCAATTTCTTGTCCCTTCAAGATAAAACAGCTAAAAATCTGGGATTCAATGTAACACGCGCACGACTTTTGATTTCTGTGATTGCAGTGCTGCTTGCAGCAACGGCTACAGCCATCGCAGGAGTGATTGCCTTTATCGGCCTGCTCGTTCCGCATTGTGCCCGCTACCTAGTTGGCTCGGATCATAAGTGGTTGATTCCATTTTCAGCCTTATGCGGTGGCTTGTTGCTGCTGCTCGCGGATACTCTGGGGCGGACGGTGCTTGCTCCCAATGAAATCCCGGCTTCTATTATTATGGCCGTCATTGGCGGGCCGTTCCTGATATTCCTGATCAGAAAGGCGGATCGCACCTATGGACATTAGGGATATAACCTTCTCTTATGATCGGAAAACAGATCGTCTACATGCTATTCATGCTGTTATTGAGTCAGGACGGATTACGACCATTATTGGTCCCAACGGATGCGGCAAATCGACGCTGCTCAGCGTGATGTCCAACAATGCTGTTCCTCGCTTGGGACAGGTGATTCTGGACGGCAAGGAGATAGCCCACTACAAGCCCAAGGAGCTGGCCCGTCAATTGGCGGTAGTCCATCAGCAGAACGAGGCACCTTCCGACCTGACTGTAGAAAAGCTCGTAAGCTTCGGCAGGTTGCCGCATAAGAACATGTTCACAGCGAGGCGTGACGAGGATGAGGAGGCGATTGAGTGGGCGATAGCCTGTACTAACCTGAACGAACGTAGAACTCGCACGTTGGATCAACTCTCAGGAGGAGAACGGCAGCGTGTATGGATTGCAATGGCCTTGGCACAGCGGACTCCCATTTTATTTTTGGATGAGCCGACCACCTATTTGGATATGTACTACCAGCTTGAAATTTTAGAGCTCATTCGGCAGTTAAACCAGGAACATGGACTGACAATCGTGATGGTGCTGCATGATATCAATCAGGCTATTCGGTATAGCGATGTAATGATTGCCATGAAGGAAGGGCGTATTATAGCGAACGGCCCACCTACAGAGGTCGTTACATCTGAACTGATCCAGGCAGTTTATGATGTGGAGGTCGTAATCAAACAGGATGATGAAGCGGGCATGTATCTCATTCCGATAGGAGTCGGGGCTTCCTGACATTTACAAGCATACGGAACATTATTGCTGCGACTGAATAACGCGTTTGTCCTCACGGCATTTCAACGAATTTAAAACATGAAAATGGCTCTGGTCCATGTGTTTTGTCAGGTGACAACCGTGGAGACAGAAGCATTTTTTATTTTATTTATAAGATATTGGATGAGATTCAGGGACGGTTATGCTTATACTACGGTTCGAATCCGATCTTTTGTGTGTTATACTATTGCCGTCGGTAATTTTGTGTTTAGCACTTAACTAATGATAAGGATGGTATGCTTATATGATCAGTACAAGCGGCGTAACGCTTCGTTATGGGAAACGCCCACTTTTTGAAGACGTAAATATCAAATTTACTCCTGGGAACTGCTACGGCCTGATTGGGGCGAATGGCGCGGGCAAATCCACTTTTTTGAAAATTCTTTCCGGTGAAATCGAAGCCAATTCAGGCGAGGTTCACATGACACCGGGCGAACGGATGGCAGTGCTCAAGCAGAACCATTATGAATACGATGAATTCCCGGTTCTGGAAACCGTTATTATGGGTCATACGCGTCTGTATGAAATCATGAAGGAAAAAGATGCGCTGTATGCCAAAACAGAATTTACTGAAGCAGACGGCCTGCGTGCCGGTGAACTGGAAGGCGAATTTGCGGAGCTGAACGGTTGGGATGCTGAGCCGGATGCAGCTTCCTTGCTGATCGGTCTTGGTATTCCTCGCGACCTGCATGACAAGAACATGTCTGAGCTGAGTGGTAATGACAAGGTACGTGTTCTCCTGGCTCAAGCGTTGTTTGGTCGTCCGAACAATTTGCTGCTTGATGAGCCTACCAACCATTTGGACCTCGAATCCATTCAATGGCTGGAAAATTTCTTGATGGACTATGAAGGCACCGTCATCGTCGTATCCCATGATCGTCACTTCCTGAACAAGGTATGTACGCATATTGCGGATATCGATTTTGGCAAAATCCAGATGTACGTCGGCAACTACGACTTCTGGTATGAGTCCAGCCAGCTTGCGCTTGCCTTGACGCGTGATGCCAACAAGAAAAAGGAAGAGAAGATCAAGGAACTGCAAGCCTTTATTCAGCGCTTTTCCGCGAATGCTTCCAAGTCCAAACAAGCTACTTCACGTAAAAAACAACTGGATAAAATTACGCTGGACGACATCCGTCCATCGAACCGTAAATATCCTTTCCTGAACTTCAAACCTGAACGCGAAGCAGGCAAACAACTCTTGACAGTAGACCGCCTCAGTAAAACCGTTGAAGGCGAGCAAGTGCTGAATGAGTTCAGTCTGGTTGTGAACAAAGGCGATAAAATCGCGTTTGTTGGGCCGAACGGTTTGCCTAAATCGACGCTCTTCCAAGTATTGATGAACGAGATCGAAGCAGACAGCGGAGAATTTTCTTGGGGGATTACAACTAGCCAAGCTTATTTCCCGAAAGATAATTCCACCTATTTTGAAGGTGTGGACATGAATCTTGTGGAATGGCTCCGTCAATATTCCAAGGATCAGGACGAAACGTTCCTGCGTGGCTTCTTGGGACGTATGCTTTTCTCTGGTGAAGAAGCACTTAAGAAAGCAAGTGTACTGTCCGGGGGCGAAAAGGTTCGCTGTATGCTGGCGAAAATGATGCTGAACGGTGCCAATGTGCTGTTGCTGGAAGAACCGACCAACCACTTGGATTTGGAGTCCATTACAGCGCTGAACAATGGTCTGATTGATTTTGACGGTACTATATTGTTCACATCTCATGACCATCAGTTTATTCAAACGATTGCGAACCGCATTGTGGAAATTACACCAAACGGCGTAATCGACCGTACGATGAGCTATGATGAATACTTGGAAAATGAAGAAATCGCGAAATTGCGTGAACGTATGTATCCGGTAGAAATCGGCTAAAATTCCAACCGGCTATCTTCAACAACTAGATAAACGAAAGAGGAGCTCCTTTAGGCCATTGAGATGGCAGGGAGACTCCTCTTTTTCGTTTTTGTGCCATGCCCATAGCTTACTTGGCTCTGGCCGTGAGGTAAGATAGACCTCGCCAGACCTTTGGTACCCTATAAAGGCTATGAGGTGGCTTATGATCCGCCTGTACGACGGCGTTGGTTGTTCGGCTTCTTCGTATTTTGGCTTTTAAGTGTTTTGGTGGAACCGCCTTGAAAGCCGCCCTGCTGTGAAGCGCCGGACTGCTGTTTTTTTTGTGCCAGCTTTTCCCGAATGGCATCTGCGAGATTAACTTTACGTGGTTCATTGGCATCGCTCATGAATAAATTCCTCCTGTTGCCGCCAGATTCATGTCAATCATGTTGGATTGAAGAAAAACGCGGCTGTGTCCTCATTTTATACGTTTTTAAAAGAAGGGACAAGGGCAACAATGATAACACCCATCTGGGGTGGGGCGGGAGAGAAAACGTCTGTTTTTTGTGTGAAGGAAAAAATGTTTTGTGTAACCTACAGGAATGGGGCCTGGCAATACTTTTTCGTTGTTCCTACAGCGATGCAGAGCGGAAAGACTGTTTCTCTAGACCCACACAAAGTTCGTCTGCTATCCTAAAAATAACAGTTACCCAAAGGTGAATTGTTATTTTCAGGATAGCTACGCTGCTTGTTTGAAAAGTTAATGTTGAGGGTTCAAGGCAGCGATGCTGCTATTTTTATTTTTGGGCCCGGTGAGGTCGTTCTGCTGGGAACTATATATTTGAAGGAGTGTCCTACGTTGTGGTAAATGTCTATGATGAAATCCGAAAAGGTGAGCGTGGGGCGTGGGTAAGCATTGCTGCTTATCTCTTGCTGTCCGCCTTTAAGCTGATTAGCGGGTATATATTTGCTTCTAGCGCATTGCGGGCGGATGGCTTCAATAATGTTACCGATATTGTAGTGTCGGTTGCTGTACTGGTTGGACTGAGAATTTCCCAAAAGCCACCGGACTCTGACCATGCCTATGGACATTTTCGGGCAGAAACGATCGCGGCGCTGCTGGCGTCCTTTATTATGGCTGTCGTCGGTTTGCAGGTGCTTATTGATGGGATCGGCAGCATTTTCAAGGGCGGAAAGCAAATACCGGATATCACCTCCGCGGGTGTAGCTGTGATTTGTGCCGTGATTATGCTGGGAGTGTACTTGTACAATAACAGGCTGGCACGGCAAATTAACAATAAGGCTTTGCTGGCAGCGGCCAAGGATAATCTATCGGATGCACTTGTCAGTGTTGGGGCAGCAGTTGGCATTATCGGCGCACAGTTCGGGCTACCCTGGCTGGATACTGTAGCTGCGATCGCGGTAGGATGTATCATTTGCAAAACAGCGTGGGATATTTTTAAGGATTCCACACACAGCTTGACCGATGGATTTGATGAGCAAGAACTGTCTGACTTACGAAGTACGATTGCCCGTATACCTGGAGTAGAGGGGATTCGGGACGTTAAGGCACGTGTACACGGCAATCATGCACTAGTGGATGTGGTCATTGAGGTGAATCCGCAACTCAGCCTGATTGAAGGGCATCGGATCAGCGACCGGATTGAGGAGCGCCTACAAGAGGTTCATAATACGATGCATGTCCATGTCCATGTAGAACCCAAATTATAGATTAATTATTAAATAGTTAGTATTAAAAGTGACTTTAGACCTATATGTAAAAGGCGTATACGCTTCCTTTTGTGACGTTTGGATTATATCTCTCTTCCTGCTGCTTTTACTATAATGAAGGCATGTCCGGCTATATTCGTCGGAATTGGATATGCTCTTCAAATTCGTAAAAACAGCCAGGAGGTGCAACATTGAGAAGACGCGTGATGGGAATGCTCATGACGTCAGCCGCGCTGTTGACAGCAATTCATGTGGCGCCGGGTCAGGTTGACGCAGCGGCATCAACAGCATCCACGGGACAGAAGGCGGTTATTCAGGCGGCTGTAAAGCTTAGATCCGGTCCTTCGACTACAGGGGATGTAGTCAGCTTTATGAAGCAGGGAGAGGCCGTAACGGTATTGGAGAAAACCAACAGCTATTGGTATAAGATCAAGACTTCTGATGGAGTAACCGGATACACTAGCAGCTCCGACAAGTACATAAAAGTTGGCGCTACCAGCGTCGCTGCTGCTGTCACCCCGTCTACCACTCGTAAATCGGAAGCCACAGAGTCAGTTAAAAATGTTTCAGCTAAAGAGGCTGTGGCCTCAGTGAATAGTTCTGCCGGTCAAACGAAAGCTACGATTCAAACGTCCGTTCGTTTGCGGGCGGAGGCATCCACTTCTTCCGAGGTTTTGGGTTATTTGAATGCAGGGGATGTCGTTACGATTACCGATCCAAGTAATGCCTATTGGTTCAAGGTTACCAATGCTGGTGGTACGGTGGGTTACGTCAGCTCGTCTCCACAGTATATTCGTATTGGTGAGGGCGTTGTTGTGCAGCAGCCTGTGTCTGCTCCGGTGACAACCACTCCTGATACTACTGCAATACCTGTGACAGCATCTCCTGCGTCAACTATGAACATATTTTCCGGTGATGCAGCGGCTGCAATAGAGCAGGTTATTAACACGGGGATGACTTATCTCGGAACTCCATATGAATATGGTTCGGATCGTAGCAGTACGGCTACTTTTGATTGCTCGGCATTTACCCGTCAAATTTTCCGTCAGGCTGTAGGTATCCAGCTTCCGGCAGATTCTCGTTCACAGGGTGAGTGGATCAAGCAAAACAGTCAGCCGAATACGGACATGACTACGCTGAAGCGTGGCGATTTGCTCTTCTTTACAAATTATAATGCATCTTCCGGGGCGTACACGTCCTTGGATAACTCCTCCCAAACGATTACACACGTAGCTGTATATTTGGGAGACAACAAGCTTCTCCATACGTTTTCTGTAGCGGGTGGCGGTGTAAAAGTTACGGATTTCAGCAAGCCTTGGCAGGACCGTTTCCTGTTTGGGGGCAGCGTGATTCAATAAAAGCGCCGCTAACTGTTAAAAAGCTGCATCAAAAAAGGATGTTCCACAGCCCTGTTGACCAGGGTGGGAACATCCTTTTTTTATAGACATTTAGAATATTGCTTTTGTGCAGCTAGCATCCGATAACTATGAAACCCGTTTTCTTCTGGTGAAGAGTGAAATGACGAACAACACCAGAAATATCACAAATAATATTTTAGCGATTGTAGCAGCTACGGACACGACGATACCAAAAAAACCTAAGATACCGGCGATCACAGCAAAAATTAAGAATAAAGCGGACCATTTTAGCATGTTCTGTATCCTCCTTTAATTGTATATAATGTGGCATACTCACGCCCCGATAGAGCATGGTTGCAGATGATGGAGACTTCTATAGAATATTCGTGTCTGTGCCATCGTTATACGTTGTTTTAAACGGTGTGAGAGTCCGTGAATCATAACGTTTGGAGCGGAGAAGAAGCCAGCCTGGACGTTGTTTCGTGTCTGAATCTAAAGGGTAACTATGCAGTAATCATAAACATCATCGTGAAAGACGAAAGAGAGGTTACGCTATGTTAACACAGGTCAGCATTTTTATTATTGCTATCGCATTTGCAGTTCTCGTTATTTTCCTCATTAAAACGTTGAAAGCAGCACAAGGCTCTTTGGATAAGGTGACTCAAACCTTGCAGGATGTACAAAAAACGATTGATGAACTGAGTTATGAAGTAAAACAAACGGTTCGACATGCGAATGACATCACCGCAGATGTTGATCATAAATTGAAGCAAGTGGAGCCAGTGATGGAATCGGTTAGAAATTTGGGGGAGGTACTCAGCGAAGTGACGTTGGCTGCCAAGCAGGCTTCAACAGCGTTAATGACACGGTTTCAGAAATCGCATAGCGCTGCGAGTAATACTTCCAGAACGGATAACGCGATCAAGGCAACGACATCGAATAGACCTTTGACCGCAACGGAGCGGACGGTTCAGAGCTACAATGCGACTTATGAGGAGCCTGCGGCCAAGCCAGGTAAAAACTGGTTGGGTTATGTAGACATCGCTGCTGGGGTGTGGCAGAAAATGCGTCAGTAGCATAGTGGCTGAACCGTAAACTACAGGAAATTCATTGAAAGGGTGAGATTTATGATGAAGACGTTATTACTAGCTGCTGGTTTGCTCACTCCCTTTTCCGGACAGGATACGGTTCAGCAAACCGTTTCCCCGCAAATAGCGGGACATGTGGTTAGGACTGTGCAGACGATACCCGCTCCACATGCTGTACCAGCAGATTTTCATACCTTAAATGGCATATCTTTGGATGATACACGTGCTGATGTATTGAAAAAGCTGGGCAAGCCACAGCGAGTCAAAAAGGATAAGTTGCTGCTTTCTACAGAATACCAATATCCAGATGTTGTGGTAGGTATGCGTGAGGACGTCGTTTCTTATGTGCATGTAGATCCTGCTGCCGGTCGAATCAAGGTGAATGATAAGTGGCTGCCGCTGCAACGGAAAACGCTCGATCAGGCGCTGGGTGGCTCGCAATTCACGGCGGAAGACGGAGAGGTATATGTACGCGGACAACGTGCAATCAAAGTGTTTATGGATGAGACGTCTGATAAACCTAAGTATGTTGAGTTTTTTGATGAAACGGAATGGTAATTGATTTTTTTAAGGCATGACATAACATGGAAGTTTCAAATGGATATGTGAAGTGTAATAGTCAGAGAAGTCAATCCTTAAAGGAGCGTGAGAAACATGAATCAGACCAATCATAAATCTTATGCCAAAGTGGTAGATAACGGTGTACAAGCCGTTGAAGCAGTAAATGAGTTGCGTAACACAGGCTATCGTTATGAGGATGTGTTCGTGCTCGCTCATGATCAGGATCGGACAGATCGTATTGCCGATACGGTGGATGCCAAGGAAATCGGGATTAAGGAAGAGGGCGTTTTCGATTCATTAGCCAACTTGTTCCGTTCCCGCGGCGATGAGCTTCGCGCTAAAATTACTTCCTTGGGATTTACAGATACGGAAGCTGACTTTTATGAAAAAGAACTGGATCAGGGGAAAGTGCTGGTCATTGCTAAAAAAGCGTGATATCGCTGTTCACTATAAGAGCAGCGTGACATTAGATTCGAAAAAGAGGAAGTTGACCGCAGCACAAGTGTTTCGCGGGTCCTCCAAAAACATAGATAAGGAATGGGGTTCAGCCTCATTCCTTATCTATGTTTTTGGAATGCCTTCTTACGGAAACACTACTACTAATCAACAAGGGTGTTGCCGTTTAAGTAGGTATAGTATAATACATGAGTTACAGATAAGGAGAAGCCAATGAGAATTCTAATTGTTGACGATAACCCGACGAATATCATTATTATTCGTGAGATACTAAAAAAAGAAAATTATCGGGATGTGATCTCTGCTAACTCGGCCGCAGAAATGTTAGAGCATCTGGGAATAGGCGATCGTACCATTAGTCTCAGGCCCCGTCCTTCAGATATTGATCTGGTGCTGCTGGATATGATGATGCCTGAAATGGACGGCATTGAAGCTTGCAGTATTGTGCAGGAATATGAGCATTTAAAAGATATCCCGATTATTATGGTAACGGCTGTAGGTGATTCTAAAAAATTGGCTGAAGCTCTGGATGTGGGAGCCGTCGATTACGTCACGAAACCGATCAACAAGGTAGAGCTAATGGCGCGAATCCGATCTGCCTTGCGTCTCAAATTGGAGAAGGACTGGCATAAGGATCGGGATCAGCGAATTCAGGATGAGTTGAAGCTGGCCGCGATGGTGCAGCAAGCGGTACTTAGTCCTGCCATTCAGGACCCGGTGCTGCAAGTAAATGCGCTCTATCAGCCTTCCTTTGAACTGGCAGGGGATTTATATTCTTGGTATCCGTTAGGGGAGGGGCGATATGCCATCATTTTGCTGGATATGATGGGACATGGCATTTCTTCTTCGCTGTTCTGCATGTTCATTGCATCTGTACTTAAGGACACGGTGACCACGTATGTGGAGCCTGAGAAGGTCATACAAGAGCTGAATCGTCGTTTTAATCAACTGGATCTGGGCAAACAGCTGGTACAGTATTATTTTACGGCGATTTATATGGTGATTGATACCCGTGCACGGCGAATTGACTATGTAAATGCGGGACATCCTCCCGGTTTGCTGTTCAACCAGGATGGTAGCATTACCAAATTTGACCGTGCATGCAGCCCGGTTGGTTTATTTGATAAGATTGATGCAGAAATGCACACGATTCATTATGAAGGAACAGGGCATATCGCTTTGTATACGGATGGCTTGCTGGAGGCGGTGGAAGGTGAATATGAGGAGCAGTTGGAGTATCTGACTGAGTGTCTGCGTAAATATGAGCAATGGAATGAAGAAGCGATGCTGGATGCTTTTTTTCGTAAAGAGGCGCCACAAGATCGTGATGATGATAAATGCCTGATCTGGATTTCGTTGAAAGAGGGAGAGAGCTTGCATGAAAATCAGAAATAAACTGCTGATTGGCTTTGGATCGCTTATGGCGATCCTCCTTGTGCTGACACTAATCAGCTATGACCGGATGGGGAGCCTGAATGAGCAGTTGAATCAGGTTTATCAGGATCGATATATGAAAGTCCGGAAAACAACAGCTATTCGCGGGCAGGTGAACGATATGGCCAAAGTGATGGCCAATCTGATCTTGAATCCAGGTTCCTCCGTTAGTGAGGCCAAACGCGAGCTGGACGATATTTCGGCTACTGGAACGAAAGTGCTGGCTAGTCTGCAAACGAATTCCGGCACCAGTGAAGAGCAACAGCAGGTTGATCGGGTAGCCGTCGCGTGGAATGAATTTTTAAGTTACGAACAAAGACTGGTCTCTTTGTTGGGGCAAGATCGTATTGATGAGGCTAACGCTTTCCGCAATAGTACTGGTTTGCCTGCCCAAGAGGAGGCGATGGATAGTATTAATGCCCTTGCCGTTTTTCAGGATCGGGAAATTGATAGCGACATGAAGCAAGCCAATTTGGCGTATGAAGAATCTGTGCAGATTACCACAATTCTGATGGCCGCCGGCCTGATCATGGGCTTACTGGTTATTTTGTGGGTGCTCCCAAGTATTGCCAAAGGTCTAAATGTCGTGAATCTCATGATTAATGGTTTTGGCAAGGGAAAGTACAGGGCCATCAGCCGAATGAGTGTTGCCTCCAAAGATGAAATCGGTGAGGTCGCTCGTGTATTTCAACAAATGGCCGGAGACTTGGAAGAAAAGCGGAAATTTGAACATTCCGTCCTTCAAACGCAGAAGGACCAAACTTGGCTTAATGCCAATACTGCTCGAGTGACTGAGTTGTTCCGTGGCGTAAATTCACTGGAGCAGGTTGCTCAGATGTTCATTAGTGAGTTTACGCCCATCTTGGGAGGCAGTTATGGAGCCATCTATTTGCAAGGAAAAGATGTAGAAGACAACCGATTTAAGTTATACGGCTCCTATGCAAAGGTGACTGGCGAAAATTCGATTAGAGACGTTATCCAGGTAGGCGAAGGGTTGCTCGGACAATGTGTTTTGGATCGTAAGCCGATCTTGATTACAGAGGCTCCTGACGGATATTTGTCCATAGGCTCTGCCTTAGGAGAAAGTAAGCCAGTGGGAATTATGATTTTCCCTATTTTGTTCGAAGATGAGTGCATCGGTGCTATAGAAATAGCGTCACTGGATCGCTTCAGTGATCTGGAAACGAAGCTGTTTGCTCAATTAGTAGAGAGCATGGGGATCATTCTGAACAATATCAAGGGACGGATGCGTGTAGAGCAATTGCTGCGCGAGTCCCAGGCACTTACTGAGGAATTGCAATGCCAGTCCGAGGAGCTACAAACTCAGCAAGAGGAACTCAAGCGCTCCAACGAAAATTTGGAGGAGCAAACAGAGGAACTCAAGCGTTCAGAGGAATTGTTACAGCGTCAACAAGAAGAATTGGAGCATTTTAATACTGAACTAATTGCCAAAACCAGAGCGCTAGAAGAACAGGTACGAGAAGTGGAAGAAAAGAACGACGAGATTGAACATGCACGAGCTCAGTTGGAACAACAGGCCATGCAGCTAGGAATCACAAGCAAATACAAATCTGAGTTTTTGGCCAATATGTCTCATGAGCTGCGTACTCCGCTAAATAGCTTGCTCATTCTTTCTCAGCTCTTGTCTGAGAACAAGGAAGGCAATCTCAAGCCGAAGCAGGTGGAATATGCACAAACCATTTATATGTCAGGCGCGGATTTGCTGAAAATGATTGATGAAATTCTGGATTTATCCAAAGTGGACGCTGGAAAAATGGATATTAACCATGAAGCGGTCCACTTGAAGGAACTGGAACTGTTTGTGGAGCAGAATTTTGCTCCGGTCGCAGCCCAACGTGGGCTTCAACTGCATACCGAGATCGAAGAGAACTTGCCAGATGCCATTATCAGTGACGGTTATCGTCTCAAACAAATTTTACGTAATTTGTTGTCCAATGCATTCAAGTTCACCACGGAAGGATCTATTCGTTTCAGTGTATCTCGGGCAAATGGAGAACAGCTTCCGGGTCTGCTAAATCCACGAAGATCCTATCTGGCTCTATCTGTGCATGATACGGGCATTGGGATTGCTTCCGATAAAACGGATCTGATCTTCGAAGCCTTCCAGCAGGTAGACGGTACAACCAGCCGGAAATATGGGGGGACAGGACTAGGTCTGTCAATCAGCCGCGAGCTTTCCAGATTGTTGGGCGGTGTGATTACGGTGGAATCCGAGCAGGGACAGGGCAGTTGCTTCACACTGTATTTGCCGGAACAAACGCCTACGGCTGAGGATATGGATTCTCATTCGAGAGAGGAATTTAACGGTACGGATGTGAATTCGAATTTTGAGAATGTTGCAGCCTCGGCAGAAACGGACCTTCCCATGATTATGCCTGCTAAACAGTTGCCATTATATCAGATACCTTCGAAAAACAAAGCGGAGGACATTATACATCCAGGGGACGACCGAAACGAGATTACCTCGCAGGATAAAGTGCTGCTGATTATTGAGGATGATATTAACTTTGCTAATATTTTGTACGATATGGCCCGTAGCCGGGGCTTTAAGGCACTGATCGCTCTCCAAGGAGACGATGGGCTCAACATGGCTCAGTCTTATTTGCCGGACGCTATTATATTAGATATTCAATTACCTGTGATGGATGGCTGGTCCATTTTAGGCGAGCTAAAAGGAAATTCATCGACACGTCATATTCCAGTGCATGTTATTTCAGTCATAGATGATGTGAAGCAGGGCCTAATGATGGGCGCGATTGCCTATCTCAAAAAGCCTTCCTCGAAGGAAAGTCTGGATAAGGCATTTTCACATATAAAATCGTATACAGACCAAATGGTCAAACGTCTTCTTGTGGTTGAAGATGACGATAATCAGCGTAAATCCATTATTGAGCTGATCGATCATGATGATGTTGCCATTACGGCGGTATCGACAGGTCAGGAAGCACTGAATGAGCTGGCCACTCAGCGGTATGACTGCATGGTACTGGATCTGATGCTGAGCGACATGACTGGTTTTGAGCTGCTGGATCGTATTCGAGAGAACGAGCAGCTAGCTGATCTGCCGATCATTATTTATACAGGCAAAGATCTGGATAACAAAGAAGAAACGCAACTTCGCAAATATGCAGAGTCTATTATTATTAAAGATGTTAAATCGCCGGAACGGCTTTTGGACGAAACAACGCTGTTCTTGCATCGTGTAGAGGCGAATCTTCCTGAGGACAAACGAAAAATTTTGCAAAAGCTATACAACAAGGAAGAGCTGTTTGAAGGTAAAAAAATATTGTTGGTAGACGATGATATTCGCAATGTATTTGCTCTGTCCAGTGTGCTGGAAAGCTATCGTATGGATGTTACCTTTGCCGAAAATGGAAGAGAAGCACTGGAACTGCTGGAACAGACACCTGATTTTGATCTGGTGCTGATGGATATGATGATGCCGGAAATGGATGGATATGAAGCGATGCGACGTATCCGGCTAATGCCACAATTCGAGAAGATGCCTATTATTGCCCTGACAGCCAAGGCCATGAAGGATGATCGTTCCAAGTGTATTGAGGCAGGCGCTTCCGATTATGTAAAAAAACCGATTCAAACCGAACAACTTTTATCATTAATGCGGGTGTGGTTGTATTCGTAACCCAAAAAAATGGGTAATATAAATCGACACATGATGGGAGCGGCACAGGCAAAACCTATTTAGGAATTGGAGAGAGATTATGACATCTAAGGATATGGCGGATAATGCTGCTAATGAAGTGAAATCGAATGATGCCGAGCGGGAATTGATTGAGATTGAGCTGTTGCTGGAAGGTATACATCGGCTGTACGGCTACGATTTCCGTAACTACGCTCTGCCTTCGATTAAGCGGCGTGTTTATTATCATGCGCAGTCCGAGAATGTAAGCACGATATCAGGACTTCAGGAGAAGGTGCTGCATGATCGCAGCGCCTTCGATAGGCTGGTACAGAGCCTTTCCATTCCGGTGACCGAGATGTTCCGTGACCCGGAGCTGTTTCTGAATTTCAGACAGAAAATCATTCCTATTTTGCGAACGTATCCGTATATTCGAATATGGCATGCAGGTTGCTCCACGGGTGAGGAAGTATATTCTATGGCGATCTTGCTGCATGAGGAAGGCTTATATGATAAGGCCCGCATTTATGCGACGGATATGAATAACCTGTCTTTACAGCAGGCGAAGGAAGGCGTATACGGGATCGACCGAATGAAGCTGTATACCAAAAATTATTTGGAGTCCGGGGGCACACAATCGTTCTCTGAATATTATACAGCCAAGTATGATTCAGTGATGTTTCATCCTTTTTTACGGAAAAATATTATTTTTGCGGAGCACAACTTAGCGACAGACCGGTCCTTTAACGAGTTCAATGTTATTTTTTGCCGGAATGTCATGATCTATTTTAACGACGAACTTCGCAACCATGTACATGGGTTGTTTTATGATAGCTTGAGTCATTTTGGCGTGTTGGTGCTTGGGGCCAAGGAATCCATACATTTTACCGATTATAGTGATTCCTACGAGCCGCTGGACCGGATAGAAAAAATATACCGGAAGATTAAATAGAGATGCTTAGGAGGATTCCATGGGGCTTCATGAACCGATTCATATATTGCTGGTAGATGACAGACCTGAGAACCTGCTCGCTCTTGAGGCGGTGCTGGAGAGTGAACAATATAATCTGGTAAAGGCCACATCCGGGGAAGAAGCGCTGCGATGTCTATTAAAAGATGAATTTGCACTCGTAGTCCTGGATGTGCAGATGCCGGGTATGGATGGTATTGAGACCGCAAAGCTAATCAAGGCCAGAGAGAAAACGAAGGATATTCCGATTATCTTCATTTCAGCTAACAGCAAGGAAGCGGAGCATTTATTTGCGGGATATTCAGCAGGCGGTATTGATTATATGGTTAAGCCGTTCATCCCTCAAATTCTCAAGTCCAAAATTGAAGGTTTCGTGCAAATGTATCTGACAAATAAGCGTTTGAAGACACAGTCCCATCTGCTTCATCAGAAGACCCAGCAGCTGGAGAAGATGAACAGCGAACTGATTGCCGCCAAGGAGGCAGCGGAGATTGCTGCCAATGCCAAAACGGAATTTCTGGCGATGATGAGCCATGAGATCCGCACACCTATGAACGGCGTCATTGGAATGATTGATTTGCTGATGGAGACGGAGCTGCAAAGCGACCAACAGGAATATGCCGATATCATCCGTCGTAGTGCAGACGCACTGGTAGCAGTCATTAATGATATTCTGGACTTCACTAAGCTGGAGTCAGGCAAAATGGAGGTAGAGGAATATCCTTTTGATCTGGTTTCCTGTATCAAGGAAGTTTTCAGCCTATTTACGGTAGAAGTGAACCGAAAGAACTTGGAACTGGTTTATTTTCTCGATGAACAGATGCCTCCTGTGTTATATGGAGATATGGGAAGATTGCGTCAAGTACTGATTAACCTGATATCCAATGCTGTCAAATTTACAGACCGGGGCGGGGTGTATGTTTTCGCATCTGTCAAAGAGCAAAGCGATAATGGACTTACCGTTGAGTTTTCTGTGAAGGATACAGGCATTGGTATTGATCCGGCTAAGGTTGGAAGGTTGTTTCAGCCCTTTTCCCAACTGGATTCTTCAATGACACGTAAATATGGTGGAACCGGGTTAGGACTCGCCATTTGTAAAACCTTAGTGAATATGATGGGCGGAGATATCCGTGTAGATACGAGCGGAGAACAGGGCGTGACGTTTCATTTCACAATGAAGCTTGGCTTTGCTCAGGAAAATGAACTGGAGGGAGAGTCCAGCCACGATTGGGAAATTCCACATCAGGAATCTCCAAGTCGTAGACCTGTACTGGTCGTTGATGATCATCCGATTAACCAGAAGCTGATGGTTAATATACTGGATAAGCTCGGACTGGCTTCAGATGTGGCAGCAGATGGACAGCAGGCGCTTGATATGGTCACGGCTAATCAGGACTATGACTATATCTTTATGGACTTGCAGATGCCTGTGATGGACGGTCTGGAGTGCACAGGGAGAGTGCGTGAACAATTGGCGGGAAGATCGCAACCTGCCATTATCGCCATGACGGCTAATGTGATGGAGGGTATTCAGTCTCGATGTATTGAAGCGGGGATGAACGATTATATTAGTAAGCCCGTTAAAATCAGCAGTGTAAAACAGGCATTGCTACGGCATTCTCCGGACCATTTTCCAATGCAACCGGGTAAAGATCAGATCAATGAAGCTTAGATGGTGGCATTTGGTAGTGTTTAAAAAGTTATACCGTGATTCAAACGCTCGTATAATGGGTTAGTATGTAGGGAAATCTTTTTTTGGGAGAGTAGGCCTATGAATACAAATAAAAATGAGAAGTTTAATGCAATTACGGAAACAACCGATGGCGTAAATACCGTTTATCTGAGTGGAGAGTTGGATCTTTCGGTAGCACCTGATTTTCGTCTGGTGATGGAGCCTTTGGTGGGGGAATCCAGCCAAGATTTGATTATTAACTTGAGAGACCTTAAATACATTGACAGCACAGGTATTGGAATCTTGTTATCCATTTTAAAAGCAAGGCATGGGATGGAGTCTCGCTTTGCTGTTCAAGAGGTACCGCCTCAAATTCAAAAGCTATTTGATATGACTGGTATTGCCAAATTCTTTGTCCCCCAGGAGAATTCCCAATAGGAAAGGAAAGAAAAAGAAATGAACGCTCAAATTCAAAAAGTAGTTCTTAATTTGCCGGCAACTGCTGACTTTGTTGATATTGTAAGATTAAATTTATACGGTATTGCCGCGAAAATGGGATTCTCTTATGAGGATATTGAAGACATGAAAGTGGCTGTATCGGAAGCCTGTAATAACTCTGTCCTTTATGCATATGGTCATGAGGGGGGAGTCGTGGAAGTGACATTCGAATTTGATGAAGTTTCGCTGTCCATTCGTGTCAAAGATGAAGGGGAGAGCTTTGAACGCGTGGAGGACCCGTCCCGTATCGCATCCTTGCATGACAAGGAGTTGAATGATGCACAGATAGGCGGATTAGGCTTTTATCTCATGCAGGCGCTTATGGACGATGTCCATATCTTGAATGAGACAGGAAAAGGCACCGAAGTGGTGCTGGTAAAGCGCTTGACCAGAAGTGAGGAAAGAGTATGAATGAAAAGGTAACTCCCCCGGAGTCGATGGATGAAGCCGTTGGTCTAATCTGGGAGTACCAGCAAACCAAGGATAACGAGATTGCTACCGTGCTGATCCGCAAGTATGAGCCGATGGTCAAGATGGCTGCCGGGAAAATCTCCCGTAACCGTCCGGACTTATACGAGGATTTATATCAGACCGGTCAGATGGCTTTGATACGTCTGCTTCAGCAATACGATATCAGCTTGGGTATCCCATTTGAACCGTACGCTATGAAAAGTATGCTGGGACATATGAAAAATTATTTGCGCGACAAATCCTGGTACATCCAGGTTCCTCGCCGCATTAAGGAAAAGGGTGCGCTTGTTCAACATGCTATTGATGAACTGACCGTTAAGTTGGAACGCTCACCCAATGTGGACGAGATTGCGACCTATTTGGATCTAACCGTGGAAGAAACGATCGAGGTGCTTGCTGGTCGTGAGTGCTATCACTATGTTTCACTGGACTCGCCTTTATCCCAGGAAGAGAGTGCAGCTACGTTAGGCGAGCTCATTAGCTCGGATGCTAACGATTATGACACTGTGGAAAAACGAATGGATTTGCAGCAGGCTTTAAGCCAACTGAAGGAGCAGGAACAGAAGGTGCTTCTTCTGGCATTTCAGGACGGTCAATCTCAACGTGCGATTGCCCAGACGTTGGGCGTATCACAGATGAGCGTTTCCCGTATTCAGAAGCGGGCTACGGAAAAGCTGAAGCAGATTATGTCTAATTCCTCTATTTCATGAGAAAAACGCGGAATTCTTGGTTTAACATATTTGATGTCACATCGTAAGGACACGTTATTCCGATATGGGAAACGTGTCCTTTTTATAAAGCGAAAAAGGTTGGGAGGAAGGTTGGAATCCATGACAGCATTTGAACAGATTTCTTCCTTTCGTGGAGGATGGGAATGGTGGGACATCAGTGCTGGGAATTGGCAAGATTCGGTCATACAGCACTTGAAGGAGAAGCTCCCAGAAGCCGCAGAATGGCTGGACAAGGTAGAGGACATTCCATCCAGCTTTATATCTGTACGCTTTCCAGATGGCAATCAGCCCTTAATGTACGGGTCGCTGATCTACTCCGTTCAAGAGGAAATCGATAGTCAACGCAATTGCAACAAGTTTTATTTTCTGGTTCTAAACCAGAAGCTGGTGACGTTAAATTTGGATCAAAACACCCGTGAAATTATGCACACCGCGGAACGCCAAAAAATGCTGGAACAGTGTGAGGATGCAGCTGACGGCATGTTTGTATTGGCGAGAGCCGTGCTTCATTATTTTCATACAGGTATGGATAAGTTCGAGATCAACCTGAGAAGACTGGAAGAGGACATGGAGAAAAGAAATGCCCGTACACTGATGGATTCTATATTGAATGCACGTTTCGAGCTGTTGTATTGGAGCAATATGTTCATTCCTTTTTCAGAGCTGGTAACGGCTTCTCGGGAGGCATATTTGGATAAACTGGAGGAGAATCGCTTTTTTAAGCAGTTACTTTACCGTGTGACTCGGATGGAAGGACTTTTCCTGTATTATGAAAAGGAAATCGACACCCTGATCTCTATTGACGAGGCCATTTCCGCTTTTAGGGGCAATGAGATTACGAAGACGCTCACCATTGTGACCGCCGTTTTTACACCTGCCACTGTAGTGGGGGCCATTTGGGGCATGAACTTTGAAAATCTGCCTTGGATTAAAACAGGCTGGGGTTTTACCGCCGTGATTATTGCCACATTGCTAAGTATGGCGGGAATGTACGGCTGGCTGATGATGAAGGGGTGGACAGGAGACTTATTGAAAACTAACAAGCGCAACAAATTGTAGCGGCTGCTTACAGCTGTTATAATTTACAAATAAAAAACGATCCATCGTAACAGGAAGCTCTTTGGGGAGTCTATATCGGTTACGATGGATCGTTTTTAATTGAGATAGGGACAATTACTTAGTACCTTGGCTCATTTTGATATATCCTAATAATTCGGCGATGAAATCTCCGATGACCGGAAGATTTAACTGTACCAGGAAACTGAGCAACCAAGCGAGCAAGGCGAGTATGACCACTGTACCCAGCGTAAGGCCGAGACCACGTGCAATCCCTGCAGTCAGATTGCTCATAATTCTTCTTTTCGTGCTGGAGTAGTTCTCTATAATATCTTTGAATTCTGCTTTTTCCAATGTATCTGCGATTTGATCTAGGCGTTTGTTAAGCCGCTTGACCTCATGGCGAAGTTCAAAAGGATGCTCATTTACATCAAAGTCTCTCTCCGGATCATGTGTTTTAACATGATGAGTAGAAGAGGTCTGCTTGGATGAAATCTCATCTGGCTGATCTTGAGCCTGGAGGGGGTGAAAGGTTCTCTTGTTGTTCCGAGCAAGATCATCTCCATAGGAGTTTAGTTTGTTCATTGTCATCCCAGCCTTTCTATCATTTAAAAACAGCCAGCTTCTTGCATGCTGGCTGTTCAGTGTTTGGATATTATTTTGGTTGTAATCGGAATGTGTTCCTATTAGGAATTTGCATTTAATTGTTTTTGAGTGTCCTTGGCTGCTTGAGCGGTTGCATCCATAACTTCTTTATCCGCTTTGGCCGCTTCATTAGCGACATCGGCAGAAGCTTTGGTTACGCTGGATATGATGTTGTCTTTACTCTCGGATACCGTTTTGGCTACATCTGCTGTTTTAGTGGAAACGGTTTTGGCCAAATCTGTCGCTTTGCTGCTAACTACAGATGCGACATCCTTCGTTTTATCGGAGACAACAGTCATTTTTTCGGACAGATCACTACGTAAATCGCGACCCGGCTTTGGAGCGAACAGCAGGGCTGCCGCAGCACCAATCAAACCTCCAATGAATAAACCCTTTGCAAAACCTGAAGTGCTTGCCATATTTTGATTGTCAATGTTACTCATGATATATCACTCCTTTTATAGAATAAAAATATATATAAATGTTAGGTAGCCCTTCTCAATAGCCTGGACACAAGTCCGAGCAAGAATACGAACAATGCGGTTCCAAGTATGGCTGGAATGACTGCAAAATCTCCGATGACCGGGCCCCAGTCTCCCAACAGCATGACACCTAGCCAAGCTCCTACAAATCCAGCAATCATAGAGCCTGCAATGCCGCCAGGCATTTCATGTCCAGCTAGTGCATCGCCAATCAATCCGATAATAATGGCCATTACAATACTTAGTACAATTCCCCACACAAGGATCGCCTCCCTTATCCTAAGTTCACAAACGATAACGTTTTTGATAAATGCTGAGCTTCGATATTGCTGTGCCTTGCTTACTTCGTATATAAACGTCATGACCCGGAGTGAAACAAAAAGCCGAATCGGACGTTATGGGCGGGGGGGAGAAGAAAGTTGCATTTTCGCTCGCCAATAGATCATAGGAACGGTAAACGCCAGCCAAATGATGCCTGCAATATAACCACCCACAATATCTGTAGGAAAGTGAACTCCTAAATATATACGGCTTAGTCCAATCAATATAATGAGCAGTGCACCAAGAACGCATGGGAGGAAGAGCGAACGCTCACGAATCTTTCGTTCTATAGCCCAGATGGCAAATATCATGCCGTAAAATCCCATGGAAATCATCGCATGACCGCTGGGAAAACTGTAGCCCCCGGCTTCAACCAAATGTTGAAGTGACGGGCGTTCCCGTTGCAGAATTTCTTTAATGAGCGTATTCAGCACCCACATCGCCGTAAAGCTGCTTAGGATCGCAAAGGAATAAGCTTTTGAACGAAGAAAGACCCAGCATAAGGTAGCAGCACCGAGGGCGATAATTAACGACATGCTGAATGAACCGAAAGACGTAATGAATATAGCGATGGTTAGCAATTGGTCATGAGTAGCTGCTGTGTCTGGAAAAATAGCATCCTGTATACGCTCATCCCAATATAGAAAAGGAGCCGTGCCAATCCATTGCACAGAGTAGGCGATGAGAAGCATCACAGCGATCATGATAATAGATGCATACAGACTACGACGCAAATAGCTTGGTAGGAACCGGGATGGTTGGGGTTTATGGGATAGCATATGTAATAAATCTCCTCCTTATGGCTGTAATAGATTTAATTTTTCGTACTATTAACTTAACTAATAATGAACTTAAGAGCAAAACTCGACGGAGACGACAGGCTGATTGAGGCATTTAAGCCCGGGGTAAAGGGATCGTATCACAGTGTTTGTAATGCCAGGGCCGAAAGTGGAATAATCATCACGAAGCAAGGCTGCTTTACGGAACTGTAATCCATGGAGGTGTTAAGGATGATTAAAATAGTGACATCGGCAGAAAGACATACCTCAAATAAAGGATGGATTCATAGTGAGTTTAGCTTTTCATTTGCCGATTATGAAGATCCGAGCAATGCCCATTTTGGTTGTATGCTAGCCCATAATGATAACAAACTTGAACCGCAGCAAGGCTTCAAAAGACATCCGCATCACGATTTGGAAATCGTCACTTATGTAATTGAAGGCCAATTGCATCATAGCGACAGCTTGGGACATGAGCAGGATTTAAAAAGCGGCTCGATTCAGGTTCTGAGTGCAGGCATCGGGATTGAACATGAAGAGCGAAATACTGGGGATGAAAGATCGGTTCGCTTTTTGCAAATGTGGTTTTTACCCGAGAGCCCTGGCATTCAGCCTTCTTATCAGGTGCAAAGATTCAAGCACAGTGAACGCCTAAATCGGCTTCAGCCTGTTGTGTCTGGTTCAGAAGTGGAGGGAACGTTATCCATCGCGCAGGATATAAATCTGTATCTGAGCAGATTGGAAAAAGGCCAGCAGCTTGAATATCCGCAGCAAGAGGAGCGCCGCACCCACATTTATGTAGTTAGCGGTCATGTGGAAGTTACGTGCCAGGATGGAGATTTTCAGTTAGGGCCTGGTGATGCTGCACGAATTCAAAAAAGTTGTGCATTAAAGATACTAGCTACAGGTAATGAGGATATATCTGAACTGGTGTTAGCAGATTTACCTTGAAGCATCCTTGAGTGAAGAAGTGTATGAAAATGCGTATATGCAATCGAAAAATAAAGCTCGTATCCCCGTTGCGCGTCTGTTGAAGCGAGCGGAGGTACGAGCTTTATTTACGGTGACAGGGCCACTGGCATGAAGGCTGTTGCTCATGATGATAGGTTGTAATACAGCTAAGCTGTATTCCTATAGGCTGATTCAGGAGGACTTACGCAATCTACCCAGTTCAGAAACAATAGCTTCAACCTCGGAAATGCTCAGGTTAGGCTTGTTTATCACCATATCATAGACATCATGGATGTCCTCGTATTGCTCCAGCGAGAAAGCGGAAGCTTGCATAGCAGCACCACTCGCCATACGGAGCTTGGTTTTAATGCCCTCAATCATATACTCAATGTTGGCATGAGACGGTACAGACAAATCCATCGTTAATTTTCCATCCTTTCATAACAGGGGAAGTTGCCTGTATTGTATCATGTTTTTGTTGTAGAATGTACTGAAAGCCAGATTACCAATATACAACCGAATCAAGGAGGATGGGCAAAGTTGTCTTTGTATAATCGAGCTTCCGCACCCGGACGCTCGTCCTTAGAACATAATGTAAAGAAAACAGATCGAGATGGACTCGCGCCGTTTTTCCGAGAAATTCATCATCAGCATGCTATAGATAAGTTGACTTTTGTTTGTATCGGTACAGATCGCTCGTCGGGTGATTCACTGGGGCCACTGGTAGGCACCATGCTCAAGGAGCAAGGTTTTCCGCACGTGATTGGGACAATGTCGGAGCCCTGTGATGCGGATCATCTGGTTCCATACTTGGAGTGCATTCCCCAAGATCATCATGTGATCGCCATAGATGCTTGTCTTGGACAGCACGGCTCAACGGGAATGTTTCTTATTGCGTGTGAACCGCTAACTCCTGCGCGATCGGTAGGGCTGTCTCTGCCGTCTGTGGGTCATTATAGTGTTGCAGCGATTGTGAATGAGCGCAGTCCCAAACCCTATTGGACACTCCAAATGACTTCGCTTCACTTGGTCATGACAATGGCTGCGCATATTGCTAATGCGGCGGCTTGTGAATTTGGCTTAAAAACAGCTTCGCAAGATTTTCCAGAGGGTTACCGTTTCAGATATTGATCGTCTGCTTAATAATATACATCAGCATGTTCTACTCACTAATATATTCAGATCCAATAGATTATATACAGAGAAGGAAGGGTTCCACATGGAAAAGGTATTATGCGAAGGAACGACGATCTGCTATGCCGAACAGGGAAAAGGAGATCCGATCATTCTATTGCACGGATTTTGCGGAAGCTCCTCCTATTGGGATGAGGTTGTTCCCTTGCTGTCCCCAAGCTATCGTTGTATTGTTCCAGACTTGCGTGGACACGGACGCAGCGATGCTCCACTAGGAGCCTATACGATTGATCAAATGGCAGATGATGTGCTTAAACTTCAAGAACAATTGGACATCCCTCAGGCTGCCTGGTTTGGTCACTCCCTAGGAGGCTATTTAGCCCTTTCGGCAGTGCAAAGACATGCAGAGCGCCTTACAGCCTTTGGACTGATTCATTCCACAGCTTATGCAGATACGGACGAAGGTAAAGAAAAGCGTAACAAGGCTGTATCTACCATCCAAACGGAGGGGATTACCAACTTTGTAGATGGACTCGTACCGGGACTGTTTGCTCCTGATCATGTGGAGTCGATGTCCAGCCAATTACTTAAAGTCAAAGAAATTGGCTACAAAACACCTCCGCAAGGAGCTGTAGGAGCATCATTGGCTATGCGCGAGCGTCCTGACCGACGGGATGTGTTGTCGGCTTCTGCCTTGCCAGCTCTTTTAGTAGCGGGGGAGCAGGATCAGGCGGTTCCTCCAGCGCGGACGTTTACAACAGATCGGGCCGGAGTAACTCAGGTTACCCTGCCGGAAGCAGGTCACATGAGCCTGTTTGAGGCACCGGAGCTATTAGCTAATGCTATCTTGGCGTTTTTGGAGCAAAACTTGAAAAAGTAGACTAAGGTAAGCCCAAAAACCGGAACCCTTTGATGTGATCGTCAGAAGGTTCCGGTTTCTTGTATGCAAATTGTTTTTAGATGTGGTCACTATACATTCAGTTTATTTGAATTTTGCTGACTTGTTGTATCATATCGGTTAATGTGCAGAATACCTAAGTCATATTATTTTTGTTCAAGGCAAACGCCGTCGGCAAACCATCAATACTCTCTAAACTTTTCTCGTATGCATACTTTTTAAGTACTTCTTCGCCCATCTGAATCGCCACGTCCTTCAGCTTTTCCCGTTCGCTCGTGTAAGTCATGAAGGGAACTGCAAAACCACATGAATCCTGCACCATATGAACATCAACTACTATGATTTGTCTTGCTCCAGGAAGTGGATTAAAGAGAGGATACAGCTCATTCCAACGCTTTGTATTGGGCAACACGACTGTGCCAGTACCATAGAGTCTTAATACACTGGGCTCGCCTTCAAATGCACAGAACATGATGGTTACCCGTCCGTTCTCTATAATGTGCGCACTTGTTTCGTTGCCACTTCCCGACAAGTCGAGATAGGCTACCTCCTGATCTGACAAAATACGAAAGGAATCATATCCCTTGGGGGAAATATTCACATGCCCCGTCTCGGATATCGGTGCTGATCCTACAAAGAAAATATGCTGTCGCTGTATGAACTCTTTATATTCCGGTAGTATCGCACTGAATTTTTTTCCCATACTTAAACGTCCTCCCCTGTAAAATATCAATGCATAATTTTGTTTCGAATGAAAATAAATATTTTATTTTATTATATGAATCAATAAATAATAAAGATTATTTTTGTTTCGAATGAAACAAAAATAACACGAGACTAACGGAGAATCAATATCAAATTTTCAAATACTCTATTTCGTTAGTCCATGATCGGCTACAAAACACTGTACTAACGGAATGTTACGTGCCATACGTGATTTCTGAGTGTCGAATCTTTGATGCTATAAAGTATTTGTAATTGTGTTAAATGAAATTGCGGCATGGCGGTGGCATTTGGCTTTTAGACAAGGATGTCATACAATCAGAAGACAGAAGTTTCTGGTTGTCTAGGCATCGGGATGAAAGGAAGGGAACGGCTTGCTTAGAAAAGACTATTTGCTCAGTATGATGGAAGAATTGACATCCGCAGTAGCATCGGTGCTCGGTCTTAGGCGCGAAAATAAACACATCGAAGCGCTGAAACAGCTAGATGACCTGCTCAACAAGCAGTTTCGTCTTCGTTCAGATCTGCTCAGACGATTGCCGCCGGAACAAATTATTGAGCTTTTCCGATTGGGCCCTGGAATTGAAGCGGATAAGCTTCAGCAGGTGGCTCGCATTTTGGAGGAAGAAGCCGCGATTTACCTGGAAACCAGCAGAACAGACGAAGGTATACGAATCTTGATGAAATCTCTTCATTTATATTTGTACAGCGATACGAATGGCGCGACTCGTGATCTGCAGGTCCTGCCTGAACGAATAGCGTGTATCGTGAAGCTGGTGCGCGAATATGAGCTCCCCCCCTGAAACCAGCAAGCTGCTGGCTGTTCATTACGAGCGAGAAAACAGGTTGGACGAAGCCGCCGATGTCTGGTTTGGATTGGCATGGGAGCAGCCAGAGCTGCTAGCGGAAGCGGAGACGTTTTATAGTCAATTACTGGATAAGACCAATGCAGAGCTGGAGCTGGGTGGAATTTCACGCCAGGAAGTCACCGAGGGTTTGACCGAGATCACCCAATTACATGAAAGAAAGTGAGATGTACCTTTTGGATTCACTGCGCGAACTTATATACCAATTGACCACGGGAGGATCCCTCATAACAGCGACGCTGAGTCAGCTTCGCAAACGGGAGGATGCTTCTTTTACTAAAGTACAAATTAAACCTGTAGAATTGAAAAACAAACTGCATTACCAGTTTGCTTTTCATTACAGCAACAAAGTCATTCATGAAAATCTGACCCCTGACGAAGCTAACGAGCGTATGACTGCCTTGTTTGAGGACACGTTCCGCCAAGGACTTTTATGCGCCAAGGATGCAGACTACCAAGTGCTGATCAGTAAAAAATATAAAGTATCCATTCTGACAAAGTCACCGAGCAAAAGTAAAGCCGACCTGTCTCATAATCGCAAAAAGCAATATGTGCTCGAAGAAGGGGAACGAATTCCTTTCCTGATTGAGCTGGGGATTATGAATGAGGATGGTAAGGTACTGGCCCGCAAGTATGATAAGTTTCGTCAAATTAACCGGTTTCTCGAAATGGTGCAGGATGTATTACCTAGCCTTCCGGTAGGCCGCCCATTGACGATTGTGGATTTTGGCTGTGGCAAATCGTATTTGACCTTTGCGTTGTATCACTATTTGGCTGTACAGCAAAAGCGACCATTGCAGATCGTTGGTTTGGACTTGAAGGCAGATGTCATTGAAGCCTGTAATGTTCTGGCTCAAAAGCTGCAATATCGACAGTTGGAGTTTCTGGTCGGTGATATCGCAGACTATAACGAACTGGAACAGGTGGATATGGTTGTTACCTTGCACGCTTGTGATACTGCAACAGATGCGGCGCTGGAAAAGGCTGTTCGCTGGGGTGCTTCCGTCATTTTGTCGGTTCCGTGTTGCCAGCATGAGCTGTTTAACCAACTGGAAAATCCGGTATTGGAGCCGTTGCTTTCCCACGGCATTTTAAAGGAGCGTTTTTCTGCACTGGCAACGGATGGAATCCGGGCCAAACTGCTGGATATGATGGGATATCGGACACAGCTATTGGAATTTATCGACATGGAGCATACACCTAAAAATATTCTGATTCGTGCCGTCAAAGGGCAAGCGGGAGAACAATCCGTTCTGTGGCGTGAATACACAGCATTTCGGGATTTTATTCATGCTGATCCTTATTTGGAACGCGCTTGTGCGGACTTGCTTCCCGAAGGAGCGGGGAAAAAGCAGACACATAGCTAGGAATATAGTAAAAGTGGAGCCACTGCGGGGTGGCTCCACTTTTTTGTAGTTCACAGTTCATGATTGCAGTACACAAACATCTATCCGCCATAGGCATTTCTAAAAGCGGTGCACAAGACATCGCGATCCACCTTCCACAATGCCGCGAGCTCCTCGCTGACATCTTCATCCCACCAGTCGCACAGTAGTTTGCGATTACTATGGTTTTCCGCAATCCAGATAAGGTGTCCGACGACCTTGCGGCAGTATAGTTCTTCGCCCTGCTTGACCAGATCAGGAGCAATGTGAACAGGCAGACGTTTGCAGGTTCGATACAACTCTTTGGTACATGCGCGGCGGATACCACGAGCCGTGGGTAATCGGGATTGTGAATTGTCATGTTTGGGGAATTTGCCGGGAGGCATATTGTACCCCCTCCTCTCTCTCACAACTTATGCGGGCAGAGGATCCGGGGTCACTGACTTCCCTTTTTGGACGAAGTGGCGACTTGTTCTGCCGCTGTGATACACTAAATGAAAATAGAGAAACAGGCAGGGAGTGGGAAGAGAGATGGACCAAATATCTAGTATCATTAATTATTTGTTTGAGATCATTCGTAGTCTTGGGTATTTTGGTATTATGCTAGGCTTGATGGTGGAGGTCATTCCAAGTGAAATAGTCCTCGCTTATGGCGGTTTTTTAGTGTCCTCGGGTCATATTAATTTTTTTGGCGCAGTCGTGTTTGGAACGATTGGCGGGGTGCTGGCCCAGTTGTTCATTTACTGGATTGGACGCTATGGCGGCAGACCCGTTTTAGATAAGTATGGGAAATACATACTCATCAAAAAAAGTCATGTTGACCACGCTGAAGCCTGGTTCAATAAATATGGCACAGGGGTCATTTTTACAGCTCGCTTTATCCCTGTTGTTCGTCACGCGATCTCAATCCCTGCCGGGTTGGCTCGAATGAACGTATGGCGCTTTATTATTTTGACAACGCTGGCGATTATACCTTGGTCTGTTTTGTTTATATATTTAGGTATGCTGTTGGGAGACAAGTGGGAACAAATTGACGAAGTGGCAGCACCTTACATCAAACCGATTTTGCTGGTTGCTCTTGCGCTCTTGATCATTTATTTTGTTATCAAATGGATTGTAGCCAAAAACAAAAAAGGAAGTGTATAACATGAGCCGTACTAACGTATCGCAATATTTCGGAAAGGGCTTGAGTCCTGAACAATTTATGGAGGGCATGGAAAAGAACAAAGAAGCCTTCCGCTCTGGATACGATCAGTTTGTGTGGAGCAGCGAAGAGGATCGGGAGTTTTTTGAAAGCCTGAACCATCGTGATGATCTGCGTGTGCTTATATTGGCTGCCGACTGGTGTGGGGATGTAGTACGCAATGTGCCAGTTGTGTTCCGCGCGTTGGAGAATAGCGGGATTCCAACCGAAGTATTGATTCTGGAAAATCATCAGGCGCTGATGGACGACTTCCTGACAATGGGCGGACGTGCTGTGCCGATTGTGATTTTTGCGGATACGGGAGGTCATGTACTTGGCCACTGGGGACCACGCCCTGCACATGTTCAACAAATTATGATCGCATTCAAACGTGAAAATCCAGATCGGGAAGCCGATGATTATCAAGAAAAAATCGCAGTTGCTCGTAAAGAAATGGCTGGAAAATATGGGGAGGGAACCGAGGTCCATCCTGTAATTGTTCAGGAATTACGCGAGCTGATCTCGGGATTTTAACTTATGACATTATCTATTCGCAGTTTTAATCTCGGCCCGCTCCAGACGAATGCTTATTTGCTTCAAGGAGATGATCCGAAGCGCGCTGTTATTATTGATCCAGGGATGAATCCGGGTCCTTTGCTGAGAGCCATTGAGCCACTGACGATTGAAGCTATCCTGCTGACGCATGCCCATTTTGACCATATCGGAGGAGTAGAGGAGATTCGCAATGCCAAAGACTGCCCGGTTTATCTGCACGCCTTGGAGCAAGACTGGCTTACATCTCCTAAGCTGAATGGCTCCTTGATGTGGCCAGAGGCATCCCCTCCGATCTCGACGGAACCAGCCGAATATGACTTGGCAGAAGGTCAACAATTGAACCTGATCGGTCACACGTTCCGGGTTTTCCATACACCGGGCCATTCACCCGGAAGTGTCAGCTTTTTATGCGGCAAAGATCTTTTTTCCGGGGATGTGCTATTTCGTCAGGGCGTTGGACGCACGGATCTGGCGGGCGGCCGCGAACGGGATCTATACGATTCTATTCAGAACAAATTGTTTCCACTCGGAGATGACGTTACAGTCTATTCCGGTCACGGTCCCAAAACGTCCATCGGTTATGAGAAAGCTAACAATCCGTATATCCGGTAAATGTGATGAATGTTCAGTAGGGGCAAAATCAAAGGTGTGACAGGTTTTGCCCCATTTCGACAACAAATTATAAATTATGTATAGACAAAGGTTTTTATTTTTGTTAACATAAATTTATTGAAGTTACATACTAAACTCGCGAAGCACGCAAGCTGTGGATGAATCCCGGTTTGCGTTCTTTTTTTTTGCCCATTAAGAGGATAAAGAGGCATGAGGCCGTCAGATCACAAGGGGGAGCAAGAATGAAAAGAAAACATATATATGGGGTACAACGTGAGATTGGAGGTAGTTTCCGGGTTCCCAATATAATAGATATTGAAGATTCTGTGGCAGATTCCGAGCCGAAGATCATAACTTGGAAAAAGGTGAAACGACGGGGCGGAATCCCTACACAAAACTGGCATGTGAGGCTGAATGAACACAGGTTGGGACGTGGAGACGGTCGATTATGAAGATACATAGATGATATAGACAAGCTACTTTTTTTTTTAGTAGACTTAGCAGATAAGTTCAGACAAACGGGGGGGGCTAACGATGCATCATTTAGGAGCTAGAATTATGATCGTCGCGGATGCTTTTGAGCAGAATCTTCCTGTGGGCGAACATGGTTATATCATTGCTTACGACCGTAATGCGGACAATGCTTTTGACTATGTCATTCGCGTACCGAAGGTGAACCGCAATTTTTTTGTACCATCCGGAGACATCGAGCTGGAAGAGAGTATTCTCAAGCTGGAAGCCGAGCGGATTGAGCGTGAAGCGCTGATAGATTACGCCCTTGCTACCCATAATGAGCAACTGTTCATGCATGTGATGAACGGTGGTATTGATTCGGTAGAGACTGAGGAAGAAGAAACCGCGGCGGAGTTGTTGTCACAGGCTGATTTTATCAGACAAGTCAATTTGCGTGCTTGGATATAGAAGTCGGCTACGGTCGATTCTTTTTAAGAATATATAAAGGGCACAATCTCAGCTCCTATAGTTTTCACGAAAGAGCACCGAAAGGTGCTTTTTTTATATTCTTTTAGCAACATTTACCTCATCGAAGTGCAGTTTGCTTCTGTACCGCGTCAAAGATTGAATTGTAAAGGGTTCTATCCTATAATTAAAAACGTTATTTCAAAGTTCGGTGCAGCATTTTTTAATATCAGGATTTTGCAAAATTCGATTTCAGTCGCTTATTGGATTTTTTGCAAAATCCTCATATACATGAGGAGGGTTTTGTATGAACATTTCCACGGAAGATGTCCGTCACGTAGCCAAGCTGTCCAGGTTGAATCTGACCGCGGCTGAGGAAGAAACGATGACAGGACAATTAAACGCCATTCTCCATTATGCGGAGAAGCTGAATGAGCTGGATACGGAGCAGGTAAAGCCGACCACTCATGTGCTGCACGTCAGCAATGTCATGCGAGACGACGAAGTTCGCGAAAGTTTGACACATGAGCAAGTGATGCGCAATGCACCTGAAGAAGAAGACGGACAGTTTAAGGTTCCTGCTGTTCTGGAATAGATCTCATATTTGAAAGGAGGATGCAAATTGAGCTTGTTCAATAACACATTGCCCGAGATACATAACAAGCTGCATCAAAAGGAAATTTCCGTGAGTGATCTGGTAGGACACGCTCTGGAGACAATTGGTGCGCGGGAAGACAAGATCAGAGCTTATATTACCGTTGACGAGGAACAGGCCCGTGCATCCGCACGTCAGCTGGATGATCAACTGATTTCCGGAGAGGAAAGAGGGTTGTTGTTTGGCCTGCCAGTTGGCATTAAGGATAATATTGTGACAGAAGGGCTGCGTACAACATGTGGCAGTCAGTTTTTGAAAAATTTTGATCCCGTTTACGATGCCACAGTTGTTAGCAAGTTACGCGCAGCGCAAACCGTGACACTCGGTAAAATGAACATGGACGAATTCGCCATGGGCGGCTCTAACGAGAACTCCAGCTTTTTCCCTGCACGTAACCCTTGGGATTTAGAACGTGTTCCCGGTGGTTCCAGTGGCGGCTCGGCTGCGGCTGTTGCAGCGGGTGAGGCTTATTTCACGCTCGGCTCGGATACAGGGGGTTCCATTCGCCAGCCCGCTTCTTACTGCGGAGTAGTTGGCCTGAAACCAACCTATGGTCTAGTATCCCGCTTTGGACTGGTGGCTTTTGCCTCCTCTTTAGACCAAATTGGACCCATTACTAAAAATGTTCAGGATTCGGCCTATGTCCTACAAGCCATTGCAGGTTATGACCAGAAGGACTCCACTTCTGCAAAGGTAGACATTCCTGATTATTTGAACGCTTTAACCGGGGATGTAAAAGGACTACGTATCGCTGTGCCTAAAGAGTATCTTGGTGAGGGCGTCGATCCTCAGGTCAAGGAGAAGGTGCTGGATGCACTGAAAACGCTGGAAGGATTGGGCGCTGTATGGGAAGAGGTATCTCTTCCACACACGGAATATGCGGTTGCGACATACTACCTGCTGGCTTCATCCGAAGCGTCATCCAATCTGGCACGTTTTGACGGCGTGCGCTATGGTGTACGTTCTGACAATCCAGACAACCTGCTTGATCTATACCATCAGTCCCGTACGCAGGGTTTTGGTCCTGAGGTGAAGCGTCGGATTATGCTAGGTACCTATGCGCTCAGCTCTGGGTACTACGATGCTTATTATTTGAAAGCTCAAAAAGTGCGCACACTGATTAAACAGGATTTTGATCGTGTATTTGAACAATATGATGTGATTATCGGACCTACTGCACCGACAACTGCTTTCAAAATCGGCTCGCAAGTGGACGATCCATTAACAATGTATTTGAACGATATTTTGACGATTCCGGTGAGCTTGGCTGGTGTGCCAGCCATTAGCATTCCGTGTGGTCTAGCGGATGGAATGCCAGTCGGACTACAAATCATCGGAAAAGCCTTTGACGAGTCTTCCGTGCTACGCGTAGCTCATGCTTTTGAACAAAATACCGAATTTCACAAGCAGCGTCCGCAGCTGTAATTTGCCAAAAAGGAGGGAACCTATTCATGTCTACAACTACATCCAAGTATGAGACGGTCATCGGACTTGAAGTGCACGTGGAATTGCATACGAAGTCTAAAATATTCTGTGGATGCTCGACATCCTTCGGAGCACCACCCAACTCTCATACATGTCCGGTCTGTCTCGGTCATCCAGGGGTATTGCCGGTATTGAACCGTCAGGCCGTTGATTATGCGATGAAAGCAGCAATGGCGCTGAATTGCACCATTGCTGATGTGAGCAAGTTTGACCGCAAGAACTATTTTTACCCCGATTCACCTAAGGCCTACCAAATCTCACAATACGATCAACCCATTGGCGAAAATGGCTGGATTGATATTGAAGTGAATGGTGAGACAAAGCGTATCGGTATTACTCGACTGCATCTGGAAGAGGACGCAGGGAAATTAACACATGTTGATGGTGGCTACGCATCTTTGGTCGATTTTAATCGGGTCGGCACACCATTGGTCGAGATCGTTTCGGAACCGGAGATATCTTCGCCGGAAGAAGCCAAGGCCTATCTGGAAAAAATACGTGCCATTATGCAGTATTGTGACGTATCCGATGTGAAGATGGAGGAAGGATCACTTCGCTGCGACGCGAATATCAGTCTTCGTCCGCATGGACAAAAAGAGCTAGGAACTAAAGCGGAACTGAAAAACATGAACTCCTTCCGTGGCGTACAGCGCGGACTGGAATATGAGCAGTTCAGGCAGGAGCAGACGCTGGACGAAGGCGGAACAATTGTACAGGAGACACGTCGTTGGGATGAAGCACAAGGTAAAACTTTATCCATGCGTGGTAAAGAACAGGCCCATGACTATCGTTATTTCCCAGACCCGGATCTCGTTACTCTTCATATAGACGAGGAATGGAAAGAGCGCATCCGTGCTTCGATTCCTGAATTGCCTGACCAGCGTAAAGCACGCTACACTTCCGAATATGGATTACCTGAGTATGATGCCCAGGTGATTACGTCCTCCAAGCCATTGGCCGATTTGTTCGAGGATAGCCTTCAATTCACCAAGGATGCCAAAGCAGTATCCAACTGGATTATGGGGGATCTACTCGGTTATTTGAACAGTGCCGGTGTTGAACTGTCGCAGGTTAAATTGACCGGTCGGGGCTTGGGTGAAATGATCGGACTGCTGGAGAAGGGAACGATCAATAGCAAAATCGCTAAAACGGTCTTCAAGGAAATGCTGGAAAGTGATAAACTGCCACAGCAAATTGTCGAAGAAAAAGGGCTTGTACAAATCAGTGATGAGGGTGCGATTCTTACAATTGTCGAACAAGTTGTAGCAGCTAACCCGCAATCGGTCGAGGATTACAAAGCTGGCAAGCAAAAGGCCATCGGCTTCCTAGTCGGTCAAGTGATGAAGGAGAGCAAGGGGAAGGCAAACCCTGGCCTTGCTAATAAGTTGCTGACGGAAGTGCTGAACCGCTAATGGCATAGATTTGACAGGGGCTTGTCTTTTAGGGACAGGCCCCTTTTGCATAGCCGCTAAGAATGGTTGGCGCGAACAAGCTTTAGAACCTGATGGCATTTTATGAGTTTCCTTAGGAGGGAAAACAGCATGGTTACCCTATGTTCATTGGAAGATGATGATATCGTCAGTCAGATATGGCGTCTACAGCATGTTGCCTATAGGCTGGAAGCTGAGCTGATTGGGTTTGATGAAATTCCTCCACTGATGGATACATTGGATACGCTGAGAAGCTGTGGAGAGTCTTTTTATGGGTGGCTGGAGGACGGTGAATTGCTAGGAGCACTGGCTGTGCAGTCCGAATCGCCCGATTCGCTTACCCTTACACGTATGATGGTTCACCCAGATCATTTTCGTAAAGGCATTGCAGATTCTTTAATGAAGCATGTTTTGAATGAATATCAAAATATCCCGTTGTTTATCGTCTCTACAGGAACTCTAAATACTCCTGCGGTGGCGTTATATCGAAAACATGGCTTTCGTCCCGTATCTGCGGCTGAGGTCGCTCCAGGCGTGGAATTAACTACCTACCATCTGCATAAGGTGGAATAGCATTGAGGTATCAAATTGACATTAAAAATGCACATAAGCCCACAAACCGCGCACCCGGAGTGGGAAGCACGACATAACCGGGAGGAGAGACTCGAATGAATAATCCGTGGATTATAGACGATTCACATATCATTTTACGGCTTTTACTGTCCATGCTTCTCGGTGGATTCATTGGGTTTGAACGCGAGCGTTCCAATCACGCAGCTGGTTTGAGGACTCATATTATGGTCAGCCTTGGTTCGACGCTGATTATGCTACTCTCCATTTACGGCTTTGCCGATTTTATTAAAGAAGCTAATGTACGCATAGATCCCGCTCGTTTGGCTACCGCTGTGATCACTGGCGTAGGCTTTTTGGGTGCAGGAACGATTATGTTCACAGGTAAATCCATTACCGGACTAACGACTGCGGCTTCCATTTGGGTCGTGGCTGCTATTGGCCTTGGGGTTGGAGCAGGGTTTTATTTCCCATCTATAGCGGCGACAGTGCTCGTATTTTTAAATTTATGGGTGTTTAACAAAGTTGAACTTCGGTATATGCGTGGACGCAAGCGCCATCTTATTACATTGTACGGATTGGCCTCTCACGGATTGCTGGATCAGATTTCGACTTATTTAGAGCAAGAAAAAGTGGAAATACGTAAAATAATGATTAAAGAACATGAAAATGTCCCATTTCACGAATTACATCCAGATCGGCAGAGTATGGAGGTTTCCCTAGAGGTGCTGGCCCGTCATGATTTTAATCCTGTACGTATTGCAGCAGATTTACGACAATGGGAAGATATAGCTGCAGTCTCTGTTGAGTAATAGGGTACCTTTTTTTAACAGTTACTCTTAAATCTGATTGGGGTACTATGTAAGCATTGAAATGTTTTTCAGCGGAACCACGCATGGGATTCAAAGGGGAGGATGGCATGAACTCGGAACAACCGTTACCGTCTGGAGAGGCTGGACAGCTACAAGCATCGGAACAGCTGGAACAACCCAGACAGGGGAAGCGTCTAAAATACGCTAAATTTCGCAAAGTGATTGCCATTATCATGGCGGCATTGTTACCCGGACTGGGACATCTTTTTTTAGGACTGTTTATCAGGGGGCTTAGTTTTATTGTATTGCTCCTGCTAGATATTTTTGCGATGCTGTATGTTTCCTCTGACGGCTTAAGGATCAACATTCCATTACTTATTTTGCTTGGATTGTTCATACCTGTTTTATATTTTTATAATGTATATGATGTCTTACAGTCTGCAGATTATATGGTTCGCTATCGACGTAAGCCTGATCGTTATGTACGAATGGATGCTAGAGGCCAGCAAAGTAGTCCTTTTTATGCGTGGGAGAGAGGCTTTGCTTTTGCTGTGCTGATGGTGGCAGGCGGTGGGCTTATGATTTTGTTTCGCATGAAACCTCGCTGGTTGAGCAATTTCTTTGAGGATTATGGATTCCTTACGCTGGCTATTTTATTAATGATGATCGGTTTATTCCTTTTTCTAAGGGAAGCCTTTCTGACCTTTAAGCGT
Organism: Paenibacillus sp. CMM36; assembly: GCF_053570945.1. Lineage (NCBI taxonomy): Bacteria > Bacillati > Bacillota > Bacilli > Caryophanales > Paenibacillaceae > Paenibacillus > Paenibacillus sp. CMM36. The sequence continues at coordinate 256,698 of NZ_JBSEDY010000008.1, forward strand.
AAAAAGTTGAAAGAAAGAGGGTGAAGCTGGCGTGCACCGTAAAATAAGAGTCGGGCGCTACACCTCTTCGCTTCTGTTGATGGCTGTAGGCATTTTGCTTATTGTAGATGTGTTTCAAAATACTGAATATATGCTTCAACTCCTCGTTTGGTGGCCCGTAATCTTCGTGCTTTGGGGACTGGAGTATCTAATTTTTTTTGCTGTGTACTTTCGGAAAGAAGGCAAGTCTGACAATGGAAGGCGATTCAGACCTGACCTAAAGGGGATTCTGTCCGCTTTGGTAGTGGCAGCCTCGGTTTTTATCGTGACCCAGCAAAATCATTATATGTATCTGTGGAATCGGGTCAGTCTCAATCTGACGTCAGCCTCTATGGATTTTAGCCAGGCTAAAGAGAATCGGTATGATATGGGTGGTGTGCTGGTACCTGTAACTATGCAGACGTCCGATTTAATAGTTGATTCAGTTAATGGTGATGTAACACTGATCAGACGACCTGTGTCCAATATAGAGGTACGAGGGACTCTATGGGTGGATCAAGCGCCTGCTGCCGAAGCGGACAAGATTGCTCAAGCTTCTTCACTGACTTCTACCGACGGCAAGACTATCCAGATTCGTCCGGAGGCACAGTCATACGGAGCATCAAGCAAACGTCAGCCCCGTGTGAACATGCTGATCACCGTGCCTGAGGACCGACGGTTCAATATGCAGATTAGAACCTCCAACGGGAATATTACCTTGAATGGAGTTGATGCTATTGACAGCATTAGACTCGAGAGCGGTAATGGAAATCTCATCGTTAATGACGCTATCGGCAATGTCAAGGGAGGCACGCTGAACGGTCAGGTTAAATTGCATCGGATTTCTGGAGATGTGGATGTGCGCACGAACCGAGGCGACATGCAGGCAGGCGATATTGAGGGAGCTGTCACACTACATACCATGGTAGGTGACATTCAGCTTGCTCGTTCGGAAGGAGATATCACTGTTGATACTCAGAATGGGGACATGAATGTGTTGAATTCTACAGCCAAGCTGAATGCTAATTCGCTTAATGGCTCTATCAAAGTGCATAGCGAACAGGTGGGCGGAGATTGGAAAATATACAGTGCTGTCGGTGATATCGTATTGGATCTTCCGTCGAATGGAGATTTTCAGTTAGAGGGTTCAAGCAGTTATGGTAATCTTCAATCCGATTTTCCATTTAAAATAGACAGTAAAAGTATTTCAGGCCAAAACGGGACAGGCAAGTATGCGATCAACGTGGAGGGCAACAGTAATTTAACCATTAAAAAGTTACTGATGCCGTCGTTACCCGACTTGGAAGATTCCGGGGGTACGACTGCGCCCGATACATCTGAAATCTCTCCGGCTGAACCTAGAGCTCCCGAGACAGATACCTCTATAGGAACATCCGGCGACAATACGGCGCGTTGACAAGAAACTTGAGTAGACCGTACAATGTGAGTAGGTTTAGAAGTAAGTTGTAAATAGATGCGTGGTAATTGATAGGATCGTAAGTAAGGGATAAGGCGGTGGACATATATGGCAGCACGCGTCCAGCATGCTTTGGAACTTCTAAAGAAGACAGGTGTACGCATAACACCCCAGCGTCATGCCATATTAAACTATTTGATGGAAACCATGGGGCATCCGACTGCAGATGAAATATATCGAGCGCTTGAGTCCAAGTTTCCAAGTATGAGTGTGGCTACGGTTTATAATAACTTAAAGATGTTTATAGAAGCGGGTATGGTACATGAGTTGACCTATGGAGATAACGCCAGTCGTTATGATGCCAATATTTCGGAGCACTATCACATCATTTGCGAAAAATGCGGAAAAATTGAAGATTTCAGTTATCCCTATTTGGCTGATGTGGAACGTCATGCTGCGTTGGAAACAGGCTTCGAAGTGCATGGACATCGTATGGAGTTACACGGAGTATGCAAAACTTGTAGTAACAAACAAACGTAACGAAACAAGGAATAGAGTTTTTTTGTGCGGTATGTATATATTGTAATGGATTGGAAACGTGAGCAATTCTCCGTAAGCGGGGATTTACCGCGTTTTTTTGTTTAAATCACTTTACTTTTGTTTCAAGTAATCTGTTGAGGTTACAAAATACGGAATTCAAAGTTCATACAATGGAGGTTCAATATTGGCCAGAAATCATTCCAGACGCCGCCGTAAACGTTCACGATTCAAAGGAGCGGCAAGCCTGCTATTATTTGCAGCGATTATATGCGCAATTACTGTCGTATGGTTTGGTAATCCCCTTCATGAGAAACCCGATTGGCAGGGCAGTGTCCGTCCTATTTTTATGCAGGGCAAGTTGACTGGGTATGAAGCTCAAAGCTCCGGCAAGAACATGCTGATGCCGCTTAAATTGGTGCAAAGTCAAATTGATCCTTCGGTTCGCTATGAGGATGACAGCCAAACCGTCATTATGGCGACGAGACAAAGCTTGCTCTATATGAAGGTTTCGAAGGCACAAGGGGAATTGAATGGTAAAACATATGCGCTGAGCGCAGCCCCCCAGGTGATCAGTGGAGAGGTATATATCCCGATAGAGGCTGTACGTGAAGTATACGGCGTTTCTATACACGAAGACTCTGTAACGGGTGCCGTTATCTTGATGAAGGCCGGCGAGAAGGTCAGGCTGGGTAATGTAGAAAAGAAGGATGGGCAACAGGATGCTAGAATTGCCTTACGTAAAGAAGCCTCTAGCCTATCTTTTATTTTGACAGATGTACCTCAGCGGACGAAAGTACGTATCTGGTCCCAACAGGGTGATTGGTATTTTGTGCAGTTAGACAATGGCTATGCAGGATACATTAAATCAGACCATATCGCTGAAGGAGAAGAGCTTGTGATTCCTTCGGTTAAGGACGATTTGTCCATATCGGAGAAGCATTGGGAGGGTAGACCAGTGAATCTCGCTTGGGAAGCCGTCTATAATCGCAAGCCCGATCCTTCCAAGTTTGATCCTATGCCTGGAGTAAATGTGGTGAGCCCTACGTGGTTCAGTGTCGTCGATCATGAGGGCACTGTAGAAAGCAAAGCGGATCCTTCTTATGTCAGCTGGGCACATCGCAAGGGTATGGAGGTTTGGGGGTTGTTGAGCAACAGTTTTAATCCCGAACTAACAACAGAAGCTTTGTCTACCTTTGAACGTCGAAAGTCGATTGTAGATCAGATGATTTCACTTGCTCAACAAAATGATCTGGACGGTATTAATATCGACTTTGAAAATGTTCATACAAAGGATGGCCCCAATGTCACCCAATTTTTGCGTGAACTTAAACCGATGGCTCGGGAACATGATTTGATACTGTCCATTGATGTTACGCCTAAATCTCAAAGTGAGATGTGGTCTGTTTTTTTGGATCGAAAAGCATTGGGGACTATAACAGATTATCTCATGGTAATGGCGTATGATGAGCATTGGGCGGCTAGTCCAAAAGCTGGTTCCGTCGCCTCGTTACCATGGACGGAAGCGTCAATTAAGCGAATTATTCGGGAAGATGAAGTGCCGTCTCAAAAAGTGGTTTTAGGTATTCCATTATATACTCGCGTGTGGTCCGAGACTCCCAAAGAAGGGAAGATTAAGGTCACCTCCAAATCACTTGGTATGGAGTCAGCAGCCAATATCATAGCCCAATTTAAGTTGAAGCCCAAGTTTAGAGCTTCCGAAGGCCAGAATTATGTCGAGTATACAGAAGACGGCGTAGTCAAAAAGATTTGGCTGGAGGATCAGGTATCTCTGAAGGCAAGAGTAGAACTTGCCAAATCGCTGAAGCTCGGAGGAATTGGTGTGTGGAATCGAAGCTTTGCAGATAAAGACGCTTGGATAACACTGAAAAAAATAAGTGAATAAGATAAAAAAATTACAATTGAAGAAGGAAGTTTCTTATTTATGTAGAAATGATCACATGTATCCAAATATCCAATTTGCGGTCATAGCCGCCTTGCAGGTATGGAGGGAGAAGTGCAGCTAACCAAATTAAACCTGATATATGATGAATTGTTGCAGGAGGATTCGATAGGTATTATTTCGTACAGAAAACCGGGAGAGTATTTTCACGGTTCAATGTTGTATGACTTTGATGAACTTATTCTAATTATTGGAGAAGGCACCAAGCCAGTCCGTTCTATTCAACACTTATTTATGAATGGTTTAAGATGCCAAGTGTTGTACGCAACGCTCAGTTGTCTGAAGGAATGGATTATCGCTGGTGAACAAGCCAACATTATAGATTATGTGCTAGAAGGGCGTATTGTCTGGGAAAGGGATGACAGGGTTCGTTTTTTAAGACAGGAAATTGTTGAGTTTAACGATCCACTGCGGGAGCAGAAGCGATTTCATGAGTTCTCCCGCTTTCTGGTCAATTACGTTCATGGTAAAAGAGCGGTGCGAGAAGGGCGGATCATTGACGCTTATCAAAGTGTTCTGAAAGCATTGGATCATTGGGCATCTATTGAACTCATTGAACGGGGGATTTATCCAAAGGTTCACTTATGGGTTCAGGTACAGCCTCTGGATCGAACAATTGACAAACTGTATAACGAACTCACATTAAGTACGGAAACCTTGGAACAACGGGTTGAACTAGTACTGCTTGCTTGTGAATTTTCAGTTATGTCAAAAATGGAGGAGTGCTCCTCTCCGCTATTCCGTATATTAGGCAGCAGACGGGAACCTTGGTCTATAAATGAACTTATTAACCATCCTGAGCTAAAGAATCTCCAATTGGATCTTACCGTCGTGCTCCGTAAACTGGTATATCGATCACTTATTAGAGAAACAGCTGCCGGGGATTTTAGGGATCGCGGGCAAAATCGTGAACTGCGTTACTCTCTTATTTGATGTACAGGGGTTGATTTGTCAGGAAGAAAGGTTGTTAAACCGACTTTTCTTCCTTTTTTTGCACATGATCTAGTATTTATAAATAGTTAAAAAATATAAATTATTAATTTAGGTTGACGAGTATATAAAATATGTGATAAGTTATAACTCGCCCCATTAAGCAGCATGAATAGTTTTGAACTGTTTAAAGCAGGATAAACGTGTTGCATCAAGCGGAAAAAATAAGTTTTCAAAAAAAAGCTTGACGAAAAATGAGGTTATGTGTTACATTATTTAAGTCGCCGCTGAGACGCGGTGGTGAAACAAAGTAAGACGTTATGTAGGTTTGATCTTTGAAAACTGAACAACGAGTGAGTAAAACGATTTTGCTTGCAAAATCAAACAAGAGATATTTTTATCTCGTCAGTTTCAACATGAGCTTATCGCTCTTTCTATAAACCAGCTTCGGTTGGTCTTTAATGGAGAGTTTGATCCTGGCTCAGGACGAACGCTGGCGGCGTGCCTAATACATGCAAGTCGAGCGGGGTTATTTAGAAGCTTGCTTCTAAATAACCTAGCGGCGGACGGGTGAGTAACACGTAGGCAACCTGCCCACAAGACAGGGATAACTACCGGAAACGGTAGCTAATACCCGATACATCCTTTTCCTGCA